>NZ_SPDV01000048.1 GCF_004564275.1 Sphingomonas parva (ex Maeng et al. 2020)
TGGGATCGAACGGATGTGCCGTTTGGCCGGCGTCAGCCGTGCCGGCTATTACCGGCACTGGCAGGCGTCACAGCCGGCGCGGGAGGAGACGGCGGTGCGCGACGAGGTGCAGCGCCTGTCGCTCGAGCATCGCTTCTACGGCTATCGCCGAATCACGGCGCTGCTGCGCCAGTCCGGCTGGGCGGTGAATCACAAGCGCGTGCAGCGCCTCCGGCAGACCGACAATCTGCTGTGCATCACCGGGCGCACGTTCCGTCCGCCGACGACCGACAGCCGGCATCGTTTCAGCGTCTACCCCAATCTGGCGCGCAAGATGATGCCCACGGGCGCGAACCAGCTGTGGGTGGCCGACATCACCTACGTGCGGCTGGCGGAGGGTTTCGTCTATCTCGCCGTGATCCTCGACGCCTGGAGCCGCCGCGTGGTGGGCTGGGCGCTGGCGGACCATCTCAAAGCTGACTTGGCTCTCGCGGCGATCGCTGGCGCTCGCCGCCCGGGCGATCGCGCCTGGCGAACTGGTGCACCACTCTGACCGCGGCATCCAATATGCCTGCACCGCCTATGTCGAGCGCCTCACCGCGGCCGGGATCCAGCCGAGCATGAGCCGCGCCGGCTGCCCGTGGGACAACGCCATGGCGGAGAGCTTCATGCGCACGCTGAAGCGCGAGGAGGTCGACGGCCGCTGCTATCGCGATCAGGCCGACGTCGAGGCGCGGATCGCCATCTTCCTCGAGGAGGTCTACAACCGCCAGAGACTGCATTCCGCCCTGGCCTACCGGTCACCGGCGGCATTCGAACGCGACAATCGATTGCTATCGGCTCCGCCGCATGCGGCGCAGCCGATAGCGGTAGGCACAACAATCTGTGTCTAAGCTTTTTGTCTCACCGAGGGGGTGCACTCCAGCCACAGCCGCCGCGCGTGAAATGATCAATGCCACCGGGCAGGCGAAGCCTGCCCCTTTCCCACCCGTCGCTTCACGCCGCCGCCTTCAGCGCCACGGCCTCTTTGCGCCTTCGCGTCTTTGCGTGAACAAATCGGCGTTCGTCGAGCGCGCCGCGCAAGCGGCAAAGGCGCCGCCGACGAGCGCAAACGCGCCGGAGCCACGCGCCGGCGGAGGTCAGCTAGGGGTGGTTTGCAGACATAGGCAGAGCTAAGTTGGTCCCATGGAGCAGGCGTCAGACGACAGCGAAGAGATACACAACGCGGGATGCCTGATGGCGCTGGTCATAGGGCCACTCGTCGCCTTCGGGTCGGCCATTGCGTTTTCGCTCCTCACCGGGCGATCTCTGAACCTCGCGGAGGAATGGACGGTCCTCATCTGGCAAGCGATCTCGGTTTCCATTCCCTTTATCGTCGTGGCAGTGACCGGCACAAAGAAGAAAGCGCCTTGGATCGTCGGGCTTGTCCTCACGCTCACGCTGTGGGGCTACTATCTGGTGGAGGGTGTGAGCTACCAATGGCATCCCGACGGCAGCGGTGCGAACATCGGTCTCGGCCTCATCATGCTTGTTTCGCCCCTCGTCATCACGGCCGCTTGCGTAGGCACCTACCTATGGCAGCGCACCAAGCGTAATTGACGTCGAAGGTCCGGAATGGGTCGTAAGCTGACTCGCCGCGCGCTAGGTCTCGTCTGTGAACCGCTTCACCTTCACCGGGAGCTTCTTCCCCTTCGTGCGCCGCGAGGGGATCTGGATCGGGTGCTTCTTCTTCCACTGCGCCCAGGTCATCGGGCCGTCGGGAGTCTGCACTATCTCGTCATCCAGGCTCATCGCCGCCTCGCTCGATTTCCCAGCAATGATCTCACGCCGGCGCCCGGATCGGCAATGGCTGCGGCCGCCGCTGGTTCCCGCCGACCCAAGTCCTACCCCGCCACCCGCTCGCTCCGGCGGTAGAGCCACAGAGCCAGCAGCGCGAACAGGATCGCCCCGCCGCCGACCGCGAACGGGCGGAAGCCTTCGCCGACCAATGCCAGCGGAGCGGCGTTGCCGGTGGCGACGACGATTCCGGCGAGCAGCACGCCGAACAGGCTCTCGCCGACGATCAGCCCGGTCGCGGCGAGGACGCCGAGGCGGCGCCGCGCCTCGGGGTCGCGGGCGCGCTCGGCGCGGCGGTCGAACACCCAGCCGGCGACCGCGCCGACCACCACCATCAGGGTCGTCGACATCGGCAGATAGATGCCGATGCCGGTGGCGAGCGGCGGCAGCCGCGTCTTGCCGGCGCGGCCGAGGCCCGCGTCGAGCACGATCAGACCGATGCCGAGCAGCACGCCGTAGCCGATCATCCGCCAGTCGAGATCGCCGCCGAGCACGCCCTGCGCGATCGCCGAGATCAGCGCCGCCTGCGGCGCGGGCAAAGCGTCCGGTCCCGCGCCGGGCGCGCCGGCGAAGCCGTAGCCCTGGTTGAGCAGGTCGAGCACCGGCGGGATGATCGCGGCGCCGAACAGCACGCCGAACAGCAAGGCGACCTGCTGGCGCCACGGCGTCGCGCCGACCAATTGGCCGGTCTTCAGATCCTGGAGGTTGTCGTTGGAGATGGTGGCGACGCCGAACACGATGCCGGTGACGATCAGTGCGTAGGCGACCAGCGGACGGCTGCCCTCGGCCCCCTCGCCGGCGCCGACGACGAACAGCAAAAGCAGCGCCGAGCCGATCGCCGAGAGGATGCCGATGCCCGAGACCGGGCTGTTCGAGGCGCCGATCAGACCGGCCATATAGCCGCAGACCGCGGCGATGAACGCGCCGGCGACGAGGATGAAGAGCAGGCTGAGCGCGATCACCAGCCCGGTGCGCCCCGGCGCCGCGCCGCCGAGCTCGGCAAGCAGCAGCCAGGCGATCGGCACCATCGCGGCGAGCGTGCCGAGCGCGACCAGGCCGATCGGCATGTCGCGCTCGGTCAGCGCCAGGCTCGCCCCCTGCCCGGCACGCCGCGCCCGCGAGGCGGCGAGCGCGCCGGCGAGGCCGCGGAGGATCGGGCCGATGATCGAGAGCAGGGTCCAGACCGCGGCGACGCCGATCACGCCGGCGCCGAGGAAGCGCACCTGGTTGACCCAGACGTCGGTGGCGAGCGCCTCGGCCTCCATGCCGGCGCCGCCCGGCACTGCCGCGCTGAGCAGAGGCACGGCGACGGCCCAGGCGATCAGCAGGCCGAGGCCCATGGCGAGGCCGACCGATAGGCCGACCAGATGCCCGGCGCCGAGCAGGGCAAACTGGAAGCCGGGATTGAAGCCGGTGACCGAAGGGCCGATGCGGAAGAAGGCGGCCGCGTCAGCCGCGGTGATCCGCATCGCGGCGAGCAGGGCGAAGCCGGACGAGACCAGGGAGCCCGAGACGATCGCCATCAGCCCCTTGCCGCTCTCCTCGGCGCCCTGGCGCGACGCCTCGCCGACCTTCAGCACCTCGGCGGCGGCGACGCCCTCCGGGAAGGGCAGAGGCGAATCGGTGACCAGGGCGCGGCGCAGCGGGATCGAGAACAGCACGCCCAATGCGCCGCCGAGGAAGGTGACCAGCGCCGTCGTCCAATAGGGAAAGCCCTGCCACCAGCCGATCATCACCAGGCCGGGCAGCACGAAGCAGATCGCCGCCAGCGTGCCCGCCGCCGAGGCGACGGTCTGGACGATGTTGTTCTCGAGGATGTTCGACGAGGCGAACCAGCGCAGCACCGCCATCGAGATCACCGCGGCCGGGATCGAGGTGGCGAAGGTCAGGCCGACGCGCAGGCCGAGATAGACGTTGGCGGCGGTGAACAGGAGGGTGATGAGACCGCCGAGGGCGACGCCCCGGACGGTGAGCTCGGGCAGCGCCGCGCCCCTGCTGTCGATCGACTCGCGCACTCCGCCTCTCCTTCACCGCCGAAACGAACTGCCGCCCGTATTCCCCAAGGGGAAGCGGGCGGCAAGCGTTGTGCGGCAAGAGGAGCGCGGCCTCCCCGCCCGCTCGGGGCGGGGAGGCCGGCGCCACGCCAGGCTCAGCGGGCGCGGGCGAGCGTCACGCCGATATAGACCGGCGGGTTGTTGCCCCGGCGGACGAGCAGCAGCACCGAATTCCGTCCGGCCGAGCGGGCGGCGGCGACGGCCGCCGCCGCTTCGTCCGGCGTGCGGGTCGCGCGCTGGTTGATCGACAGGATGATGTCGCCCTGCTGGAGCTTCTGCGCCGCGTCGCTCGACGGGCTGACCGAGGCGACGACGAGGCCGCGCAGATTGACGTCGTTGAGGCGCAGCGACCGGGCGATCTCCGGCGTCAGCGGCTGGACGGTGACGCCGAGGCTCTCGCGCGCCGACCTCTGGCTGGTCGACTGCTCGTTCTCGGGCGTCTCGGCGACCGGAGTCTCGTCCTCGATGCCGTTGAGCTTGGCGAGCTCCTCCTCGGTCGGACGCTCGCCGACCGTCACCGTCACGGTGCGGCGCTCGCCGCCCCGCATCAGCTCGATCGGCACGCGCTGCCCGACGGGCAGCTTCGCCACCAGATAGGCGAGCGACTGGTCGGGAGTCACCGGCTGGTTGTTGACGGTGATCACCACGTCGCCCTGCTGGATGCCGGCACGCGCGGCGGCGCCGCCCGGGGTGACGCCGCGGATCAGCTCGCCCCGGTTCTTCGGCAGGTTGAGCGACTCCGCGATATCCTCGGTCAGCGGCTGCAGGCTGACGCCGATATAGCCGCGCTGCGGGCGGCGGCCGGCGCGCAGCGACTCGACGATCGGCGCGGCCTGATCGGCCGGGATCGCGAAGCCGATGCCGACGTTGCCGCCGGTCGGGGAGATCAGCGCCGTGTTGATGCCGACGACGTTGCCGTTGAGGTCGAACATCGGGCCGCCGCTGTTGCCCATGTTGATCGACGCGTCGGTCTGGATGTAGCGATCGTACTGGCCGGCGCCGATGTTGCGGTGGAGCGCCGAGACGATGCCGGCGGTGACCGTGCCGCCGAGGCCGAACGGATTGCCGATCGCCACCACCCAGTCGCCGACGCGGACCGACTCCGGACCGGAGGCGAAGCGGACGAACGGCAGGTTGTTGCCCTTGATCTTCAGCACGGCGAGATCGGACGCGGTGTCGCGGCCGACCAGCTCAGCCTCGAACTCGCGGCGGTCGGGGAGCGTGACGGTGATCTGCTCGACCGTCGCGCCGCTGCTCGACGGCGAGACGACGTGGTTGTTGGTGACGACATAACCGTCGGCGGAGATGATGAAGCCGGAGCCGAGCGAGCCGCCGCGGCGGGTGACCGGCTCGTCGCCGCCCTCGGGGACCGGAGCGCCGAAGCGGCGGAAGAATTCCTCGAAGCCGGGCGGCAGCGAGCGCGACTGGCTCACCTGGATGCTCTGCTTGGTCGAGATGTTGACCACCGCCGGCTGGAGGCGGGCGGCGAGGTCGGCGAAGCTCATCGGCGCACCCGGTCGCGGGGTCGCGGCAGCGATCGTGCCCGGCTCGTTCTGCGCGGTCTGCGCGCCGACGGGTCCGACCGTGAGGGTGGCGGTCGCACCGCCGATCAGCAGGGCGGCAGTCAGGCCATAAACGTAACGCACTATGGGAATCCTCCTCTTGGATTTGCCCGGGCGGGCAGGAACCCGGGGGTGTCTTCTGGGTCGCTTGCCAAGCTATGTGGTGCGGCTGAACCGGAATTGAATAAGCAGGCGCCGCCGATCAGCGGCGCCCGGTGAACTCGCGAAGATATTCGTTCTGCGGCGAGAGGATGATGCTCGAGCGGCCCTTGTCCTCCGCATTGTTGTTGACGAACGTCGTCTCGTAGGACTGCATCGCCCGGTAGAAATCGTAGAAGTCGGGATCCTTGCCGAACGCCTCGGCGTAGACGTTGGCCGCCTCGGCGTCGGCATCGGCGCGGATGATCTGGGCCTGCTTGGCGCCCTGGGCCTGGATCGAGCGCGCCTCCTGCTGGCGGGCGGTGCGCATCCGCTGGAAGGCGGAATCGAGCGGCGCGCCCTCGGGCAGGTCGGTCCGCTTGATGCGGACGTCGATCACCTCGGCGCCGTACTGGCGCGCGACCCGGTTGAGCGCGGTGCGGATGTTCTGCATCAGCTGCGAGCGCTCGGGGCTGAGCAGCGCGGCCGACGGCCGCTTGCCGAGCTCGTTGCGCAGCGCCGAGCCGAGGATCGGCTTCAATTGGTCGCTGACCCGCTCCTCGCTGCCGGCGGCGATGTACATCCGATAGGGATCGACGATCCGGTAGCGGGCGAAGGCATCGACCTGGAGGCGCAGCTGATCGTTGGAGACGACCAGCTGGCGCTCCATGCCGACGCTCTGGATGCGCTTGTCGACCCAGACGATCTGGTCGATGAACGGCCAGCGCGCGATCAGGCCGGCGTTGGAGGTGCCGAACGTCTCGTTCGCCCGATAGGGGTTGAGGATCCACTTCACGTCGCCGAAGCGGACGATCAGGCCCTGCCGCGTCTCCGGGACGACGGCGAAGGTGCTGCCGAGCAGGATCAGGATCGCGATGGCCAGGAAGGCGAGCGCGATCGGGTTGCGCAGGGCGCGGCTCATCGGGCGGCTCCTTCCTGCGCCTGCGGCTGGGCCGGGGCGCGGCGCTGGATTTCGGGCAGCGCGAGATAGGGCGTGACGCCCGGCGCCTCGACGATCGTCTTGTCCACCTTGGAGAGCACTCTTTCCATCGTTTCGTAATACATGCGGCGGCGGGTCACCTCGGGCGACAATTTGTACTGCGCGTAGACCTTGTCGAAGGCGGCCGCCTCGCCCTGCGCCTTGGCGGTGAGCTGCAGCGCATAGGCGCGGGCGTCGTTGATGTAGCTCTGCGCCTGCTGCTGCGCGGCGGTCACTTCCTTGAACGCCTCGTTGACCGCGGCCGGCGGATCCGACTGCTTGATCGCGACACCCTGGACGCGGACGCCGGCGCCATAGCCGTCGAGAAGCTGCTGCATGCGCAGCGACACGCGCTGCTCGATGTCACTGCGGCCGGCGCCGATCGCGTCGTCGAGCGAGACGCTGGCGACGATCTCGCGCATCGCGCTCTCCGCGACCTCGCGGATCGTGCCTTCCGGATCCTCGATCATGAACAGGAAGAGCTGCGGATCCTTGATGTTCCAGCGCACCGAATAAGCAAGATCGATGATGTTCTGGTCGCCGGTGAGGATCAGATTCTCGCGCGCCGGATCGGGCGAGCCGATGTCGATCGTGCGGATCTCCTCGATGTCGATCTCCTGCACGGTCTCGATCGGTGCCGGCAGCGTCCAGCCGATGCCGGGGCCGAGCGTGCGGCTGTAGGCGCCGAAGAGGGTGACGACGCCGCGCTCCTGCGGCTCGATGCGGTGGAAGCTGGTGAACACGATCCAGAGCAGGGCGAATACGGCAAGGCCATAGGCCCAATAGGGGCGGCCGTCGTTCTGCGGCAGGCGGCCGCCGAAGCGCTGGCGGCTCTTCTTCAGGAAATCGTCGAGCGAGGCGACGTTGCCGGGGCCGGGACGACGCTTGCGGGGTGGCTCACCCCACGGGCTGCGTGGCCCTCCCCCTCCTTCTCCGCCGGAGCCGCCCGAGCCGGAACCGCCTCCGCCGGAAGGGCCCCAGGGGCCGCCGCGGTTCTCGTTGAACATGGCGCCGAGACGCGCGCCCCACCCGAAGATTTTGCTCATGAAGGCCTTTATAGGTACCGCCCCCGCGGAAAAACAGTGGCAAGCCGAGCCGGCTCGCCTATCTGCCCCGCCATGACCCAGGACGACGCCCCTCTTCTCTCCGCCCTCGATCGCGTTCCCGGCGCCCGCGAGCGCATCCAGTCGGCCCGCCTCAAGGACGGCAAGGCCAGCCTCGTGATCGACGCCGCCGGGCTCGACGCCAGCGGCCGCGCCGCGCTGGAGCGCGACATCCGCGCCGCGCTCGCGGGCGTGCCGGGCGCCGACGAGGTCCGCATCGCGATGACCGCGGACAAGCGCGAGCGGACGATCCTGGCCGTCGGCAGCGGCAAGGGCGGGGTCGGCAAATCGACCGTCTCGGCCAACCTCGCCATCGCCCTCGCCCGCGCCGGCCGCAAGGTCGGGCTGGTCGACGCCGACGTCTACGGGCCTTCGCAGCCGCAGATCATGGGCAGCCACGAGCGTCCGGACTCGGTCGACAACCGGATCGTGCCGATCGAGACCCACGGTGTCAGGATGCTGTCGCTCGGCCAGCTCGTCGAGAGCGGCAAGGCACTCGCTTGGCGTGGGCCGATGGCGGCGAATGCGATGGGCCAGCTGATCGACGGCGATTGGGGCGATACCGAGATCCTGGTGATCGACCTGCCGCCGGGCACCGGCGACATCCAGCTCTCGCTCGTCCAGAAATGGACTCCGAGCGCCGCGGTCATCGTCTCGACGCCGCAGGACCTGGCGCTGATCGACGCCACCCGCGCCATCGACCTCTTCCGCAAGACCAACGTCCCCGTCATCGGCCTGGTCGAGAACATGTCCGGCTATGCCTGTCCCCATTGCGGCGAGATCTCCGATCCGTTCGGCGCCGGCGGCGCGGAAGCCGCTGCGGGCGTGATGGGCGTCCCCGTCCTCGGCCGGGTGCCGCTGACCCTCTCGATCCGCCGCGCCTCCGATGCCGGCACGCCGCCCGCCGCCGGCGAGGGCGAGGACGCCGCCGTGTTCGCCGCGCTCGCCGCCCGGGTGCTCGAAGGCTTGAACCGGAAGTGACCGCGCCGCGTTGACGTCGAAAATCCTCCCTGTCGCCGCAGGCGATGGGGAGGGGGACCGCGCGTAGCGCGGTGGAGGGGCCGGGACGACGCGAGAGAGATCCGGCCCCTCCACCACCGCCTTCCGACGGCGGTCCCCCTCCCCATGGGATTCGCCCACAGGGAGGATGGGCTACCGAGGAGACGCCGATGCCGCTGACCACCGATGCCGAGATACGCGACCTGCTCGCCAGCACCCGCACGATCGCGCTGATCGGCGCTTCGGATCGCCCGGACCGGCCGAGCTACGGCGTGATGAAGTTCCTCCAGGACTGGGGCTACCGGGTGCTGCCGGTCAATCCGCAGATCACCGGCGAGCACGTCCATGGCGAATATGTCTGGCGCGAGCTCGCGCAGATCGGCGAGCCGATCGACATGGTCGACATCTTCCGGCGGCCGATGGCAGCGGGCGAGGCGGTCGACGAGGCGATCGCCGCCGGCGCGAAATCGGTCTGGCTGCAGATCGGCGTCATCAACGAGGAGGCCGCCGCGCGCGCCGAAGCGGCCGGTCTCAAGGTGGTGATGAACCGCTGCCCGAAGATCGACATTCCGCGCCTCGGCGTGCCGCGCGTCGGCGGCTGATCGGGCGGGCGGTCAGCGCACGGCCCGGCCTGCCGTGCCCGCCGGCCCGGCCATCGCGAATTGGCCGAGGATGCCCCGCTGCGAGCGGCCCGGGGTGAGCATCCGCACGCGGCGCCTGGCGAAATCGACCGAAACGCGGTCGAACATCTGCAGCGCGTCCATGCCGAGGAGGAGCGCCGGCCGGTCCATCAGGTCGAGCTTGCGGAACGGATGCACGTCCGCAAACGCGACCGGCATCTCGGTCATGGCGACCCCGCCGATCCGGATGCGCCGGGCGGTCGCCTGATCGGCCGAGATCGTGCCGCCGGTGACGCTGGTCAGCTGCACCTTGTAGGTCTGCCCCATGCGCCCCTTCCGCTCGAGCTTGCGGCGCAAGGCGCTGTTGCCGATCGTCGCCTGCGATCCGGTGTCGATGATCACCCAGACCTTCTGGCCGTCCACCGAGGCATCGACCAGGATCAGCTGGCCGAAGCGGCTGCGGCCGGTGACGACGATGCCGTCGTCCTCCCATTTCTCCTCGCGTCGGGTCGACGGGGTGACCGTCATCTTCTGGCGGACGAAGTCGAACGAGACCCGCTGCGCTTTCAATGAATCGACGCCGAGCATCCCCTCCGCGCCGAGGTGGCGGCGCGCCAGCGCCGGCGCATGGATGCCGCGCACCATCTTGCCGGCCACCTCGAGCGCCGGGATCACGACGGTGCCGACCTCGCTGACCTCGCTCATGCTGTGGACCCGCGCCGTGCGGCCGGCGCCGAGGTCGAGCTGGCGGGCGAGCTCGCGCGCGATCACCGTGCGCTCGGCGCCGGTGTCGACGATGAAGCGATAGGGCCCGCGCCCGTCGATGCTGACCGGGACCGTCATTCGGGCGAAGGCATCGGCGCCGAAATCGATGACGGTGTCGGGCGCGTCGACCCCGGCGACAGGCGCGGCAACCGGCGCGGGCGCCTGGCCGGCAAGCGGGGAGATCAGCAAGGCGGCACCGATCAGTGCCGCGGACGACCGGATCAGCTTCATCGCGCGCCTCCGCCTGGGAACTTACTCTCTTTCCAGAGGAAAGTCGAAGGGGCGCCAGCGATCCGCTACCAAGCCGCGGGTTGGTGCGACGAGGCGGGTCCCGCCGATCGGCCTGGCGCGAACCGGCGCGTCGGCGCGCGGTCTACAGGACGGAAAGGGCGCGCTGCCGCATGCGCTCGGCGGCAGCGGCGTGGATGCCCGGAGTCGCGGCGAGAACCCCGAACACCTCGCCCGAATAGGTGTTGAAGGCGAGCGGCTGGCCGAGCGCGCCGGTCACCGTCGCGCCCGCCTCCGTGGCGATCAGCGCCGCGGCGGCGATGTCCCACTCGAAGCCCCATTTTGTCGTGGCGACGAGGTCGGCCTCGCCGGCGGCGACCAGGCCGATCCTGAGCGCGATCGAGTTCGGCTTCGGCACCGGTACGAGATCGGCATCGGCCGCGGCGAGCTGGTCGGAGGGGATCCGCGCGCCGGCGAGGCCCTGGCGGCCGCTGACCCGCAGCGCCTCGCCGTTCCGCCATGCCCCGGCGCCTCTCGCGGCCGCCCAATGCTCGCCGCGCGCCGGGGCATCGAGCACGCCGAGCACCGGCACCCGATCCTCGATCAAGGCCACGGAGACCGCCCAGCCGCTGCGCCCGCGGATGTAATCGCGGGTGCCGTCGATCGGATCGACCACCCAAAGCCGCGCGTGCTCGATCCGTTCGGGACGGTCGACCGTCTCCTCGGAGAGCCAGGCGGCGTCGGGGTCGAGCGCAGCGAGCCGCGCGCGCAGGAACGAATCGACCTCGAGATCGACCTCGCAGACCGGGTTGCCCGGCGCCTTCTCCCACCGCCGGAAGGCGCTGCCGGAGCGGGTGGCGGCGATGCGCCCCGCCTCCCGGACGATCTGGGAGAGCTCGGCGAGCATCGCTCAGGCCCCCGCGACGGTGAGGCCCTCGACCCTCAGGGTCGGCACGTTGACGGCGCGGCGGAACGCGAGATCGTCGGCGGCGGTCAGCCGGCGGAACATGTCGATCAGATTGCCGGCAATGGTGATCTCGGCGACGGCCGGGCCGATCCGGCCGTTCTCGATGATGAAGCCGGATGCGCCGCGGCTATAGTCGCCGGTCACCGGGTTGACGCCCTGGCCGATCAGCTCGGTGACGTAGAGGCCGCGGCCGATGTCGGCGAGCAGGTCCTCGACCGAGAGGCGGCCCGGCTCGATATGGACATTGGTGGCATTCGCGCCGGGCGAGCCGCCGACGCCGCGGCTGGCATGGCCGGTCGGCTCGAGACCGAGCTGGCGGGCGGAGGCGCTGTCGAGCAGCCAGCCGGTCACGCGGCCGCCCTCCACCAGATTGCGCGGCGCGGTCGGCAGGCCCTCGCCGTCGAACGGCTTCGAGCGCAGCCCGCGCGGGCGGTGCGGATCGTCGCGGATGACGATGCTCTCGTCGAACAGCTGCTCGCCCTCGCGGCCGAGCAGGAAGGAGGTACGCCGCGCGATCGCGGAGCCGGTGATCGCGCCGATCAGATGGCCGACGAGGCTGGCGCCGACGCGGGGATCGAACACGACCGGCATCGCGCCGCTCGCCAGCTTGGCGGGGTTGAGCCGGGCAACTGTGCGCTCGCCGGCCCTGCGGCCGATCTCGGCGGGCGCATCGAGATCGGCGTAATGGCGCACGCTGTGCTGCGCATAATCGCGCTGCATGCCGCTGCCCTCGCCGGCGATGACGCTCGCCGAGCCCGAATAGCCGCTGGTCGAATAGCCGCGGACGAAGCCGTGGCTGGTCGCCAAAGCGATGACCGAGCGCCCGGCGCTCGCCGACGCGCCGCCGCTGTTGGTGACGCCGGCCACGCTGCGCGCCGCATCCTCGGTCTCGAGCGCCCGCGCCTTCAGCTCGGTCGGGGACGGATCCTGGCCGTCGTCGCCGTCGACGTCGGGGCCGCGCTCGCGCAGCAGCCGGTCCTCGGGTGCGAGGCCGGAATAAGGATCCTCCGGCGCCTCGCGCGCCATCGCAGCGGCCCGCTCGACCAAGGCGGCGAGCGCCTCGTCGGAAAGGTCGGACGAGGAGACGCTCGCCGAGCGCAGGCCGACGAACAGGCGCAGGCCGATCTCCTCGCCTTCGGACCTCTCGACATCCTCGAGCGCACCGAGGCGGACCTGGACGCCGGTCGAGGCGTCGGCGATGTAGAGGGCGTCGGCGGCATCGGCACCGGCCTTCTTCGCCCGTTCGACGAGGGCGGCGGCGCGGCTTTCGGCTTCGGATGGAGACAGCATGGCGGGCAGTTAGGGTGCGCCGCCGGCAAAGTCTAGGAAGTGCCGACCACCAGGCAGGCGGTGAACATGAGCAGGCCGGCGAACCGGTTCGAGCGGAACTTGCGGAGCGCGTCGTCGCCGTCCTCCGGCTTCAGCGTCGCGACCTGGTGCAGGAGGTGCACCGCCATCGGCAGCAGCGCCACGAGGGCGAGCCCGTCCGGCCGCTCGCGCCACAGGGCGGCGGCCCAGAAAGCCAGCGCGAGAAGGTAGAAGATCGTCACCCCGGTGCGGGCATGCGCTCCGAGCGCCAGCGCCGACGAGCGGACTCCGACGAGCGCGTCGTCTTCGCGATCCTGCAAGGCGTAGATCGTGTCGTAGCCGATCACCCAGAAGATCGCGCCGGCGTAGAGGAGCAAAGGGGTGAGCGCGAGCGAACCGGTCACGGCCGGCCAGCCGACCAGCGCCGCCCAGGAGAAGACCAGGCCGAGCCAGGCCTGCGGCCACCAGGTGATCCGCTTCATGAAGGGGTAGAGGGCGACCGGGGCCAGGCTGGCGAGCGCCACGATCTGCGCGGTGCGGGGAAGCTGGAGCAGGACGACGAGCCCGATCAGGCAGAGCAGGACGAGCAGGACCCATGCCCCGGTCAGCGACGCACGCCCGCTGGCCAGCGGGCGCAGGCGGGTGCGCTCGACTTGGCGGTCGAGATCGCGATCGACGATGTCGTTGTAGACGCAGCCCGCGCCGCGCATCGCCCAGGCGCCCAGCGCCAGCCACAGGATGAGCGAGAAACCCCGCGGCCCGATCCCGGCGAGGGCGACGCTCCACGCCCCCGGCCAGAACAGCAGCCAGGCGCCGATCGGCCGATCGAGCCGCATCAGCGAGCCATAGGGCCGCAGCCCCGCCGGGAGCACGCCGATCAGTCCGCGCCGCTCGGAATCCGGTACGATCTCGTCCTGAGGAGTTGCCATCGCCCGACATTTGCCGACAGAGAGGCTGGATGTCGAGGATTGGACGCGGCCTTGCCCCTCCACCACCCTGCGGGTGGTCCCCCTCCCCATCCGCTTCGCGGACAGGGAGGAGGAGGATGGCACGTCGCCGCGGCGCGTCCTCCCTGTCAGCCGCACGGCTGATGGGGAGGGGGGTGCAGGCGGGTCGGCACGCCGGGGGCGTGCCGAGAGCGGAAACCGGCTGCGGAGCAGCCGTCGGCCGAAGTGCGGTGGAGGGGCAAGCTCGCGACTGGCCGGTCGAGGCGCGCCGCTGATGGCCGCCACACCCGCCTGGCCGCCGGCAAGCCTGCCGCGCCTGTTCGTCGAGGCGCCGCTGGCCGAGGGCGCAGCGCTGACGCTCGACGGCGCACCCGCCAATTATCTCGGCAACGTGCTTCGCCTCGCTGCGGGCGCGCAGGTGAAGCTGTTCGACGACGTGACCGGCGAGTGGCTCGCCGAGGTCGTCGGGGCGGGCAGGAAGCGCGTCACGCTGACGGTGGTGCAGCACCTCCGGCCGCGCGAGCCGGTCCCCGACATCTGGCTGCTGTTCGCGCCGGTCAAGCGCGGGCCGATCGATTGGATCGTCGAGAAGGCGACCGAGCTCGGCGTCGACCGCCTGCTCCCGGTCGTCACCCAGCGCACGGTCGTCGACCGCCTCAACCTCGACCGGCTCCGCGCCAATGCGATCGAGGCCGCCGAGCAATGCGAGCGCACCGCCCTCCCCCGGCTCGATCCGCCCGAAAAGCTGGCCGCGGTGCTGAAGTCGTGGCCGGAGGATCGCGTGCTCCTCTTCGCCGACGAGACCGGCGGCGTGCCCTTCGTCGAGGCGACGCAGGGCGCCGGCAAGGCGGCGATCCTGATCGGGCCCGAAGGCGGCTTCACCCAGGACGAGCGCGCGGCGGTCCGCGCGCTCTCCGCGGCCCGCGGCGTGTCGCTCGGCCCGCGCATCCTCCGCGCCGAGACGGCGGCTGTTGCCGCTGTCTCGGTCTGGATGGCGACGGCCGGTGACTGGCCCGAAGGGGCGCGCCGGTGAAAGCCGCTGGCGACACGGCGCGGCCGCCGCTAGAGGGGCGGCGATGACGACCCGTACCGACACCGCCCCCCGCGTCGATCCGACGATCGAGAGCCGCGACGATCTCCTCGCCCCGTTCGTCAAGGGCGAGAAGGACGCGCCGGCGTGGCGCATCGGTACCGAGCACGAGAAGTTCGTCTATCGCCGCGTCGATCATCGCGCGCCCTCCTATGACGAGCCCGGCGGCATCCGCGACCTGCTCACCGCGCTCACCGAGTTCGGCTGGACGCCGGTCGAGGAAGGCGGCAACGTCATCGCGCTGGCGGGTCCGGACGGCACCGTCAGCCTCGAGCCCGCGGGCCAGCTGGAGCTCTCCGGAGCGCCGCTGGAAAACCTGCATCTCACCTGCGCCGAGGCGGCGCGTCACCTCAGCCAGGTGAAGGCGGTCGGCGACCGGCTCGGTCTCGGCTTCCTCGGCGTCGGCATGTGGCCGGACAAGGCGCGCGCCGACCTCCCGGTGATGCCCAAGGGCCGCTACGAGATCATGCTGCGCCACATGCCGCGCGTCGGCTCGCTCGGCCTGGACATGATGCTCCGGACCTGCACCATCCAGGTCAATCTCGATTATGCGAGCGAGGCGGACATGGCGCAGAAGTTCCGCGTCGGCCTGGCGCTGCAGCCGCTCGCCACCGCGCTCTTCGCCAGCTCGCCTTTCACCGAGGGCAAGCCCAACGGCTTCCTCTCCTATCGCAGCCACATCTGGTCCGACACCGATCCCGCCCGCACCGGGATGCTGCCGTTCGTGTTCGAGGACGGCTTCGGCTACGAGCGCTATCTCGACTATGCGCTCGATGTGCCGATGTACTTCGTCTACCGCGACGGCCGCTACATCGACGCCGCCGGCCTGTCGTTCCGCGACTTCCTGAAGGGCGAGCTTCCCGTTCTGCCCGGCGAGAAGCCGAAGCTCTCCGACTGGACGGACCATCTCTCCACCGCCTTTCCCGAGGTTCGGCTGAAGAGCTTCCTCGAGATGCGCGGCGCCGACGGCGGCCGCTGGAACCGGATCTGCGCGCTCCCCGCGCTGTGGGTCGGCCTGCTCTACGATCAGGGCGCGCTCGACGCCGCCTGGGACGAAGTCAAGCAGTGGTCGCTCGAGGGGCGGCAGGCGCTCCGCGACTCCGTGCCGAAGCTGGGCCTCAACGCGCAGACCCCCGAGGGCGAGAGCCTGCGCGAGCTCGGCGGGCGGATCCTCGACATCGCCGAGCACGGTCTCAAGGCGCGGGCGCGGCTCAACGCCGCCGGCGACGACGAAAGCGGCTTCCTGGGGCCGCTGCGCGAGGTCGTCGCCCGCGGCACCACCCCGGCCGAGGTGCTGCTCAACCATTATCACGGCGCATGGGCGCGGGACGTCTCCCACGTCTATGACGAGATGAGCTTCTGAGCAGGACCCTCTATCCGGCGATCGAGCCCCATCGCTGGGGCCTGCTCGACGTCGGCGACGGACACAATCTCTACTGGGAGCAATGCGGCAATCCCGACGGAAAGCCGGCGGTCTTCCTCCACGGCGGCCCGGGAGCCGGCTGCAGCCCCGATCACCGCCGCCTGTTCGATCCGGACCGCTGGAACGTCCTGCTCTTCGATCAGCGCGGCTGCGGCCGCTCGATCCCGCATGCGTCCCTCCAGGCGAATACGACCTGGCACCTGGTGGCGGACATCGAACGGCTTCGCGTGATGCTCGGCGTCGAGCGCTGGCTGGTGTTCGGCGGCAGCTGGGGATCCACCCTCGCTCTGGCCTATGCCCAGACCCATGCCGATCGGGTCGAGGCGCTGATCCTGCGCGGCATCTTCACCATGCGGCGGCAGGAGATCGACTGGTTCTACCAGGACGGCGCCTCGGCGCTGTTCCCGGACGCATGGGAAGACTTCGTCGCCCCGATCCCCGAGCCCGAACGCAGCGATCTCGTCGCCGCCTATCGCACTCGCCTGACCAGCGACGATGCCGAAACGCGGCGCGCCGCTGCGCGCGCCTGGAGCCGCTGGGAGGGTTCGACCGTCCGCCTGCTCCCCGATCCGGGGCTGGTCAGCGCGGTGACCGCGGACCGCTTCGCGGAGGCGATCGCGCGGATCGAGAACCATTATATGGTCCACCAGGGATGGCTGGAGGAAGGCCAGCTGATCCGCGACGCGGGGCGGCTGAACGACATTCCCGGCGTCATCGTCCAGGGCCGCTACGACGCCTGCACGCCGCCGCGCACGGCCTGGGACCTGCACCGCGCCTGGCCCGAGGCCGAGCTCCGCATCAGTCCGGACGCCGGCCACAGCTACAACGAGCCGGGCATCCTCGACGCGCTCGTCCAGGCCACCGACCGCTTCGCCTGATCGGGCGGCGGTCGGCGGCTGCGATTATCGGGCGGAGGCGATCAGCACGGCCTGCGACGGGCCGGCGCCCTCGCCGACTGCGGCGAGCTGCGCCACGGCGCTCCTGCGAGCCGACCGCGCGCAGTCGCGCTGCTCGCGCGCCTCGCGCAGCTGCAGCGTCGTCCGGTCGCCGCAGACGAAGCTGATTGCACGGCGGATCCGCCCGTTCAGCGCCTTGCGGCCGGCCTCGGTCTCCAGGTTCAGATCGGCATAGCTCACCCGGCGCACCGCCGGCGCTTCCCGGCTGGCGGTCACCACCACCGGCTGGGCGGCGGCCGGGCCGACGGCCATCGCCACCGAAATCCCGCTGAACAGAAGGGCCGCGCACGCGCAGCTCAGGGTCCTGATCGACATCGTCTTGCTCCTCGAATGCGCCGTCGCCGGCTCGTGCATCCGATTTGCCGCCGCGAGGTCACAGACGAATGGCGCGCGGATCGGTTTTGTGTGTCACATGTAGCAAACGCGCCGCCCGCCGGAGGCATCGGCGGCGCGGCCGGTCAGGACGCGCGTGCCGCCGCCTCGTCCGTCTCGGCCCCCTGGCCGGTGGCGGGGACATCGGTGTTGTCGCCGTCTTCCATGCCGAAGCGCGTCGTCCCGCCCTCGCCCGCCTTCTGCGGCCGGGAGCCGGCCTCGCCGCTTTTGCCGGTGTTCGGCTTCTCCTCTGGTTCCTGCATGCGTCTCTCCTCGATCCGGAGGTTCCAACCGACGGGACGCCATCCGGTTCACCGCCCCGCGCTTGAAGCGCGACCCAGCGCCGCGCTAGCACCGGCGGAAAGACGGGAGGGGGACAATGGCGGGCGAGGCGGAGACGGCGGGGACGGGAGCGAGGACGCCGCTCCGGCGGGTGGTGGTGGCGAGCCTGATCGGCACCACGATCGAATGGTACGATTTCTTCCTCTACAATTACGCCGCCGCGATCGTCTTCAACCGGCTGTTCTTCCCGTCGTTCGATCCGCTCACCGGCACCCTCCTCGCTTTCGCCACCTACGCGCTCGGCTTCGTCGCGCGGCCGGTCGGCGGTATCGTCTTCGGCCATTTCGGAGACCGGATCGGGCGCAAGCGGCTGCTGATGCTGAGCCTGATCCTGATGGGCGCCGCGACCACGCTGATCGGCCTCCTGCCGACCTATGCGGCGATCGGCATCTGGGCCCCTGCCGCGCTGATCGTGCTCCGCCTCGTCCAGGGTTTCGCGGTCGGCGGCGAATGGGGCGGCGCGGTGCTGCTCGCGGCCGAGCATGGCGACGCCCGGCGGCGCGGCTTCTGGGCGAGCTGGCCCCAGGCCGGGGTACCGGCCGGCAACCTCCTCGCCGTGGCCGTGCTCGCTTTGCTCGCCGCCGCGCAGACCGAGGCGGAGTTCGTCGCCTGGGGATGGCGGATACCGTTCCTGCTCTCGGCCGTGCTCGTGCTGGTCGGCTGGTGGATCCGGACCTCGGTCGCCGAGAGCGCGACGTTCACCGACGCGACGAACGAAGCCGAGAGCCTGGCCAAGGTCCCGGCGATCGACGTGATCCGCGAGCGTCCGAAAGGCGTGCTGATCGGAGCCGGCCTGCGGCTCGGCGAGAACATCTCTTATTACATCATCACCGCTTTCTCGGTGACCTACCTCACCGAGGTCGCCAAGCTCGACCGCGGCACCGCGCTCAACGCCACGCTGATCGGCGCGGCCGTCCACTTCTTCACCATCCCCTTCTTCGCCTGGGCCTCGGACCGGATCGGGCGGCGGCCGGTCTATGCCCTGGGAGGCCTCGGCCTGGCGGCGTTCAGCTTCGCCTTCTTCCCGATGCTGGCCAGCGGCGACATGGCGGCGATCGTCGCGGCGATCGCCGTGGCGCTCGTCCTGCACGGCGCGATGTACGGGCCGCAGGCGGCCTTCATCTCGGAGCTGTTCCCCACCCGGATCCGCTATTCCGGCGTGTCGATCGCCTATCAGCTGACCTCGATCGTCGCCGGCTCGCTGGCGCCGATCATCGCGCTCGCGCTCTACCAGGAGACAAGGTCGGCGACCCCGGTCGCGATCTACGTGGCGGCCGCCTGCCTGGTCAGCGGCGTCACCGCCCTCCTCGCCCGCGAGACCCGCGGCATCGATCTCGCCGAGATACGATAGCTCGCCCTTCTCGAGGAGCGTGACGATCTACCACAGCGGGCCCACCGCGCGGCCGAAGCGGTAGGTGCTGACCATCGGCGCGCCGCAAATGTCGGACGGCTCCGGGATCGGCCGCGCCTCCGCGGCATAGCCGGACAGCACGACGTCGAGAACGCCCGCCGCGCGCTCGAGCGCAGCCTCCTCGCCGGGACCGCAGACGACCGCCTCCGGCACGTCGGGGAAGGTCACGAGCACGAGCCCGTCCTCTCCGGGAATGATCCGTGCCGGGTAAGTTGGCATGCGCAACACCGCCTCTCCAAGCCCTTGGTTACGCAGGAAGAGCAGCAGGGTTCCCTCCATTTGGAACCTAAAGTGGATTAATACGTTGCCGCAACGGTAGTCCCCAATGGTCACGCGGGACTCCCTCGGACGCCCCGCCTCGCGAGAGGCAGGGCGTCCTTTTGCCAAGTTTGAACAAGGGGACAGAAATGAAGTTCATGCTCAAAGCCGCCGTCGGCGCCAGCCTCCTCGCTCTCGCCGCCTGCGGCGGCCAGGGTGACGACAGCCTGGGCGACAACGTCGCCGACAATGCGGACGCCGTCGCCGACAACATGGAGGCCGCGGCCGACAACATGTCGAACGAAACCGCTGCCGACGCGCTCGAGGAGAATGCCGAGGCGATCCGCGAGAACGGCCAGGAGCAGGAAGAGGCGATCGACGACGCCGACGTGAAGGCCAACCAGCAGTAAGATCGCGATTTCTCCCTTTCCGCGATCTTGGGCGCCTCGGGGGCGTATCTTCCCGGGGCGCCGACACTTCGAGGGGAGCGAGCCGCGGCGCCTTTCGGGCGACCGCGGCTCTTTCGCGTGGCGAACCGGCCGCGGCCTCGCCGCCGCCGCTTCCCCGCCGCGCGCCCGCAGTCTAGAGGCTGGCCGTGGCCGATCTCTTCGCCAGTGACGAACCCTCGCCGCCGCCGCCGCCCGTGCCGGACAGCGCGCCGCTCGCCGACCGGCTGCGGCCGCGCAGCCTGGACGAGGTGGTCGGGCAGGACCACCTGACCGGCCCGGCCGGCGCGATCGGCCGGATGGTGGCGGCTGGACGGCTCGCCTCGATGATCCTGTGGGGACCGCCCGGCACCGGCAAGACGACGATCTCCCGCCTGCTCGCCGACGCGGTGGGCATGCGCTTCGTGGCGATCTCCGCGGTCTTCTCCGGAGTCGCCGACCTCAAGAAGGTCTTTGCCGAGGCGCGCGAGTTCGCGCGGATCGGCAAGCAGACCCTGCTGTTCGTCGACGAGATCCATCGCTTCAATCGCGCCCAGCAGGACGGCTTCCTTCCCTATGTCGAGGACGGGACGGTCGTGCTCGTCGGCGCGACCACGGAGAATCCGTCGTTCGAGCTCAACGCCGCTCTGCTCTCGCGGGCGCAGGTGCTGATCCTCAACCGGCTCGGGCCCGAGGCGCTCGGCCAGCTGCTCGCCCGCGCCGAGGATTTGGTCGGACGGGCGCTGCCGCTCACCCCGGACGCGCGCGACGCGCTCGTCGCCACCGCCGACGGCGACGGCCGCTTCCTCCTCAACCAGGCCGAGACGCTGTTCTCGATCGAGCTCGAGGAGTTGCTCGATCCCGCCGGCCTGTCGGCGCTGCTGCAGCGCCGGGTGGCGGTCTACGACAAGGATCGCGAGGGCCATTACAATCTCATCTCGGCGCTCCACAAATCGATGCGCGGCTCCGACCCGCAGGCTTCGCTTTACTATCTCGCCCGTATGCTCACCGCCGGCGAGGAGCCGCTCTACGTGCTCCGCCGGATCACCCGCTTCGCCTCGGAGGACATCGGCCTCGCCGACCCGCAGGCCCTGGTCCAGTGCCTCGCCGCCAAGGACGCCTACGACTTCCTCGGCTCTCCCGAAGGCGAGCTCGCCATCGTCCAGGCCTGCCTCTATTGCGCGACGGCGCCGAAATCGAACGCGGCCTATGTCGCGCAGAAGGAAGCCTGGCGCTCGGCGCGGGAGACCGGCTCGCTGATGCCACCCAGGACGATCCTCAACGCGCCCACCCGGCTGATGAAGGACATCGGCTACGGCCGGAACTATCAGTACGACCACAATGCCGAGGGCGGCTTCTCCGGCGACGATTACTGGCCGGAGGAGATGGAGCGGCAGGAATTCTATCGCCCGGTCGACCGCGGCTTCGAGCGCAAGATCGCCGAGCGGCTCGCCTGGTGGGACGCGCGGCGCGCCGAGCTCGGGAAGTAGCGGGAATGGCCGCCTTCGACAGCTGGGACGAGGTCATCGCCTTCGCGCTCGGCCTGCCGGAGACAGAGCTCTCGACCTCCTGGGGCCGCCCCGCGGTCAAGCTGCGCAGCAAGGCGTTTCTCTATCCGGGGCGCGAGGCGGGCAGCTTTGCCGTGGCGGCGCCGCTCCCGGAGAAGGAGATGCTGATCGAGACCGATCCCGGGACCTTCTGGGAGACCGATCATTATCGCGGCTGGCCGGCCGTGCTGGTCCGCTACGGCAGCCCGGAGCGCGAGCGGATCGAGACGGTGATCACCCGCGCCTGGTGGGACCGGGCGAGCAAGGCGCAGCGCGCCGGCTTCGGAGAGCGGCCCTGAGCCGCGACCCGGAAGCGCCGCCGCGTTTCGCCCGCTTCGCCGCGATCGACTGGTCGGGCGCGAAGGGCCGCAGGCACAAGGGCATCGCAATCGCCTGGTGCGACGCGGGCGAGAAAGCGCCGCGGCTGGTCCGGCCCGGCCACGTCTGGTCGCGCAGCGAGGTGCTCGACTGGCTGCTCGAGACGGCGGGGGAGGCCCCCACCCTCTACGGCTTCGACTTCAGCTACGCGCCGCCGATCGCCGAGCGGGGCGCCTATTTCCCGGGCGAGACCGCGCCGCCGGCCGACGCGAAGGCGCTCTGGGCCTATGTCGACCGTCTCTGCGACGACGAGGATCTCGGCGCCGCCAGCTTCATGGAGCAGCACCATCGCCGCCATTTCTATTTCGGCGCGGCCGACGGCGTGAAGGCGAACTTCCTGCACCACCGGGTGTGCGAGCATGCGTTCAATGCGACCGGCGGCGGCAAGGCCTCGACCCTCTACGACGCGGTCGGCGCGGCGCAGGTCGCCAAGGCGAGCTATGCCGGCATGCGCCTCCTGCACCGGCTGGAGGGACGGGTCCCGGTCTGGCCCTTCGACTTTACCGGGGACGCCCGCACGGATCTCCTTCCCGACGCCGGCAGCCTGGTCGTCGAGATCTACACCCGCGTCTTCATCCGGCTCGCCGGGCTCAGCGGCCGCAAGGTCCGCACCCGCGCCGACCTCAACCTGGCCTTGCGCGGGCTCGGCAGCCGGCCGACCCGGCTCGCCGCCGATCCCAGCGATCACGAGACCGACGTGCTGATCGCCGCCGCGGGCCTGCGCGCGATCGCCGGCGACCGCGCTTACTGGCAGCCTCCCCTGCTCACCCCCGCGCTCGCCCGGACCGAAGGCTGGACGTTCGGCGTCCTGTGACCGTCGCGATGACTCACGTTGCCAAGGCCGTCATTCTGGGCAACACTGCTGCCGGGGACACACAACTTTGGGGGAAATTCCATGGAATGGGCTCTTCTACCTCTCAAGCGCTACGCAGAGTTCAGCGGCCGCTCGCGCCGCAAGGAATATTGGATGTTCTTCCTGCTGATGCTCGCGGCCAATTTCGCCGTCGGGATCCTGGGAACCATTCTCGGTGACCTGATCGAGATGGTGCTGTCCCTGCTGCTGCTGGTCGCCTTCCTGATCCCCGGCATCGCGGTCGGCATTCGCCGCCTGCACGATACCGGACGGTCCGGCTGGTGGCTGCTGATCAGCCTCATACCGATCGTCGGCTCGATCATCCTGATCGTGTTCCTGGCCAGCGACGGAACGCGCGGGCCGAACGAATATGGACCCGATCCGAAGCTCGAGGGCGGCGGCATCGCCGAGCGCTTCGCCTGACCGACCGAGGCCCGCCCCGAGACATCGCGGCGGGCCTCGCATCTTCTGGCAACCACCGGCAACTTCGCGTCCGCAGCGGCATTGGAAGCAGTCCGCCCGTCCGAGATCGCGAGTGAGCCGCCGATGAGCCAGAGCCCGAGTTTCCGCGTCGACGCCAGCGAGGAGGACGGCGGCACCCGCCTGGTGGTGACGCCGAGCGAAGGCGAGCCGCATACCTATCGGATCGAGGGCGGCGAGCAGGAGCATTACAACGCCTTCTACGCCGAGCTCGCACGGGACTTCGGCACCCGCCTGCCCCGCCAGTTCGAGCCGCCGCGCCACGACGGCGACGATCCGCCCTGGCGCCCGCTGATCACCGAGAATCTCTCGCCGCAGATCCTGTGCGGCTATGGCGATCCGGCGGTGCTGAAGACCGATGAGGGCTATGTCCTGGTCGCGACCTCGAACGATGCGCCGGACGCTTTCCCGTTGCTCCGGTCCGCCGATCTCGACGCCTGGGAGCCGATCGGCTTCGTCTTCCCCGAAGGCGCGGCGCCCGCCTGGACCGCCCACGGCCGGCAGATCGGCGATTTCTGGGCGCCGGAGATGGCCCGGGTCGGCGACGAATATTGGCTGACCTACACCGCCCGGGACCGCGACAACGTGCTGTCGATCGGCCTGGCGAAGAGCCCTCATCCCTGGGGCCCCTGGAGCGACCTCGGCCGGCCGCTGCTCGGCGGCACCGTGATCGACGCCCACATCTTCGTCGACGGCGACGGCGCGCCCTACCTCTTCTGGAAGCACGACACCAACAGCCACTGGCCGCGTCCCCTCGCCGGGCTGCTGCGCGAGCGCCCCGCGCTGATCGCGCGCCTGTTCGACAGCGAGGAGGACCGCCGGACCGCCGCCTTCGCGGCCGCGGTGAAGCCCTGGGCCGACACGCGGCGGCCGATGGAGCGCTTCTTCCTGATGCAGCCGCTGATCCGCGCCGCGCTCGCCTCCTGGCCGCACGTCCGCGACGTGCTGGAACGCTGCCCCGGCGCCGAGGCGATCGCCGCCGCGATGCGCACCCCGATCCTCGCCCAGCGGCTGGCGCCCGACGGCGCCGCGCTGCTCGGCGAACCGCAGACGGTGCTGACCAACGACCTGCCGTGGGAGGGCCATCTGATCGAGGGGCCGTGGGTGACCCGCCAGCAAGGCCGCTACTGGCTGTTCTACGCCGGCAACGACTTCACCAGCCCGTCCTACGGCATCGGCGTCGCGGTCGCCGATCATCCGCTCGGGCCGTATGAGAAACAGCCCGAGCCGGTGCTTCGCTCCGGGCGCGACTGGATCGCGCCGGGCCACGCCTCGGTGGCGCAGGGCCCCGACGGAACGCCGCAGCTCTTCTTCCACGCCTTCTTCCCGGGTCGGGGCGGCTATAACGAGTTCCGCGCCCTACTCACGGCGCGGCTGCGCTTCGGGACGGACCGGGTGGAGCTCTTCTGACTCAGGCGGTCAACGCATCGCGACGGTGAGATGGGCGATAGCGCCGAGCGGGCGCAGCCGTGCCCGGATCGCCTCGCTGCTCGCCGAGCCGCTCACCTCGACGATCGCCGCCTGCGCCGCCGGCCCCACGCGCCAGACGTGGAGATCGGTCACGCGGACGTCGCCCGGCGCCTCGACGCGCGCGCGGATCTCCTGGGCCAGGCGAGGATCCGACGCGTCGAGCAGCACGCAGGACGTGTCGCGCAGCAGGTGCAGCGACCAGCGGGCGATGACCAGGGCGCCGACGATGCCCATCGCCGGATCGAGCCACACCCAGCCGAGGAAGCGGCCGGCGAGCAAAGCGCCGATCGCGAGCACCGAGGTCAGCGCATCGGCCAGCACGTGGAGGTAGGCGGCCCGCAGATTGTTGTCGCGCCCGTGATGGTGATGGCTGCGGTGGTGGTGATCATGGTCGTGATCGTGATCGTGATCGTGATCGTGGTGCGCGTGGCCGTGGTGGCCGCCCGAGAGCAGCAATGCGCTCGCCACGTTGACGGCGAGGCCGAGCATAGCGACGAGCGTCGCGTCGCCGAAATCGACGCGGGTCGGGCTGGCGAGGCGCAGCGCCGATTCTAGGGCGATGCCGAGCGCCACCATGCCGAGCACCAGGGCGGAGGCGAAGCCGGCGAGATCGCCGACCTTGCCGGTGCCGAAGCTGTAGCGAGCGCTGCCCGAATGGCGCCGCGCGTAGCGATAGGCGAGTGCCGCGACGCCGAGCGCGCCGGCGTGGGTCGCCATGTGGAAACCGTCGGCGAGCAAGGCCATCGAGCCGGTGGCGTAGCCGGCGACGATCTCGCCGACCATCATCGCCGCGGTGAGCAGGACGACCCAGCGCGTCCGCCGCGCGTTGTCGTCATGGCCGGCGCCGAGGAAATCGTGGTCGTGCGCGCCGTCCGCAGCAGCGATCAGATCGTGAGGACTCATCGCCGTTCCTAACGCGCGTAGCGGCGAACCGCCGCCATCACCTCGGCCGCGCCCTGGCTCCGTTCGGCGTCGGTGAGGCCCGGTCGGGCGACATGCTCCTCGAGATGCCGGGCGACGATCTCGTCCATCAGGGTGCCGACCGCGCCGCGCACGGCGGCGACGAGCTGGAGCAGGTCGGCGCAATCCATGCCGCCGGCGAGGCCGCGCTCGACCGCGTTGAGCTGGCCCGCGACGCGCCGCACGCGGGCGAGCAGATCGGCATTGTCGGACAGGTGCGCCATGATACCCCCCTAGGGTATCCGCTCGGCTGGGGGAAGAACTGGCCGCCAGCAAAGCGACGCCCCAAGTCTGGACCTTTGGGCGATTCTCACCCATGGAAAGGCCCGCGCCGGGTTAGCTCAGCTGGTAGAGCAACCGCCTTGTAAGCGGTAGGTCGTCGGTTCGAGTCCGACACCCGGCACCAGCGGCGCAACGGGGATGGCATAAGAAGCCGACATTCCCCGGGTGCTCCTTCGATCGGCGGCCAACGACTCAAAGCATACACTGGCGCTTCGGACCTATGCCGCCGGATCACATTGCTGCGCCATCAGGTCGCGCGGCCAAGCAGTCCGACGAGTAGCAGATAGACGCCGAGCGGAATGCTGACGAGGCTGGCGACGCGCAACTGCTTCGCGGCTTCGCTGCGTGCGAACCGAGAGCGCAGGCGTTCCGGCTCGAGGAGCATGCCGGCACCCTCGAACGTCCACCAGATCGCCACGAGGTTCACAGCGATTTCCGGGGGCGTTGCCCAATGCCGGTGCAGGGAAAGAAGCGCTGCCCCCACGAAGAACGCGATCGCGCCCACGGCGTGCATGGCGCCTGGATGGTCCCGCAGATCCGCGGTGAGCCGTCGGCTCTCCCCCTGCCTCAGCAGCCCAACCGAAGAAAGACACAGGTAAGAGCCGACCACCGGCGCCAGCCAAAGGGTCTGCTTATGTGCGGAGAGCAGGTGGTCGAACGGCATCGGCTCAGGCTAAACGGGTGAACCGAGGCTGCCAATGTCCGCCTTCCACTCCACCTCGTCATACGTGACCGGTGACTCACGATCATCTTCACTCGTCACTATGCTGCAGAGAAGCGGATAGCCGCGCCGCCCGCCTGCAATCAGCTCGGGAAGGACGGCCCGGGGTGGGAACCCAACATTTTCACCTGCCGGTGTCATGGACTTCAACGCCCTGCACCAGCCACGGTCAGTGCTTCACTTGCTGTTCGGCGTCATTGCTGGGGTATTCCAGAACCCAATCGTAGAAGCTGCCTGCTGCGAGAATGGATCCAACGCCGAGGCTAAGCCAGAATCGCACCGGCCGCTGGTCACGCTGCACAGGCTCACCCCACAGTTTACTTCTCTTCCGAATGACCAACGGCACAAGCAGGCCGACGGCGAGACAGAGCCAGATCCAAGGCTTGATCCAATCGGGAAACATCAGCGATCTCTAGGGGCAGTTTGGCAATGACCGCACAGGATCGATAGTGTTGAAAAACGTCTGCTACTGACAAGAGCGGACGTTGCTGCGGTTGAGCGCGAGCACGGCTGAGCGGGATCACCCCGCCCTCGCCGGTGACGCCTCCGGGAGCAGCTTGGCCAGCTTGCGGAGGTTCTGGGCGGTGGCGGCGAGGAGGAATTCGTCTTTCGCTCCATTTGGTCCTCTCAGCCGCAACCGATCCACTTTCAGGATCCGCTTGAGGTGCGCGAACAGCATCTCGACCTTCTTCCGCTCACGCCGGGAGGTCAGGTAGGCGTCGGTCTGCGACAGGTCGCGGGCCATGTCGCGAGCGCCTTCGTGAATCGAGCGCGGTAGCTTGCGGGCGGGCTCGTTGGGACAGCATTGCGCCCTCAAGCCGCAGCTGTCGCAGTCGAGCTTGCTGGCGCGATAGAGCAAAGTGGCGCCGTCGTTGACGAGCGTGCCGCTGGTCCGCATCGGCTTGCCACCCGGGCAGCGATATTCGTCCCGTTGGCGGTCGTAGACGAATGCCTCGCGGCTGAAGGTGCCGTCGGTGCGACGCGACTTGTCGAAGACCGGGATGTGCGGCTCGATGCCGCG
>NZ_SPDV01000049.1 GCF_004564275.1 Sphingomonas parva (ex Maeng et al. 2020)
CGAAGGCGAAGGCGGACGCGGGTCCGCCTGCGCAGCAGGGCGGAGCGATGCCGGGGGCATCGCGGCCCGCGTCATCCGAGCCGAAGGCGAAGGCGGACGCGGGTCCGCCTGCGAAGCAGGGCGGAGCGATGCCGGGGGCATCGCGGCCCGCGTCATCCGAGCCGAAGGCGAAGGCGGACGCGGGTCCGCCTGCGAAGCAGGGCGGAGCAATGCCGGGGCATCGCGGCCCGCGTCATCCGAGCCGAAGGCGAAGGCGGACGCGGGTCCGCCTGCGCAGCAGGGCGGAGCGATGCCGGGGGCATCGCGGCCCACGTCATCCGCGCCGAAGGCGAACGTGGCCAGTCCGTCAAAGCGGCTCCCACAGCCGCCGGTGCATATTCTCCCTGAGATCCCGGCGTTCGCCGGGATGACGTGTACTGGAGGGGCTCTCCAAGCCGTTACCCCGGCGAAGGCCGGGGTCTCCGGGAGAAAGCGGCGCGGCGCAGATGGAGCACGCCTCTTCGTGGCTTCGTGCTCTTCGTGGCGTCGTGCGGAAAGGCTGCCTCCGAGCCCCACCGCCGTGCGAGAACACGCCCCTTCGCGAACTTCATCCCCTCCGCTCTCTTCGCGTGGAACGACGGCACCGGCGCCGCGCTGCCGCCCGAGGATCCGTACGGGTCTCGGGCCCCCCTCCACCGCGCTCCGCGCGGTCCCCCTCCCCTTGCAGGGGAGGATCCAGTTGGAGTGCACCCCCTCGGTGAGACAAAAAGCTTAGACACAGATTGTTGTGCCTACCGCTATCGGCTGCGCCGCATGCGGCGGAGCCGATAGCAATCGATTGTCGCGTTCGAATGCCGCCGGTGACCGGTAGGCCAGGGCGGAATGCAGTCTCTGGCGGTTGTAGACCTCCTCGAGGAAGATGGCGATCCGCGCCTCGACGTCGGCCTGATCGCGATAGCAGCGGCCGTCGACCTCCTCGCGCTTCAGCGTGCGCATGAAGCTCTCCGCCATGGCGTTGTCCCACGGGCAGCCGGCGCGGCTCATGCTCGGCTGGATCCCGGCCGCGGTGAGGCGCTCGACATAGGCGGTGCAGGCATATTGGATGCCGCGGTCAGAGTGGTGCACCAGTTCGCCAGGCGCGATCGCCCGGGCGGCGAGCGCCATGTCGAGCGCCGCGAGAGCCAAGTCAGCTTTGAGATGGTCCGCCAGCGCCCAGCCCACCACGCGGCGGCTCCAGGCGTCGAGGATCACGGCGAGATAGACGAAACCCTCCGCCAGCCGCACGTAGGTGATGTCGGCCACCCACAGCTGGTTCGCGCCCGTGGGCATCATCTTGCGCGCCAGATTGGGGTAGACGCTGAAACGATGCCGGCTGTCGGTCGTCGGCGGACGGAACGTGCGCCCGGTGATGCACAGCAGATTGTCGGTCTGCCGGAGGCGCTGCACGCGCTTGTGA
>NZ_SPDV01000050.1 GCF_004564275.1 Sphingomonas parva (ex Maeng et al. 2020)
ATCGACAGAGCCTGGAGACCAAGCTGCTGCTTGACCTGCAGGGCCTGAAGCTTCGCCGATTCCTTGGCCAGATCGGCGTCGACGAGGTTGCCGATGCCGCTCTCGATCACGTCGGACAGCTTGCTGGTGAAGCTCAGCTGACCGTCGATCTGACGGGCGGCCGAACCCAGCGTGCTGAGCGCCGACTTCATGTTCGACTCCGCACCGGCGAAATCGGCCATGCTGACGCCGGTCAGCAGGGTGCTGCCGAGGTCCGCCTCGAGGTTGCGGTGAGCAACGTTCAGCGTGTCGCTGGTGACGTCCGACTTGAGAGCCGCGATGGCACCGCTGCCGCCGCTGTCGAGCAGGTTCGTGCCGTTGAACGACGACGACTTGATGATCGACTTGATCTGAGTCTGCAGAGCCGTGACGTCGGCCGTGATCTGGGCCTTCGACGCGGAGTCGAGGCCGGCGTCGCTGCCCTCGAGGACCTTGGTCTTCATCTGGTTCATCAGATCGGAGATCTGCTCGACACCGGCGACGGCAACATCGACGGTGCTCTTCGCGCGCGAAAGCGACGAGGTCACGGCGGTAAGGCCGCCGACGTCACCACGGAGCTTCTGAGCGATCGTGTACGACGCGGAATCGTCCTTGGTGCCCGAGACGCGCAGGCCGGTGTTGATGCGGCTCTGGGTGGTCTCGAGGCCACGGTTGGTCGCGCTCAGGTTCTGGAGAGCGGCCATCGCGCCGGTGTTGGTGTTGACGGAGAAACCCATCGTAATTTTCCTTCTTGGAATGGGGCCGAGTTCTGCGGCCCGGGCCGGAGACGCCGGCCCTCGACGGAAAGAGAAGAGTCTCCTCCGCCTCCTCATTCTGGGAAGGAAATCAGACCGACCCAAATGAACATGCAGGTTTTTCGAAGTTAACGAGGCGGTTACTTCGAATCCGGGCGCGCGAGCTCTATCAAAAGCGAAAAGGCCGGGGCGGGATTGCCCGCCCCGGCCTTTCCGGATCGGCTCCAGCCGAGACCGGAGCAGCGTGAGGTCGTCCGATTATCGGAACAGCGACATGATCGACTGCGGCGACTGGTTGGCGATCGACAGCGCCTGGAGCCCGAGCTGCTGCTTGACCTGGAGGCCCTGAAGCTTCGCCGACTCCTTGGCCAGATCGGCGTCGACGAGGTTGCCGATGCCGCTTTCGATCACGTCCGAAAGCTTGCCGGTGAAGCTCAGCTGGCCGTCGAGCTGGCGCGCCGCCGAGCCCAGCGTGCTGAGCACCGTCTTCATGTTCGCCTCGGCCGAGGCGAAATCCGCCATGGTCACCGTGCCGCTGGCGATGGTGCCGAGCGACGAGGCGAGATCGGTATGGGCGACGGTCAGCGTGTCCGTGGTGTCGGCCGACTTCAGCGCCGCGATCGACGCCGTCGGGCCGGTGCTCGCGTCGAGCAGGTTCGTGCCGTTGAAGGTCGACGACTTGATGATCGACTTGATCTGGGTCTGCAGCGCCGTCACGTCGACGGTGATCTGGGCCTTGGAGGTGGAATCGAGGCCGCTGTCACTGGCCTCGAGCACCTTGCTGCGCATCTGGTTCATCAGGTCGGAGATCTGCTCGGCACCGGCGATGGCGACGTCGACCGTGCTCTTGGCGCGCGACAGCGACGACGTCACGGCAGCCAGGCCGCCCACGTCCCCGCGGAGCTTCTGGGCGATCGTATAGGCTGCGGAATCGTCCTTGGTTCCGGAGACGCGAAGGCCGGTGTTGATCCGCCCCTGAGTGACGTCGAGGTTGCGGTTGGTGGCGCTGAGATTCTGCAGGGCGGCCATCGCGCCCGTGTTGGTGTTGACGGAGAACGTCATCGTCATGTCCCTTTCGGTGTCGGTTGCGCGGCACCAGCCCGGAGCCGCAACGAGACGAGGGCAGAAATCTCACCCCCCACAGCTCCATTTTGGGAAAGAAACACGAGCGACCCAAATCGAAGCGCCGCTTTTCGGGCGCGGCCCGCCGCCGCCGGCAAGGTCTTGCAACGGCTGGGAGAATTTTCGCGCGCCGATGTCGCACCACGAGATCCGTGGCGAACGGAAAAGGCCGGAGCGGTTGCCCGCACCGGCCTTCCCTTCACCCCGGGCTTGCGACCGGGGATCATGCCTTCTCCGATTAACGGAACAGCGACATGACCGACTGCGGCGCCTGGTTGGCAATCGACAGAGCCTGGAGACCAAGCTGCTGCTTGACCTGCAGGGCCTGAAGCTTCGCCGATTCCTTGGCCAGATCGGCGTCGACGAGGTTGCCGATGCCGCT
>NZ_SPDV01000051.1 GCF_004564275.1 Sphingomonas parva (ex Maeng et al. 2020)
CCGTCGCCGGTGCTGATCAGGTCGTTGCCGGCGCCGCCGATCAGCACGTCGACATTGCCGTAGCCGATCAGCGCGTCGTCGCCGGCCCCGCCGTCGATCGTGTCGGCGCCGGCGCCGCCCGAGATGAAATCGTTGCCCGACCCGCCGACGAAGTCGATCCGTTCGATCCCGCTGATCTGGGTGCCGAGCACGTTCGCCGTACCGGCGCCGTTGGTCGCCGCCGAAAAGACGATACGGTCGGTCGCGCCGGAGAAATCGAGCATGCCGATGTCGACCCCCTCGCCGCCGTCGATCAGCACGTCCCCGAGCCCGCCGACCAGCGTATCGTGATCGGCGCCGCCGCGCAGGATGTCGGCGCCCGCGCCGCCGACCAGCAGGTCGTGGCCGGCGCCGCCCTCCAGCTCGTCGTCGCCGCCGTTGCCGAACATCTCGTCCTTGCCGCCGAGGCCGCGGATCCTGTCGGCGCCGCCGGCGCCTTCGAGGCGATCGTCGCCTTCGGTTCCGTAGGTCCAGCCGTCGCCGTCGGCCGTGCCGGTGACCGTCACCGTCGCGGTGGCGGTGCTGAGCGCGCCCGAGACGTCGCGAATGGTGTAGGTGAAGGTGTCGGTCGCCGTCTCGCCCGGCGCCAGCGCGTCGAACCCGCTCGCTTCGTAGCGCAGCTGCCTGGTCACGGCGTCGAAGGCGACGCTGCCGCGGGTGCCGGCCGTGTCGACTCCGACGATGGTCAGCGTGTCGCCCGCGTCGGCGTCGCGATCGTTGGCGAGGAAGACGTTCCAGAGGTTCTGGCTGACCGCATCCTCCTCGATCGCCAGGGCGTCGGCCACGGCCTCCGGCGCGTCGTCGGCGCCGATCACGTTGACGACGATCGTCGCGGCCGCTTCCGCGCCCTTCGAATCGCGCACCGTGTAGCTGAACATCTCGGTCGCCGACTCGCCGGCGCGCAGATATTGGAAGTCGGCCCCGGGCGTGAAGACCAGCGACTGCGACGCCGCGTCGAAGGCGACGCTGCCGCGGTGCGGCGCAGCGACCCCGACGATCGTCAGATTGTCGCCGGCATCGGCGTCGAAATCGTTGGCGAGAAGCTGCATCGCATGCACCGCCTGCGCCCCGTCCTCGCCGACGGTGACGATGTCCGGGTTGGTGACCGGCGCGTCGTTGGCGCCGGTGACCGTGATCGTCACGGTGGCGGTCGACTGCTCGCCCGCGGCGTCCCGGACCGTGTAGGTGAAACTGTCGGTGCCGGTCTCGCCTTCCTGGAGCGCCTGCATCGCCCAGCCGGGGCTGTAGACGATCACGCCGTCCGGCCGGATCGACAACGAACCCTGCGCGGCCGCCGGGCCGGCGACACCGACGATGGTCAAGGCATCGCCGTCGGGGTCCAGATCGTTTGCCAGCACGTCGAGCTCGAGCGTGTCGTTCTCGCCGGCGGCGTAGGAATCATCGTGTGCGGTCGGGGCCTCGTTGCCGTAGCCGCCGTCCAGGAACGGATTGGCGAACTGGAAGACGTCGCCGGATTCGTCGCCGCTGCCGTCGAAATCCTCGGTCGATTCGATGATGACGGTCTTGCCGTCGCCCGAGATCACCGCGGTGTAGGAGCCAGGCAGCGCCGGCGTCCCGTCGTCGCCGCCGGTGAGCAGCCGCACCTCGCCGGTCCGGCGATCGTGGATGTAGATGTCGCCGCGATCGAGATTGTCCCAGGGCGACATGTTGTTGGCGTTGCTCGAGAAGACGACGAAGCGGCCGTCGGCGGAGATCGACGGATTGACGCCATAGTGCCGCGGCAGGCCGAGATCGTCGCTGATCGCCTCGATCGCGCCGGTCTGGCGATCGAAGACGTGGACGTGCTGGTTCCAATCCTCGTCGATCGAGGTGAAGGCGATGAACTGGCCATCGGCCGAGACCGAATAGCTCTGCCCGTAGAGCGACTCGCCCTCGCCGCCGCCGGCGACGGTGATCGGCAGCTCGATCGTCCGGTTGGCCGCGACGTCGTGCACGTAGAGCGGACCGGATCCCACCGTCTTGAAGAAGACGTGGCTTCCGTCGGCGCTGATCTCGACGTTCATGCACGGGTTGAGCTCGGGGGCGTTGACCTGGCGCACCTCGCCGGAATTGCGGTCGAAGACGAAGACGTCGGCCTGGTTCGGGAAACCGTATTCGTGCTGGGCGAGGAAGACGACGCGCGCGCCGTCGTTCGAAAGCCCGACCTCGACGATCCGCGGCAGCGCGTCGCCGAACGCGTCGAACTCGCCGGCGGCGGCGAAGCGCGTCGTCTCGCCGGTCACCGTGTCGTAGAAATAGAGATCCTGATAATCGTTGGTCGGCAGGCCGTCGTCGTCCTCGCCGGTCGTCTCCGGCACGTCGGAGATGAAGGCGACAATCCGGCCGTTGCCGCTGACCGCGATGTCGCCGATCACGCCGCCGGTATAGGGATTGTCGCTGTCTTCCGGCGCGCGCGAGACGAAGATCTCCTCGCCGGTCGCGCGATTGTAGACGATCAGTTCGTAGCCATTGCCTTCGCCGGCATAAGGATCGCGCGTGTAGGCGACGATGTTGCCGTCGGCCGAGCTCGCGGCGTTGAAATTGCTGTAGGCGAAGCTGGAAATGCGATCGGGCACGTCGTTTCTCCTCATCATCGCGCGGCGGGCGCGCTGTTCGGTCCGCGGCTGCCAGCTGCGGGCGAGGAGGTCAGGCGACGATCTTCGAAAGCCGCACCTGCTGAGACGCAGCGGCCGCCGCTGCGACGAACACGACGCGATCGCCGACGAGAGCGCGCGTCGTCACGCGCGGTCGCCGGAACGCAAGAAGGCGCGGGAGCCCTGGGCCCCCGCGCCTCCTGTTCCGGCCCTGGCCGCGCTTAGAAGCGGAAGCCGAGCCCGGCGACCGTCTGGAAGCCGTCGACGCCGGCCTCGTAGTTCGAATAGCGCTGCTCGAGGTTGAGGAAGACGTTCGGAGTCACGGCGACTTCGACGCCTGCGCCGACCCGGGCGCCGTCCAGGCTGAAGCCGGTGCCGGAGCCGAGATTGGTATAGCCGGCGAGACCGTAGACCAGAGCCTTGCTGCCCACCGGCGCGCCCGCACGGGCCACGATCGAGAGGTCGCGGCCGGTGTCGTCGCTGTCCTGATATTCGCCGGTCACGCCGACCACCGCATTGCCGAGATCGAAATCGTAGCCGACGTTGGCGCCGTAGGTGAACGTCTCGGTGCCGAGGAAATCGTCGTCCGCGAACCCGACGGTGGCGCCGACGCGCGGGCCGGCGAAGTTGGCCGACTGGGCAAAAGCGGGCGCGGCGAACAGGGTGGCGGCGGCAACGGCCACCGGAATGATCTTCTTCATCTTGGTACCTTCGATATGTTTCAGGCTTCGTGCGAAGCCCGTCCGAGATGGGCGCGCGAGATCAGTTCGCAAATGCAACTTTGTTCACCGCGGTTGCGCCGCCTGCACTCGCCCTCGGCATTTCCGATCAGGACGCGCGCCGCGACGGACGGGTCAGTGCGCCCATTCCTGCTGCAGCACCTCGGCGCGTGTGCCGTCCCACTTGATCTCGACCTTGCGGCCGGCGGGGTTGCCGCCCGCCGGGCCGAACAGCTCGTAGATCACCAGTCCGTCGGCCTGGACGCTCTCGATCACCCGCGTCGGGACGAATGCGGGGTCGTGTGCAGAGGCCGCCGCGCGCACCGCGGCGGGGGCGGCGGCGAACGCGATGTCGCGCTGGATCTCGACCACGCGCCAGCGGCCGCCTTCCTCCATGATGTCGAACTCGATCTCGGAACCGTCGGCGAGCCGTCCCTCGACGTCGAAATAGCGGCGGCCGTCGCGGGTCTCGGCCTCCGCCTCGGCCGGGGTGAAGCCGGGCCGGGCCGCCGTCGCCGCCGCCAGCACCTCCGCGGGAAGGTCGGCGAGCGCCACCGCGCGCTTCCCCGAGGTCGTCACCTGCCCCGGCGGGACCGGTTCGGCGGCCGCGCAGGCGGCGACGGCGGACAAAGCGAGCGCTGCAATCACGATCCTCATGGCCGTTTCCTCTTTCATGAGTGTCGGCGGATTGTGCATGACACCGGTTTCCCTTACAAGGGCCGACGAGACTCCGTACAAGGGGTCCCTGGAGGGATTGTACTGATGGCCAAGAGCTTCGAGGCGGCGGAATCCGCGCCGGACGTTCGGGTGGGGCGGGTACGCTGGGTGATCGTCGCCCTGCTCTTCGCCGCGACCGCGATCAACTATGTCGATCGGCAGATGATCGGTCTGCTCAAGCCGACGCTGCAGGACGAATTCGGCTGGAGCGAGACGACCTACGCCGACATCGTCTTCTATTTTCAGCTCGCTTATGCGGTGGGCTACATCGTCTTCGGCAACGTCATCGACCGGATCGGCGCCCGCTTCGGCTATGCCGTCGCCTTCGTGATCTGGACCGGGGCGCACATGCTGCACGGCGCGGTCAGCTCGGTGGCCGGCTTCGCCGCAGTCCGCGCCCTGCTCGGCATCGGCGAGAGCGGCAACTTCCCCGCCGGCATCAAGGCCGTGACCGAATGGTTCCCCAAGAAGGAGCGCGCCTTCGCGACCGGGCTGTTCAACGCCGGCGCCAACGTCGGCGCGATCGTCACCCCGCTCGTCGTCCCCGCCCTCACCCTCGCCTACGGATGGCGGGCCGCGTTCGTCATCACCGGCGCGGTCAGCCTGATCTGGCTGGTCGCCTGGCTGGCGCTCTACCGCCGTCCCCGCGAATCGACCCGCGTCTCGGCCGCCGAGCTCGCCTATATCGAGAGCGATCCGGCCGATCCCGCCGCCAAGGTGCCCTGGGCCCGCCTGCTCGGCCGCAAGGAGACCTGGGCCTTCGCGATCGGCAAGTTCCTGACCGATCCGGTGTGGTGGATGTTCCTGTTCTGGCTGCCGGACTTCCTGGTCAAGCGCCACGGCCTCGACCTCAAGACCTTCGGCCCGCCGCTGGTGGTGATCTACGTCGTCTCGGACATCGGCTCGATCGTCGGCGGCTGGTTCTCGTCGCGCCTGATCCATCGCGGCTGGTCGATCAACGCGGCGCGCAAGACGACGATGCTGATCTGCGCCTTGTGCGTCACCCCGGTGTTCTTCGCCCAGTGGGTGGACAGCCTGTGGGTGGCCGTGGCGATCATCAGCCTCGCCACTGCGGCGCACCAGGCCTGGTCGGCGAACCTCTACACGCTGCCGTCCGACATGTTCCCGCGCAAGGCGGTCGGCTCCGTGATCGGCATCGGCGGCACCGCCGGCGCGCTCGGCGGCATGCTGTTCTCGCTCTACATCGGCCAGGTGCTGGAGCGGGTCGGCAGCTATCAGCTGATCTTCATCGTCGCCGGCGCAGTCTATCTGATCGCGCTCGCCATCATCCACCTGCTCTCGCCGCGGCTCGAGCAGGCCCAGGTCGCGGACGCCTGACGGCGCCGGGCGGCTCCCGCGCCTCGCCGGGAGCCGCCCATTACCGCTTTGATCGCCCGCCCCTGCCGTCTATAGCCCGAGCACGCCGTCCAGCGTGGGACCCGGCGCAAGGCAGAGCCGAGGCATCGAAGCGTTGAACATCGCCAGTCAGATCGATCGCTACGTCGCGAAGCTGATCTTCGTGCCCCTGCTCGGCACCCTCACGCTCGCCGCGATGCTGCTGATCCTCGACAAGATGCTGCGCCTGTTCGATTTCGTGGTGAGCGAAGGCGGGCCGGTCGACGTCGTCTGGAAGATGCTGGCCAATCTCATTCCCGAATATCTCGCGCTCGGCATCCCGATCGGCCTGCTGCTCGGCGTGCTGCTCGCCTTTCGCCGGCTCGCCCTCTCCTCGGAGCTGGACAGTCTTCGCGCGGTCGGGCTCGGCTACGGCCGGCTGCTGCGCGTGCCGATGCTCTACGCTGTCGCGCTGATGGGCCTCAACGTCGCGATCGTCGGCTTCGTCCAGCCGGTCGCGCGCTACGCTTATGAGGAATTGCGCTTCGAGCTGCGCTCCGGCGCGCTCGGCGCCTCGATCAAGGTCGGCGAGTTCACCAACCTCGGCCGCCGGATGACGCTGCGCGTCGAGCAGAGCGAGAACCAGGGGCGCCTGCTCCACGGCGTCTTCGTCCGCGCCGAGACCAAGGACGGCAAGACGCTCGCCGTCACCGCCGATCACGGCACCTTCCTCGCCACCGACGATCCCGACACGATCATCCTCCGGCTGTCGAACGGCCGCCTGGTCCACAATGCGCCCAATTATCGCGCGCCGCGCGTGCTGAGCTTCCGCGCCCACGATTTGCCGATCGATCTGCCCGCGATCGAGAGCTTTCGCGGCCGCGGCCGCGGCGACGAGGACGAGCTGACCCTCCCGGAGCTGGTCCGCCAGGGCCATTCCGAGCAACTGCCGCCGAAGACGCAGAATGCGATCCGCGCCAACTTCCATTACCGGGTGGTCGAGATCGTGATGATGCTGCTGATGCCGTTCCTCGCCGTGGCGCTGGCCGTTCCGCCGAAGCGCAGCACCTCGGGGCTCGGCATCTTCCTGTCGATCGTGATGGTCGTCACCTATCACAAGGTGAACCAATATGCGGAGCAGATGGGCGCGCAGGGCCGGGTCGATCCGGCGATCGCGCTCTGGGTCCCGTTCGCTCTGTTCGCCGGCCTGATCTTCTGGATGTACTGGACGCTCGCCCACAAGCCTGGCGGCCAGCCGATCGGCGCGCTCGAGCGGGTCGCGTCCAAGGCCGCCAAGGCGATCGGCCGCATCCTCCGGTTGAGCGGCCTGCGCTCCCGCCGCGAGCTCGCGCCCGCCGAATGATCAACGTTCATTTCTTCCCGTCGCGGCGGATCGCCTGGTACATGGCGAAGATGTTCCTGCTGCGCAGCCTGGCGGTGCTGGCAGCCCTGGTCGTCATCCTGATGACGCTCGATCTGCTCGGCGAGTCCGGCAAGATCCTGCGCGTGCCCGGCAATGGCGATGCCGAATTGTGGCGCTACGCCTCGCTGCGAGTGCCGCAGCTGATCGCGCGCTTCCTGCCGTTCGCCGTTCTGCTCGGCACGCTCATCACCCTCGCCACGCTGAATCAGAACAGCGAGGTGGTGAGCATGAAGGCGGCCGGCATCTCGGCGCATCAGATCATCGCCCCGCTGATCCTCGCCAGCCTCGGCGTCGCCGCGCTGAGCTTCGTCTTCAACGAGCGGATCGTCACCCGCGCCACCGACACTCTGAGCGCCTGGGAGAAGGTGGAATATGGCCCCGTTCCGAAGGACACGGGGATCACGCCGAACGTCTGGGTCCGCTTCGGCGACGACCTGATCCTCGCCCGCGAGGTGAAGGGCAAGGGCGCGGCGACCCGGCTCGCCAACGTCACCATCTACGATCGCAAGTGGGAGACGCTGCAGGCGATCGTCAATGCCAGGAGCGCGCGGCCCGACGGCGACGGCTGGCGGCTCGAGCAGGTCGAGAGGTTCGATGTCGCCGCCGGCACCGTCGGCAGATATCGCGAATTCGCCTACGGCAAGGGGCTGAGCCCGGTCCAGTTCACCCTCGCCGACGTCGATCCCGACCAGGAGAATGTCGCGACCCTGCGCACCGCGATCGACCAGCTCCGCGTCGCCGGCCGGCCAACGTCCGAGCTCGAGACCGGCCTCTGGCATAAGTTCTCCGGGCCGCTGTCGGCGGTGCTGATGCCCTTGCTCGCCGCGGTCGCCGCCTTCGGCCTCGCCCGCTCGGGGCAGCTGTTCGTCCGCGCGGTGATCGGCATGGCGCTCGGCTTCGCCTATTTCGTCGCCGACAATTTCGCGCTCGCGATGGGCAATCTCGGCGCCTATCCGCCGCTGCTCGCCGCCTGGGCGCCCTTCGCCCTCTTCCTCCTGATCGGCGAAACCGTCCTGATCCGGACCGAAGAGTGAGCACGCCTCCCGACGCCGCGGCTGCCGACGGCGAGATCACCCGCGGCGACGTCGCGCGCGGGGCGGGGCTCGCCGGCCTCGCCCGTCTCAGCGCCCTGGTCGAGGCGCTGGCCCAGCCGATCTACACCTGGCTGTTCGGCCTCGCCGGCTACGGCGTCTATGCGGGCCTCTGGGGGGCGGTGAACCTGCTCTCGAACATCGTCGATCTCTCGATGACCAGCGCGCTCCAGCGGATCGTCCCGGCCGAGGACGACGAGGAACGGATCCACGGCGTCGTCAAGGCCGCCTTGCTGATGGCGATGGCGGCGGCGGTGCTGATCGCGCTGCTGATCTCCTGGCAGGCGGACGCGGTGGCGGCGATCTTCCCCGAAGAGGGGCTGGGCGAGGATCTGCCGCGCAAGATCGCCATCTTCATCTGGGCGCTGCCGCTTTGGACGTTCATCGAGGTGGCGACCTCGGCGGCGCGGGCGCGGCGGGCGTTCGGCCCCGAGATCCGGATCCGGCTGTTCTGGGAGCAGATCGCCAGGGTCGTGTTCGCCATCGGCGTCTTCCTGATCGGCCTGAGGAGCCTCGGCCTGGTCGTCGCCCATCTCTGCTCGCTGGCGCTCACCGCCACGCTCTGCGTCGCCTTGCTCGGCCGCTATTATTCGCTGCGGCGGCTGGTCCGCGCCTCGCTGCCGCGCCCGCAGATCCGCGCCCTGCTGTGGACCGGCCTCGCTTTGCTTCCGGCGGCGGTGTCGCGGCGGCTGCTGATCGACGCGCCGCCCTTCGTGCTCAACCTCACCACCGGGCCTGCGGCGGCAGGCCTGTTCGAGATCGCGCGCAAGATCTCGACCGTGCCGCTCGCCGTCCGCCAGGCCTTCCAATATGTCATGGCGCCGCTCGCGTCGGCCCAGGCGGGGATCGATCGCGCCCGGATCGCGCCGCTCTATCATTTCGCCAGCCGCGTCTCGACCGCGCTGGTCGTGCCGCTCGCCGGGCTGCTGATCTTCGCCGGTACCGACATCTTGAGCCTCTACCGCCACGAGGCGCGCGCCGCCCTGCCGCTGCTCTACATCCTCGTCACCGCCCGCGGCATCGAGGCGATCGTCGGGCCGGCGACCCCGATCGTCGAGATGACCGGTCACCGTATCCTGCCTTTGGTCAACAGCCTGGTCGGGGTGCTGGTCTGGGCGCTGGTCGCGCTCCTCCTCGTCCCCCGCCACGGCGCGCTCGGCATGGCGGTCGCCGTCGCCGTCGCCACCGTCGTCATCGCTTATGCGGCGACGCTCGAGCTCCAGCTGTCGGACCGCCTCTCGCCGTTCGACCGCAAGCTGTTCCAGGGCCTCGCGGCGGCGCTCGCCGGAGACGGGCTGATGGCGACCGCCGAATATTGGCTCGACGGCCCCGTCCGCTTCGGCCTGGTCACCTGCCTGTGGGCGGGGACGAGCTGGCTGGCGCTGCGCTTCGGCCTGACGCGGCCCGATCGCCAGGCGCTCGGCAAGCTCTCGCGGAAGCTGCGCCTGGTCTGAGCGCGCCCCCCGACGCCTCAAATCCGCCTTATTGAGATTGCACGGGGGAGAGCCCATATTGAGTGACTGCGCGGGGGTGCGCCCCCGCTCGAAAAAACCGAGGGATATCAAGGTGAAACTGGCACACGCTGTCCGCCCGAGCTTCTGGAGGCGCGAGCATCATCTGGACAAGATGACGTTCAGGGAACTGGTCGTGGCCTATTTCCAATATCCGGCGATCATCGCCTATCTGCTGCTCTCGGCGGTTGCGATCGGCGTGTTCCTGTGGAACCCGGCGCCTGTCGTTCCGACCGCCGTCGCGATCGGCGTGGCGATGTTCATCTACCCCTTGGTCTGGTACGTCCTGCATCGCTGGGTGCTGCACAGCCGCTGGATGTTCAAGGTGCCGATGCTCGCCGCCACCTGGAAGCGGATCCATTACGATCACCACCAGGATCCGAACCACCTCGAGGTGCTGTTCGGCGCCCTCCACACCACCCTGCCGACCATCGGCGCGGCCACCCTGCCGATCGGCTGGGCGATCGGCAGCATCTGGGACGCGCCGGTCGGCGGCGCGATGGCCGCCTTTGCGACCGGGCTGCTGACGACCTGCTTCTACGAGTTCGTCCATTGCATCCAGCACCTCGCCTACAAGCCCAAGGCGAAGTTCCTGGCGGAGATGAAGAAGCGCCACATGGCGCATCATTTCCACGACGAGAACGGCAATTACGGCATCACCACCTTCCTGTGGGACCGGCTGTTCGGCACCTTCTACGATCGCTCGGAGCGGCCGGCGAAGAGCCCGACCGTGTTCAACCTCGGCTACACGCCGGAAGTTGCGGAGCGTTATCCGCACGTCGCCCGCCTCAGCGGCGGCGTCGCCACCGGCCACCCGCGCAGGCGCGGCGAATAACCGTCCGCCTCCGGAAATTCGAAAGGGCCCCCTGGACCTTGGTCCATCGGGGCCCTTTTTCATGAGCGGCGCGATCCGGCGCGTGCCCCGTGACAGGGCCGCAACGAGCAGCTACCAAGCGCAGCATGGCTGAGATCACCATCCGCGCGGTCGAGGATGCCGCCGACCGCAAGGCGTTCGTCGACTTCGCTTTTTCGCACAACAGGTCCGATCCGAACTGGGTGCCGCCGCTCAAGACGGAGGTGCACGGCCTGATCGATCCGCGCACCAACCCGTGGTTCGAGCATGCTGAGGCGCGGCTGTTCCTCGCCGAGCGCGACGGCGAGATCGTCGGGCGCATCTCGGCGCAGGTCGATCAGCTCGTCCAGCAGCATATGGGCGCCGGCATCGGCCAATGGGGCATGCTCGAGGCGGTGGACGAGGAGGTCGCCCACGCCCTTCTCCACCGTGCCGAGAGCTGGCTGCGCGGCCGCGACATGACCCGATCGATGGGCCCGTTCAGCCTTTCGATATGGGACGAGCCGGGCCTGCTGGTGAAGGGCCACGACCATCCGCCGACGGTGATGATGGGCCACAACCGGCCCGAATACGAAGGCTGGGTCGCACGCTGCGGCTATGGCGGGGTGAAGGATCTCTACACCTACGACGTGCCGGTCGACGTGCCTTTCCCGCCGATCGTCGAGCGGATCGTCGCCTCGGGCGAGAAGAACCCGCGGATCCGCATCCGCAAGGTCAACAAGAGCCGCTTCGAGGAGGAGGCCGAGCTGCTGCTCGGCATCCTCAACGATGCCTGGTCGGACAATTGGGGTTTCATCCCGCTCACCGAAGCCGAGATCGCCTATGCGGGCAAGAAGCTGAAGCCGATCGTCTTCGAGGATCTGATCCGCGTCGCGGAGGTGGACGGGGAGCCGGTCGCCTTCATGATGACCCTGCCCGATCTCAACGAATTCACCCGCGATCTGAACGGGCGGCTGTTCCCGTTCGGCTGGGCCAAATTGCTGTGGCGGCTGCGTAGGCCGAAGGCCAAGGCGATGCGGGTGCCGCTGATGGGCGTGGTGAAGCGCCTGCAGGCCAGCCGTCTGGCGAGCCAGCTCGCCTTCATGCTGGTCGAGTTCATCCGCAGGGACGCGGTGGTCGCCTACGGCACCAAGCGCGGCGAGTTCGGCTGGATCCTCGAGGACAATGGCCCGATGCGCTCGATGGCCGACGCGCTCGAGGCGAAGATCAACAAGGTCTACCGGATCTACGAAAAGGCGCTCTAGCACGCCGCGGGCCGTCGCGCGGCAACCTCTCGCCGGGCGCGTCGTTCATCGCGGCGACGTCAGCGACGAGGACAGCCTTCATGAAGATCACCGCCCCCATTCTTGCGCTCACCGCCGCTCTCGGGCTCTCCGCCTGCGGAGAGAAGACCCCGGCCGAGAACACCGCCGCGGCGCTGGAGAATGCGGCCGAGCAATCGACGCCCGAAGCCGCGGCGGTGCTCGAGAACCAGGCCGACCAGATCCGCGACCAGAACGTCACGGCGCCGATCAGCGAGCCGGGCTCGCCGGGCCAGCAGGCGCTGCAGGAGGCGGGCAACGCCCAGGCGGCCGCCCAGGCCGCGCCCGCAGCAGCGCCGTCCCAGGGCGCCAAGCCGCACGCGCCGGGCGATCCCGTTCCGCCGCCCAAGGTCGCTGCCGACGGCACCGGTAACCACGCCGGCCACTGAGCCGGCCCGCCGGCGGCCCTAGCCCTCGGACGCCCGCTCCGTGATCCGCAGGAACGGATCGGTGCCGAGCGCGTGCCCCATCGGCCCGTGGCCCCTGCCGAAGCCCGGCGCCGCGGCCATGGCCGCCTGGACATAGGCGCGGGCGCGCCCGACCGCTTCGGCGATCTCCAGGCCAGCGCCGAGGCCGGTGGCGATCGCGCTGGCCAGCGTGCAGCCGGTGCCGTGGGTGTCGCGAGTCTCCACCCGCGGCGATTGCCAGCGCCGCGGCGGCTGCCCCCTCTGCAGCAGCACGTCGGTCAGCACCGGCCCGCTGAGATGGCCGCCCTTGGCGAGGATCGAGATGCCGGTGCGATCGGCGAGCGCCTGCCCCGCCGCCTCCAGATCGGCCAGCGTCTCGACCGGGCGGCCGCTCAGCACCGCGAGCTCCGGCGCGTTGGGCGTGACGATCGTCGCCGCCGCCATCAGCCGCTCGAACGCCGCGACCGTCGCCGCGTCCGCCAGGACCGATCCGCTGCTCGCCACCATCACCGGATCGAACACCACGGGGATCGGCGCCAGCGCCGCGAGCCGGGCGGCGAGCGCGTTCGCCGTCTCCGCCGAGCCGATCATGCCGAGCTTCACCGCGTCCAGGCCGAGATCGGACGCGACGGCGTCGATCTGCGCGAGCACGAAGTCGGTCGGCACCGGCAGCACGCCGGTTACGCCCAGGGTGTTCTGCGCGGTGAGCGCGGCGATCGCGGTCATCGCGAAGCCGCCCAGCATGGTCACCGTCTTGATGTCCGCCTGGATGCCGGCGCCGCCGCCGCTGTCGGAGCCGGCGACGATCAGGACGCGTGGCGGGGTCACGGCCCCTTCCGTTCGGTCGAGGCGGGGAAACGCGCGAGCTTGTCGGCCGGGCGGATCGGCCGCCGCTCGAAAGTCCCGCCGCAATTCGGGCAGGTTCCGGCGAGCGGACCGTCGACGCATTCGGCGCAGAAGGTGCACTCGAACGTGCAGATCCGCGCGTCGGGGCTTTCCGGCGGCAGATCGCGCCCGCAGCGCTCGCAATCGGGACGTAGCTCCAGCATCGGGACCTCTCGGATACGGCGGGCCGGCCTGGTCAGGCCGCCTTCACCGCCTCGCAGATCGAATCGACCACTTGCTCGACCAGGGCCTCGTCCTCGCCCTCGGCCATCACCCGGATCAGCGGCTCGGTGCCCGATTTGCGGATGACGAGGCGGCCGACGTTGTGGAGCCGCGCCTCCGCCTCGGCGATCGCCGCCTTGACGCTGTCGGCATCGAGCGGCGCGCCGCCGCCGAAGCGCACGTTCTTGAGCAGCTGCGGCAGCGGCTCGAAGACGTGCAGCACCTCGCTGGCCGGCCGCCCCTCCTCGACCAGGCAGGCGAGGATCTGGAGCGCCGCGACCAGGCCGTCGCCGGTGGTCGCGTAATCGGACAGGATGATGTGGCCCGATTGCTCGCCGCCTACATTGTAGCCCTGGGCGCGCATCGCCTCGAGCACGTAGCGATCGCCGACCTTGGTGCGAACCAGGTCGAGCCCCTGCGAGGAAAGATAGCGTTCCAGGCCGAGGTTCGACATCACCGTCGCGACGATGCCGTTGCCCTCGAGCAGGCCGCGCCGCGCCCAGGAGACGCCGATCACCGCCATCAACTGATCGCCGTCGACGATCTGGCCCTTCTCGTCGACGATGATCACGCGGTCGGCGTCGCCGTCGAGCGCGATGCCGATGTCAGCGCCTTCCGCGACCACCCGGGCCTGGAGGGCGCCGGGCGCGGTCGAGCCGCAGCCGTCGTTGATGTTGGTGCCGTTGGGCGAGACGCCGATCGAGATCACCTCGGCGCCGAGCTCCCAAAGCGCGGAGGGCGCGACCTGATAGGCGGCGCCGTTGGCGCAATCGACCACGATCTTCAGCCCGTCGAGGCGCAGCTCCTCGGGGAAGGTCGATTTGGCGAAGTGGATGTAGCGGCCGCGCGCGTCCTCGATCTTGCGCGACCGGCCGATCGCCGAGGCGTCGACCAGCATCGGCGGCTGCTCGAGCAGGGACTCGATGGCCGCCTCGTCGGTGTCGGACAGCTTGTAGCCGTCGGGGCCGAACAGCTTGATGCCGTTGTCGCCATAGGGATTGTGGCTGGCCGAGATCATCACGCCGAGATCGGCGCGCATCGAGCGGGTCAGCAGGGCGACCGCGGGAGTCGGCACGGGACCGACCATCACCACGTCCATGCCGACGCTGGTGAAGCCGGAGATCAGCGCCGTCTCCATCATGTAGCCGGACAACCGCGTGTCCTTGCCGATCACCACCCGGTGCCGGTGGTCGCCGCGCAGGAAATGGGCGCCCGCCGCCTGGCCGACGCGCTGGGCCATTTCCGCCGTCATTGGATGCTGGTTGGTCCGGCCGCGAATTCCGTCCGTCCCGAAGAACTTACGCCCCATGTTCTCACCCTGATCGATGTGCCGTCCGGATCCGGCGGCTGTTGGCCGGTGTCATAGCGCGGAGTTTGGCAAAGCGCGATTCCCTTGATGAGGCAGCACGATCCGGGCGTCGTGCCGGCGACCGCGCCAGCGCTCTTCCGCCTTCCTCGCGAGCCGGATAAGACCCTTCGATGAGCCAAGCCAAACGCATCCTCGCCGCCCTCGCAGCCGGCCTTCTGTTCGGAGTACTCGCGGCGCGCTACGGCGGCGCCTGGGTAGAGGGGGGAATCGCGGTCGCGGAGCCGATCGGCAGCCTCTGGCTCGATGCCCTGCGCATGACGATCATTCCGCTGATCGTATCGCTGCTCGTCACCGGCATCGCCGATTCCGCCGAGGCGGTGCGCGCCAGCCGCCTGGCGTTTCGGGCCGTGATCCTGTTCCTGGCGGTGCTGTGGAGCGGCGCGATCATGTCCGCCTTCCTGACGCCGCTGCTGCTGCGGCTCTGGCCGATGCCGGCCGAGGCCGCGGAGCGGCTGAAGGCGGCGCTCACCTCGACGACCGAGAAGGTCGGGGAGATTCCGACGCTCGGCCAGTTCATCTCCTCGATCGTGCCGACCAATCCGATCGCGGCGGCAGCCGACGACGCCGTCCTGCCGCTGATCTTCTTCACCGTCGTCTTCGCGTTCGCCCTGACCCGCCTGCCGAAGGAGCAGCGCGTGCTGCTCACCGGCTTCTTCCGCGCCCTCGCCGACGCGATGCTGGTGATCATCGGCTGGGTGCTGTGGCTCGCGCCGATCGGGGTCTTCGCCCTCGCCTATGTGGTGGGCGCTCGCGCCGGCCTCGCCGCCTTCGGCGCGCTGCTCCATTACGTCGTCGTCGTCGCTCTGGTCGGGACGGTGGTGTGGCTCGCCGCCTGGCCGCTGGCGATGGCCGGCGCCCGCGTCAGCCTGCGCGCCTTCACCCGGGCGATCGGCCCCAGCCACGCCGTCGCAATCAGCACCCAGAGCTCGCTCGCCTCGCTGCCGGCGATGCTCGGCGGCGCCGAGAAGCTGGGCGTGCCGGTCGCCGCCTCCGGCGTCACCCTGCCGCTCGCCGTCGCTTTGTTCCGCGCCACCGGGCCGGCGATGAACCTCGCGGTGGCGATCTATGTCGCCAACTGGTTCGGCGTTCCGCTGGGGCCGATGCAGCTTGCCGCCGGCGTCGCGATCGCCGCGACCACCACCTTGGGCTCGATCAGCCTCCCCGGATCGATCAGCTTCATCAGCTCGATCGCGCCGATCTGCATCGCCATGGGCGTGCCGATCGAGCCGCTCGTTCTGCTGGTCGCGGTCGAGACCCTGCCCGACATCGTCCGCACCACCGGCAACGTGGCGATGGACGTGGCGACGACGGCGACGGTGGCGAAGCGCACCGGCTTCGACGAGAGCACGCCGCTGACCGAACAGGACCAGCTGCTCCAGCAGGAGCCGGTCTGACCGGACGCGCCGCGGCGGCGCGCTTGCTCAGGTCCCGAGCAGCAGGACGATCGGCGAGACGCTCGGCGCGTGCAGCCAGGTGGCGAGAAGCCACACAGCGAGGCCGCCGCCGAGCGCGATCCAGCCCGGGGCAGCCGAGCGCCAAGGCAGCCTGCCGCTGACCAGCGCCCCGAACGGCACGAAGCTGGTGCGCGCTTCCCACGCCGCCCAGGCCGGGCCCAGGGTGGCGCGCTTCTTGCGCTCCTGGCCGATCGTTCCGCCGACCGCCAGGACGAGGATGCCGAGCGCCACGATGACGTTGCGCATCTCGCCCCACAAGGCGAGGTGAACCAGCGCCCACAGGACGAAGCTGAGGTTCATCGGGTGGCGGGTGATCGCCAGCACGCCGGTCGGAACGGCCGCGGCCCGGCGCCGGGCGCCGCGGAACGGCAGCGCCGGGTTGCCGGAGAGCGATCCGACGAAGAGGATCGCCGCAACCAGCATCACCGCGGCGGCCACCGGCCAGGCCCAACCGGGCGCGACCCACAAAGGTAGCCCCGCCGGGGTGGCCCGATAGGCGAGCACGATCCAGCCGAACGTCAGGATCGCGACCAGCGAATAGAGTAGCTGGAAGGCCGCCTCCCCCATGTTCTGGACGAGGGGGAGGCGCAGCGGATGCGACAGGCCGAAGTGCGTGCCGACGAAGGCGAGGGTGGCGAGCGCGAGGTTCGCCGCCCCGGTCACCGTTCGTAGGCCTTGGGGAGATTGCCCTCCCCTGCCCGCCGGTAGCGGTCGCGCAGCTTGGTCTGGTGGTTGTCCAGCGGCTGCTGGACGCCGTCGATCATGACCAGGAGCGGCGCCGAGCCGTTCTCCAGCGGATCGCCGTCCCACACCACGACGTCGGCGCGGCGGCCGGCCTTCAGCGAGCCGATCTCGGCACCGAGGCCGAGCGCTTCGGCGGGCCCGGACGTGATCATCCGCAGCGCCTCGCCCCAGCTCACGCCGGTCGCCCCGGGCACCTTGCCGAGCGCGACGAGATTGCCGGCATATTGGGTGGAGAGGCGGATCTGGCGCGCTTCCTCGTTGTTGATCAGGCCGAGCGAGACGTCCACGCCGGCCGCCTTCATCCGGGCGACGTTGGACTGGGTCGCGGCGAGCTGCTCGAAGGTCGCGGGGAGATCGTTGAGGGCGTTGGCGATCACCGGGACTCCCGCCGCCCGGATCCGATCGGCCACCGTCCAGCCTTCGGTCGCGCCGACGAGGACGAGGCGGAGGTTCGGGAACTCGCGCTTGAGCGCCAGCACCTGGAGGATGTCGCTCGCCCGCTCGGCATGGACGAGCAGCCGCTGGCGCCCCTGCAGGACGGGAACCAGCGCGGCGGCGTCGAACCGGGTGAGCAGCACGTCGTCGGAGCGCTGGGCGCCGGCCGCGAGCAGGCGGTTGTCGGGGACTTCCTCGAGCGGGAAGTCGCGCTGGTCGCTCGCCCTCGGTTCCCGTGCGGCCCCGCCGCCGCCGGGAATTCCGGAATAGCGGCTGAGGTCCCGCGCCTCGCGCAGCGCGTTGCGGAACAGCACATGGGCCGAGGCGCGGCTGCCGCCCGCCTCGTCGGCACCCTGCTCGCCGAGCTCGACATATTGGAAGGCGCGGGCACGGGTGATCGGATCCATGTCGGCGGCGAGATCGATGATCGCGCCCTGGCCGGCGAAGATGCTCCGTGCGGTCTCCGGCGCCACGGCGGCGCGGGTGACCCCGCCGGTGCGGCTGACCGCGACCGCCGCGGCGCGCGGGTTGATCGCCGGGACGACGTCGATCGCCGCGCTGAACGGCGAATTGCTCGCCGACGCGTCGTTGGTGGCGCCGACCGCGTCCACCTCGATCAGGCCGACGCGGGAGAAGCCGGCGACGATGCCCGGAGTCACCCAGCGGCCGGCGGCGTCGATCTGCTGCGCGCCGGCGGGGACGGCGACGCCGCGGCCGGCGGCAACCACCCGGCCGTCGCGGATGACGACCGTGCCGCCCTCGATCGGCTCCGAGCCGTCGCCGAGCGCCAGCCTGCCGCCGGTGATCGCCACCGTCTGGGCGAGCGCCGGGCCCGCGGCGAGGCCGAGGGCGAGGACGAGGGCGATGTTGCTGATCCTGGTCCCGAATCTCACTTCACGTCCCCTTCGCCGGGCTGGCCCAGCTCGAAATCGGTCACCGGACGGCGGCTCGGATCGGCCGCGTCATACATCAGCGCCCCGTCGATCCAGACCTCGGCCGGCCGCGTGTAGACGCTGAACGGATGGCCGTTCCACAATACGACGTCGGCCATCTTGCCGACCTTCAGGCTGCCCGTCCTGTCGGCGACGCCGATCGCCTTGGCCGGATTGATCGCGAGCCACGTCCAGGCGATCTCGTCGGGGATCTGGAAACCCATGCGCCGGCCGGCCGCGAGCGCCTTGGCCGCTTCCTGGTTCAGCCGCTGGATGCCGTTGGGATCGTCCGAATGGACGATGGTGCAGGCGCCCGCATTGTGGACGAGCGGGATGTTCTCGTTGATCCCGTCATAGGCTTCCATCTTGAAGCCCCACCAATCGGCCCAGAGGGCGGCGCAGATGCCGTTGTCCTTCAGGAGATCGGCAATCTTGTAGGCCTCGACGGCGTGGTGAAAGGTCGAGACCTTGTAGCCGAACTCCTTCGACATATCGATGATGTTGGCCATCTCATCGGCGCGGTAGCAATGGTTGTGGACCATGATCTCGCCGTCGAGCACGCCGCGGAGCGTGTCCATCGCGAGATCCCGGCCCGGCATCTCGCCGCCGTCCTTCTCGTATTTGTCCCAGCGCCGGTCATATTCCTGCGCCCGCGCCCAGGTCTGGCGCATCACCGCGACGTTCGCCATGCGGCTCGCCGGCATCTGATTGCGGCTGCCGTAGACGCGCTTCGGATTCTCGCCGCAGGCCATCTTCAGGCCGTAGGGCGCGCCCGGGAACTTCATCTGCTGCATCGTCCGGCCGGGCACGTTCTTCAGCGTCACCGAGCGGCCGCCGAAGAGATTGGCCGATCCCGGCAGGATCTGCAGCGCGGTGACGCCGCCGTTGGTGAGGGCGCGGGTGAAGCCCGGGTCCTGCGGCCAGACGCTGTGCTCGGCCCAGACTTCCGGCCGCACCGGGCCGGTGATCTCGTTGCCGTCCTGATGCGCCTCGACCGAGGGCGACGGATAGTCGCCGAGGTGGCTGTGGACGTCGATGATGCCCGGCGTCACCCACTTGCCGCGGCCGTCGATCCGGGTCGCTCCGTCCGGAATCGCCGTATCGGGGCCGCCGACGGCGCGGATGACGCCGTCCGCGAGCACGATCGTGCCGTTCTCGATCCTGCCGCCCTCACCGTCGAAGATGGTGGCGCCGGTGATGGCGGTCGGCACGCCCGGATAGGCGCGGTAGGTGGAGGGGAAGGGATCGCGCGAATAGGTCCTCGGCTTCGCCGGCGCCGCCTCGGACGAGGCGCTGCGCGGCGCCTCGTCTCTGGTGCAGGCGGAAAGCAGGATCAGAGCGGCCGCGGCCGCGAATGCCCCCTTCATCAATGGTCCTTGTCGTTCGGATGGATGCCGCCCGCGCGGTCGGGATCGTTGGCGGTGCCGAGCGGATCGCGCCCCGCCTTCATCTCGTTGCCGGTGTGGGTGCCCGCGGCCTCGCGCTCGGCGAGCTGCGCTTCCCCGGCCATGACGTTGCGGCCGTGGTCGCCGCCGGTGGTATCGCCCGCCGGCCCGTCCTTGCCGAGCGTCTCGAGATGCATGCCGCGCTTGAGGAACGGTGAGATCAGCATCAGCAGAACGCCGATGAACACGCCGATCCAGCCGATCGTCTTGAACACGCTGCCGTAGGTCGCGAGCTGCGCCGCCGGATCGGTCACCACGCCGCCGACGGTCTCGCCCGACGTCGCCTTGGCGACGGCGCCGGCGAGGGTATGCGCGAGCGCGGAGGCGAGGAACCAGACGCCCATCATCAGCCCGACGATGCGCGCCACCGACAATTTGGTGATCATCGACAGGCCGACCGGTGACAGGCAGATCTCGCCCGTGGTGTGGAGCAGATAGGCGAGGAACAGCCAGATCAAGGGAACCCGGTAATCGGCGCCGGCGAAATATTTGATGCCGATGAACAGCACCAGGAAGCCGAGTCCAGCCTGGACGATGCCGAGACCGAACTTGAGCGGCGTCGACGGCTCGAGCCCCTTGCGGTTGAGCCAGCCCCACATCGCGGCGAACAGCGGCGCGAGCAGGACGATGAGGCCGGGGTTGAAGAAGTTGGTCTGCGCCGCGGTCATCTTCAGGTCGCCGAAGATGGTGAGATCGCTGTTGCGGTCGGCGTAGAGGGTGAGCGAGCTGCCCGCCTGCTCGAACAGGGTCCAGAACAGCACGGTGAAGATGATCAGCACCAGGGCGACGATCATCCGCGAGCGCTCGGCGCCGCGCAGCGCCACCGCCGACCAGATCAGCATGCCGGCGAAGATCAGCGGCGCGCCGAAGCCCAGCACGGTGGTGACGATCTCGTCGCGCTGGACCAGGAACCACATCGGCAGCAGCATCAGCAGGCCGCCGATGTAGATCGCGAGCTCGATGCTGACCCCGGCGAAGCTGCGCTGCTTCAGCAGCTCGGGCCGCGGCGGCTCGGCCTTGCCAAGCAGGTGCTTCTGGCCGGCGAGGAAGGTGATCAGGCCGACGAGCATGCCGAAGCCGGCGAGTCCGAAGCCCCAGGACCAGCCGTATTTGATGCCGAGATAGCCGCAGCCGAGCGTCGCCATCACCGAGCCGAGATTGATGCCCATGTAGAAGATGGTGAAGCCGCCGTCGCGGCGAGGGTCGCCCGGCGCGTAGAGCGCACCGACGATGGTCGAGATGTTGGCCTTGAGGAAGCCGACGCCGACGATGATCAAAGAGAGCGAGAGGAACAGGATCTGGACGTAGAGCGGCTCCTGCTCGGTGCGGGTGGAGAACGAGCCGGTCGGCACCTGCGCCGGAAGGCCGACGGCCTCGGCGTTCTGGAGCGCCATGCCCTCTCCCGAGAAAGTGAGCGGAGCGCGGGCGCCGTTCGGGCCGGTGACGAACTGCTGGCGCTCCTCGCCGCGGCCTTCCGTGACGATCTCGTAGCTCGAGCCGGCGACGTCGACATATTGCTTCGAGCCGGAGCCCTCGAACGCCATGCCGAAATGGCCGAGCACGAGCAGCAGCGCACCGATCGTCACCGCCTTGCGCGAGCCGAGATATTTGTCGGCGATCAGGCCGCCGAGCACCGGCATCAGATACACCAGAGAGGCGTAGGCGGCGTAGAGCCCCTGCGCATGCTCGTCGCTGAACAGGAAGTGCTGGGTCAAATAAAGGACCAGCAGCGCGCGCATGCCGTAATAAGAGAAGCGCTCCCACATCTCGGCGAAGAAGAGGACCGCGAGGCCGCGGGGATGGCCGAAGAAGCTGCGATCCTCGGAGGGGGCGTTGCGATCGCGTAAGGCAGTGGTTGCCACAGGCTGGACTCCGTACTGTCGGGGCGCCTCGCGAGGGGCGGCTCCTTGAAAGCGGCGCAGAGTAGCGGGCAAATCGGGCTTGTGAAGCCGATTGTTGCAACATCACAAGGCTGCTAGCCCGGCAAGTGATGTTCAACGACACCTCCTCCCCGCTCAGCCTGCTGCGCACGCGGCGCTCCGCCCGCCCGAGGGATCTCGTCGAGCCTGGCCCCGACGCGACGCAGCTGCGCCAGATCCTCGAGATCGCGATGCGCACGCCCGATCACGGCAAGCTGCACCCCTGGCGCTTCGTCCACGTCCCGAAGGCGCAGCGCGGCGCCTTCGCCTCCCTCCTCGCCCGCGCCTATGCGGCGCAGCGGCCCGACGCGGGCCGGCTCGAGATCGAGGCGAACGAGCGCTTCGCCCATCAGGCGCCGGAGCTGATCGCGATGCTCTCCACCCCGGTGGAGAGCCAAAAGATCCCGCGCTGGGAGCAGGAGCTCTCAGCCGGCGCGGCGATGATGAACCTCCTCCACGCCGCGCACGCACTCGGTTTCGCCGGCGGGTGGGTGACGGGCTGGGTATCAGAATCGAAGCTGGTGCTGGAGGCGCTCGGCGGACGCGACGGGGACCGCATCGTCGGCTTCGTCTTCGTCGGAACGCCCGGCGTGCCGCTGGAGGAACGTCCGCGGCCGGACTTCGACGAGGTCGTCTCCACCTGGCGACCGTAATGCTACGGGGCTCGGCGACCCGCTCTTGACCCCCTCACCGTATTAGTACACCATGGCGCCGTGAGCACCGAAGACCGTCCCGTCTATCTTCGCCTGCGCGATACGATCGCCGCGATGATCCTTGAAGGCCGCGTACGGGAGGGCGACGCCCTTCCTTCGGTCCGCAGCCTCGCGGCCGAATATGGCGCCAACCCGCTGACCGTCGCGAAGGCCTACCAGACCTTCCAGGACGAAGGCCTCGTCACCGTGCGTCGCGGCGTCGGGATGTTCGTGTCGGAAGGCGCGACCGAGCGGCTGCGCGACGCGGAACGCCGCGAGTTCCTCGATCAGCGCTGGCCCGCCGTGGTGGCGCAGATCCGCCGTCTCGGCCTCGATGTCGAGGACCTGCTCGAGCGCGCCCTCGCCTGACCGATTGAGATGCCGATGCGGCCGCTCCCGCTCGCGCTGATCGGGCTGGTCGTCGCGGGCCTCGCGCTCGCCGGCTGGAGCTATGCGACCGCGGTCGCCGATCCGGTCGTCCGCCGGGCCCGCATCTCGCTGCCGGGCCTTTCCGCCGGGAAGCCGCTGAAGCTGATCCTCATGTCCGACCTCCACGTCGCGGGACCGGACATGCCGCCGGAGCGGCTGGCGCGGATCGTCTCGCAGGTGAATGCGCTCGAGCCCGATCTCGTCCTGATCGCCGGTGATTTCATCGGCGACCGCACCCTGGCGACGCGGCATTACACGTCGGCGGAGAGCGTCGCGCCGCTGGCGGCGCTGCGGCCGCGGCTCGGGACTCTCGCCGTCCTCGGCAATCACGATCATTGGCGCGATGCCGCCGAGGTTTCGGCGGCGCTCGCCCATGTCGGCGTACAATTACTCGACAACGACGCGGCGCGCGCCGGACCGCTGGCGATCGGCGGCCTCGATGACGATTTCACCGGTCATGACGATCGTCCCCGCACGCTGGCGCGGATCGAGGCCATCGGCGGCGTTCCCCTGCTCCTCAGCCACAGCCCGGATCCGTTTCCGAACGTTCCGGACTCGGTGGCGCTTATGGTCGCCGGCCACACCCATTGCGGGCAGATCCGCCTGCCGCTGATCGGCGCAGTCGCGACGGATTCGGCTTACGGGCAGCGTTATGCCTGCGGCCTGGTGCGCGAGCGCGGAAAGATCCTGGTGGTGAGCGCGGGCCTCGGCACCAGCGTCCTGCCGCTGCGCCTCGGCGCCGTCCCGGATCTCTGGCTGCTCACCCTGGCGGCCGATCCGCTCCGGCGCTGACGTTCATCCCCGGTTTCGGCGCCGCCCGCTAGACTTGGCGACGCCACAGCGGATAAGGGACCGGGGCAGAGGAAATTTCCCGATCGACATGACCAAACGCCGCCGCAGCCCGCGAGCCATCGCCTTCGCAATCCTGCTTGCCGGGAGCACCGGCAGCGCGCTCCTCGCGCAGCAGACGGAGACGCTCGGCCCTCCCGCGCTCCGCGATTTCGAGTTGAAGGGCGAGCGCACCACGCCGCCGGCGCAGCCGGTGCCGGCCGAGCCGACGCGGCCGGCCACCGAGCCTGCGACCGCGGGACAGCCCAAGGCCGCGCCCGAGACTGCGCCGTCTGCCCGCACGCGCGCTCCGGCGTCGACGCGCCGCGCAGAGCGGC
>NZ_SPDV01000052.1 GCF_004564275.1 Sphingomonas parva (ex Maeng et al. 2020)
GCCGCGCGCGGCGGCGACCAGCGCCCGGCCCGAGGCCGTGACGACCGTCCCTTCCGCGACGCCGACGCGCGTCCGGGCCGGCGGCACGAGCAACGCCCGACCGGCCCCAGCGCCGAACGCCCGGGCCTCGGCCGCGACGAACGACCACTGCGCGGCCAGTGGGGCACCCCGGCGCCCCGGCTCGAGGATGGCGTCCGGCCCGAGAAGACCGATCGCGCCCGGCGCGGAAGCAGCCTGCAACGCGGACCGAAGGAAAGCGCCGGGCCGCGAATCCGCGCCGACGGGACGGTGGCGACGCGGTCGCGCAGCGACGGCCCCCGTGCCGAGCGCAGCGCCGGACGCAAGGGCGCGGCCGGCGCCGCTCCGCGGCGGGAGCGCGCTGCCGTGGCCGATCGGACCGGGGCAAGGCAGGCGCGCGATCAAGCCGCGGCCGTGCCTGCTCGTCCGCGCGGCCGCTCCTTCGTCTCCGCCGGGCCCGAGACGGCCCCGATGCGCGGCAAGACCGAGCCCCAGCGCATCGCCAAGCTGCTCGCCCGCGCCGGCATTGCCTCGCGGCGCGAGATCGAGCGCATGATCGAGGAGCGCCGGATTGCGATCGACGGCGTGCCCCTGGAGACTCCCGCGACGATCCTCACCTCGCTGCAGGGCGTCACCGTGGATGGGGTGCCGGTCCGTGCGCCCACGGCAGCGCGGCTGTTCCGCTATCACAAGCCGGTCGGCTTGCTGACCGCCGAGCGCGACCCCGCCGGGCGCACGACGATCTACGACCGCCTTCCCGAAGGACTGCCGCGGGTGATGCCGGTCGGCCGGCTCGACCTCAACACCGAAGGGCTGCTGCTGCTCACCACCGACGGCGAGCTCAAGCGCAAGCTCGAGCTGCCCTCCTCGAAGATCCCCCGCACCTACCGTGCCCGTGCATTCGGCGAGATCAGCCAGGACCAGCTGGAGGAGCTGATTACCGGAATCGAGATCGAGGGCATGCGCTACGGGCCGATCGACGCCAATCTCGAGCGGCGGACCGGCCGCAACACCTGGATCGAGATGACCCTCACCGAGGGCAAGAACCGCGAGGTCCGCCGGGTGCTGGAGCATCTCGGGCTGCAGGTCTCGCGGCTGATTCGGGTCCGCTACGGCCCGTTCCTGCTCGAGGATCTTCCCGCCGGCGCGGTGGACGAAGTGCGCCAGAACGACCTCGTCGAGTTTCGCAAGGGTCTGAAGTGAGGGTCATCGCCGGCAAGTGGCGCGGCCGGCCGATCCTCGCGCCGAAGGGCCAGGCCACGCGGCCGACCTCCGATCGCGCCCGCGAGGCCCTGTTTTCGATGCTGGCGAGCCGGGTCGGCAGCTTCGAGGGACTAGAGGTGGCAGACATCTTCGCCGGATCGGGGGCTCTCGGGCTCGAAGCGCTGTCGAGAGGCGCGGCGCGCTGCACCTTCGTCGACAACGATCGTGCCGCGCTCGATGCGATCCGCGCCAATCTGAAGGCGCTCGGGGCGGAGGGCGACGTGCGCGCCGGCGCGGCCGAGCGTGTCCGCCTCCTCCAGCCGCTCGACCTCGTCTTTCTCGATCCGCCTTATGCGAGCGGACTCGCCGCCCCTGCCCTCGCCAACCTGCCTGTCGCACCGGGCGGCTGGGCCAGCATCGAGACGGCGAAGGACGAGAACGTCGCGGTCGCAGGCTTCGAGATCGAAGCCGAGCGCGTCTACGGCAAGGCCAAGATCACCCTGCTGCGCAAGGCCGTCTAGAGGAAGGCGCGCAGGGTCAGGCGGCCGGCTTGCTCGATGCCGTCGCGGCGGAATGCGAAATCGACGACCGTGCCCGGTCTTCGGGCCACCTTCCTGATCCATTCGTCCAGCGACACGCCGATGATTGCGTCGCCGAGCCGCAGCCCGGCCTCGACGGCCGGGCTCTGCGGGCTGGCCGCGACGACCTCCAGCCCGTCCTTGCGCTCCTCGAGCCACAGGCCGGTGAGGCCGTAGCGCTCCGGACGCGCCGGACGCCCGTTGCGCATCGCCCACAGCTTGCCGCCGCGCACGTCCGTGGAAAGGTTCATCCGCTCGATCAATCCCAGGCCGAGGATGCCGTCGCTCTCCATGTCCTGTCCCTTCGGATCCGAGAGCATGACCAGCGGACGGTCGAAGGCGATCGGCCCCAGTTGCAGCCTGCTGCCACGCACCAGTCGCGCCAGGCCTGCCGAGCCGCCGATGCCGGCCAACGGCGTCGGCACATAGGGACTCCGCTCGTTCCACAGGCCGAGACGGCGAGTCGCCGCGGGGGCGAGAAGAAGCTGCCCCGGCGCGCCGGTGTCGACCAGCAGGCGCAGCGTCTGCCCATCCATCCGCGCATCGACGTAGATCTTCGTCGCGCCGCGCCGCTGCGCGCTGCCGCGGATCGTTCCGGCGAGCGCGACGTAGCCCTCTGCCGGCGTGCGTCCGTCCGGGTAGATCCGCCACTCGTTTCGATCGAAGTCCAGATCGGCGTCCGCGACCGTGAGGAACGCGGCGGACAGCAGTCCACTCGCCTCCGGATGCAGCATGGCGCCTTCGAAGCCGGAGAAGTCGGCGGTGCCGATGGAGATGTTGCCGATCGAGACGTCCGGCGCTTCGTAATGCACGAACTGCTGCGTTCCCCCGATTCCCTTCCCGATCAGCGACCCGCGCTCGCGCAGCTTCAGAGTGCGGGCGAGCCCTTTCTGGATGGCATTGGTCCACGCGCCGCTGTCGAGGATGAAGCTGTACGGGCCACGGTCGCCGAAGCGCACCTGCGTCCACAGCCGGTTGTCGAGAACCACGATCCTGGCGCCGCCGACCCGCGTGGCGCCCCCGCCCGCACGGGCTGCCGCGGGCAGGAAGGGCAGGGCCGCGGCCGCCCCGAGCATGTCTCGCCTGGAAAACATCGATCCCCCGATAGTCTACGTTCCTCAGGAGCTTAGCCGCGTCTTCGATCGCTCGCGACAGGATTCCGCCTCGACCATCGCCCGGCGGCTCCGAACGGAGTCTTCCCTCAACTCGTGCTTGCCCGAGAGGCCTTCGTTCCCTACCTGTTCAACGTGACCGAGCCGCTCCCCACCGTCGCCGATCTGCCCTTCTACCTCCAGGGCCTGAACGATCCGCAGCGCGATGCCGTCCTGACCGCGGAGGGGCCTGTCCTCGTCCTCGCCGGCGCCGGCACCGGCAAGACGGCGGCACTGACCGCGCGCCTCGCCCATCTGATCGCCACCCGCCGCGCCTGGCCCTCCGAGATCCTGGCCGTCACCTTCACCAACAAGGCGGCGCGCGAGATGAAGGAACGGGTCGGCCGCATCGTCGGCGAGGCGGTGGAAGGCATGCCCTGGCTCGGCACCTTCCACTCGGTCGCGGCGCGCATGCTGCGCCGCCATGCCGAGCTGGTCGGCCTGCAGTCGAACTTCACCATCCTCGACACCGACGACCAGCTCCGCCTCCTGAAGCAATTGATCGCCGCGGCGGACATAGACGAGAAGCGCTGGCCGGCGCGGCTGCTCGCCGGGCTGATCGACCGCTGGAAGAATCGCGGCTGGACGCCGGAGCAGATCGATGCCGGCGAGAGCGAGGCGTTCGCCAACGGCAAGGGCGCCGAGCTCTACGCCCGATATCAGGAGAGGCTGCGCACTCTCAACGCCTGTGATTTCGGCGACCTGCTGCTCCACATGCTGGTGATCCTGAAGACGCACCGCGACGTGCTCGAGCACTATCAGCAGCGCTTCAAATACATCCTGGTCGACGAATATCAGGACACCAACCAGTCCCAATATCTCTGGCTGCGGCTGCTCGCCCAGGCGCGCAAGAACATCTGCTGCGTCGGCGACGACGATCAGTCGATCTACTCGTGGCGCGGCGCCGAGATCGCCAACATCCTGCGCTTCGAGAAGGACTTCCCGGGTGCAAAGATCATCCGCCTGGAGCAGAATTACCGGTCGACGCCGAACATCCTCGCCGCCGCCTCCGGACTGATCGCCAACAACGGGGACCGTCTCGGCAAGACTTTGTGGACCGAACATGACGAGGGCGAGAAGGTCCGCATCGTCGGCGTCTGGGACGGACCCGAGGAGGCGCGGCGGATCGGCGAGGAGATCGAGTCGATCCAGCATCGCGGCGGCCACATCGCCGACACGGCGATCCTCGTCCGCGCCCAGTTCCAGACCCGCGAATTCGAGGACCGGTTCATCGCCATCGGCCTCCCCTATCGGATCGTCGGCGGCTTCCGCTTCTACGAGCGGGCCGAGATCCGCGACGCCCTCGCCTACCTGCGCATCATCGCCCAGCCGGCCGACGACCTCGCCTTCGAGCGGATCGTCAACACGCCCAAGCGCGGCCTCGGCGACAAGGCCGTCCAGAAGATCCACGCGATCGCCCGCGCCTCGGGCCTGCCCCTGCTCGCCGCCGCGGCGCAGATGCTCGATACCGACGAGCTGACCCCGCAGGCGCGGCGCGCCCTCGGCAATCTGGTCGGCGATTTCGCCCGCTGGCGGGCCAAGTTGAACGAGCTGCCGCACGGCGAGCTCGCCCGCCTGGTGCTCGACGAGAGCGGCTATACCGCGATGCTGCAGGCCGATCGCTCGGCCGAGAGCGCCGGCCGGCTCGAGAACCTCGCCGAGCTCACCCGGGCGATGGAGGAATATGAGACGCTGGGCGCCTTCCTCGAGCACGTCAGCCTGGTGATGGAGAACGACGCCGAGCGCGAGGCGGAGAAGGTCACGATCATGACCATCCACGCCGCCAAGGGCCTCGAGTTCGGCACCGTCTTCCTCGCCGGATGGGAGGAAGGCGTGTTTCCGTCGCAGCGCGCGCTGGACGAGGGCGGCAATTCGGCGCTCGAGGAGGAACGCCGTCTCGCCTACGTCGCGATCACGCGGGCGCGGCGGAAATGCTTCATCTTTCACGCCGCCAACCGGCGGATCTACGGCCAGTGGACCTCGTCCATCCCGTCGCGCTTCATCGCCGAGCTTCCCGACGACCATGTCGATCAGGAGACGACGATGAGCGGCGGGGAGAGCCTGTGGCGCGCGAACTGGACCGAGCGCGCCGATCCCTTCTCGAACCTCCAGCGCGGCAGCGGCCGCGGGCCTGGCTGGCAGCGCGCGGTGAGCGGCGGCTTCGAACGTACCCCGCCGCGCGTGATCGAGGCACGGGCGAGCGCGGTCAGCCTCGGCAATCCGGGCCGGACCGACATCGAGGTCGGACGGCGCGTCTTCCACTCGAAGTTCGGCTACGGCAAGGTCGCCGAGATCGAGGGCAACAAGCTCGAGATCGATTTCGAGCACGCCGGGCGCAAGCGCGTGCTCGACAGCTTCGTCGATCTCGCCTGAGCGATCGCTGCCGACCCGCGGCCTGCGGCGCGAGGCCGTGGTCGGCAAGAATCTTCCAACTGCCACCTCCTCCGAAGCAGGATCTTGCGCCCTGCTCACGCAAGCCGGAAGCGAACCCCTTTCCTGGCCCGGACGATTGAAGGCAGGAGCGTGCGCGGCTAAGCCGCCGGCGATGGCCGCCGACGCACCTCCCGCATCGCCTTTCGCTTTTCGAGACTATCGCGCCTTCTGGTGCGCCCGATTGGCCAGCACGATCGCCAACACGATGCTGGTCGTGGTCATCGGGATCCATGTCTACGATATCGCGCGGCAGACCATGTCGATCGAGCGGGCGAGCTTCTGGCTCGGAATGATCGGGCTCGCCCAGTTCCTGCCCCTGCTCCTGCTGACGCTGGTGGCAGGCTATGTCGCCGACCGTATCGACCGCCGCTGGATCGTCCGTGCCAGCCTCTCGCTGGAACTGCTCTGCGCCGCCTCGCTCGCCCTGCTCCTCTGGGCCGACGCCATGACGCTGGAACCGCTGTTCACGGTGGCGGTCGCGCTCGGGATCGGGCGTGCGTTCGCCGGGCCCGCTTTGTCGTCGATCGCGCCCAATTTGGTGCCCCCCGCCTCCCTGCCGAGCGCGATCGCCCTGAATTCGATCGCGTGGCAGGCGGGCGCCGTCGCCGGCCCGCTGCTCGGCGGTGCCGCTTACGCGCTGAGCACCGCCTTGCCCTATGAGGCGTCGACCGTCCTCTTCGCCCTCTCGCTCGGCGCGATGCTGCTGATCCGTCCCATCCCCCGGGGCAATGCCGGGCAATCCCATCCGCTCCGCGCCGTCATCGAGGGCATCGCCTATGTTCGCGACAACAAGATCGTCCTCGGCGCGATCACCCTGGACCTGTTCGCCGTCCTGCTCGGCGGCGCCACTGCGATGCTGCCTGTCTACGCCCGCGACATTCTGCACGTCGGATCCGAGGGGCTTGGCGCCCTCCGCGCTGCGCCCGCCGTCGGCGCCGCGCTCACCGCCTTCGTCCTCGCCCGGCGGCCGCTGAAGCGCCATGTCGGCGCGAAGATGTTCTTCTGCGTCGCAATCTTCGGGCTCGCGACCATGGTGTTCGGCGCGAGCCGCTGGATGTGGCTGTCGATGGCCAGCCTCCTGGTTCTCGGCGCCGCCGACATGATCAGCGTCTATGTCCGCTCGTCGCTCATCCAGCTTCACACGCCCGATGCGATGCGCGGCCGCGTCTCGGCCGTCTCCGGCCTGTTCATCTCGGCCTCGAACGAGCTCGGCGAATTCCGCGCCGGCCTTGCCGGCTCGCTTTTCGGCCCGGTCCTCGCCGTGGTCGGCGGCGGCGCGCTCGCCGTCGCGGTGACCGGCTTCTGCGCCTGGGCGGTCCCGCCCCTGCGACGCGCGGATCGCTTCGTTCCGCCCGAGCCCGAAGTGCTGGCGGAGGCGGCGGGAAAGGATGTACCCGACGTTGAGCTTCCTGCGATGGCCGCAGGCTTCAATCCCAAAGCCGAGAAAGGACTGTCATGAAAGCCGCCAACATCCTCGAGACGATCGGCAACACGCCGCATATCCGCCTCAACCGCCTGTTCGGCAATGCGGAAGTGTGGGTGAAGTCGGAGCGTTCCAATCCGGGCGGCTCGATCAAGGACCGCATCGCGCTGGCGATGGTCGAGGAAGCCGAGCGCTCCGGCCAGCTGAAGCCGGGCGGCACGATCGTCGAGCCGACGTCGGGCAACACCGGCATCGGCCTTGCGATGGTCGCGGCGGTGAAGGGCTACAGCCTCATCCTGGTGATGCCCGAGAGCATGAGCCTCGAGCGGCGCCGGCTGATGCTGGCCTATGGCGCCCGCTTCGATCTCACCCCGCGCGAGAAGGGCATGAAGGGGGCGATCGAGCGTGCCAAGGAGCTGCTGCAGGAGATCGAGGGCAGCTGGATGCCCCAGCAGTTCGAGAACCCGGCCAACATCGACGTCCACGTGCGCACCACCGCGCAGGAGATCCTCGATGATTTCCGCGACTCGCCGATCGACGTGCTGATCACCGGCGTCGGCACCGGCGGCCACATCACCGCCTGCGCCGAGGTGCTCAAGAAGGCGTGGCCGAACCTCAAGGTGTTCGCGGTCGAGCCGACGCTCTCCCCCGTGATCTCCGGCGGCCAGCCGGGGCCCCACCCGATCCAGGGCATCGGCGCCGGGTTCAGTCCCGCCAACCTTCACACCGACGTGCTCGACGGCACTATCCTGGTCGATGCCAACGACGCCAAGGAGATGGCCCGCCGGTCGGCGCGTGAGGAAGGCGTCCTGGTCGGCGTCAGCTCGGGCGCGAGCCTTGCCGCCGTCGCCCAGAAGCTGAAGGAGCTGCCGGAAGGCGCCCGAGTCCTCTGCTTCAACTACGACACGGGCGAGCGCTATCTCTCCGTCCCCGAGTTCCTGCCCGAGGAATGAGAATCAGACGGGCGCGGCCGCTGGTCGTGCCCCGATCGCTCGTGCGGCGATCTCCGCCGCCAGCGTCTTGGCCTTGTCGTGCGAGATGTCGATGATCCGGGGCGTGCGCATCGCGCTCGCCCCGGCGGTGTCGATGTCCACCGTGGCGAGGCCGAGCTTCCGCTGCAGCCAGGTCCGCTCGAGCGTGACCGCCTGAGCCCTGCCGATCGGGACGACGAACAGGCTCTGGCGCCAGACGCCGCGCTCGACGAACAGCAAGTCTCCGTCCAGCGCATAGCGATGGAAGCGCCGCGCCACCGCGGCGGAAACGCCCAGAAGCGGCAGCAGCGCGCAGAGGTAGAGCGCGGGCCGCCACCAGATCGACGCTGCCGCGATGCAGGCTGCCGGAAGGAAGAGGCGGCGGATCAGGGCGCGGACGATGTGCCGCTCCGAGACCATCGTCAGCGCCGGCGGCGGGGGCAGGCGCAACCCGCCCGCTTCGGCAAGGATCGGCGCCAGTGTCTCGCCCCGCCCGAGCGGCGCGGCGACCTGGCGGCCGCTGCCGTCGCTCGCCGCGCCGAGGGTCTGGAACGACAGCTGGAACCAGCCGAACAGCCGGCGCACCGGTCCCGTCTCCCGGCAGGCAAGCTGGATCCGCCGCTTGGCGATCACCACCTCGCTGCGCGTCAGCAGCCCGCGCACGCGCCGGAAGCGGTCCCCTTCGGAATAGAAGAGGAAGCCGTAGTCACGCGCCACCGTGCGCACCACCGACACAGCGCCCCCGATCAGCACGGCGACGATCAGCAAGGCGGCGACGGTGCCTGCCGTGAAGCGGCTGTGGGCCGCCTCGTCCGCCACCCCGATCCACCGCCCGGGATCGTAGATGTCGATCCCGAAGAAGCTCTTCAGCGGATCGTCGAACGTCTGGAGCAGCGCGAACAGGCCGCCCAGATAGACCAGCGAGAAGCTGAACAGGCCGAGGAGCAGCACGCGCGGCAGATCCATGGCGAACAGGATCCGCGGGGATGGCGCAGCATCCGCCGCTGCCGTCGGCGCGAAGCTCGACGCATCGCCCTCCCGCCAGGCGCGGACCGCGGCGCGCAGCCTGGCCGCCTCGTCGACGCCGACGCTGTCCAGCACGCCTTCGTCCTTTCCGCCGCCGCCGGTCTCGATCCGGACCTTGGCGACGCCGAAGACGCGGGCAAGCAGCGCCTGCTCGATATCGACGTCCTGGATCCTTTCGAACGGGATCTCGCGGCGGGTGCGGTGGAGAATTCCGCTCTCGATCACGATCTCCGCACCGCCCACGCCGTAGCGGAAGCGATGCCAGTTTAGCCACTGGAAGGACAGGCCGACCAGCGCCGCCGCGCCCGCAACCCAGAGCGCGCCCCACAGGCCCTTGTCCGACATGAACGCGATGCCGGCCGGAAGGGCGAGGAGAGTCTGCGGCGCCTCGCGCAGGAAGCGGATCAGGATCGTTCCCGGATGGACGCGCCGATCGGGAACCAGCGCGCTCATGCCCGCTCCTCGCCGATGCGGGCGCGGATCTCGTCGCGCATCCGCTCGGCGGTGTCCCGCGCGAGGCCGGGCAGGAGCACAAGGCTGTGCGCGGTTCCGGCGGTGTGCAGGACGAGGCGGCACACGCCGAACATCCGCTCGAGCGGTCCCTGCGAGATGTCGATATGCTGGACCCGGTCGAGCGGCACCAAAGTCCGCACCTGCGTCCAGACGCCGTGGGCAAGCTCGAGGTCCGTGTCGCCGGCGCGATAGCCCCAGGCGCGCCAGCGCCGCCGCGGCGCGATCAGGACGAGCCAGACGACCACCGGCAGCACGGCCGCGACGATCAGCCCGTCCGGCAAACGATCATGCTCGAGGATGATCTCGGCAGCCGTCGCGGCGACGAGCAGCACCAGCGCGACGAGTGCGGCGCGCACCCGCATTACCCATAATTGGCCTGCTTCCAACGGCTTCATGCGCCCTCCCCCTGCCCGGGCGGCGGACACTAGACGGTTCGCCGCGGCGATGTCGAGGCGCAGGAACTGGCCTCCAACGGCTGCGTTGAGCCTCCGAAACAAATGGAGATGTGTCATGAGTGACCATGATCGCGAACGCGAGACCCGCGAGACCACGATCGTCCACACCACCGACGGCGGCGGCGGAGGCGGCACCATCATCGCGGTCGTCCTGCTGATCGCAGTCCTGGCCCTGCTGTTCTACTTCTTCGGCGGCAGCCTGATGGGCGGCGCCGACAAGACCGACGTCAAGGTGGACGTCAGCGCGCCGACCAGCGGCGGCTCGGGCAGCTGAGCCGAAGCCGCGCGTCCTTCGAGAGGCGGCGCCCAGCTGGCGCCGCTTCCTTCCACGCGCGCGCGGCGATTGGCGGATGAACAGGGAGTAGAGATATGGGCGACTACAATCGCGAAGGACCGGCGGAACACGAGCGCGTCACCGAGCGCACGACGATCGTCACCGACAGCGGCGGGCGGCGCGGCGGCGGAGGCTGGGTGATCGCGCTCCTCGTCCTCGTCGTCCTGCTCGTGGCGCTGTTCCTGATCTTCGGCAACGTGTTCAACCGCGCCGCCGACGAGGTCGGCGTCAACGTCAACATCGATGCTCCGAAGGTGGAAGTGCCCGACACCGTCAAGATCGACGTTCCGGATGAAGTGAAGGTCGAGGTGCCGGAAGAAATCAAGGTCGACACCAACAGCGCTCAGTGAGGTGAACCGCGGCTGCAAGCCTCGTTCAGCTGACCACAAGCCGCCGGAGGCCGCAGCTTGGCCCGCGCCTCACTGCGCGCTGTTATCTTGTTTCATCAAAGGGCCGGAAAGTTGAACGGCAGCTGTCGCGGCCATTCAGCGATACCTCAACCGAATCAAGGCATAAGGCCATCGTCGATCCAAGGGCTCAGGCTCCGGTTGCTTAACGAGCCTGGCCCCGAGGACCGACCCCTCGAGTCGCGTATTGAGGGAGGGGCCGGTGCGCAGACCACGCGTGCCGGCCCCTACCCTTTCGCCCGACCGATCAATGATCCTTCTTCTCGCCGGACTTCGTCTTCTGCGCCGGCGAATTGGCGTTGCCGCCGACCTTGTCCTCCCCAAGCTGGCCGGTGCCGTGATAGGGCATCTCGGTTTGGCCGCCGTGGCCCATGAAGCCGTCGCTCGTGCCTTCCTTGCCGCTGTGGGGGTTCGGATAGGCGCCGCCGCCCGCCTGGCCGCCGCCCGTGCTTCCGTTGAAGCTCTCCTGCTTGTCCGGGTCGCCGCGGGCGACGTCGCCAGCCTGTCCCCAGGACCTCGGATTGTCGGCCGTGCCGGTCTTCGCATTGGGTGTCTCTGGATTGTTCATCTCTGCGCTCCTTCAGCCCGTCCAATCCTCGGATCGGCCACGATGTTCCTGAGCGACGACGGCCGAAATCCGGCGCAACGCATCCGCGCCAGGGCCGTTTCGCCTCCATGAAGCCGATGACCGAGAAGCATCTCGCCATCCTGCGCCGGCACATGGTCGAGGTGATCGACATCCATTTCGATCTCGCCGGCGAGGAGATCGGCAAGAGCGCGCTCGATCCCGGGCTTCGCCGGGCGCTGCTGGAGGCGCCGCGCCACCTCTTCGTGCCGCCCCAGATCGCCGCGGCCGCCTATCAGGACAGCCCCCTGCCGATCGGCTTCGACAAGACCCTGTCGCAGCCGTTCATCGCCGCGCTGATGCTGGACCTGCTCGCCATCGCGCCCGGCGAACGCGTGCTCGAGGTCGGCACCGGCCTCGGCTACCAGGCCTCGGTCATGGCGGAGATGGGCGCGAAGGTGTGGAGCGTCGACATCGTCGAGGAATTCGCCGAGAGCGCGCGCCTGCGCCTCGCCGCGCTCGACTATGACGTCGAGATCCGCGTCGGCGACGGCTCGCGCGGCTGGGCCGAGCACGCGCCGTTCGACCGGATCCTGGTCACCGCCGCCGCGCAGGACGTCCCGCGCCCCTTGCTCGATCAGCTTGCTCCGGGAGGGCGGATGGTGATCCCCCTCGGCGGCAAGGACGTCCAGCAATTGAGCGTCGTCGAGCGGAGCCCGGACGGCACGATCGACGTCCGCAGCGTCATCCCCGTGCGCTTCACCTTGCTCGAGACGATGGCCTAGCCTCTACCCAAGAGCGCGATCGTCCCCTATGTGGGCGCCGTTCCCCACAGACCGGACAGGCCGGCGCCCCGCGTGGCGCCGCGACGGAGTTTTGACGATGAGCGAAGCGGTTCTCGCCCGCACCGACAGCCAGCCGGCCGAGCGCCGCACCTTCGCGATCATCTCGCACCCGGACGCGGGCAAGACGACGCTGACCGAGAAACTGCTCTATTCGGCCGGCGCGATCCATGAGGCCGGCGAGGTCCGCGCCCGCGGCGACCGCCGCCGCGCCCGCTCCGACTGGATGGCAATCGAGCAGCAGCGCGGCATCTCGGTCACCTCGTCGGTGATGACCTTCGAGGTCGGCAACATCCTGTTCAACCTGCTCGATACGCCGGGCCACCAGGATTTCTCCGAAGACACCTACCGGACGCTGACCGCCGTCGACAGCGCGATCATGGTGATCGACGCCGCCAAGGGCATCGAGGCGCAGACCCGCAAGTTGTTCGAGGTCTGCCGGCTGCGCAACATTCCGATCGTCACCTTCGTCAACAAGGTCGATCGCGAGGGCCTCTCGCCTTTCGCCCTGCTCGACGAGATTGCCGAGACGCTGCAGCTCGACGTCTCCCCGCGCAACTGGCCGATCGGCATGGGCGGCCTGTTCCACGGCCTCTACGATTTCGCCGGAGAACGGCTGCTCCTCGCCGACAAGAGCGATGGGACCGCGCCCGGCCGGATCGTGCCGGTCGGCGGCATGGACGATGCGCAGCTCGATGCCCTCCTCCCCGCCGACGCGGTCGCGCACCTGCGCGAGGAAGGCGAGCTCGCCCGCGCGGCCTATCCGGAATTCGACCTCAACGCCTTCTTGAACGGCGATCTGACGCCGGTGTTTTTCGGCAGCGCGCTGCGCGAATTCGGCGTCGACCAGTTGCTCGAAGGCCTCGGCGCGTTCGCGCCCGCACCGGGCCCGCAGCCGGCGCGCTCCGGGCCGGTGGCGCCGTCCGAGCCGCGCGTCTCCGGCTTCATCTTCAAGGTCCAGGCGAACATGGACCCGAACCATCGCGATCGCATCGCCTTCATGCGCGTCTGCTCGGGCGCGCTGAAGCGCGGCATGAAGCTCACCAATCCGCGGCTCGGCAAGGCGATCAGCATCCAGAACCCGATCACCTTCTTCGCGCGCGACCGCGAGCTCGCCGAGCTCGCCCGGCCGGGCGACATCGTCGGCATTCCCAACCACGGCACGCTCCGCGTCGGCGACACCCTGTCCGAGCGCGGCGACATCGCCTTCACCGGTCTGCCGGACTTCGCGCCGGAGATCCTGCGCCGCGTCCGTCTCGACGACCCGATGAAATCGAAGCAGATGCGCAAGGGGCTCAGCGACCTCGCCGAGGAAGGCGTGATCCGCATCTTCAAGCCGGCGATCGGATCGAACTGGATCGTCGGAGTCGTCGGCGCGCTCCAGCTCGACGTGCTCGCCACTCGAATGGAAGCCGAATACGGGCTGAAGCTTGGCTTCGAGGCGTCTCCCTGGGAGGTCGCGCGCTGGATCAGCTCGGAGGATGAGGCCGAAATCAAGCGGCTGATGGCAACCCATCGCTCGAGCATGGCCGAGGACGGCGACGGCGAGCCGGTGCTGATGATGCGCAACGAATGGGAAATGGGCCGCTTCGCCCAGGATTGGCCGAAGATCCGTTTCGCCAGCGTCCGCGAGCGAAGCTGATCCTCCCGCTCGCGGGGAGGATCTAAAACCCGTTGCACCGCTCCTCTCCTCCGCTATCTGCCTCCCGAACACTCATTCGGGAGCCCCGCCCATGAAGACCCGCGCCGCGATCGCCGTCGCTCCGAACCAGCCGCTGGAGATCCACGAAGTCGATCTCGACGGACCCAAGGCCGGCGAGGTGCTGGTCGAGATCATGGCGACCGGCGTCTGCCACACCGACGCCTACACGCTCGAAGGCAAGGATTCGGAGGGCATCTTCCCCTCGATCCTCGGACACGAGGGCGCCGGCATCGTGCGGGAGGTCGGGCCGGGGGTCACCTCGGTGAAGGTCGGCGATCACGTCATCCCGCTCTACACGCCGGAATGCCGCCAGTGTAAGTCGTGCCTGTCGCAGAAGACCAACCTCTGCACCGCGATCCGCGGCACCCAGGGCAAGGGCCTGATGCCCGACGGCACGTCGCGCTTCCGCCTCGGCAGCGAGACGATCTACCATTATATGGGCTGCTCGACCTTCTCGAACTTCACCGTGATGCCGGAGATCGCCGTCGCCAAGGTTCGCGAGGACGCTCCGTTCGACAAGATCTGCTACATCGGCTGCGGCGTCACCACCGGCGTCGGCGCGGTGATCTGGACCGCAGGCGTCGAGCCCGGCTCCAACGTCGTGGTCTTCGGGCTCGGAGGTATCGGCCTCAACGTCATCCAGGGTGCAAAGCTGGTCGGCGCCGACAAGATCGTCGGGATCGACATAAACCCCGCCAAGCGCGCCAGGGCCGAGGCCTTCGGCATGACCCACTTCATCAACCCGAAGGAGATAGGGAACGACAAGGTCGTCCAGGCCATCCTCGACGTCACCGACGGCGGCGCCGATTACAGCTTCGACTGCACCGGCAATACCGACGTGATGCGCCAGGCGCTCGAATGCTGCCACCGCGGCTGGGGCGAGAGCGTGATCATCGGCGTCGCAGAGGCGGGGCGCGAGATCTCGACCCGCCCCTTCCAGCTGGTCACCGGCCGCGTCTGGAAAGGCAGCGCCTTCGGCGGCGCCCGCGGCCGCACCGACGTGCCGCGGATCGTCGACTGGTACATGGACGGCAAGATCGAGATCGACCCGTTGATCACCCACATCCTGAAGCTCGACGAGATCAACGCCGCCTTCGACCTGATGCACAAGGGCGAGAGCATCCGCAGCGTCGTCGTGTACTGACGAACCCCGATGACCCTCGAAACCCTCTCCGTTACCCGGTCGTTCGGCGGCACCGTCCATGTCGTCCGCCACGACAGCCGCGCCACCGGCACGCCGATGACTCTCTCCGTCTTCGTACCCCCGCAGGCGGAGAGCGGCGCCCCCTGCCCGGTGGTCTGGTATCTTTCCGGCCTCACCTGCACCCACGCCAATGTGACGGAGAAAGGCGAATATCGCCGCGCCTGCGCCGAGCTAGGGCTGATCTTCGTCGCCCCCGACACCAGTCCGCGCGGCGAGTCGGTTCCGGATGATCCGGCCTATGATTTCGGCCAGGGCGCCGGTTTCTACCTCGACGCGACCGAGGCACCGTACGACGCGAACTACCGGATGGAGCGCTACATCGTCGACGAGCTTCCCGAGGTCGTCGCCTCGGCCTTCCCGATCGACCTCGCGCGCCAGGCGATCACCGGCCATTCGATGGGCGGCCACGGCGCCCTCACCCTCGCCCTGCGGCACCCCGGCCGCTACCGCAGCGTCTCGGCCTTCGCGCCGATCGTCGCGCCGAGCCAGGTGCCCTGGGGCGAGAAGGCGCTCGGCGCCTATCTCGGGCCGGACCGCGCCACCTGGCGGCGTCACGACGCCGTCGCCCTGATCGAGGACGGCGCCCGGGTGCCGGAAATCCTCGTCGACCAGGGGGAGGCCGACAGCTTTCTGGCGCGCGAGCTCAGGCCCGAATTGCTCGAGGCGGCCTGCCACGGCGCGGGCATCGCGCTGACCTTGCGCATGCAGCCGGGCTACGACCACAGTTACTATTTCATTTCGACCTTCATGGAGGACCATCTGCGCTGGCACGCGACGCGCCTGACCGCATGACACCGCTGCTCGCCACCCTTGCCGAGATCGCGCTCACCGCGGGCGCCGAGATCGCCCGCATCTATGCGGAGGGATGCGAGACCGAGCAGAAGAAGGACGGATCGCCGGTGACGATCGCCGATCGTCAGGCCGAGGCGATCATTCTCGAGGGGCTGCGGGCTGCTTTCCCCGAAATTGCGGTGCTCGCCGAAGAGGAAGCGGCGGCGGGACGGATCCCGGCCCTGGGGCCGCGCTTTTTCTGCGTCGATCCTCTCGACGGCACGCGGGGCTTCGTCGAGCGCAGCGGCGAGTTCACGGTCAATATCGCGCTGATCGACCTGGGCGAACCGGTGGCGGGCGCGATCTACGCCCCGGTTCCCGATCTACTGTATCTCGGCGCCCGCGGCGAGGGCGCGTTTCGTGCTGCCGGCGGCGGCCCCCACGAGCCGATCTGTACCCGCCCCCGCCCGCCCGTCGGCCTCACCGGCATCGGCAGCCGCAATCACGCGGCCCCCGGCACCGCCGAGAAGACCAGGCGCCTGGGCATCACCGAATACCTGCCTTCCGGCTCCTCGCTGAAATTCTGCCGCCTCGCCGAAGGGGCCGCCGACGTGTACCCGCGCTGGACCCGGACGATGGAATGGGACACCGCCGCCGGTCAGGCGATCCTCGAAGCCGCCGGCGGCCGCGTGATGGCGCTCGACGGCGACCGTGAAGCCGGGCCGCTCCGCTACGGAAAGATCGAGCAAGGCTTCGAGAACCCGGATTTCATCGCCTGGGGGAAGTAACGGCGGGGGACAAGGGCCTCGGTGACCCCATGTCCAATGCGTCATCCCGGCGCAGGCCGGGATGACGTGATCGGGAGTGGCGCAAGCGAGCACGCCCCCTCTCCTGCTCGCTCCGCTCGCTTTCCTCTCCCCTGAAGGAGAGAGGGTGGTTCAGAGCCCCCACCAGGGCATCGTGCCCCAATAGGAATTGAGCTGCTCCTGATATTGGCGGTCGATCGGACGATCGCTTTCGTCGAGCGTCATGGCCGGCGCCTTGGCGAGCTGATCGCGGGTCATTTCGACGACATAGCCGTCGTGGTCGATGTCGTAGGTGAGCAGGCTCCAGGGTACCGGATGGACCTTGCTGCCCACGCCCATGAATCCGCCGAATTCGAGCACGGCATAAGCGACCGTGCCGGTCCGCTTCCCGATCATCACCGAATGGATCGTTCCGAGCTTCTCGTTCTTGGTGCTGAAGACCGGAGTGCCCTCGACACGGCGCGACGAGATCAGCGAGTGGCCGTAATCGACCTGCTCCGGTTGCGTCGAGGAATCGGTGCTTTCCTGTTGCGGCGCCATCACCTGGTGTTCGCCCATTGCCGTTCTCCCGCTTTCGCTCCGCCGGCGAGCGGCGCCGGCGCCTGCACCCCTGCTGCCGAACCTCCAGAAACAGGAACGCCCCGGCCGCGCCCGGGGCGCTCCCATTGCCGCCGTTTGGCGGCGTCTTGCTGTCTTTCCGGTCAGTCGAGGGGGAACGAACGGAGGCGTTCGGAGTTCCGTCGCGACGCCCGACGCGGCGGCGAAGTCTTCACCTTCTCGTTTCGGACCGGGCGCGGCGCAATCGCCCTCTTGAGCGCGGAGCCCCGTCCCGGTACCCGCTTACGTAAACGTAAGGAGGGCAGGATGGCCGAAGCCTATATCGTTGCGGCTGCGCGCACGGCCGGCGGCCGCCGAGGCGGGGCGCTGAAGGACTGGCATCCGGCCGATATGGCGGCCGAGGTTCTCGATGCGCTCGTCGCGCGCGCATCGATCGATCCGGCCGCGGTCGAGGACGTGATCATGGGCTGCGTCGGCCAGGCGGGCGAGCAGGCCTTCCACATCGGCCGAAACGCGGTCCTCGCCTCCTCGCTTCCGCAAAGCGTCCCGGCAGTGACGATCGACCGCCAGTGCGGCTCCTCGCAACAGGCGATCCAGTTCGCCGCCCAGGCGGTGATGAGCGGCACCCAGGACGTGGTGATCGCCGCCGGCGTCGAGTCGATGACCCGGGTGCCGATGGGCCTCCCCTTCACCCTGCCGATGCAGCACGGCATCGGCTCCGGTCCCTTCTCGCGCCGCATCCAGGAGAAGTTCGGGGTCGCGATGTTCAGCCAGTTCGACGGCGCCGAGATGATCGCCGAGAAATATCAGTTCACCCGCGCCGAGCTCGACGCCTTCGCGCTGGAAAGCCACCGCAAGGCCGCGCAGGCGACGGTCGAAGGTGCATTCGACGAGGAGATCGTGCCGCTCGAGATCGTCGGCGCCGACGGCGCCACCAGCCTCCACCGCAGGGACGAGGGAGTTCGCGCTGACGCCACCCTGGAGTCGATCGCGTCGGTCAAGCTGCTCCGCGACAGTGGACGGATCAGCGCGGCCAATGCGTCGCAGATCTGCGACGGGGCCAGCGGCGTGATCGTGGTCAGCGAGGCCGCTTTGAGGGCGCATGGCCTCACGCCGATGGCCCGAATCGTCAACCTGACCGTCACCGGCGGAGATCCGGTCATCATGCTCGAGGAAGTCAGTCCCGCCACGGCGCGCGCGCTCCGGCGCTCCGGCATGACGATCGACGAAATCGATCTCTACGAAGTGAACGAGGCGTTCGCGCCGGTTCCGCTGGCCTGGCTGAAGGAGACGGGCGCCGATCCTGCCCGGCTCAACGTCCATGGCGGCGCGATCGCACTGGGGCATCCGCTCGGCGCTTCCGGCACCAAGCTGATGACCACGCTCCTCCACGCACTGAAGCGCCGCGGCGGCCGCTACGGCCTGCAGACCATGTGCGAAGGCGGCGGGCTCGCCAACGTTACCATCGTGGAGTCTCTGGCGTAGCAGCCGGCGGCGGCTCGCCGCCTTCGAACGCGATGGTCCGCAGGACGTCCAGCGCACGGGCGCAGGCGCGTTCGTCGACGCACGTGGCGCTGGCCGAGAGCCGAACCGGCCCGCCGAGCTCGAACAGCAGGCCGACGTAGCGACGATGGCCGCGGCCCTCGTCGAACGGCCATTGCGCTTCGACGACGTGCGCCGTCCGCCCGCCGACCGTCTCCCGGCGCTCCGCGCAGCTCTCCTTCACCGCCTCGCAGGAGAGGATGGCGCTGTACCAGCCGTAATCGAAGGAGAGCGCGATCCCCTCTCCCTCGAAGGCAGAGACTTCGGAGTCGATGCCCCGGACGTCCTGCCTGACGAGACCAGGCGGGATGGCGATGCTGAAACCGGCACCGCCGTCACGCGGCGTCGCCAGGATGTGGCGCGGCGCCGCCGCAGCAGGGCCGGCGACGAGGATCAGCGGGATCAGGAAAAGCAGGCTCCGCATCACCGCATAGCCTATACCGGATCGGCGTGCGCTCCGGGAGGTCAGGCGGCGAGGGCGCGTCCGCCGGTGCCGTGGAGGCCGGCGACGCGATCGGCCCGCGCCCGCGCCGCTGCCGCGTCGAGCGCGGCCTTGGCATGGGCCATGGCATCGCCGAGCGGACCCGGCGCCGTCCAGCCGCACCGCGGGCAGTTCTCATCGTTGCGTACGTTGGGGTGAATACCCCACGGCCGCTCGACCGAACATTCCTGGCTCATTGGTCCCACCCCGACGCTCATTAACCGTGATGCATGTATGATTATGCAGCGCTCCGCATACAATCCGTTGACCTACGATAGGTAATCGTACGGAAACGGGTGTGGCACGCGCGACACAATGCACGCCGCCGCCTTGCAGTCGCTCCCGCTTGCCTTCTACAGCCGCGCCAGATCCGCCGCGGCCGCGCCGCGCGACAAGAGGAGAGAGTGCCATGAAGCTCGACAACACCATCGCCGCCGTCGTCACCGGCGCCGCCTCGGGCCTGGGCGAAGCGACAGCGCGGGCGCTCGCCGCCCGCGGCGTCCGCGTCGCCGTGCTGGACCGCGATGCCGACAAGGGTGCCCGCGTCGCGGAGGAGATCGGCGGCGTGTTCGCGGAGGTCGATGTCACGTCCGACGACAAGGTGGACGCTGCCCTCGCCCGGGCACGCGAGGCGCACGGCCAGGAGAGGATCCTGGTCAATTGCGCTGGCGTGGCCAATGCGGTGAAGACGGTCGGCCGCGACAAGACGACGGGAGAGCCCAAGGCCTATCCGATCCACCAGTTCGAGCTCGCCATCCAGATCAACCTGATCGGCACTTTCCGGATGATCGCGAAATCCGCGTTCGGGATGGTCGGCCTCGACCCCCTGGAGGACGGAGAGCGCGGGGTGATCATCAACACCGCTTCGGTCGCCGCCCAGGACGGCCAGATCGGCCAGGCCGCTTATGCCGCGTCCAAGGCGGGCGTGCTCGGCATGGCGCTGCCGATCGCGCGCGACCTGATGGGCGAGGGCATCCGGGTCAACACCATCCTCCCCGGCGTGTTCAAGACGCCGATGGTGGCGATGATGCCGCAGAACGTCCAGGACGCGCTCGCCGCCCAGGTCCCCTTCCCCAAGCGGCTCGGCCAGCCCGAGGAATATGCCCGCCTCGCCCTGTTCATGGCCGAGAGCCCCTATCTCAACGGCGAATACGTCCGGCTCGACGGCGGCATTCGCATGGCCCCGCGCTGACGCGAGGCCCGACGCGCCGCGGCGGCTTGTCGGCCCCGCGGCGGCGTGCTCAACCTTGCCGATGGCAGGGGTTCTTTCGGGCATACGCATCGTCGAGTTGGCCGGGATCGGCCCGGCGCCGTTCGCGGCGATGATGCTGGCCGATCACGGCGCCGAGGTGATCCGGATCGAGCGCGACGACGTCGCCCCGCCGATTCCGGCGGAGCACGACATCCTCGCCCGGTCGCGGGCCCGGGCCTTGCGGCTCGACCTCAAGAGCGAGAGCGGCGTCGCACGCGTTCGCGAGCTCGCGCGCGACGCCGATGGGCTGATCGAAGGCTTTCGACCGGGCGTGATGGAGCGGCTGGGCCTCGGCCCGGAGCGGCTCCACGTCGACAATCCGCGTCTGGTCTACGGACGGATGACCGGCTGGGGACAGGAGGGGCCGCTCGCGCAAAGCGCCGGCCACGACATCAACTACATCGCGCTCGCCGGCGCCCTCCACACCTACGGCCGTGCCGGCGAGGCGCCGGTCCCGCCGGTCAATGCCGTCGGTGATTTCGGCGGCGGCGGCATGCTGCTCGCCTTCGGCATGCTCGCCGGCCTGCTCTCCGCGCGTAGCACCGGCAAGGGGCAGGTGATCGATTGTGCGATGACCGATGGCGCCGCCCTCCTCTCCGCCCTCACCTGGTCGCTCAAGGCGGCGGGCATGTGGAAGGACGCGCGCGGCGTGAACCTGCTCGATACCGGCGCGGCTTATTACGACGTCTATCGCTGCGCCGACGGCGAATATGTCTCGGTCGGCGCGCTCGAGCCGCAGTTCTTCGCGGTCGTCGCCGGAGCGCTCGGCCTCCGCTGCGGACAGCACGATCCCGGCCTGCGCGAGGAGATGGCCGCAGCCTTCGCCTCGGCGCCGCGACGCCATTGGTGCGCGCTGCTCGAAGGAAGCGACGGCTGCTTCGCGCCCGTCCTCAGCCTGGCGGACGCCCCGGAGCATCCCCACAATCGCGCCCGCGGCACCTTCGTCACGCGGGACGGGCTTCTCCAGCCGGCGCCGGCGCCGCGTTTCAAAGGCAAGGAAGACTGATGCTCGACACCTCCCGCCGCTTCGCCTTCACCCCCGAGCACGACCTGTTTCGCGAGCAGGTACGGCGCTTCCTCGAGCGCGAGCTCCTGCCCCATCTCGACCGCTGGGAGGCGGACGGAGTGTTCGACCGCGAATTCTGGACCAAGGCCGGCGAAGCGGGCCTGCTCTGCCCCACCGTGCCGGAGCAATATGGCGGGCCGGGCCTGGACTTCGCGTTCAACGCGGTGATCGACGAGGAGCTCGCTTATGCCGGCTCGACTGCGGGGATCACGCTCCATTCGGACATCGTCGCCGATTATCTGGTCGCCTACGGTTCGGACGAGCAGAAGCGCCGCTGGCTGCCGCGGATGGTCTCCGGCGAGACGGTGACCGCGATCGCGATGACCGAGCCGGGCGCCGGCTCCGATCTGCAGGGCATCCGCACCAGCGCCAGGCGTGACGGCGACGAATACGTGCTGAACGGCTCCAAGACCTACATCACCAACGGCCAGCTGGCCGATCTCGTGATCGTCGCCGCCAAGACCGATCCGGCGCTCGGCGCGCGCGGCGTGTCGCTGATCCTGGTCGAGGCGGAGCGGGCGGGTTTCGCCCGCGGCCGCAACCTCGACAAGATCGGCTTCCACAGCCAGGACACGTCGGAATTGTTCTTCCACGATCTGCGCGTGCCCGTGTCGAACCGGCTCGGCGCGGAGGGCTCGGGCTTCGCCTATCTGATGAACCAGCTGCCGCAGGAGCGCCTGTCGATCGCCTGCGCCGCCCAGGCTTCGGCGCAGCGCGCCTTCGACGAGGCGGTGAAATTCACCCGCGAGCGCAAGGCGTTCGGACAAGCGGTGTTCGAATTCCAGAACACCCGCTTCACCCTCGCCGACCTCGCCGCCAGGCTTCAGGTCGGCTGGGCGCATCTCGACTGGGCGATCCGCCGTCATGTCGAAGGCGCGCTGACCGCGGCCGAGGCGAGCGCCGCCAAGCTCTGGCACACCGAGCTGCAATGGGAGGCGTGCGATGCGTCGCTGCAGCTTCACGGCGGCGCCGGCTATATGGAGGAATATCCGATCGCGCGGCTGTGGCGCGACGCGCGCGTCACCCGCATCTTCGGCGGAACCAACGAGATCATGAAGGAAGTCGTCGCCCGCGCCATCTGAGCAGCGTGCGGCGGAACCACCCCGCAGCTGGGCGGTTCCAGCGATCGGAGGCGGGCGCTCGCCCGCGCCTTGTGGAGTCGTGCGTCATGACCTTCAAAACCCTTCTCGCCCTGTCGACCGCTCTCGGCCTTGCCGCCTGCGCAAGCGGCGGCCTCACCGGCGAAGGCCCGAACCGCGCCATCGCGCCGGGCGCCGCCCAGCAGGCCGCACAGCAGCACCCCGCGGTCGTCCAGGAATTCGGCGGCGCAGAGACGGGCGCGCATGCCGCCTACGTCACCGAGATCGGCCGCAAGGTCGCTGCGCAGTCGGGGATTCAGGGTGCCGGCACCGGGGTCTACACCTTCACCACGCTCAATTCGCCGGTGATGAACGCCTTCGCCGTCCCGGGCGGCTACATCTATGTGACCCGGCAGCTCCTCGGCCTGATGAACGACGAGGCGGAGCTCGCCTCCGTCCTCGGCCACGAAGTCGGCCATGTTGCCGCCGATCATTCCAAGGGCCGGCAGAACCGCGGGATCCTCAGCCAGATTGGCGCCCTGATCGTCGGCGCCGCCACCGGATCCAGCGAGCTCGCCCAGCTTGCCGGCCAGGTCGGCCAGGGCCTGTTCCTCAGCTATTCGCGAAGCCAGGAGTTCGAGGCGGACGACCTCGGGATCCGCTACATGACGGCCGCCGGCTACGATCCCAATGCCTCGGTGAGCCTGCTCGCGTCGCTCGGGGCCAGCACAGCTCTCGAGGCGCAGGCCCAGGGCCGCGACGACGAACGCTCGACGCCGAGCTGGGCGCGAACCCATCCGCTCAGCGCCGACCGGGTGGAGCGGGCGACACGGCAGGCCCAGGCGACCGGCCGCGCCGGAACGGGCGTGCGCAACCGCGATGTCTTCCTCGGCAGGATCGACGGCATCCTCGTCGATGACGATCCGAGACAGGGGGTGATCGAGGGACGCAATTTCCTCCACCCCGATCTTCGCCTCCGCTTCACCGTGCCCAACGGCTACGGGATGCAGAACGGCGCCAGCGCCGTCAGCATCGTCGGCCAGCAGGGCCAGGCGCAATTCTCGGGCGGCGCCTCGTCCGGGGATCGGTCGGCTTATATCGCCCAGGTCTTCCGCTCCGTCGCGGGGGAACAGGCGCAGATCTCGATCCCGCAGCCGCAGAGCACGACGGTCAACGGCATCCCCGCCGCTTATTCCACGGCGCGGGTGAGCACGCAGCAGGGGCAGGTCGATCTCACCGTCTTCGCCTATCGCTGGGATGCGAACAGCGCCTACCACTTCGTGATGATCACGCCGGCGGGCAGCGGTCTCGGCCCGTTCGCCGCGATGGTCCAGTCGCTCGATCGACTCAGCGCGTCGGAAGCCGCTGCGATCCGGCCGCGGGTGATCGACGTGGTGACGGTGGGGTCCGGCGACACGGTGGCGAGCCTCGCCGCCCGCATGGCCTATTCCGACTATCGGGAGGAGCGCGTCCGCGTCCTCAACGGTCTCGCGTCAGGCGCAGCGGTGCAGCCCGGGCAGAAGGTGAAGCTCGTCGTCTTCGGCACGCGCTAGGGTCGATCGTTCGGGGGCTCGACGTCGCGACGCTGCCGGCGCTAGGCTGCGACATGAGCAGCACAGGAAGCAGCATGAACCGAGCCGGCCTTGCGGCGCTTGCCTGCGTGCTTGCAGCTAGCTCCCCGGTTGTCGCACAATCCTCCGGCGGCGGCTCTGCGCCGCGCGGGAGCCTCTCCCATCGCGTCGAGGCGCAACCTCTCACCACGGTTCCCGCGCCGGTACCGCCGCCCCCGTTGCCGCCCGAGGCCAGCAAGGCGCGGCTGCGCGCTCCGGTCGACTTCGACTATCCGGGCAATGCGCTGCGTGCCGAGGAGGAAGGCACGATTGGCTTCGAGGTTCACGTCGGCCCGGACGGCCGCGCCAGCGCGTGCATCGTCACTGCGACCAGCGGATCCGCGGCTCTCGACGAGGCAGTGTGCAGGACGATGAGGATGCGATCGCGCTTCATCCCGGCGCGTGCCGCATCGGGCGAGCCATTACCGGACCTCTACGCCGGATCGGTGACCTTCAGCCTGCCTGCCGACGAAGCGGCGGCGGCGCCCATGGAGAGCAATGAATGAAGATCGTCGGCAGCTACGTCAGCCCCTACGTCCGCAAGGTCCTCGCCTGCCTTCATCTCAAGGGCCTCGCCTTCGAGATCGATCCGATCACGCCTTTCTACGGCAATGACGATTTCGCGCGGCTGAGCCCGCTGCGCCGCATTCCGGTGCTGATCGACGGCGATCTGGTGCTGACCGATTCCTCGGTGATCTGCGCCTATCTGGACGAGGCCTATCCCGGCGCTCCGCTGCTTCCCGCCGACCCGAAAGCGCGCGCCCGCGCCCGCTGGCTCGAGGAATATGCCGACACGAGGCTCGGCGACCTGTTCATCTGGGGGCTGTTCTACCAGAAGTTCGTCCACCCCGTGGTCTGGGGCGAGCCCGGCGACCAGGCGCGGATCGACAGGACGCTGAACCGGGATCTTCCGGCGGCGCTCGACTATCTGGAGGGCGAGCTGCCGGCCGAAGGCTGGCTGTTCGAGGAGTTCGGACTGGCCGACATTGCCATCGCCACCTTCTTCCGCAACGGCGCCTATGTCGACTTCGAGGTCGATGCATCGCGCTGGCCGCGCACGGCCGCCTTCGTCGCCCGGGCGCTGGCCCATGAGGCGTTCGCCGTGACCCTCCCCTTCGAGCGGGTCCAGCTCGGCACCGACCCCAAGGGCCGCCGCCAGGCGCTCCTCGCGGCCGGAGCGCCGCTCACCGCCGAGACGATGGCGACGCGGGAGCCGCGCCGGGGCGTCATGGCGCTCTAGCATCGGCGCGCTCAGCCTTTCCGCTGGATCAGGCCTCCGGCCAGTCGATCCCCGTGCCGGTTAGATCGCGGAACAGCGTGTCGATCATCTGCTTGAGATCGGCCGGCGTGACTGGCTTGGCGAGGTAGCCATCGGCGCCGAGCTCGCCCGCCTTCCTGACCACGTCCTCGTTGGCGACGCCGCTCAGCATGATGAAGCCGGTCCGCTCGAGCGCCGGCTCCTGCCGCACGGCCTTCAAAAGCTGCAGGCCGTGCATCGTCGGCATCTCGTAATCGGCGATGATCAGGTCGGGATGCTGGGAAAGGGCAAGCGGAAGGCCCTCCGCCCCATCCTTCGCCGCATAGATTTGGGTGAAGCCCATGCGCTCCAGCATCCGTCGGACGAGCTGGCGCATCTCCGCATCGTCGTCGACGATCATCACCCGGATGTCCGCTGCCGAGGCCATGTCCCCTAACTCCTTGATGTGCGATTCGCGGGATACGAGCCACTTGCACGCTCAACGCGCGCCCCGAGACCATGGACCCGCTTTCCGAATGGTTACCCGGCGCCTCGGGCACGGCGCGGGGTGGCCGCGACCACGGCCGACCGTCGCCAGGGCCTGAGGCGTTGATCCGCCCGGCGCGCCGGCGCCGCCTCAGGCGGCTTCGTGAAGGTAATCGCGCGAGAAGTCGGCGACCTGCTGCATGCCCGGCCAATCGACGATGCTGATGCGGCGCCCCTTTCGGGAGATCACCCCGTCCTCGCTCAACTCGCGCAGCATGCGGTTCACATGAACCGCCGTGAGGCCGGTCGCATCGGCGATTTGTTCCTGGGTGATCGGAACGTCGAAGCCTTCGGCCGAGCCCAGCCCGGCCGCCTGGCAGCGCGCGGCGAACTCGCAGAGCATGTGGGCGATGCGCGACTTGGCGTCGCGGCGGCCGACGTTGAGCACCCATTCGCGAAACACCGATGCATCGATCAGCGAATCCCGCCAGAGCGCCTCGGCGACGGCGGGGCGCACGGCGACCACCGCCTTGAGCGCCTCGATCGGAATGCACGCGGTCACCACCTCGGTGATCGCCTGGAGGTTGTGATCGGCGCGGGGCAGCAGCAAGTGCTGCACGTCGAGCAGGTCGCCGGCCATGTGGAACGAGACGATCTGCCGCCCGCCGCTGCTGGTCATCTTGTTGCGGCAGGCGTAACCGTGGAGCAGCAGGCAGCATTGCGTCACCGCATCCCCGTCGCGGACCAGATAGCTACCGGCCGCGTCGGTCACGATCTTGAAAGGGAGCGCTCGGAGGGCGGCCCGGTCCTGCTCGTCGAGCGGATTGAGCCGCTCCAGCTTCCGGATCAGCGACTCGAAAACGTCCACCTCATTCGCGTCCATATTTCTCCTCGGCAGGCGACTCGCGGGTTCGTTGAAGAACATCCTTAACCCGAATTCGTGCCAGGAATAATGGGCCAAGGACGGTAGCCGCGCCGCCCTCCCCAAGGCCGGATGCCGATACAAATTGCGACACTTTCTCCCGCCCCCGGGGAAATCACCGCGACAGGTCCGGCCGATAGCCGGCCTCGAGACGCGCAGCCCGCGCGCAAGTTTCGAGGTCTGATGATGCCCCTGTCCCGCCGCCTGATCGTCGCGAGCCTCCTCGCCGGCGCCGTGCAAACGCCGCTCCTCGCCCAGGAAGCCACCGCGCCCGCCGCGACCCCGCAGCCGCCGGCCGAGGAGCCGGAGCCGGTCGCCCTTCCCGCGGAGGGCGAGACACAGGAGATCGTCGTTACCGGCACCAGGATCCGCGGCCAGGTCGACAGCGACATCCCGCCCGAGGTCCAGCTCGACGAGCAGGACGTCCAGTCCTACGGCGCCGCCTCGATCTCCGAGCTGCTCGACGCGCTGGAGCCGCTGACCCGCAGCGCCCGCGGGCGCAGCGGCGGCCGGCCGGTGACTCTGGTCAACGGCCGGCGCATCTCGGGCTTCGCCGAGATCCGCAACCTGCCTCCCGAGGCGATCGAACGGGTCGACATCCTTCCGGAGGAGGTGGCGCTGCGCTACGGCTATCGCGCCGACCAGAGGGTCGTGAACTTCGTCCTCAAGCCGACCTACGACGCCGTGACCACGGAGCTGGAGGGCGGCCTCGCCACCGCCGGCGGTCGCGCCACCTACGGCGCCGAAGCCAATGTGCTGCACATCGATCGCGCCGGCCGCTGGAATGTCGAGGCCGAATATCAGCACCAGAACCCCCTGCTCGAGAGCGAACGGGACATCATCGCCACCGGAGGCCTGCTCGACGAGCGGCCGTTCCGCAGCCTGATCGCGGAGAGCGACCAGCTCTCGCTCGGCGGCACGATCAACCGCACGATCCTCGGCGACGTCTCGGCGACCCTCAATGGCCGGGTGGAGGCCAATGACAGCCGCAGCTTCATCGGCCTGCCTCCCGAGGGCGGGGAGACGCCGCTGACGCGGGAAACCGAATCCCGCACCGCCCATGTCGGCGTCGCGCTGAACGGCGACGTGCAGCCGTTCCGCTGGGCTTTCACCGGCAATTTCGACCGCGGCGAGAGCGAGAGCGTGATCGAGACGGGGGCCCTGCCGACCGTGTCGAACACCGTCACCCAGGTCGCCAATGCCGAGCTCGTCGCCTCAGGGCCACTGTTCGATCTCCCGGCCGGCGAGGTCTCGGCCAGCGTCCGCGTCGGCGCCGAGCATCAGGGCCTGCGCAGCGAGACCTCCCGGGCGGGCATCGACCAGGCGCGCGAGCTGTCGCGCGGCCGCGGCAACGTCCAGGCCAGCCTCGACGTGCCGATCGCCAGCCGCCGCCGCGAGGTGCTCTCCGCGATCGGCGACCTCTCGATCAATCTCAACGCCGAGGCCGAGCAGCTCTCCGACTTCGGCACCCTGACCACGCTCGGCGCCGGGCTGAACTGGTCGCCGATCGAGGCGGTGCGGGTCATCGCCTCGGTGACCGAGGAGGACGGGGCGCCGAGCATGCAGCAGCTCGGCGATCCGACCGTGCTGGTGCCCAATGTCCGCGTCTTCGACTTCCTGCGCGGCACCACGGTCGACGTCGCCCGGCTCGAAGGCGGCAATCCTGATCTGCTCGCCGACAGCCGGCGCGTGTTCAAGCTCGGCGTCACCGCCAAGCCGTTCGGCGAGACCGACCTCACCTTCCGGGCCGATTATACCAACAGCCGCATCCGCAACCCGATCGCCTCCTTCCCGACGGCGACGGCGGAGATCGAGGCCGCGTTTCCGGACCGGTTCGTCCGCGACGCCGACGGAAATCTGCTCAGCATCGACGCGCGGCCGGTGAATTTCGCGCGTGCCGATCGCAGCGAGCTGCGCTGGGGCTTCAACTATTCGCTTCCCCTGGGCGATGCGCCGGCCGGCGCTGGACGAGGCCCGGGAGGAGGCGACGGTCCCCCGCCGGGCGGTCGTGCCGGCGGCGGCGGCGGCGGTCGCGGGTTCGGCGGCGGCATGGGCCGGGGCGGCGCGGGCGGCGCGGGACGGCTCCAGCTCGGCCTGTTCCATACCTGGCATTTCACCGACGAGATCCTGATCCGAGAAGGTGTGCCGGTGCTCGACCTCCTCAACGGCTCGGCGACCGGCAGCAGCGGCGGCGAGCCCCGTCACGAGATCGAGGCCCAGGCCGGGATCTCGAAGGACGGCCTTGGCGCTCGTCTCTCCGCCCAATGGCGCAGCGGAACGACCGTGCGCGGCGTCGCGAACAATCTGGGCGGAACGAGCGGAGACCTCGACTTCTCCGATCTCACCACCGTCAACCTCCGGCTGTTCGCCAATCTCGACCAGCAGGAATCGCTGATCAGGCGCGCGCCGTGGCTGAGCAACACGCGCGTCAGCCTGTCGATCAACAATCTGTTCGATAGCCGTCAGCGCGTCACCGATTCCGACCGGCTGACGCCGGTCAGCTATCAGCCCGATTATCTCGATCCGCTCGGCCGATCAGTGACGCTCAGCCTGCGCAAGCAGTTCTGAGCGCGCCGTCGCCGGACGATGCGACAGATTGCGACAATTTCGTCCGTCCACGACAATCCGGCGCGACAGGCCGGGCGCACAAGCAAACGCATGGCCGGCGCTCGCCCGGCGGAGCATCAACCCTGAAAGGACCGAAGATGAAGACGATCGTTCTCGCCGGCGCCGCGGCGCTCACCCTCGCCGGCGCAGCCTCGGCACAGCCGCCGTCGCCCGCCCCCACGGGCGACATCACCCGCGCCGCGGCCGTCGCCGACGCCGAGCGGCGCTTCGCCGCGCTCGACACCGACGGCAACGGCACGCTGGACCCGGCCGAAATGCAGAAGGCGGCGGAGCAGCGCCGCGCCGAGTGGCGGCAGCGAATGGAAGAGCGGCTCGCCAGGATGAGCCCCGAGGAGCGGGCGGACTTCGAGCAGCGGCGTGCCGAGCGTGGCGGCCGGGATCGCGATGCGCGCGGCGGTGACGAGCGCCGCGGCCGGGGCGAGCGTGGCCCGGGCGCGCGTCGCGGCGG
>NZ_SPDV01000053.1 GCF_004564275.1 Sphingomonas parva (ex Maeng et al. 2020)
GCCCATAACGACGTCTACAAATTCTCCCGCGGCTTCGGCCAGGACGTAATCTCCGAGGCCGGCTGGTCGAACGAATCGTGGAACGACGCGATCGAGTTCGACGCCACCGTCGCCGCGTCCGACGTCACCATCGAGCAATCCTCCGACGGCAACCATCTGATCCTGAAGATCGCCGGCAGCGAAGACCGGATCACGATGGAATGGGCGGTCACCGACGCCAATTACCGCATCGACCAGGTGCGCTTCGCCGACGGGACGGTCTGGAGCTTCGCCGACCTGATCGCCAGGGCGCAGGCGCCGACCGCCGCCGACGAGATGTTCAACGGCACCAACTTCAGCGAGACGACCCAGGGCGGTGCCGGCAACG
>NZ_SPDV01000054.1 GCF_004564275.1 Sphingomonas parva (ex Maeng et al. 2020)
ACGGCGGTGGTCACCTCGGCGATGTTGCGCACCTGGCCGGTGAGATTGTCGGCCATCAGGTTCACGTTGTCGGTGAGATCCTTCCAGGTGCCGCCGACGCCGGGCACCTGCGCCTGGCCGCCGAGCTTGCCTTCGGTGCCGACCTCGCGCGCCACGCGGGTCACCTCGGAGGCGAAGCCGTTGAGCTGGTCGACCATGACGTTGATGGTATTCTTGAGCTCGAGGATCTCGCCCTTCACGTCGACGGTGATCTTCTTGGAAAGATCGCCGCGGGCCACGGCGGTGGTCACCTCGGCGATGTTGCGGACCTG
>NZ_SPDV01000055.1 GCF_004564275.1 Sphingomonas parva (ex Maeng et al. 2020)
GCGGCCGGCGCCGGGCGCGGCCCGGCGCCGATCCTTCCCCGGCGGAGCACCTGCCGTGATCCTGGTCATCGACAATCACGACAGCTTCACCTGGAACATCGTCGACTATCTGCGCGCGCTCGGCGCCACGGTCCGGGTCGAGCGCAGCGACGAGATCTCGGTGGCCGAGGCGGTGGCCTCCGGCGCCGAGGGCCTGCTGATCTCGCCGGGCCCGGGCCGCCCGGAAGAGGCCGGCATCTCGATGCCGCTCGTCCAGGCCTGCGCCGCGGCCGGCCGCCCTTTGCTCGGCATCTGCCTCGGCCATCAGGCGATTGCCACCGGCTTCGGCGGCAGCATCGGCCGGGCGCCGGCGCCGATGCACGGCAAGACCTCGGAGGTCCGGCACGACGGCACCGGCGTGTTCGCCGGCCTCCCTTCGCCTCTCACCGCGGCGCGATACCATTCGCTGGTCGCCTCGGGCGCGCTCCCCGAATGCCTGGCCGTCAACGCCAGAGCCGAGGACGGCAGCGTCCAGGGCCTGCGCCACCGCACGCTGCCGATCCACGGCGTCCAGTTCCATCCGGAGAGCATCGCCAGCGAGGGCGGCCACGCCCTGCTCGCCAATTTCCTCGCCCTCGCAAACTCCGCGACGAGGAGCCGTTCGGCCCGCGCCTGAAACGAGTTGACAGGCCCGGACATGTTTCCTAAACGTTCCATGTCCGTTCCACGAGGGCCAGGCGATGCTGACGCGCAAGCAACACGAGCTGCTCACCTACATTCACGACAAATTGGCCGAGACCGGCGTCTCTCCCTCCTTCGAGGAGATGAAGGACGCGCTCGACCTCAAGTCGAAGTCCGGTGTCCACCGGCTGATCTCCGCGCTCGAGGAGCGCGGCTTCCTCCGCCGCCTGCCCAATCGGGCGCGCGCGCTGGAGGTCGTCCGCATGCCCGACGTCAAGGCCGGCATCGCCAGCCAGCCGACGCCGCCGGTCAGCGTTCCTTCCGCCGCCAACGATGTGATCGAACTGCCGCTCCACGGCCGCATCGCCGCCGGAATGCCGATCGAGGCGCTGGAGGGCCAGAGCAGCCTGCCCGTCCCCGCCGCCCTGCTCGGCCCGGGTGAGCATTACGCGCTCGAGGTGGCCGGCGATTCGATGGTCGAGGAAGGCATTCTCGACGGCGATTACGCGCTGATCCGCAAGACCGACATGGCGCGCGACGGCGAGATCGTGGTCGCCCTGATCAACGACGAGGAAGCGACCCTCAAGACCTTCCGCCGCGAAGGCACGATGGTCCGCCTCGATCCGGCCAATCGCAATTACGACCCCCAGCGCTACCGCCCCGACCAGGTCCGCATCCAGGGCAGACTCGCCGGCCTGCTGCGGCGGTATTGATTTTGCGACCTGCGATCTAGAAGCCCTCCCCCTCGATGGGGGAGGGTTTGGGAAAAGCTGCTCATAGGGCGTTCCAGCACCTCCGCCGGCACAGACTGGCTCCTCCCCCTTGAGGGGGGAGGCTGGGTGGGGGTGGAGTTCGAGGAGGCACCGCATGCGTCGTCGTCCCGCCACTGACTTAATCTCACCCGCTCGGCGCCTACGAAAGCATTCAACAGACGCCGAACGGCGCATCTGGCGGCTGCTTAGAGAGAACTTCCGGGAGTGGCGGTTTCGAAGGCAGGTGCCATTGCGGACCTTTATAGTCGACTTCGCAAGTCACCCGGCAAAACTCGTCATCGAGGCCGATGGCGGTCATCATGGAGGCGATGCCGACATCCAGCGCGATCGCCTCCTCGCCGATGAAGGCTATGGCGTTCTGCGCTTCTGGAATCACGATGTGCTCGGCAACAGCGAAGGCGTGTCCCTGAAGATCGCCGCAGCGCTGCACGAGCGCCACCCCCACCCCAACCCTCCCCCCTCGAGGGGGAGGGAGTGACTTCGAGGAGAGTTGACATGGCCCGCCTGAACTATGTCGAGCTGCCGGTCCGCGACGTCGGTGCCGCCACGGCGTTCTACGAGGCGGCGTTCGGCTGGTCGATGACCGCGTTCGGCCCGACCTATGCCGCGACGCTGACCGGCGACACCGATGTCGGCCTGCAGGGCGATCCGGCCGAGGCGACGCGGGCGCCGCTGCCGGTGATCGAGGTCGAGGATCTCGAGGCGGCGCTCGCCGCGGTGCAAGGCGCGGGAGGCACGATCGTCCGGCCGATCTTCGCTTTCCCGGGCGGGCGGCGCTTCCAGTTCCTCGATCCGAGCGGCAACGAGGTCGCGGCGGTCAAATCGGATTCGCATCCGGCCGGCTGATCGCCGGTGCCCAGGCCCCCGCAGCGGCGCCGCACGCCCCTCCCCTCGCCGCCAGACCCGAGGGCATTCGATCCGGTGAGACCAGTCTCGATGCTCCCTGTGAGGCGGAGCATCACGGGGAGGATTGCGGCCCGCGCGCCTTGGAGATGAAGGTCTCGGTTGCAATTCCGCCCCCCGCCGCGGACCCCAGGCCCTCGCCTCGCGGCGATGCCGCCTATTCGATCGTGTCGATCCAGGCGGGCAGCTCGGCGAGGCTCGCCAGCTCGCGGAAGCGGCGATGGTCGGTCGGCGGCGCCGCCGCCTCGTGCGCCCAAACCAGCTCGAACGGCACGAAAGCGGCATAGCCGCCCGCCTCGAGCACCGGCAGGATGTCGGACTTCATCGAATTGCCGGCCATCACCGCCTGCTCGGGAAAGACGCGGTAGCGCGCGAAGATCCGCCGATAGGTGTCGGGGTGCTTCTCGCTGACGATCTCCACCCCCTCGAACAGGTCGCCGATGCCCGAGGCGGCGAGCTTCGCTTCCTGGTGGTGGAGATCGCCCTTGGTGACGAGGATAAGCCGGCCGCGCTCGGCGAGGGCCGGCAGCGCCTCCTCGACGCCGGGCAGCATCTCGATCGGGTGCACGAGCATGTCGCGGCCCAGCGCCAGGATCTCGCGCACCGTTCGCGCCGGCAGCGCGTCTCCGGCAAGCTCCGAGGCCGCCTCAAGCATGGAGAGGATGAAGCCTTTCACGCCATAGCCGTAGACCGACAGGTTGCGGTGCTCGATCTCGTCGACCCTCGTCTGGATCTCTTCCGCCGGCGCGAATGGAGCGAGCAGGGCCGCGAAGTCGCCGAAGGTCCGGCGAAAGAAGGTTTCATTGTGCCAGAGCGTGTCGTCGGCATCGAGGCAGATGAGGGTGATCGGCATAGGCTGCGCGATCTAGACCGCGACTGCGGCGCGGGAAAGGCCGTGCTTCCCGGCCGGTCGCGACGGAGCGGCAGGAGGCCGTGGCGACGATCGCGATGGTGCCGGCACAAGAGCGTACATCATCCCTTAACCTAGTATAAGTCACACGTTTACAGCGACATAGAATTCGGCAGAGACAATCTGATCGGCAACGATCCTCAACGCCCTGGAGCAACGATGCAGTCCCGCCTTCCGCCAGAGCTTGAACGCTACACCCTCTCGCCGCCCTGGCAGCAGGAGCAGCAGGACGAGGCGCGGCGGCGCAAGGCGATCCAGGAGCTGCAGAGGCGCGCCGCGCGCGCCTGACCTTCGCCCCCTCCGACCGGGCCGAAACCTCTCTAGCGCACCGCCCAGGGGTGCTCCCCGGCGAAGGACGCGACCGTCGTCACCTCCGGCACCTTCCCCAGCACGATCGACAGGCCGCCCGTCCGGGCGAGCAACGCCCGGTCCGCCTTCAGCCAGCGCGGGCGGCAGGTGACCGGCAGCCGCCGGTCCGAGACGACGATGTCGGCCTCCGCGCAGGCGCGCCGCAGCGGATCGAAATCGACGAGATAGGGCGAGCGGGTGGCGAGCACCCGCCAGCGCGTGCCGTGGCGAATCACCTCGGCAGCGCACAGGTCCGGGCTGCACGATGCGCCGGCCAGGCTCTCGAGCTCGCGCGGCTCGCCTCCGATCCCGGCATTTTCCGACAAAGTGTCGCGCACGTAATCGCCGGCGCGCGGCCGCAGGATGGCGAGGCCGTCGCCGGTCCGCACCGCGAGATGGGCGCCGTCGCCGGTGACGAGCAGGTCCGGCGCCGGGGTGGCGAGCGCCCAGGCCGCGCCGGCCAGGATCGGCAGCAGACCGGCGATCCGCCAGCGGGTCCGCCACAGGGCCAGCCACAGCCCTCCTGCGACCAGGCAGGCGAACGCGCCGCGCGGAAGCGCGGGCAGCATCGCGACCGCGCCCGGCGCCGCGGCGACGGCGTGCGCAAGCCAGAGCAGGAAGGCGAGCGCGCGACCGGCCAGCCACCAGAAAGGCGCCGACAGGCCGAGCGGATCGGCGGCGAGCGCGAGAGCCTCCAGCGGCATGATCACGAAGGTGGTGAGCGGGATGGCGACGATGTTGGCGAGCGCGCCGTAGAGCCCCGCCTGGTGGAAATGGAACAGGGCGATCGGGATCAGCGCCAGCTCGACGGCGAGTCCGGTGAGCACCAGACCGGCGATCAGCCGCAGCAGCTTCAGCGGCAGCGCCTCGTCGCGCCGTGCCACGAAGGCACGCACCCGCGGATGGTCGTGCAGCACGACGATCGCCACGATCGCCGCGAAGCTCATCTGGAAGGATGGGCCGACGAGGCTCTCCGGCCAGACCAGCAGGACGATCAGCGCGCCGACCGCGACCAGGCGAAGCGTCAGCGCGTCTCGCCCCAACGCGATGCCGGCGAGCACGAGGATCGCGGCGATGCAGGAGCGGATCGTCGGCACCTCGGCGCCGGTGAACAGCGTATAGGCGATGCCGGCCGCCGCGCCGACGCCGGCGGCGATCACCACCAGGCGGAAGCGCAGCGCCAAGGCCGGGCTCAGCGCCAGCAGCTTCAGCGTCAGCAGCATCACCGCGCCGACCACTGCGGTGAGGTGCAGGCCGCTGACCGAGAGCAGGTGCGCGAGGCCCGAGCGGCGCATCGCCTCCGCATCCGCTTCGGGAATGCCGCCCTGGTCGCCGGTGGCGAGCGCCGCGGCGATGCCCCCTTCCCCGCCCGGCAGGCGCCTGCGCACATGATCGGCAAGGCTCTGTCGCGCGGACGCGAGGCGCGCCCGCCACCCGCGTCGCCGCGGCGGATCGGTGACCGTAACCTCGAGCGCGCGTGCGGTCGCCCCCAGCCGCTGGAACCAGGCGGCACGCGCGAAATCATAGGCACCCGGCACCGCCGGCGGCGGCGGCGGCATCAGCCAGGCGCGGACCGCCACGATCGCCTCCGCCTCGAGGTCGGGAGGCGCCTTCTCCTCGTCGAGGTTCAAGCGGATGCGCTCGGGCAGCCGCGCCGCCGCGCCGCGGCGATCGACCTTCACCACCAGGCGGACGATCTCCTCGGCAGGCAGGCGCTGCAGCGATTCGACCGTCGCGTCGAAGGTGGCGACGCCCTCGCGCCGCAGCACCGGCGCCGCGACACGCTCGGCCTTCCACCAGATGTTGGCGCAGCCGATCAGGGCGGCGAGCCAGAAGAGGGCGAGCGCCCGCGCCCAGCGCGTCTCGGCGGCGGCCGCGAAGCACGCCGCCGCCGTACCGCCGGCGAACAGCAGGAAGGCGGTCCAGGCGGGCGCGCTCGGCAGGACGAACCAGGCGGCGGTGCCGAGGCCGAGACCGACCGGCAGCCAGAGCGGAAGCTGGTCGCGCTCGGCATCGGCCAGCGCATCGAGCCGCGCCGAGCGCCGGGAGAGCGCGGCGCGAAGCCCGGCCGCCAAGCCCCTTGGTGGCGGCTCGTCCGCTATGCTAGGGGCGCATCCGTCACTGGCGGCCATGGCCGCATCCTTGGAGAATCGGCGCTTGAGCGCAACCGAAACCCAGCGCGAGGTCGTCACCCGCTTCGCGCCGTCCCCGACCGGCTTCCTGCACATCGGCGGCGCCCGCACGGCCCTGTTCAACTGGCTGTTCGCCCGCCATCACAAGGGCCGCTTCCTGCTGCGCATCGAGGACACCGACAAGGCGCGCTCGACCAAGCCGGCGATCGACGCGATCCTCGAGGGGATGCGCTGGCTCGATCTCGATTGGGACGGGCACGAATATTACCAGTCGCAATTCTGGGCCCGCCACGCCGAGGTGGCGAACGAGCTCCTCGCCCGCGGCCACGCCTATCGCTGCTACATGACCCAGGACGAGCTCGCCGCCGCCCGGGCCGAGGCCGAGCGCGAGCGGCGGCCGTTCCGCATCGTCAGCCCCTGGCGCGACTGCGCCGCGGACGCCGCGACGCCCGACCTCCCCTTCGTCGTCCGCCTCAAGGCGCCGCGCGAGGGCGAGACGGTGATCGAGGACCAGGTCCAGGGCACGGTCCGCGTCCAGAACAGCGAGATCGACGATTTCGTGCTGCTGCGCTCGGACGGGTCGCCGACCTACATGCTCGCGGTGGTCGTCGACGATCACGACATGGGCGTCACCCATGTGATCCGTGGCGACGACCATCTCAACAACGCCTTCCGCCAGCTCGCCATCATCCGCGGCATGGGCTGGCCGGAGCCGGTCTACGCCCATGTGCCGCTGATCCACGGACAGGACGGCGCCAAGATGTCGAAGCGGCACGGCGCGACCGGGGTGATGGACTATCACGAGATGGGCATCCTGCCCGAGGCGATGGCCAATTACCTGCTGCGGCTCGGCTGGGGCCATGGCGACGACGAGATCATCGCGCGCGAGGACGCGGTCCGCTGGTTCGATCTCGACCACGTCGGGCGCTCGCCGTCGCGGTTCGACACCAAGAAGCTCGAGAACCTCAACGCGCATTATATCCGCGAGGCGTCGGACGGACGGCTGGCCGGCCTCGTGACCCCGCGCGTCGAGGCGCTGATCGACGCGCGCCTCGACAGCGCGGAGATCGCTTTGCTGACCCGCGCGATGCCGGAGCTGAAGCCGCGCGCCAAGAACCTCAACGAGCTCGCCGAGGGCGCGACCTTCCTGTTCCGCGAGCGGCCGCTCGATCTGGACGACAAAGCCGCACAGCTCCTCTCAGGGGAGGGACCTCGGCTGCTCGCCCGCGTTTATGCGGGACTCTCCGCGCTTGACGAATGGAACGCCGAGACGACAGAGGCGGTCGTGCGCTACGTGGCGGAGACGACGGGAACGAAGCTCGGCCAGGTTGCGCAGCCGCTCAGGGCGGCCTTGACCGGGCGGGCGACGTCCCCCGGTATTTTCGATGTGCTGGTGCTGCTCGGGCGCGAGGAAAGCCTCGCCCGGATCGCGGACCGGATGATGACGGACGGAGAATAACATGGCGGACAATCAGGCCACTCTCGATTTCGGCGGCAAGACGAGCGCCATGCCCGTGCGGCAAGGCACGGTCGGCCCCGACGTGATCGACATCCGCAAGCTTTATGGCCAGACCGGCGCCTTCACTTACGATCCCGGCTTCACCTCGACGGCGGCGTGCGAGAGCGCGATCACCTATATCGACGGCGATCAGGGCATCCTGCTCCACCGCGGCTATCCGATCGACCAGCTCGCCGAGCATTCGACCTTCATGGAGGTCGCCTATCTGCTCCTCAACGGCGAGCTTCCGACCGCGGACGAGCACCAGAAGTTCGTCTACACGATCTCGCGCCACACCATGCTGCACGAGCAGCTGGCGACCTTCTACCGCGGCTTCCGCCGTGACGCGCACCCGATGGCGATCATGTGCGGCGTGGTCGGCGCGCTCTCCGCTTTCTACCACGATTCGACCGACATCACCGATCCCAAGCAGCGGATGATCGCCAGCCACCGGCTGATCGCGAAGATGCCGACGATCGCGGCGATGGCCTATAAATATTCGATCGGCCAGCCGTTCATGTACCCGCAGAACGACCTCAGCTACACGGGGAACTTCCTGCGCATGACCTTCGGCGTCCCGGCCGAGAATTACGAGGTCAATCCGGTCGTCGAGCAGGCGATGCGGCGGATCTTCATCCTCCACGCCGATCACGAGCAGAACGCCTCGACCTCGACCGTGCGCCTCGCCGGTTCGTCGGGCGCGAACCCTTTCGCCTGCATCGCGGCCGGCATCGCCTGCCTGTGGGGCCCGGCGCACGGCGGCGCCAACGAGGCGGCGCTCAACATGCTGCGCGAGATCGGCCGTCCGGAGCGGATCCCCGAGTTCATCGGCCGCGCCAAGGACAAGGACGATCCGTTCCGCCTGATGGGCTTCGGCCACCGGGTCTACAAGAATTTCGATCCGCGCGCGAAGGTGATGAAGGCGACCGCCGAGGCCGTGCTCAACGAGCTCGGCGTCACCGATCCGATCTTCGACGTCGCCCGGGAGCTCGAGCAGATCGCGCTCAAGGACGATTATTTCGTCGAGAAGAAGCTCTACCCGAACGTCGATTTCTATTCGGGCGTAATCCTCTCGGCGATCGGCTTCCCGACCTCGATGTTCACGGCGCTCTTCGCCCTCGCCCGCACCGTCGGCTGGGTCGCGCAGTGGAACGAGATGATCTCCGATCCCGAGCAGAAGATCGGCCGGCCGCGCCAGCTCTACACCGGCTCGGCGCAGCGCGACTACGTGCCCGTCGACCAGCGCTGATCGCCCTGCAGGGCAAGAAAGAGGGAGGCGGGTGCGGCGGCGCGCCCGCCCCTTCGCTCATCGGGCCATGCACTCGCGAAGCCGCACGAGCTTCTCCAAGACCGACCGGAACACCTCCGCCGTCTCGCGCGCATAGTCTTCGACCGGCCTGACATCGGGAGAAGCCACGCTCCGTAAGGGATCCGGCGCGAGGACGAAGGCCTCTCCGCCACGGAAATAGGCTCGGACGGCGCCGCCTTCGGCGATCTCGGTGAGCAGCGCCCGCAGGTCCGCACCCAGCATCGCGCATGCCGCCGCCGGATCGGTCGAGAAGACCTCCAAAGCGGCGTCGAAACAGGGATCGCCTTCGATGTCCACGGGCCGGAGTTGCACCCCGTCGCTCGGCACCGCTGCCTTACCGCCCTTCGGCAGGACAAGTGTGATCGGCTCCTTCACGGATTGGAGCGGCACCTGCCGCTCACGCCTTCCCGGAATGACCCGGTAGACGCGGCCGGTCAGTCCGCGCTCGAGACTGTAGGTCGCGGCGACCGCGATCTCGTCGACGCTGATCGCTGCCAAATTCTCGGCTCGCGCATTGCTCGGAACGCGTTCGAGCAGGAATGCGCCCGCACCCGCGAGCCCGTAGGGTTCGAACCAGTCTCGAACGAAGAGCAGTCCGGCGCGCTCGGCGACGGCCGGCAGCAACCACGGATCGATGCTGTCCGCGCCGACGCCGACGACGCCGCGCTGGACCTGGGTCGCGGCAGCCGCGACGATGCCAAGGGCGGCCAGGGTGCCGGCAACAGGAAAACCGTCCTCCGGAAAGAGCAGAAAAAAGGCCAGCAGGGCAGCGATGATCGCGACAGCGAGGCAGCCCCAGTGGCGCGGACGCGGCTCGCCGCGCTCCGCCTCCGCCTTCGCAATGCGGTGCTGGATCGCCTGGTCGGCGCTGAGGACGCTCCAGCCGCAGGCGGCGAGATCGACCATCTCGTTCCCCGTATGTTCCAGCGCGACATTGCCTCAGACGAAGAGCGATGTCCAGCCGGCGTCTGAAACAATTGATACCGCTTCACGCGCGCCGCGGCATCGGCGCGACACGCGCGGCAGCGATTGAACGATGCGTCGCCCGGCCCGCGAGCCGGGCCCAACAGACCAGGATAACGCGCATGAAGAGCCTCATCCTTGCCCTGCTGTTTGCGTCCGCGGCACCGGCCGCCGCCGCACCGGCCTCGGAGCCGAGCCTCGACGATGTCCGCGCCGCCACCGAGCGCTTCAAGGACGTCAAGGTCGCGCTCGCCGAGGGCTATCTCGCCGATCCCGAGAACATCTGCCACACTGCCGCGCACATGGGCCGCGACGCCAAGCTCGGCGGCATGGGCATCCATTATTTCCGCCCGGACCTGCTCGGCATCACGGCGCCGCCGAACCCGCGGATCGGCGGCGAAGGCGTGCACACCGATTTCCGCAAGCCGGCGATCCTGATCTACGAGCCCAATGCCAAGGGCGAGCTCGAGCTGATCGCGGTCGAGAACCTCGTCTTCGAGAAAGCGTGGCGCGCCTCAGGCAAGACCCAGCCGCCGACCTTCCAGGGCCAGACCTTCGACCACATGGTCGACGATCCGGCGACCGCGGAGGACGAGGCGCACAATTTTGAGCCGCATTACGATCTGCACGTCTGGCTCTACCGGCCGAACCCGGCGGGCATGTTCAAGCCGTTCAACCCGAATGTCACCTGCCAGTACAGCAAGCCGGCGCAAATGGCGCATGCCGGCCATGCCGGCCATGCCGGCGGCCAGGAGAGCCATACCGCGCACTCGGGCCACTAGCACAGGGCGTGATCGACGCTCCGGCGGCCCTGCCAACAGTGCCATGCCGGACGATCGCGCTCTCGCACGCGTCCCCCCGCCCCGCCCCTCCCGCGGGGGGACGCGTCACAACCGAGGCGACCGATAAAGTAAAAGCCCCAGCCGTTTCCGGCCGGGGCTTGGTTGGTAGTCACGGGGGGGGGGAGGTGACTACCAGCGGGGGGGTACTGGCAGAACGAGCACCCCTCGATGGGGTTCCCGGCAATTGACGATCGAGATGACGATCAAGGCGAATTTCCCGCGAGGCGTGCGCGAGGCGCGATGAGCCGCAGCAATCGGGCGGGCGAGGCAGACAAAAGGCGGCCAGGCCGCGCCGATCAGGCAAAACGAAGCGCCCCGGAATGGCTCCGGAGCGCTTCGCCGACAGTCCGCCATCCCGGCGACTATCTCCCGTCCCCGTGACCGGTTCTACACGATTCGAGCCGGATTTGGGAGTGCCGGGGCGCGCCCGCGGTTCAGGACGGCGCGCCAGACAGTCGCTCCGGCGCAACCGGCCTGACTCGTGCGAACGTCTGCGCGCGACCCTTGAATCACCAAAATCGTGCAAGCTCAATGACTTGGCAACTTGATCAAGATCAAGAAACGCCTACGGGCGAGTCGCGCCTAGCTGCGGCGGAGCGGCAGCGTGAAGGTGAACCGGGCCCCCTGCCCCGGCGCGCTGTCGACGCCGAGATCGCCGCCCATCGCCCGCGCCAGGCGCCGCGCGATGTACAGGCCGAGCCCGGTGCCTCCCGGCTCCGACGGATCGACCCGCTCGAACTTCTCGAACACGCGCGCCTGATCCTCGGCGGCGATGCCCTTGCCCTGGTCGGCGACGATCAGCACGGCGAGATCGCCCTCGCGGTCGGTCCGCACCCAGACGCTGCCGCCCTGCGGGGAATAGCGTATCGCATTGGTCAGCAGGTTCATCACGATCTGCAGCGCCCGCTTGAACTCGCCATAGGCAGGCACGGTGTCGTATTCAGCCGGGACGTCGATCCGCACCGCGCGCTCGGCGGCGCGGACGGAGAGCAGGCCGGCGGCCCGCCGCGCGACGTCGGCGAGGTCGATCTCCTCCCGCTCGGGCGCGAAGTCGGGCCGCTCAATCGCCTGGAGGTCCACCAGATCGTCGACCAGAGCGAGCAGGTGGCGCCCGGCCGCGGCGATGTCGCCCGCATAGCCGGCATAATCGGTGCGCAGCGGCCCTTCCGGCTGTGCGCCGATCGTCTCGGCGTTGCGGATGATATGGGCGAGCGGCGCGCGCAGGGCGCGGTCGAGCCGCTCCGAAAAGGCGCCATTGTCCTTCTGCGGCTCGGGCGGCTGCACCGGCGCCGGTTCCGAGACGAGGCTCGTCGCCGAGCCGCGGAAGCCGGAGAAACGGCCGTCGCCGTCGATCAACGGCACGCCGGCAAGGCGGTAGCGTTGGCTGCGGCCGCCGCGCAGCTGGGCGATCTGGCCGTCGAATCGCCGCTGCTCGGCGAGAGCGGAGAGCAAGGGGAGCACCCCCTCCTTCTCCTCCTCGAGCCGGAACAATTGGGTGAGCGGCTGGCCGATCAATGCGGCCGGGGCCTGGCCGGCCGCCGCTGCGGCGGCCGGGGAGAGGACGGTGAAGCGCAGCGCCTGGTCGGTTTCCCACATCCAGTCCGCGCCGGCGCGCAGGAAGTCCGCCTGCCGCTCCGCCTCGGCCGCCGGCGCCGGGCCGCGCGCCGGACGGATCGTCCAGCCGGAAATGGCGAGATCGACGGCGCCGCTCTCGGCCGGCACCGCCCGCACCCAGAGGTCGAGATCGGCGTCGCCGTCGGCGGCGACCGCGGCGCGCGAGATGGTGAGGCCAAGACGCCGCGCCAGCCGGGCCAGCGACGCGATCTGCGGAACGGCGAGCGGTCCCCCGCTGTCTCCGCCGGCAGCCTGCTGGAGCGCGAGCAGGCGCGCGTCGGCCGAGATCAGCCGCCCGTCCGGATCGAGCCGGCCGTGGACGACGTCGTTCACGAGGCGAGCCTCGCGACGGCCGCGCGATAGGCCGGATCGGCACGCCAGAGGGTGAGCAGAGCCTCGGCGTCGGCGGCGGAGAGGCCGTCGAAGAAATCGAGCAGCGGGACGAGCGCCGCCTCGTCCGCGGCGAGCGCGAGCAGGATCGCGCCGGCCTGCTCGCGGGCAATTCCGGCCGCGCGGAGGAGGAGCGCGGCGCCGCGGCCGCCGCGCGCCGAGAGGATCTCCCAGACGGCGCTCGGCGCGAGCCGGGTGCGCACCGCCAGCACCGCGAGGAACAGCGGCAGGCCCGCCTCGGTCAGCGCCCGCAGCGCGAGAGGATCGTCGAGTCTTCCGGAACGGTCGAGGGCGCCGGCGAGGCGGAGGCAATGCGCCTCGAGCGTCGCACCCTCGTCATAGCCGGCGAGCAGGCGTGCGGCGGCGGCCGCGATCTTGCCGTCGGTTTCGCTGGCGGGCATCTGGTGGCGCATCACGACATAGTGCCGGAGCGCAGCGGCCACCGTCCAGACGAGATGGTGCTCGAGCTCCGCCGGAAGATCGGAGCGGATCAGCAGCGGCTCCTGGAACGGATCGAAGCGGGCGCTCTGGGCGATCAGCAAGCCCATCGCCTCGGCGGCGATCCCGGCGTCGTGATCGCCGGCCAGGTCGATGAGCAGGGTCTTTTCGGCCGGGACACCGCTCCTGTGGAGACGATGCTCGTCGCTCCGGCGCAGCAGCGCGGCGACGAGCGGCAGGTCGGTCGATGCCCTGGCGCGCGCAAGGATCGGGCCGGCGATCTCGAGATGCGCGGAGGAGAGCGCCGCGCGCAGGGCTTCGTCCCCGAACGCCGTCGCCAGCTCGGCGCGCAGCTCGTCCTCGATCGCGCGCAGGAGCTTGGGGAGCAGGGTTCCCAGCGTCGCGCGCTGGCGCTCGCTCAGCCGCAGCTCGGATACGATCGCCAGATCGGCGGCCGCGGCGGCGACGCGCGCGTGCGCCGACGCGAGCAGCTGTGCCGCGCCGTCCAGCTCACTCGCGTTCGGCCGCAAATCGGACATCAGCCGCGTGTAAGGCCGTCAGAGTTAAGGGGCCGCTAATCAGCGCGTGGCGCGGAATCCGGTCGGTGCACATGGCGCTGCGCCCAGAAGAAGCTGCCGGCGGCATAGAGCAGGAGGATGGTGAGCCCGCTGCCCCACAGTCCGGTCGCGGCGAACGGGAGCAGCAGCCAGCTCATCCCCTTGCGCTCGGCCAGCCACAATCGGCCCGGAACGGAACGGCCGCGGGTCTCGGTCCGCAGCGCGAGCACGAAGGCGATGGTGGTGGCGGCGAGCACGATGCAGCCCCAGCCGAGCGTGCCGCTCAGCGACACCGCCAGCGCGACCAGCCCGGCGGCGGCCAGCGTCGGCAGCAGATGCGACCACCAGCTGTCGGTGACGGCGTCCTGCATGCGCAGCATCGCCAGACGCTCGCCGATTCCGTCGAGCGGGGTGGCGAGCAGGATCAAGGCCATGCCGAGCACGAGCCAGCCGGAGGCGAAGGAGAGCGCGCCGAGCGCCGTCAGCAGCGCAGCGCCGAGGCCGAGCATCGCCGGCGTCGTCGCCGTCGGCATCAGCCGCCGCGTCGCCTCCTGCTCCACCGGCCCGAGCAGATAGCGCGAGATCCAGTCGCCGCGCTGCGCGCCCGCGCCCTCGAAGAGCCGCTGCTGGAGCTCGGCAAGATCCTCCCCCCGCTCGGCGACGGTCAGCAGATCGTCGGCAGGCTCGCCGCGCACGGAGAATTGGCGCACGCCGTTCTGGATCGCGCGCCGGAGCAGGGTCGATTGCAGGTCCCACTCGCCGAGCATCGCGGCGGTGCGCTTCAGCGTCTCCCCGTCGAGCAGGGCGAGGCCGGCCCAGCGGCTGTGCGCGTCGATCCGCTCGTAGCGATCGTCGACCCGCACGTCGGGCACGGTCAGGATCGCCGGACCGCCCGCCGCGATCAGCCGCTCGAGATGCGTCTCGGTGGCGATCAGCCCATCGGCCATGATCAGCAGGCGGTCACTGGGGTGGACCGCCTCGGCAGCCTCCTCGGCGCTGCGGGCGACCGCGACGCGCAGCCCCTGCCCGCGCAGCCGGTCGAGCGCGGCAAGCAGATCGGACGGGACCCGTTCGACGGCGACGACGATCAGATCGGCTCCGACGGCGACGGCGAGGCGCGCCTGGCGCTCGAGGACGGTGCGCCCGGCGAGCGGCAGCGTCGCGCGCAGGCCGCCGCCGGGCTCGTCGGCTTCATGATAGGCGGCGATCAGCGCGGCGAGGGTCAAGGACGTCGGGCTCCCATCCCCGACCGATAGAGAATGGGCGCGCGCTTCGTAAAGGCCATCCCTCCGGCTGCGGCCGCGCCGGCCCTCAGGAGGCGGCGAATTCCTCGATCGCGGCGCGCAGCTTGCGCATCACCACCGGATCGCCGGGCGCGCCTTCCAGCGCCTCGTCGGCGAGCGCCAGCAGCTGCAGCGCGCCGAAGCTCGCCGCCAGTCCCTTGAGGCGCGACGCGGCGAACGCCCAATTGGCATCGCAGCGCGCCCGCCCCATCAGGTCCGCCTGGCGCGCCGCGCTCTCGACGAAGGCGAGGCGAAGCTCGCCCATCAGGCCGGGGTCAGCGCCGACCGCGGCGGCGAGGGAGGCGTTGATAGCGCCGGAATCATAAGCCATCCGGACGGTTTAGCCGCTCGGCGTTAACGGCTAGTAACCTTCCGAGCTTTCCAGCGCCGCGAATGATGGTAAACAAGGGCCTATGACGGGGGCAGAACGAGCGGAAGCGCAGCCGGACGCCGGCACGGGCGAAACCTCCCAGACGGCGAATGCCGACTGGATCGGCACGGCCGCCGATCCCGCCGCGTCCGCGCCCGCGGAGAAACGGGGCGGCAGCGCGGGCGTGCGGCTCTTCGGCGTCTTTCTCGTCCTGCTGGCGCTCGCCTGGACCGGCGCGATGGCCTGGACGGCCTGGACGCAGCGCCCCGCCGATCTGCACGGCATCGTCACCACCATCGCGGTGCTGAGCGGACCGCTCGTCCTCATCGTCCTGCTCTGGGTCTGGCTCGGGCGCACGCCGCGCCGCGAGGCCGAGCGCTTCACCCGCGCCGTCGCCGACATGAGGGCCGAGAGCAATGCGCTGGAAAGCGTGCTGTCGATCGTCTCGACCCGCATCGAGGAGAATCACGCGCGGCTTCGCGGCGAGGCCGAAAGGCTGATGTCGCTGGGCGACGAAGCTTCGGACCGGCTCGGCCGCGTCACCCATTATCTTTCCAAGGAGACCGCCTCGCTCGACCGCAAGGCCGCCGCGCTGGATGCGGCCGCCGCCGCCGCCAAGGTCGACATCGGCGTGCTGCTCCACGATCTGCCGCGGGCCGAGGAGCAGGCGCGCGGCGTCGCCGAGGCGATGAAGGAAGCGGGGCTGACCGCCCACACCCAGGCCGGCGCGCTCGAGGCGCAGCTGGCGGCGCTCTCCGCCCGGGCCCGCGAGGCGGACGAGCAGCTCGGCGGCGCCGCCCAGCGCCTCTCGGCGCACGTCGCCAGGGTCGAAACCGGCAGCGCCGCGGCGACGGCGAGCATGGAGGAAGCCTCCGCCGCCATGACCGGCGCGGTCGACGGCGCGATGGCGCGCGCCACCGATGCGCTGGAAGCGGCCCGCACCGGCCTCGACGCGCAGGGCGCCGCCTTGCTCGCCGCGATCGAGCAGAGCCAGGCCGCGCTCGACCGGGCCGGCGAGGATTCGGCGCGCAACCTTTCCAAGCGGCTCGATCTGATCGCCCAGAAGGTCGAGGGGCTGGCCGGCCACCTCGCCGCGCAGGACGCCGCCAGCCACGCGCTCGTCACCGGCCTCTCCAAGGAGCTTTCCGAGCTCGACGAATGGTTCGCGCGGCTCGGCCGCACCGGCGGCGAGCAGAGCGAGAAGCTCGGCGCCGCGGTCCAGGCGGTGCGCGACAGCACCAGCGCCCTCATCGCCGAGATCGACGGCGGCAAGGCCGGCAGCGAGGCGCTGATCGGCAGCGCCCGCGAGATGACCGAAGGCCTGACTGCGGTCGCCGCGCAGCTCAACCAGGAGCTGCCGGCCGCGCTCGCCCGGGTCGAGGCCCAGGCCGGCGCGACCCGCGAAGCGGCGGGCAAGCTCACGCCGGTGGTGTTCGAGATCGAGGCTTCGACCGGTACGGTCGTCAGCCGCATCGCCGAGGCCGAGGCGACGATCGTCCGCCAGCGCCGGGCGATCGAGGATCTGCTCGCCCGCATCGAAGAGGGGTCGACCGGCGCCGAGCAGAAACTGTCGGCGCTCGGCGAAGCCGCGAACGCGGCCCGCGACGCCGCCGGGCGCATCGCCGCCGAGACGGGTCCGGAGCTGGTCGAGGCCCTGGTCCGGGTCCGCGAGACCGCCAATCAGGCGGCCGAGCGCGCCCGCGATGCGATCGCCGGCGTCATTCCGTCGAGCGCCGCGGCGCTCGGCGAGGCCGGCCGCGAGGCCCTGACCAACGCCATCGCCGGTACGGTCGAGCGCCAGATGGCCGAGCTCGCCCAGGTCTCGGAGCGCGCGGTCGGCACCGCCCGCGCCGCTTCCGAGCGGCTGACCCGCCAGCTGGTCGTGCTCGGCGAGACCGCGGCCGCGATCGAGGACAAGATCGAGGAGGGCCGCAAGGAGCGCGAGGAGAAGGACAGCGAGAATTTCTCGCGGCGCGTCGCCCTGCTCATCGAGTCGCTCAACTCGACGGCGATCGACGTCACCAAGATCCTGTCGAACGACGTCACCGACAGCGCCTGGGCAGCCTATCTCAAGGGCGATCGCGGCGTCTTCACCCGCCGCGCCGTCCGGCTGCTCGACGCGACCGAGGCCCGCGAGATCGCCCGTCACTACGACGAGGAAGCCGAGTTCCGCGATCAGGTGAACCGCTACATCCACGATTTCGAGGCGATGCTGCGCCGCATCCTCGCCGACCGGGACGGCTCGCCGCTCGGCGTCACCATCCTCTCCAGCGACATGGGCAAGCTCTACGTCGCCCTCGCCCAGGCGATCGACCGCATCCGAAAGTAGCCTCCCGACACGTCATCCCGGCGGAGGCCGGGATCTCGGGTCGGAAAAGCACCTCGGTGTATGGAAGACGGTAGCGCGAACTCACGCCGGGACCTGGCGTTCGCCGGGGTGATCAGACGCGCGAAGCGCGCCTGATCAGTTCAGCCAGTCGAGGTCCTCGGCGGAGATCCAGCCGAAGACGTAATTGGCGAAGAACAGGCCGAACAGGATCGCCGAGAGGATTGTCGCGCGCAGCGCCACCATGCCGATCTCGAAGCGGTGCGGCGCACTCTCGGCATGGCCGGGCGCGCTCCTCTCCCCCTCCTCCTCGGCGGTGCGGACGCCGAACGGCAGCACCAGGAACAGGCTCATCGTCCAGAACAGGACGTAGATGGCGAGGATTGAGCTCCAGCGCATCGCGTCAGATCCGCACGATCAGGACGTCGACGACCGGCTTCTTGCCAGTCCATTCGGTGGCGCAGCGGCGCACCGCGAGGCGGATCTGCTCGCGAAGCTTGTCCTCGCTCTGCGCGCCCTTGCCGGCCGCCGAGGAGGCTGCCGCACAGGCTTCCTCGAGGAACGCCTCGCGATCCTCCTCCACCGGTATGCCCTCCAGCGCGATCTCGACGTCGCCGCGGACGCGATCGTCGTCATCCATCGCCAGGGCCACCGAGATCACGCCCTGGAAGCTGATCTTGCGCCGCTCGTTCATCGTGCTGCCGTCGGCGGTGAGGATGACGTCGCCGTCGAGGACGAGCCGCCCGACCCTCTCCTCGCCGAGCTTGCGCGGGCCGTCGGGCGCGAGGCGCACGAGATCGCCATTGGTCTGGACGATGCCGCGCGGCACGCCCTGCGACCGGGCGAAGCGGTCCTGCTCGACCATGTGCCGCATCTCGCCGTGCACCGGCACGATGATCTCCGGCCGGATCCATTTGTACATGGCGGCGAGCTCGGGACGGCCCGGGTGGCCGGAGACGTGGACGTTGGCCTGGCGGTCGGTGATCATGCGGATGCCGCGGCCGGCCAGCTCGTTCTGGATGCGGCCGATCTGGATCTCGTTGCCGGGGATCTGCTTGGACGAGAAGACGACGAGATCTCCTTCGGTCAGCTTCAGCTTGTGCTGGTCGAAGGCGATGCGGGCGAGCGCCGCGCGCGCCTCGCCCTGGCCGCCGGTGGCGATGATCATCACGTCGCGGCGGGGAAGCTGCATCGCCTCGTCGAAGTCGATCGTCTCGGGGAAATCGGTGAGATAGCCGACGCTGCGCGCGACGCGCAGGATGCGGTCGAGCGAGCGGCCGGCGACGCACACCTTGCGGCCGGTGTCCTGCGCGACCTTGCCGAGCGTGCTGAGCCGCGCCGCATTGGAGGCGAAGGTGGTGACCAGCACCCGGCCCTCGGCCGCGGCGATGACCTCGTCGAGGCCCTTGCGCACTTCCTCTTCCGACCCCGACGCTTCCTCCTGGAAGACGTTGGTCGAATCGCAGACCAAAGCGAGGATGCCCTCGTCGCCGACCTTGATCAGCTGCTCGGCGTCGGCCGGGTCGCCGATCTGCGGGAATTCGTCGAGCTTCCAGTCGCCGGTATGGAAGATCTTGCCGTAAGGCGTGTCGATCAGCAGCGCATTGCCTTCGGGAATCGAATGGGCGAGCGGCACGAAGCGGAAGCCGAACGGCCCCAATTGCATCGTCCCGCCGATGTCGATCACCTCGACCTTCACCTCCTTGGTAAGCCCCTCCTCCTGGAGCTTCTCGGCGATCAGCCCGGCGGTGAACGGCGTCGCGTAGAGCGGCACGCCGAGATCGGCCGCCATATAGGGAATGGCGCCGATATGATCCTCGTGGCCGTGGGTCAGCACGACGCCGAGCAGGTCCTTGCGCCGGTCCTCGATGAACGAGAGATCGGGCAGCACGAGGTCGATGCCGGGATAAAAGGGATCGCCGAAGGTCATCCCGAGATCGACCATGATCCACTTGCCGTCGCAGCCGTAGAGATTGACGTTCATGCCGATCTCGCCGGAGCCGCCGAGGGCGAGGAAGAGGAGTTCTTTACCGGGTTTCATCTGTCTGGCTTTCGGGTGCGATGCAGGGCGAAAGCGGCACGGCCGCATTCGTTCCGGCAGAGAGGATAAGAGCGTAAGCGAGCGCCCCCGCCCGGTCGCGGATCGTCACGAAGCGCCGACGCTCCGCTTCCACAGCAGGGAGAGGCCCTGGATGGTGAGGTCAGGCTCGATCTCGTCGAAGACCTGGGTATGGCGGTCGAACAAGCTGGCGAGACCGCCGGTCGAGATCACCTTCACCGGGCGGCCGATCTCGGCCTTCATCCGGGCGACCAGACCTTCGATCATCGAGACATAGCCCCAGTATATGCCGATGTGCATCTGGTCCTCGGTCGTGCGGCCGATCACCGAGAGGTTGTCGCGCGGCGCCTCGATCGCGATGCGCGGCAGCTTGGCGGCGGCCGTGACCAGCGCGTCGAGCGACAGGTTGATCCCGGGCGCGATGATCCCGCCCTTGTAGGCGCCGGTATAATCGACGACGTCGAAGGTCGCGGCGGTGCCGAAATCGATGACGATCAGATCGCCCTCGTGCAGCGCGTGCGCCGCGATCGCGTCGAGTACCCGGTCCGCCCCGACGCTCGCCGGCTCGGCGACGTCGAGCTCGATCCCCCAATCGGCCGGCGACACGCCGGCGACCAGCGGCTCGACGCCGAAATATTTGGTGGCGAGCACCTCCAGATTGTGCAGCGCGCGCGGAACGACGGTTCCGATGATCACCGCGTCGACGACGTCGCGCGGCAGATCCTGCAGGGCGATCAATTGATGGAGCCAGACTGCATATTCGTCCGCTGTCCGGCGGGGATCGGTCGCGATCCGCCAGCGGGCGCGGACCACCCCGTCCTCGAGCAAGGCGAAGACGATATTGGTGTTCCCGGCATCGATGGCGAGCAGCATGGCCGGGCTTTAGCGGCCACCGTAACGAATGGCGAGAAGAACCGCCTCAGAGCAGGAACACGTCGCCCGCGTGGATCAGCCGCACCGCCCCGTCGGCCGTGCGCAGGCGCAGCGCGCCGCTCTCGTCGAGGCCGTCGAACAGGCCGTTGCCCTCGCTGGTCGACAGAGCGGTGCCGCGGGGATGGGCGGCGGCGAGCCAGGCCTCGCGCACCGGCCCCAGGCCGTGGCTCCGCCACGTCGCCAGCCGGCGCGCGAACGCCTCGGCGAGCGCCTCGCAGAAGACCGCCGGCTCGGGCGCCTGTCCGCCGACGGCGGCGAGGCTGGTCGCCGGCCGCTCGATATCGTCGGGATGGTGCGCGAGATTGACGCCGAAGCCGATCACCACCGCGTCCCCCGCCCGCTCGAGCAGGATTCCGGCGAGCTTGGCCGGTCCGGCGAGCAGGTCGTTCGGCCATTTGATCCGGATCGCCGCGCCGGGCGCGAACAAGGACGTCGTTTCGTGCAGCGCAACCGCGGCCACCAGGGCGAGGGACGGCGCCGCCGGATCGCCGGGACGGACCCGCACGAGGGTGCTGGCGTAGAGATTGCCCTCGGGCGAGCGCCACGCCCTGCCCTGCCGCCCCTTGCCGCCGCTCTGCCGCTCGGCGCGCAGCCAGAAGCCCTCGGCCGCGCCCGCCGCCGCGAGCGCCGCCAAATCGTCGTTGGTCGAGCCGGTCTCCCGGACCGTGCGGATGTCGACGTTCGCCATCGGCTCGCCCTCAGCAGCGCCGGCGGCGCGGGGATGGCGCGAAAGCCACCCCCGGGCTCAGAACAAGGCGCTGGCTGCGTTCGCCGCGAGCGGCTGGATCAGCGGAATGGCGAGATAGCCGAGCGGCGAGACGAACAGCGCCGCGGCTGCGATCAGCACCGTCTGCGGCACGTCGTGCGAACGGGCGTAAGCCGGCGCCGGCTCGTCGAAGTACATCGTCTTGATGATCTTTAGATAATAATAAGCGCTGATCGCCGAGGTCGCGATGCCGACCGCCGCCAGCCAGGTGAGATCGGCCCGCACCGCGGCATCGAACACCAGGAACTTCGGCCAGAAGCCGAACAGCGGCGGAATGCCGGCGAGGCTGAACATGAACATCGCCATCGCCGCCGCGAGGCCGGGCCGGGTCCGCGACAGGCCGGAGAGCGAGGCGATCGTCTCGACCGGTCGGTCCGCCTCGTCGCGCATGCGCAGCACGACCAGGAACGAGCCCAGGGTCATCACCACATAGACGGCCATGTAGAAGAGGATCGCGGCGACGCCTTCGCGATTGGCGGCGGCGAGGCCGATCAGGATGAAGCCGACATTGTTGATCGACGAATACGCGAGCAGCCGCTTGATGTTGGGCTGGCCGATCGCCGCGACGCCGCCGAGAATGGTCGAGGCGAGCGCCATGAAGATCACGATCTGGCGCCACTCGAACGTCGCCGGGCCCATGCCCTCGATCGCCAGGCGGGTCAGCAGGGCAATGGCCGCGACCTTCGGGGCCGAGGCGAAGAAGGCCGTGACCGGCGTCGGCGCGCCCTCGTAGACGTCGGGAGTCCACATGTGGAACGGCACGGCCGAGACCTTGAAGGCGATGCCGGCGAGGACGAAGACCAGGCCGAACAGCTCGCCGGCCGAGACGCCGTCGGTGCCCAGCGCCACGGCGATGTCGCCGAACAGGGTCGATCCGGTGAAGCCGTAGAGCAGCGACACGCCGTAGAGCAGGATGCCCGAGGCGAGCGCGCCGAGGACGAAATATTTGAGGCCCGCTTCGGCCGAGCGGTTGTCGGTCCGCTGGAACGAGGCGAGGACATAGGCCGAGAGGCTCTGCAGCTCGAGGCCGACGTAGAGGGTGAGCAGGTCTCCGGCGGAGACCATCATCCCCATGCCGACGCTGGAGAGCAGGATCAGCACCGGATATTCGGCGCGATAATCGCCGTCGCGGCTGAACCAGCCGGTCGCGGCGACCAGCCCGATGGCGGCGGCGATGTAGACCAGGATCTTCGAGAAGGCCGCGAAGCTGTCGGCGACGAACAGGCCGTCGAAAGCGACGCCGCCGGCATCGCGGATCCCGGGCACGAACACGGCGGCCGCGATCAGCACCGCGATCGCGATCCAGGTGATCGCCCGGGCACTCCGGTCGCCGCCGTAAGCGGCGACCATCATCAGCGCGATCGCGCCGACGGTGAGAATGATCTCAGGCAGAGTGAGCGCAAGCGACTCGCCCATCAGTGATGCGCTCCTTCAGCGGCAGTGACGTGGGCCGCCGCGGCGGCCGGTGCATGTGCGGACTTGGCGAGGCGGGAATCGCTCGCCGGGGCGGCGCGCTCGATTCGCGCCATCAGGACGTCGACGTCCTTGCGCATCGGCGCGAGGAAGCTCTCCGGATAGATGCCCATCCACAGGACGACGAGCGCGATCGTGCCGAGGCTGACCAGCTCGCGGCCGTTCAGGTCGGGCATCGCCGCCGCGTCCGCGTTCCGGCTCGTGCCGTAGGCGACGCGCCAGTAGAGATAGAGCATGTAGGCGGCGCCGAGAATGATGCCGGTGGTGGCGATCGCGCCGACCAGGCTGTGCGCCTTGTAGGCGCCGATCAGGCTCAGGAACTCGCCGACGAAGCCGCCGGTACCGGGCAGGCCGACCGAGGCCATGGTGAACAGCAGGAACAGCACCGCATAGGCCGGCATGTTGTTCGAAAGGCCGCCGTAGCGCTCGATCTCGCGGGTGTGCAGGCGATCGTAGATCACGCCGACGCAGAGGAAGAGCGCGCCCGAGACGAGGCCGTGGCTGAGCATGACGACCAGCGCCCCTTCGATGCCCTGGCGGTTGAACGCGAAGATGCCGATCGTCACGAACGCCATGTGGGCGACGGACGAATAAGCGATCAGCTTCTTCATGTCCTTCTGCACCAAAGCGACCAGCGACGTGTAGACGATCGCGACGAGGCTGAGCCCCATCACCAGCCAGAACAGCTGGGCCGAGGCGTCCGGGAACATCGGCAGCGAGAAGCGGACGAAACCGTAGCCGCCGAGCTTCAGCAGCACGCCGGCGAGGATCACCGAGCCGGCGGTCGGCGCCTGGACGTGCGCGTCCGGAAGCCAGGTGTGGACCGGCCACATCGGCATCTTCACCGCGAACGAGGCGAAGAAGGCGAGCCACAGCCAGAATTGCGCCTGGCGCGGGAAATCGGTGGTCAGCAGCTTCGGAATCTCGGTGGTGCCGGCGTAGTTCACCATCCACAGCATCGCGACCAGCATCAGCAGCGAGCCGACCAGGGTGTAGAGGAAGAACTTGTACGACGCGTAGATCCGGTTCGCGCCGCCCCAGATGCCGATGATCAGGAACATCGGGATCAGGCCAGCCTCGAAGAAGATGTAGAAGAGGAAGATGTCCTGCGCCATGAAGACGCCGATCATCATCGTCTCCATCACCAGGAACGCGGCCATATATTCCTGGACGCGCTTCTCGATCGAGCTCCAGCTGGCGAGGATGCAGATCGGCATCAGGAACACCGAGAGCAGCGTCAGCATCAGGGCGATGCCGTCGATGCCCAGCGCCCAGGCGAAGCGCGAGAACAGGGGCTGATATTCGACGAACTGCCATTGCGGCCCGCCGATATCGTAATTGAGCCACAGGATTATGCCGAGCACGAGATCGGCCAGCGTGGCCGCCAGCGCGATCCACCGCGCCCCGTTCGCCGAGACGAACAGGCAGAGGATGGCGGCGACGACGGGCACCGCCAGCATCAGCGAAAGGATGCCGGTCATCGAGTCATCGCCCAGGTCGCGGCGGCGGCGATGCCGAGCAGCATCACCAGCGCATAGGTGTAGAGATAGCCGGTCTGGAGACGGGCGGTGAGCACATTGCCCCCGCGCACCAGAGCGGCGGCGCCGTTGGGACCGAAGCGGTCGATCGTGGCCTCGTCGCCCTTCTTCCAGAAGATGCGGCCGAGCACGACGGCGGGCCTCACGAACAGCACGTCATAAGCCTCGTCGAAGAACCATTTGTTGTAGAGGAAGCGATAGAGCACGCCCCATTGGGCGGTGAACCGGCCCGGGATCGAGGTGTCGCGGATATAGGCGAACCAGGCGATCACGAAGCCGAGGATCATTACCGCGGCCGGGGAGAGTTTCACCCACAGCGGCACGACGTCCGGCTCATGGAGCGAATGCATGAAGTGGGCGTCGAACGCGATGCTGCCGCCCCAGAAGTGCGCCCCTTCCTCGGCGCCGATGAACGCCTCGTGGAAGACGAAACCGGCGAAGACCGCGCCGAGCGACAGCACGCCCAACGGAACCAGCATGGTCCACGGGCTCTCGTGCGGGTGATAGCCGCCGGTGCCTTCCTTGACCTCGTGCGCCGAGGCCTCGTGCGGACGGGTGTCGTGGCCGGCGCTCTCCGCCGCGGGATCGTCATGGTGCGGATCGGGATCGTGGAGCGCGTGCTGGATGTGCTCGGACTGGATCCACCGCGGCTTGCCGAAGAAGGTCAGGAAGACCAGGCGCCAGCTGTAGAAGCTGGTCAGAAGCGCGGCGACGATGCCGACGACGAACGCGATGCCGCCGGCCGTGGTGCCGCTGGCGAAGGCGCTCTCGATGATCGCGTCCTTCGAGAAGAAGCCGGCGAAGCCGAAGCTCGGCAGGCCCGCGACCTGGATGATGCCGACGCCGGTGATCGCCAGCGTGCCGAGCGTCATCGCGGTGAAGGTCAGCGGGATGTGCTTCCTGAGGCCGCCGTAGAAGCGCATGTCCTGCTCGTGGTGCATGGCATGGATCACCGAGCCGGCGCCGAGGAACAGCAGGGCCTTGAAGAAGGCGTGGGTGAACAGGTGGAACATCGCCGCGCCATAGGCGCCGACGCCGGCCGCGAAGAACATGTAGCCCAGTTGCGAGCAGGTCGAATACGCGATCACCCGCTTGATGTCGTTCTGCACCGTGCCGACCGTCGCCGCGAAGATCGCGGTGGCCGCGCCGACGAAGGTGACGACGGCGAGCGCGGTGTCGCTCTGCTCGAACAAAGGCGAGAGGCGGCAGACCATGAACACGCCGGCGGTGACCATGGTCGCGGCGTGGATCAGCGCCGAGACCGGGGTCGGGCCCTCCATCGCGTCCGGCAGCCAGGTGTGGAGGCCGAGCTGCGCCGATTTGCCCATCGCGCCGATGAACAGCAGGATGCAGATCAGCGTCAGAGTGTCGACGCGCATGCCGAGGAAGCCGATCGTCGATCCGCCCATGCCCGGCGCCGCGGCCAGGATCTCGGGGATCGAGACGGTGCCGAACACCAGGAACGCGGCGAAGATGCCGAGGCTGAAGCCGAAATCGCCGACGCGGTTGACGATGAACGCCTTCATCGCCGCGGCGTTGGCCGAAGGCTTGTGGTACCAGAAACCGATCAGCAGGTAGGAGGCGAGGCCCACGCCTTCCCAGCCGAAGAACATCTGGACGAGGTTGTCTGCCGTCACCAGCATCAGCATCGCGAAGGTGAACAGCGAGAGATAGGCGAAGAAGCGGGGCTGCGACGGGTCCTCCGCCATATAGCCCCAGCTGTAGAGGTGGACGAGCGCCGAGACGGTCGTCACCACCACCAACATCACCGAGGTCAGCGCGTCGACGCGCAGCGCCCAGTCGACCTGGAGGTCGCCCGAGTGGATCCAGGCGAGCACCGGGTGCACGCCGGCCTGGGCGGTGCCGGCCATGAAGTCGAGGAAGATCGGCCAGGCGAGCGCGCAGGACGCGAACAGCGCGGCCGTGGTGACGAGCTTCGCGGCGAAATTGCCGATCATGCGGTTGCCGAGGCCCGCCACGATCGCGGCGAGCAAAGGCAGGAAGACGAGGAGCTGGACGGTCAAGGGATCAGCCCTTCATCTGGTTGATGTCGTCGACCGCGATCGTGCCGCGGCCGCGGAAATAGATGACGAGGATGGCCAGGCCGATCGCCGCCTCGCCCGCGGCGACGGTGAGCACGAACATCGCGAACACCTGGCCGACCATGTCGCCGAGGAAGGCGGAGAAGGCGACGAGGTTGATGTTCACCGACAGCAGGATCAGCTCGATCGCCATCAGGATGACGATCACGTTCTTGCGGTTGATGAAGATGCCGAACACGCCGAGCACGAACAGGATCGCGCCGACGGCGAGATAATGCCCCAAACCGATCACAGCTCGACTCCCTGCCCGACGCCCGGGTTCATGTTGACGACGGCGTCCTCCGGCCGGCGGCGCACCTGGTGCGAGACGTTCTGCGGGCGAAGGTCGCTGCGGCGGCGGTGGGTGAGCACGATTGCGCCGATCATCGCGACGAGCAGGACAAGCCCGGCCGCCTCAAAGATGTAGAGGTAGCGGCCGTAGAGCGCGCGGCCGAGCAACTCGATGTTCGGCACGCCCTGCGCGGCCGGCGAGGCCTTGGCGGCGACCACCGTGCCGGCGTTCCAGGCCATCACCGCGAAGACGATCTCGGCGAGCAGGATCAGCGCCAGGATCGAGGCGAACGGCCAGTAGCGCGCGATGCCGGAGCGCAGCTCGGCGAAATCGATGTCGAGCATCATCACGACGAACAGGAACAGCACCGCGACGGCACCGACGTAGACGATCACGAGCAGCATCGCGATGAACTCGGCCCCGAGGATGAGGAAGAGCCCGGCGGCGTTGAAGAAGGCGAGGATGAGCCAGAGCACGCTGTGCACCGGGTTCCTGGCGCCGATCGTCATCACCCCGCTGGCGATCACGATCGCCGCGAACAGGTAAAAGGCGAAGGCTTGGATCACGTTTCTGTCGGCCTTTCGGATTCGGCGGCGGATTAGCGGTAGGGGGCGTCGGCGGCAAGGTTCGCGGCCAAGGCCCGCTCCCACTTGTCGCCGTTCTCGAGAAGCTTCGCCTTGTCGTAGAGAAGCTCCGCGCGATCCTCGACCGCGAACTCGAAATTCGGCCCTTCGACGATCGCGTCGACCGGGCAGGCTTCCTGGCAAAGGCCGCAATAGATGCACTTCACCATGTCGATGTCGTAGCGCGTCGTACGGCGGCTGCCGTCCTCGCGCGGCTCGGCCTCGATCGTGATCGCCAGCGCCGGGCAGACCGCCTCGCAGAGCTTGCACGCGATGCAGCGTTCCTCGCCGTTCGGATAGCGGCGGAGGGCGTGCTCGCCGCGGAAGCGCGGGCTGATCGGGTTCTTCTCGAACGGGTAGTTGATCGTCGCCTTGGGCTTGAAGAAATACTTCAAGGTCAGCCAGTGCGCCTTCACGAACTCCCAGAGCGTGAACGACTTGATGTAGTGGGCGATCATTGGTGGGCTCCAGCCGCGCGGTCGCGGCCCGTGAGGTTGGGCATCTGGCTCCGGCAGGACGGCATGAAGCGGTCGGCCTCGTCGTCGGTGCGGACCGAGGCGAGCTCGGTCGTGCCCACCGGGCATTGCTCCTTGGTGACCAAAAGATAGCCGGAGACCAGGAACACCCAGAGCAGCGACACCGGCAGGAAGATCTTCCAGCCGAGGCGCATCAGCTGATCGTAGCGGAAGCGCGGGACGGTCGCCTTCACCCAGCTGAACACGAAGAAGAACAGGAAGATCTTGGCGAAGAACCAGATGATGCCGGGGACGAGGTAGAGCGGCGCCCAGTCGATCGGCGGCAGCCAGCCGCCCCAGAACAGCACCGCCGTCATGCCGCACATCAGCAGCACGTTGCCATATTCGCCGAGCCAGAAAAGCGCGAAGCTCATCGAGCTGTATTCGGTCTGGTAGCCGGCGACGAGCTCCGATTCCGCCTCGGTGAGGTCGAACGGCGCGCGCGCCGTCTCCGCCATCGCCGAGATCAGGAAGATGATCGACATCGGGAAGAGCAGCGGATTGAAGGCGAAGCCGTTCAGGAAGAAGACGTGGCTGCGCTGGGCCTCGATGATGCCGGACAGGTTGAACGTGCCCGACCACAGGATCACCGAGATCAGCACGAAGCCGACCGAGACCTCGTAGCTCACCATCTGCGCCGCGGCGCGAAGGGCCGAGTAGAACGGGTATTTGGAGTTGGACGCCCAGCCGGCGATGATCACGCCGTAGACGCCCAGCGACGAGACCGCGAGCAGGTAGAGCAGGCCGACGTTGATGTCGGCCAGCACCATGCCGTCGCCGAACGGCACCACCGCCCAGCCGATCAACGCCACCGTGAAGGTGAGGATCGGCGCGATGATGAACAGGCCCCGGTTGGCGCCCGACGGGATGATCGTCTCCTTGAGGAAGACCTTGAGACCGTCGGCGAAGCTCTGCAGCAGGCCGAACGGTCCGACGACGTTCGGGCCGCGGCGCAGCGCCATCGCCGCCCAGATCTTGCGATCGGCGTAGATGATCATCGCCACCGCCAGCATCAGCGGCAGCGCGATCATCAGGATCAGGATCAGGGTCGCGACGAACCAGCCGAAGCCGTAGCCGAGAGTCCCCTGGAACCATTCAGTCATGTCTTACTCCGTCATCCCGGCGAAGGCCGGGATCTCAGGACGAGAAGTCTCGGCGGGCTCCACGAGACCCCGGCTTTCGCCGGGGTGACGCGATTTCGATTCGATCATTCCGCGGCCTCCTCGAAGACCTGGCCGTGGAGGATCTCGGCCGAGCAGCGCTGCAGCGTCGGAGACGCGCGAGCGATCGGGTTGGTGAGGTAGAAGTCCTCGATCGGATAGACGATCGCGCCGGAGACCTGCGGCGTTCCGCCGGCCGGCGCCGCAGGCGCCGGGAAGACGGTGAGGCCGGCCTCGCCAAGGTGCGGGAAGTCGGCCCGGATCGCGGCGCGCAGCTGCGAGAGATCGTCGAACGGCAGCGTCTTGCCGAGCGCGTCGGACAGCGCCCGGAGGATCGTCCAGTCCTCGCGCGCTTCCCCCGGCGGGTGGACGGCGAATTCGGAGAATTGCACCCGGCCTTCGAGGTTCACGTAGGTGCCGTGCTTCTCGGTGTAGGCGGCGCCCGGCAGGATCACGTCGGCATGGGCGACGCCGCGGTCGCCGTGCGTGCCGATGTAGACCGTGAACGTGTCGGCGAAGGCGGAGGTGTCCATCTCGTCGACGCCGAGCAGGAACAGCGCCTTCAGCTCCCCTGCCCGCCTCGCGATCGCCTCGACGCCGCCGTCGGTGGCGAAGCCGATGTCGAGCGCGCCGACGCGCGAGGCGGCGGTGTGGAGCAGGCTGAAGCTGGCGCCGAGCGAGGCGGCCGCGGCGCGCGCGGCCTCGTAGGCGCCGTCATGGACGAGCGCGCCCATGCCGACGATCACCGCGGCATTCTCCTTGTCGGCGAAGGCGTCGCGAAGGGCCTCCGGCAGATTGCCGAGCGCGGCGAGATCGGCGCCGAGATCGGTGACCGGATAGGTGAGATCGACCGGCGGGCCGATCCGGAAGACCTTTGCGCCGCGCTTCACCGCCTTGCGGATCCGCGTGTTGACCAGCGGCGCTTCCCAGCGCGGGTTGCTGCCGATCAGCAGGATCGCCGGTGCCGTCTCCAGCCCCGCGATCGTCGCGTTGAAGCGGTAGGCGGCGGGGCTCGACACGTCGAACTTCGCATTGTCCTGGCGGCTCTCGTGCAGGCTCGAGCCATAAGCGCGGAGCAGCGCCTTCAGCGCATAGATCGATTCCAGATCCTGAAGATCGCCGGCGATGCCCGCGACCTGGTCGCCGCTCGCGCCCTGCAGCCGGGCGGCGATCGCCTCGAACGCCTCCGCCCAGGTCGCCGGCTGGAGCTTGCCCTCGCGGCGGACCCACGGCCGGTCGAGCCGGCGGCGGACCAGGCCGTCGACGGCGTGGCGGGTCTTGTCGTGCGCCCACTCCTCGTTGACGTCCTCGTTGATGCGCGGAAGGGCGCGCATCACCTCGCGGAAGCGATGGTCGATGCGGATGTTGGTGCCGACCGCGTCCATCACGTCGATGCCCGGGATCTTGCGCAGCTCCCAGGGACGCGCCTCGAAGCTGTACGGCTTGGAGACGAGCGCGCCGACCGGGCAGAGATCGACGACGTTGCCGGACAGCTCGGACGTGACCGCGCCTTCCAGATAGGACGTGATCTGCATGTTCTCGCCGCGTCCGATCGCGCCGATCTCCTCGGTGCCGGCGACTTCCTCGGCGAAACGGATGCAGCGCGTGCACTGGATGCAGCGGGTCATGATCGTCTTCACGACCGGACCCATGTACTTCTCGGTGACCGCGCGCTTGTTCTCGTGGAAGCGCGAATGGCCGCGGCCGTAGGCGATCGACTGGTCCTGCAGGTCGCACTCGCCGCCCTGGTCGCAGATCGGGCAGTCGAGCGGATGGTTGATCAGCAGGAACTCCATCACGCCTTCGCGCGCCTTCTTCACGGCGGGCGTCATCGTCGAGATTTCCTGGCCGTCGGCGGCCGGCAGCGCGCACGACGCCTGCGGCTTGGGCGGCCCGGGCTTCACCTCGACGAGGCACATCCGGCAATTGCCCGCGATGGTCAGGCGCTCGTGATAGCAGAAGCGCGGGATTTCCTTCCCGGCGAGCTCGCACGCCTGCAGGACGGTCGCGCCCTGCGGAACCTCGATCTCGACACCGTCTACCTTGACTGTGGGCATGATTACTCCGCGGCCTCCAACTGGCCGGACTGCTTGTCACGAATGCGGCGCTCGAGCTCCGGCCGGAAGTGCCGGATCAGGCCCTGGATCGGCCAGGCCGCCGCGTCGCCCAGGGCGCAGATGGTGTGGCCCTCGACCTGCTTGGTGACGTCCCAGAGATCGTCGATCTCGTCGACCGTGGCGTTGCCCTCGACGAGCCGCTCCATCACCCGCCACATCCAGCCGGTGCCCTCGCGGCACGGCGTGCACTGGCCGCAGCTCTCGTGCTTGTAGAAATAGGAGAGGCGGGCGATCGCGCGGACGACGTCGGTCGACTTGTCCATGACGATCACGGCGGCGGTACCGAGGCCCGATTTCAGGTCGCGCAGCGCGTCGAAGTCCATCGGCGCGTCCATGATCTCGGCCGCCGGCACCAGTGGGACCGACGAGCCGCCCGGGATCACCGCGAGGAGATTGTCCCAGCCGCCGCGGATACCGCCGGCGTGGCGGTCGATCAGCTCGCGGAACGGGATCGACATCGATTCCTCGACCACGCACGGCTTGTTCACATGGCCGGAGATCTGGAAGAGCTTGGTGCCCTCGTTCTTCTCGCGGCCGAAGCTCTTGAACCAGGCGGCGCCGCGGCGAAGGATCGTCGGCGTGACCGCGATCGACTCGACGTTGTTGACCGTGGTTGGGCAGCCGTAGAGGCCGGCGCCGGCCGGGAACGGTGGCTTGAGGCGCGGCTGGCCCTTCTTGCCCTCCAGGCTCTCGAGCATCGCGGTCTCTTCGCCGCAGATATAGGCCCCTGCCCCGCGGTGGACGAAGACGTCGAAATCGTAGCCGGAGCCGGCGGCGTTCTTGCCGAGCAGGCCGGCGTCATAGGCCTGCTGGACGGCGGCGAAGAGCGTCTCCGCCTCGCGGATGAACTCGCCGCGGATATAGATATAGGCGGCGCGCGCCCGCATCGCGAAACCGGCGATCAGCGCGCCCTCGATCAATTTGTGCGGATCGTGGCGGATGATCTCGCGGTCTTTGCACGAACCCGGCTCGGATTCGTCGGCGTTGATCACCAGGAAGTTGGGCCGGCCCGGAGTCGGGTTCTTCGGCATGAAGCTCCACTTCATGCCGGTCGGGAAGCCGGCGCCGCCGCGGCCGCGCAGGCCCGAAGCCTTGATCTCGTCGATGATCGCGTCCTGGCCGATCTCCATCAGCTTCCGGGTGTTGTCCCAGTCGCCGCGCGCCTGCGCCGCCTTCAGCCCCCAGTCCTGGAAGCCGTAGAGGTTGGTGAAGATGCGGTCCTTGTCCGCCAGCGGATTGATCGTCACTCCGCTTTCTCCCGGTAATCGTGGTTCTCGTGGACCATTTCCTTGAGCGTCGTCGGCCCGCCCAGCGGCTCGCTGGTGCGGCGGTCGACGCCCTGCGGACCCGGCTTCGGAGTCTCGCCGCGGGCGAGCGCCTCCAGCAGGGCGGTGGTCGTCTCGAAGGTCAGGTCCTCGTAATTGTCGTCGTTGATCTGGACCATCGGCGCATTGGCGCAGGCGCCCATGCACTCGACCTCGTTGAGGGTGAACAGCCCGTCCTCGGTGGTGTGGCCCTTCTGCAGCCCCTTCGCCTTGCAGGCGGCGAAGACGTCGTCCGACCCGCGCAGCATGCACGGCGTCGTGCCGCACACCTGGACGTGGTAGCGGCCGACCGGGCGCAGGTTGAACATCGTGTAGAAGGTCGCGACCTCGTAGGCCCGGATGTAGGGCATATCGAGATATTTGGCGACGAACTCGATCACCGGCACCGGCAGCCAGCCCTGCGTGTTCGTCTCGGCGCCGACCTGGCGCTGGGCAAGATCGAGCAACGGGATGATCGCGCTGTACTGGCGCCCCGGCGGGTAGCGGCCGACGACCGTCTTCGCCTTGTCCGCATTTTCCGCGGTCCAGGCGAATCCGCCCCAGCGGGCACGAAGCGCGTCGATGTCGATCGCGGTGGGAAGGATGTCGGCCATCAGCGGTCGATCTCCCCGAACACGATGTCGAGCGAGCCGAGGATGGCGGTGACGTCGGCGAGCATGTGGCCCTTGGTCATGAAATCCATTGCTTGGAGGTGGCTGAAGCCGGTCGGGCGGATCTTGACCCGGTACGGCTTGTTGGTGCCGTCGGCGACGAGATAGATGCCGAACTCGCCCTTGGGGCTCTCGGTGGCGACATAGACCTCGCCCGCCGGCACGTGGAAGCCCTCGGTGTAGAGCTTGAAGTGATGGATCAGCGCTTCCATCGACTGCTTCATCTCGGCGCGCTTCGGCGGCACGACCTTGCGGTCGAGCGAGGCGATCGGGCCTTCCGGGATGTCGCGGATGCACTGCTTCATGATCCGCACCGACTGGCGGACCTCCTCGACCCGGACCATCATCCGGTCGTAGCAATCGCCCCGGGTCCCGACCGGAACGTCGAACTCGACGCGGTCATAGGCGTCGTAGGGCTGCGCCTTGCGGATGTCCCAGGGAATGCCGGCGGCGCGGATCATCGGCCCGGAGAAGCCCCAGGCCAGCGCATCCTCCTTCGAGACGATCGAGATGTCGACGTTGCGCTGCTTGAAGATGCGGTTGTCGGCGACGAGGCTGATCGCGTCCTCGAAGATCGGCATCAGGCTCTTGTCGAGCCAGGCGTCGACCTCTTCCAGGAAGCCGGCCGGCACGTCCTGGTGGACGCCGCCGGGGCGGAAGTAATTGGCGTGCATCCGCGCGCCGGACGCCCGCTCGTAGAAGTTCATGATGTCTTCGCGCGGCTCGAACAGCCACAGGTTCGGCGTCATCGCGCCGACGTCCATGATGTGGCTGCCGATGTTGAGCAGGTGGTTGGACACCCGGGTCAGCTCGGCGAAGAAGGTCCTGAGATACTGGGCGCGGAGCGGCACCTCGAGCCCGAGCAGTTTCTCGATGGCGAGGACGTAGCTGTGCTCCATGCACATCGGCGAGACGTAATCGAGCCGGTCCATGTAGGGGATCGACTGGATGTAGGTCTTGTACTCGCAGAACTTCTCGGTGCCGCGGTGCAGCAGGCCGACGTGCGGATCGACGCGCTCGACGATCTCGCCGTCGAGCTCGAGCACCAGGCGGAGCACGCCGTGCGCCGCCGGGTGCTGCGGGCCGAAATTGATCGTGTAGTTCGCGATCTTGCTCTCGGTCGCGCCGGAACGGGCGACCTGCGTCTCGGAGCTCATGTCCGGGGAGGCGATGGTCATTTCTTGATCTCGTCGGCCTTGAGCGGTGTCGGAGCGCCGGGCGCCTCGGGCGCGGCGGCCTTCTCGTCACCGGGCAGGATGTAGGCGGCGCCTTCCCACGGGCTCAGGAAATCGAAGGCGCGGAAGTCCTGCGGCAGGCGCACCGGCTCGTAGACGACCCTTTTCTGCTCCTCGGAATAGCGCAGCTCGACATAGCCGGAGAGCGGGAAATCCTTGCGGAACGGGTGGCCGCGGAAGCCATAGTCGGTCAGGATCCGGCGCAGGTCCTCATTGCCGTCGAAGATCACGCCGTAGAGATCGAACACCTCGCGCTCGAGCCAGCCGGCGACCGGCCAGACCGAGGTGACCGACGGCACCGGCGCCTCCTCGTCGGTGGTGACGCGCAGCCGGATGCGGTGGTTCCGCGTCACCGAGAGGAGGTGGTAGACGACGTCGAACCTCTCCTCGCGGCTCGGATAATCGCAGCCGGCGATCTCCATCAGCTGCTGGTATTCGAAGCGGTCGCGCAGCGTCTCGCACGCCTCGACGATGCGCTGGCGCGCGATCGTGAGGTTCACTTCCTGCACGGCTTCCTCGGCGTGGAGGAGGGCATCGCCGAGCGCAGCCTTCACTTCTTCGATGAGGCCTTCGCGCGGGGCGATCCTGGGAGCGGAGTTGTTCATGGCTTCTCAGCGCTCGATCGTGCCGACGCGGCGGATCTTCCGCTGCAGCTGCATGACGCCGTAGAGCAAGGCCTCGGCGGTGGGCGGGCAGCCCGGGACGTAGATGTCGACCGGCACGATGCGGTCGCAGCCGCGCACCACCGAATAGCCGTAATGGTAATAGCCGCCGCCGTTGGCGCAGCTGCCCATCGAGATGACGTAGCGAGGCTCCGACATCTGGTCGTAGACCCGGCGCAGAGCCGGCGCCATCTTGTTGCAGAGCGTGCCGGCGACGATCATCACGTCGGACTGGCGCGGGGACGCGCGCGGCGCGACGCCGAAGCGCTCGAGATCGTAGCGCGGCATGTTGGCGTGGATCATCTCCACGGCGCAGCAGGCCAGGCCGAAGGTCATCCACCACAGGGACCCTGTGCGGGCCCATTGGAACAGATCCTCGGTCGAGGTGACGAGGAAACCCTTGTCGGAGACTTCCGACTGCAGGTCGTTGAAGAACTTCGGGTCCGGCTGCTGGAGATCGGCCGGGCGGACGTTCTCGTGGCGCGGGTCGAGGATCACTCCCATTCGAGCGCTCCCTTCTTCCAGGCGTAGACGAAGCCGAGGGTGAGCTCGGCGAGGAAGATCATCATCGCGACCCAGCCGGCGACGCCGATCGCCCCGAGCGACACCGCCCAGGGGAAGAGGAACGCGGCTTCGAGATCGAAGATGATGAACAGGATGGCGACCAGGTAGAAGCGGACGTCGAACTGGGCGCGGCTGTCCTCGAAGGCGGGGAAGCCGCACTCATATTCGGCGAGCTTGTCCGCATAGGGGTTGCTCGCGCCGGTCAGCTTGGCGACCATCATCGGCAGCACGACGAAGCTGAGCGACAGCGCCAGGGCGACGCCGAGGAACAGCAGGATGGGCAGATAATCGGCGGCGGTGGACGCCATCGAGACTCTCCAGGGGGCTAGGTTGTGGCGGCTTCTAGGACAGGGAAACCGTCACCGCAACTGCTGAGCACGGCCCCTCGAAAACGTACGGCAAGGACGAAGGATGCCGTTGATTTCACGGGCGGTTTTCAGGCGCGGCGAGGCGCCGGCGGCGGCCCACGGCGCCCGTGCGAGGCGCCGGCGTTGACAGGGCCGCTCCAGGGAAGCAGCTTCGCGGCTTTGGGGGAGGAGACACTTCATGGGCGCCAGACTTGCAGGGTTGATGCTTTTGGGGCTGGCGATGGCCGCGCCCGCCGGGGCGCAGATGGTGAAAGCGCAGGATCCTGCAGGGGTCGCCGCCGCGATGAAGGCCGCCGGCTTCACCGCCGAGCTGGGCGAGGACGCTCAGGGCGAGCCGATGATCAGCAGCGAGCACAAGGGCACCGCGTTCAAGGTGCTGTTCTACAATTGCACCAACAAGCGCAATTGCGCGACGATCCAGTTCCACTCCGGCTACGACGTCGCGTCGGCCGTGTCGCTCGAGACGATCAACAACTGGAACAGGACGCAACGCTTCGGCCGCGCCTTCATCGACAACGTCGGCGATCCGATCCTGCAGATGGACCTCGACCTCGACGACGGCGGCGTCTCGCCCGCATTGTTCGCCGACAATCTCGAATTCTGGACCAGCGTCATCGGCCAGTTCGAGAAGCACATCGGCTTCACCAAATGAGCGCGGCACGGCCCGCCGCCTGAGGCGCGGGGCGGAAGCAGCGCTCCCGCCCCTTCCGGGTCAGGCCCTCAGCGCACCGCCGACCAGGCGGTGCAGCTTGGAATGAAGCTGGTCGTTGGCGGCGAGGATCTGCCCCTTGGCGATGCCCGCCTCGCTGCCGCGGAAATCGGTGACGAAGCCGCCCGCCTCGCGGACGAGCAGCAGCCCGGCGGCGAGGTCCCAATATTGCAGGTCCTCTTCCCAGAAGCCGTCGAACCGCCCGGCGGCGACCCAGGCGAGATCGAGCGCGGCCGAGCCGTTGCGGCGGATGCCGGCGACGCTCGGCGCCACCGCCTCGAGGATGCGCTGGAAGCGCGGCAGCTGGCCGTGGCCGAAGTAGGGAATGCCGGTGGCGATCAGCGAGTCCGCCAGGTCGCGCCGCGACGAGACGCGCAGGCGGCGCTCGTTCAGCCAGCTGCCCCTGCCCTTCTCGGCCCAGAAGCTCTCGTCGGTGAGCGGCTGGTAGACCAGCGCCTGGGTGATCTCCGGGCGCCCGCCCGCGCCGCGCGGGTCCTCGACTGCGATCGAGATCGCGAAATGCGGGATGCCGTGCAGGAAGTTCGAGGTGCCGTCGATCGGGTCGACGATGAAACGCGGCTTGTCGGGATCCCCCTCGACCGATCCGCCCTCCTCGAGCAGCAGCCCCCAGTCGGGGCGGGCATGGCGAAGCTCCTCGACGATCGTCTGCTCGGCGCGCTTGTCGGCCATCGAGACGAAGTCGGCCGGCCCCTTGCGGCTGACCTGGAGCTGCTCGACCTCGCCGAAATCGCGCCGCAGCCGCGGCGCGGCCTTGCGGGCTGCGCGCTGCATGACGGTGATGAGGCCGGAATGGGAAACCATGGATTGTGCCTTTTGGTAAATCTCCTCTCCCCTTCAGGGGGAGAGGCCGGGAGAGGGGGAGTCTGAGAAACGCTCGGCGACCGAGATCGACTCCCCTCTCCTTGCTCGCTGCGCCCGCCTTCCTCTCCCCTGAAAGCGAGAGGATTTAGTCCGCGCGGCGGATGTAGGTCTGCTCGTAGACGTCGACGACGATGCGCGTGCCGGAGCTGATGTGCGGCGGCACCATCACGCGGACGCCGTTGTCGAGGATTGCCGGCTTGTAGGAGGAGGAGGCGGTCTGCCCCTTCACCACGGCATCGGCCTCGACGATCGTCGCCTCGATCTGGTCGGGCAGCTGCACGCTGATCGGCCGCTCGTTGTAGAGCTCCATGACGACGTCCATGCCGTCCTGCAGGAAGGCGGCCGGCTCGCCGATCAGGTCGCGCGGCAGCTGCACCTGCTCGTAATTTTCCTTGTCCATGAACACCAGGTCGTCGCCCTCGGCATAGAGGAACTGGAAATCCTTGGTGTCGAGGCGGACGCGCTCCACCGTCTCGGCCGAGCGGAAGCGGACGTTGTTCTTGCGGCCGTCGATGAGGTTCTTCATCTCGACCTGCATGTAGGCGCCGCCCTTGCCCGGCTGGGTGTGCTGAATCTTCACGGCGCGCCAGATGCCGCCTTCATATTCGATGATGTTGCCGGGACGAATGTCCACGCCGCTGATCTTCATGCTTGTCTCACAGGTTGGAAAAGAGCCGCGGCGGCTTTAGCGGCGGGCCCCGCTTCCCGCAAGCAGCGGGTAGGGGTTGATCGGGGTGCCTTCGTGCCAGTCCTCGCCCTCCGCCATGCGGTTGATCGCGAAATGGAGATGTGGCCCGGCGGGATTGGCGTTGCCCGTCGATCCGACCGTGCCGATCGCGTCACCCTGCTTCACTGCCTGGCCTTCGTGGAGGCCAGGGGCATAGGCCTGGAGATGGGCGTAATAGAAGGTCCATTTCCTGTCCGGCGAGCGGACGTAGGCGGTGATCCCGCCGCCGCCCTGACTGAAGAACAGTTTCTCGACCGTGCCGGGGGCGGAGGCGACCACCGGCGTGCCGTGCGGCGCCATGATGTCGATCGCATTGTGGACGCGGGCGCCGCCGGCGCGGGACTGGGTGTAGGTGTCGGAGAGCTGCGACGCCTTGACGCCGGCGACCGGGATGGCGAGCCCGGTGGGTCCGAGCTCCAGCTCGGGCCGCGGCGGCACGTTGGGCGGCGGCGGCGCCGCGACCGGCGCGCCGCTCCCGATCGGCCCACGGTTGAACGCGATCAGCCAGAAGGCGCTGGTGATCGCGGAGCTCAGCAAGGCGGTCACGAACACGACCGCAATCAAGGCGGAACGCTTCATCCTCTCTCCCTCTCGACGACGAAACGATTCCGCGGCCGTTCCGTTTCGAGAGGCTAATGACTCCCGATTCCACCACCGGCGAGATCCGTATCGGCTGCTCGGGCTGGATCTACCGGCACTGGCGGGAGCGCTTCTATCCGCCGAAGCTCGCCCAGCGCCTATGGTTCGATTTCTACGCCGACACGTTCGACACGGTCGAGCTCAACACCAGCTTCTACCATCTGCCCAAGGCCGACACGTTCACCAAGTGGAAGGACCAGGCGCCCGCCGGCTTTCGCTATGCGGTCAAGGCGCCGCGCTTCATAACCCATATGAAGAAGCTGAAGGACTGCGCAGAACCGGTACAGGAATTCCTCGGCCGCGCCCGCAATCTAGGAGACGCGATCGGGCCGATCCTCTATCAGCTCCCGCCGCGCTGGGCGCTCAACCGCGAACGGCTTGAAACGTTCATCGACCTGCTCCCTGGCGATCTCGACCACGTCTTCGAGTTCCGGGAGACGAGCTGGCTGACCGAGGAGGTGCTCGCCTTGCTCGACGCGCGCGGCGTCTCCTTCTGCGCCCACGACATGCCGGGCTCGGCGACCCGGCGCTGGGCGGCGGGCCCGATCGCCTATGTCCGCTTCCACGGCGGCCAGGGCAAATATTGGGGCCGCTATTCGGACGAGGGCCTGCTCGCCTGGACCGACTGGATCGTCGCGCAGGCGAAAGGCGGGCGGGACGTGTGGTGCTATTTCAACAACGATATCGACGCCCACGCCATCCACGATGCGCTGACGCTGCGCGCCATGGTCGGCCAGGCGCTGCGCTAGCGATTCGGCTCCGCCCGGCCTTGCGGTTACCGCGCGATCCCGGCCGCGATCGTCGTCTGGGCCGTGGTGATGGCGTGGAAGCGCAGCTCCAGCTCCGACAGCTTGGCGAGCAGCTCCGGCGACGCCTGCCTGGTCAGCGCCGCTGCCGTCGTCGCGGATTCGCGCTCCGCCAGGGCGGCGATGTCGTCGGCGAGCGCGAAGACCTTGGCTTCCTCGTCGAGCATGCGTCCCATGGCGGCGAGGTCGGCGCTCTCGCTCGCCGACAGGCCGCCCGCCCGGGCGCCCGCCTCCACCTCGCCCCGCTCGCGCGCGAGGTTCTTCCGGCCGGCCGCCGCCACCAGCCGGACGTCCCGCGCCAGCGCGCCGAGCTCGGTCCTGAACGAGGCCGCCACGGCCTCTTGCGGGCCGCCGCGCGAACGCAGCCATGCCGAGGCCGACGCCTTCATGCCGCGATAGATCTGGAGCAGGACGCCGAGCGCCTGGTGCGAGGACTCGCTGGTCGGGATCATCGCCTGGCGGTTGCGCATCAGCAGCCGGTTCGAATCGATCAGCAGGAAGGCGCCCTCGAGCACCTTGGGCGCCAGCCGGTCGCCGGTGGTGCGGTCCCCGATCTCCATCGCCACCATCAACCCGTCGACGTTGCCGAGGAGCTCCAGCACCTTGGCGTTCTGGTCACGCGCCTCGGAGACGATCTGCTTCGGCGTCAGGCCGGCGCCGAGATCGAGATCCGGAACCGACATGGCTGCGAGCATCGCATTGGCCTGCTCGGTCTTCCTGCGGGCGCCGGCGACGATCGCCCGGATCCTCGGACCGACTGCCTTGGCCTCGGCTGGGCTGCGAACCGCCGCGAACAGCGGCCGGATCTCGCCTAGCGCCTGCACGCCGTCGCTGGCGACGGTCATCGCCTCCGACACGGCCTCCAGCCAGGACGCGAAGGCATTCCTCTGCGCCTCGCTCAGTTCTGCCGCTTGTGTCTGCGCCGTTGCCGGTACCGCCGCCACAAGCGCCGCAGCGGCGATGGACGCCGCAATCACCCTGATCATCCTGCCCCCCGAAATCCAATGTCTCCATGGGCTTAGCCGAGAGCAAGTGGGTTTGCGAGCCCTCATCGGGCCGAACCAGCATCAGGGGGCGAGCACGTCCTCGAAAGCGGCGATCGCGGCGGCCGGGCCGCCGTCATGGCCCCAGACAGCGTTGCACACGGCCAGGAAATCGGCGCCGGCCTCGACCAGCACGCGGGCATTGGCCGGCGTGATGCCGCCGATCGCGACGCACGGTATCTCGAACAGGCGCGACCACCAGGAGAGGATCGACGGCTCCGGCCGGTGGTGCGTCTCCTTGGTCGACGTCGGAAAGAAGGCGCCGAACGCGACATAATCGGCCCCCGCTTCCCCGGCTTCCATGGCGAGATGGCGGCTGTCGTGGCAGGTGACGCCGATCTGCGCCGCCGGGCCGAGCACCGCGCGGGCGTCGCGCGGATCGCCGTCCGCCTGGCCGAGATGGACTCCGTCGGCGCCGAGCCGCTTGGCGAGGCCGACGCTGTCGTTGACGATGAAGGCGACCTCGCGGTCGCTGCAGATCCGCATCAGCGGCTCGGCGGCGCGCGCGATGGCATGCTCGTCCATGCCCTTCAGCCGGAGCTGGAAGGCCGCGACGCTGCCGCCGTCGAGCGCGGCCTTCAGCCGGTCGGCGAAGTCGCCGCCGACGTCGAGCGGCGAGATCAGATAGAGCTGGCAGGGCGCGCGCTCCTCCGGCTCGAACAGGTCGGCGAATTCGGACAGGTCGGCGTCGAGATCGTCTTCGGTCATTCGCCACCTCTGTCAGCGACGCGCGTAAGGCTCAAGCAGAGAAAGCGGTCGGGCTTGCGGCCCCTGCCCTCGCGCACCCGCGGCGCCTCGAAGCCGGCGGCGAGGGCGAGCCCGATCAGCGCGTCCGCGGCGACGCCGCGGAAGCCGTGGACGTGCCCGGGCCATTTGCGCAGCTCCTCGGGCGGCTCGAAGGCGAGCACGAGGCGCCCGCCGGGCCGGATCACCCGCGCGAGCTCTGCAAACGCGGCGGCGAGGTCGGGCCAGAAATAGAGGCTGTTGACGCTCACAGCGGCGTCGACCAAGGCGTCGGGAAGCGGCAGGCGCTCGACCGAGGCCTGGGACAGGTGGAGGCGAGCCTCACGCCGGAACCGCCGCTCTGCCCTTGCCACCGCGACGGCGGAGACGTCGACGCCGAAGACCGCTGCGTCGGTTCTCGACAGGATGTCGCGCAACAGGGCCCCGCCGCCGAAGCCGATCTCGACGATGCGCTCGCCCGTTGCGGGCGCCAGCTCGGCCAGCGCCAGCGCGTTCATGTTCCGGCTGATCCGGTCGAGCCACGGCGCGATCCACAGGCGCCCGAGGACACCCGTTGGGCGGGCGAATTGCGCTGCGAGGAAGCGGCGGAGCACTACTCCCTCTCCCCTTCAGGGGAGAGGGTCGGGGAGAGGGGGAGTCGATGAAGGACTCGGCGCCTGGA
>NZ_SPDV01000056.1 GCF_004564275.1 Sphingomonas parva (ex Maeng et al. 2020)
GGCGACGGCCAGGACACGATCACCGACACGGCCGGCGTCGACCGGATCGAGCTCGGCGCCGGGATTGCGCCGGGCGATATCGAGATCGTGCAGCTCGGCACCACCGGCCTGGTGCTGAAGATCGCCGGCGGCAACGACCGGCTGGCGCTGGTCAACGTGCTCAGCGTCACCGGCAATATTATCGAATCGGTGGTGTTCGCCGACGGGACCAACTGGTCGGCGGCCGAGCTCAGGCGCCGCGCGACGGCCGGCACGCCCGGCGACGACGTCTACAACGGCACCGCCGGCGTCGACGAGCTCAGCGGCCAGGGCGGTCGCGACACGCTCTCCGGTGCGGCGGGCGCCGACATCCTCTCCGGCGGTGCCGACGACGACCGCCTGGACGGCGGCGCCGATGCGGACCGACTCTCCGGCGGCACCGGCAAGGACGTGCTGATCGGCGGCACCGGCGGCGACACCTATGTCTTCGCGGCCGGCGACGGCACCGACGAGATCGACGACAATGGCGATGCGACGATCGATACCGTGCAGATCGACGGCTATTCGCTGGGCCAGATCCGGTTCAGCCGGGTCGGCGTCGACGGCAACGACCTATCGATCCGGTTCAGCGGCAGCGCCGACCGGCTGATCGTGCGCGGCGCGTTCGCCGGAACCGCCGCCGACACGATCGAGCGGTTCGCGATCCCCGCCAGCGGCCTCACCCTCACCCTCGAAGACGTCCTCACCCGGGTGACCGCGGACGTCGCCGCGACCGGCGAGACGCTCTATGGAACGGCGGGCGACGATGTGCTGAGCGGCGGGGCGGGCGACGATTTCCTGAGCGGCGACAGCGGCGCCGACACGCTCTCCGGCGGCGACGGCAACGACATCTTCGGCGACATCGTCGCCGATAACTCGGTCGATACGCTGACCGGCGGCGCCGGCCGCGACACCTATCGCTTCCTGCCGACCTACAATGTGCCGAGCGACTATGTCGCCGACCTGGTCACCGACTTCCAGGCGGGCGACGGCGGCGACATCATCCGGCTCTCGTCGAGCAACCCGAATCCCTTCGAGCAGGGCAAATTGCGGGTCAGCCAGGTGGGCACCGAGACCCACATCCTGCTGCGCGACGACCTGGGCTTCGACCGGCCGATCCTCCGCCTCGCGAACGTCACCGCGACGTCGCTCACCGCGGCGAATTTCGACGGCGTTCCGTTCGGAATCGACAATTCGGTCCGGACCAACGACGGCGACACGGGCAACACGCTTTCCGGTGGGCCGCTCGACGACACGATCTTCGGCAATGGCGGTGCGGACACGATCCTCGGCCTCGGCGGCAACGACCGGCTGGCCGGCGGCGCAGACGCCGACGTGATCGACGGTGGCTTCGGCATGGATTGGGTCGCCGGCCAGGAAGGCCACGACCGGCTCCTCGGCGGGGCCGGAAACGACGTTCTCGCCGGCGGCAGCGGCGACGACGTGCTGATCGGCGGCGACAATGCCGGCTCGGTGAACGGCAGCGACCTGTTCGAGGGCGGCCTCGGCGACGATGCGCTCTACGGCGGCGGCCTCGACGACGTCTATCGCTTCGCCGCAGGAGACGGACGCGACGTGGTTTACGATGCCGGCGGGCAGGACCGGATCGAGCTTGCCGCCGGGATCGCACCGGCGGACGTCGCGATCGTCCAGGTGGACGGCAAGCACCTCGACCTGCGCATCGGCACCGCCGGCGATCGAATCCGTCTCGCCGGGGCACTGGCCGGCAACGGCACGCGCATCGAGCAGCTCCGCTTCGCCGACGGTACGACCTGGTCCTGGGCCGACATCGTCGCGCGTTCGATGGCCGCGAGCGCCGGCGACGACCGCCTGCAGGTCAGCGCCGAGGACGGCCTGGGCACGAACCTGCTGGTCAACGGCAGCTTCGAGAGCTTCGAGACCAATGGCGGAACCCAGACCTGGTGGGGCTGGACGGTGCCGACGCTCGCCGGCTGGACCGACGCGAACGGCGCGCGCTTCGAGCTCGCACTGTCCGGTGTCGAGGGCGTGGAGTCCAGCGACGGAAGCTACTGGCTCGACATGGACGGCGAGAGCCGGAACATGGATATCCTGCAGACGGTCGCCGGCCTGACCGCCGGCCAGAGCCTGCTGCTGCAGTTCGATCACGCCAATCGCGTCGCCGCGGATTCGGGCGGCTTCGAGGTGCTGTGGAACGGCCAGGTGATCGCCACCTTCCTCGACACGGGGATCGCGCAGAAGACCGAGACTCTGCTGGTCAGTGCGATCCAGGGCGGCAACGTCGTCCAGTTCCGCAGCCTCGGCGTGACCTGGGATTCGCGCGGTGCGTCGCTCGACAACGTCCGGCTGAGGGCGGTCCAGGCGGAGCTGCCGGCGCCGATTACGCTGCAGGGGCTCGCCGGCAACGACCAGCTCACCGGCTCCTTCCGCGCCGACGTGCTGATCGGCGGGACCGGCGACGACCGCCTCGCCGGCGGCCTGGGCAACGACACCTATGTGTTCAACCGCGGCGACGGGCAGGACACGATCGAGGATGCCGACGGCCTCAACCGGCTCGTCTTCGGCGCGGGAATCGCTCCCGATCAGGTGCGTCTCGTCCGCGGCACCGGCCGTCTCGTGCTCGAGATCGTCGGCACCGGCGACCGGATCGAGCTCGGCGCGGCCACGGCGGCCTCCCCGAACCTGCCCGAGGTGGTGTTCGCCGACGGCACTCTCTGGTCCGCGGCGTCGCTGTTGGCGATGGCGCGCGCGGCGACCAGCGGTAACGACGTGCTCTACGGCTCGGAAGGCGCCGACCTGCTCGACGGCTCGGCCGGCGACGACCTGCTGCGGGGCCTCGGCGGCGACGACCAGCTGAATGGCGCCGGGGGAGTCGACCGGCTCGAGGGCGGCGCGGGGAGCGACGTCTATCTGTTCGGCCGCGGCAGCGGCCAGGACGTGATCGCAGATTCGGCGGGCACGGCCGACGTCCTCCAGCTCGGGCCGGACATCGCGACCTCCGACGTCAGCGTCGAGCAGAGCCGCGACGGCAGCGCGATCGTGCTCAGGATCAAGGGCACCGACGATCGGATCACGATCGAGGACGCGCTCGGCGCCGGACGGATCGAGACGATCCGCTTCGCCGACGCCAGCCAGTGGAGCGTCTCCGACCTGTTCCAGCGCTTCGCCACCAGCGGCGACGACATGCTGACGGGCGACGGCAGCGACAATGTGCTGGCCGGTGCGCTCGGCAACGACATGCTGTCCGGCGGTGCGGGCGACGACACCTACCGCTTCGCGCGCGGCGACGGCCGCGACACGATCCGCGACGGCGCCGCCAGCGCAGCCGACCGGCTCGAGATCTCCGGCTACGGCGGCAGCGAGATCAGCTTCCTTCGGCGCGGCTTCGGCAGCAACGACCTGGTGATCCGCTTCGCCGGATCGTCGGACGAGATCGTCATCCTTGACGGCCTCTCGGGTGCCGGCGCGGGCGTCGAGACGATCCAGCTCGCCAAGGACGGAACGACGATCTCGGTCGCGAACATCCGCGACGCGCTGGTCGCCTCGGCCACGACCGACGGTGACGACACCATCCTCGGCACCAGCGCCGCCGACACGATCGCCGGCGGCCGCGGCAACGACCTGCTGGTCGGCGATGCGGGCGACGACATCTATCTCTACCGCAAGGGCGACGGCGACGACCGGATCGACGCGTTCGGATCGGGCGCGGACACGGTCCGCCTGCTCGATTATGCCGCGTCGGATGTCGTCTCGGTGCTTCGCGCCGGCCCGGATAGCGACGACGTCGTCATCCGCTTCTCGGGCGAGGGCGATCGGCTCGTCCTGCGCGACGCGCTGGGCGGCCTCAACGCCGGCGGCAACACGCTGACTCTGCAGTTCAAGGACGGCTCGAGCTGGGATCGATCGGCGCTGCGGGCGCGGGCGCTCGGCGACGCCGACGGCAGCGGCGACGACAATGTCTACGGCTTCGACGGCAACGACACGTTCGCCGCGCGGCCGGGCAACGACCTGCTTTCCGGCGGGACGGGCGGCGACACCTATGCCTTCGCCCCGGGCAGCGGCCACGACCGCATCGAGGATCGCGGCACCGCCGCGGAGCCGACCGACAAGCTGCAATTCTCGGGCTTCCTGTCGACCGCGGCAACCGTCGAGCGGCTGTTCCGCGGCAGCGAGAGCATCGTCATCCGCTTCACCGGCGCGCCGGACGACAGCGTCACGATCCTCGATGCCCTGGCGCTCGATGGCCGCGGCATCGAGAGCTACGGCTTCGCCGACGGAGTCACCTGGACCAAGGACAAGATCCGCGAGCTGCTCGACAATCGCGCGCCGGTGGCCGGCGACGACGGCTATTTCTCTGTCACGACCGGCCAGCCGCTGCTGATCCGCGCGGCCGACCTGCTCCGCAACGATTTCGACGCCGACGGCGACCCGCTCCGCATCGTCGCCGTCGACGGCGGGGAGGACGGCGTCGCCACGTTCGATGGCGACGGCAACATCGTCTACACGGCGATCAACGGCTTCGCCGGCGCGACGACGCTGGTCTACACCCTCTCCGACGGCCGGCACGGCTTTGCGGAAGCGGGCATCGACGTGCGGGTGCGCCCGGTCGCCACCGCGCGCGAGGACCGCGGCTTCACCGTGCAGGAAGACAATTTCCTGACGATCCGCGTGGAGCGCCTGCTGTCGAACGATCTCGACGGCGACCGGATGGTCGTAGGCCAGGTCTATGGCGCGACCAACGGCACCGTCTCGCTGGCGAGCGACGGCAACATCTCGTTCACGCCGACCGCCAATTTCAACGGCGTCGCCGAGTTCACCTATGTCGCCAACACGCCGGAAGGGGGACGCGCCGAGGCGAAGGTGCTGATCGACGTCGTCGCGGTCAACGACGCCCCGATCGCGGTCAACGACGGTGGCATCGCGATGCTCGAGGGCAATACGCTGACCATCGATCCGGCCGTGCTGCTGAGCAACGACCGCGATCCCGATGGCGATCCGATGAGCGTGCAGTCGGTGCGCTCGACGCCGGACCTCCAGGTCTCGATCAACTCCGACGGCACGATCCGGATCGTGCCGCGGCCCTATTTCTGGGGCGCGGCGAGCTTCGAATATGTCGTCGCAGACAGCGCCGGCGCCACGGCCGTCGGACGGGTCAACCTGTCGGTCACTCCGGTCAACGACGCGCCCGAGGCGCATGCCGATCGCTTCGAGCTCACCCAGCAGGGCGAGCCGATCCGCGAGGACAATCCGATCGTCATCACCGCCGAGCGGCTGCTGGCCAACGACATCGAGCATGACGGGGAGGCGATGACCGTCTCCGCCGTGGGCGGCAGCTTCGGCGGCCGGGCGCGGCTGCTCGAGAACCAGACGGTGCTGTTCGAACCGTTCGCCGATTTCAACGGCGAGGCCTGGTTCGACTATCAGGTCTCGGACGGGCACGGCGGCGTCAGCTGGTCGCGGGCGACGATCGTCTATCAGGCGGTGAACGACCGCCCGGTCTCGCGCGACGACCATTACAACAACCCCGCCTTCTATTTCCTGAAGGGGCGGGAGGATCAGCCGATCGAGATTCCGATCATCGAGCTGCTCAAGAACGACTTCGACGTGGAGGGATTCCTCGTCAAGTTCGAGAATGCCTCGAACCCGATCAACGGCGATTTCCAGGTCACCGACCGCGGCACGATCATCTTCACCCCCGACGCCGATTTCTGGGGCGAGGCGAGCTTCGACTATCTGATCTCCGACCCCGACGGCGCGGTCGATGACGGCCGCGTGACCCTGTGGTTCGAGAACGTCAGCGACGGCCCGCCCAAGGCCGAGCGCGACACGATCTACGTCTACGAGGACGTGCCGACGGTGATCCCGATCTCGGCGCTGCTCGGCAACGACGTCGACATCGACCGCGACCCGATTGACTTCCTCGGCTGGCGCTATGCCGACATCTTCGACGTGTTCCGCTTCGGCGGGGACGCCGGCATCCCGATCAACGGCACGCTCGAATTCGACCAGAACGGCAACCTGCTGTTCACGCCGAACCGCGACGCCTCCGTCTCCGGCGGCCTCGTCTACCGGATCGGCGATCATCGCGACGGCGAGAGCGAAGGCTATGTCGACATCGTCATCCTGCCGTCGAACGACGATCCGACGGCGGTGAACGACGAGGGCTATGTCACGCCGCTCGACATCCCGCTCGTCATCCGCGTCGCCGACGTGATGTTCAACGATTATGACGTCGAGCAGGCCGACCATGACGGCGACGGCGTGATCGACGACGATCTCGACGATCCGAAGCGGGCGCGGCCGACGTTCGTCAGCGTCGATGCGATCCTCGATCCGGCCGAGCTCGCGCGCGGCAATCACGTCGCGCTCGGCACCGTCGAGGTCGTCTCTTTCGAAGGCGAGAGGTTCATCGTCGCCCGCTTCCCCGAAGGGTTCAGCGGCAGCGTCGTCATCCAGTACACGATCGCGGATGCCGAAGGCCTCCAGGACATCGGCTTCATCGAAGCGTCGGTGGCCGATTTCTATGCCGGGACGCTGAGCGGTACGCCGCGCGTGGACTATATCCTCGGCGGCGCCGGCCGCGACGTGATCCGCGGCTTCGCCTCGAACGACCTGATCGCCGGGATGGGCGGCGACGACCGGATCGAGAGCGGCCTCGGCGCCGACCGCATCGACGGCGGCGACGGCGACGATCTGATCGACGCCGGCGACGACGGCGACCACATCACCGGCGGCGACGGCTTCGACACGGTGATCTTCACCGGATCCAACACCGGCGTGCGGGCCGATCTCGAAGCCCGTGTCGGCCAAGGCGGCTTCGCCCAGGGCGACGTCTATGTCGGGATCGAGGCGCTGATCGGCACCGAGTTCGCCGACATCCTGGGCGGCGATTCCGCTGCCAACCGTCTCGAGGGCCAGCTGGGCGACGACGAGATCGAGGGCCGCGGCGGGGACGACGTGCTGATCGGCGGCGGCGGCAACGACAGCATCGACGGCGGCGCCGGCGCCGACCGGATCGACGGTGGCGAGGGCATCGACACCGCGATCTATTTCCTGTCGAGCGCGGGCGTGCAGATCTCGCTGCTCGCCGGCACCGCGACCGGCGGCGACGCGCAGGGCGACGTGCTGGTCTCGATCGAGAATTTGGTCGGCTCCGACTTCGCCGACAGTCTGACCGGCGACGACAGAGCCAATCTGCTGAGCGGCGGGCGCGGCGACGATGTGCTGGACGGCGGGGCAGGGGACGACGTGCTGATCGGCGGCCGGGGCGCCGACGTGCTGATCGGCGGCGAGGGCGTCGACACCGTCAATTACTCGCTCTCGGTCGAGGGCGTGACGATCGACCTCGCCAACAGCGCCGCGGGCAGCGGCGATGCGCAGGGCGACAGCTTCACCGGCATCGAGATCGTCGAGGGCAGCTATCACGACGACGTGATCCGCGGCGACGACGCCGACAACCGCCTGCGCGGCGGACGCGGCGCCGACGTGATCGACGGCCGCGGCGGCTTCGACATCGCCGACTACAGCACCGCCGACGAAGCGGTGACGGTCGATCTGGCGCTCGGCCGCGGCCTCGCTGGCGAGGCAGCAGGCGATACCCTGATCGGCATCGAGATGCTGCTCGGCTCGGTCCATGACGACACGCTGCGGGGCAGCGCGGGCGACGACGTCTTCGACGGCGGTTACGGCGACGATGCGCTGCTCGGCGGCGCCGGATCGGACCTCTACGTCTTCGATTTCGACAGCAAGCAGGACGTCATCACCGAGATCGGCGACGAGAACGATATCGACCGGATCGTGATGGGCTCTGCAATCGGGCCGAAGGACGTCTCGCTGCTGCGCCAGGGCGATGACCTGTTCATCGAGCTCGAGCGCGACGACGGCTTCCTGATCGACACCATTCGCGTCACCAACCACTTCCTCGGCGCGGCGACCGGCATCGAGGCGATCTCCTTCGCCAATGGCGCGCGCTGGGACCGCGACCGGATCGCGGAGATGATCAGGATCGGCCGCTTCAACGCCGAGGACGACATCTATCGCTTCGGCGTCGAGGACGAGACCGTGGTGATCGACCCGGCGACGCTGATCCGCAACGATGCCGAGGAGGGCGTCGACAAGCTCGTCCTCGTCTCGGTGCAGAACGGCAAGAAGGGCAGCGCGCGGATCCGCGAAGACGGGATGATCGAGTTCATCCCCGCCAAAGACCATCACGGCGATGCGTTCTTCGACTACACCGTTCGCGACGAGTTCGGCCGCGAGTCCAGCGCGACCGTCGAGGTCAATCTCGCGCCGGTGAACGACGCGCCGACCGCGGTCGACGACGCTCTGATCTATGCGGAAGAGGACAAGACGCTCCGCGTCCGCATCGACAGCCTGCTCGCCAATGATTTCGACATCGACGACGACTGGTTCGACCTGCGGATCACCGGCGTCGAGCCGCTGAAGAACCTCGCCGGCAACGAGCTCAACCCATACAAGGAATCGGGCTACGATCCGGCGACGCACATCACCGGCAAGGTCGACGGCGATTACCTCGAATTCCACATCCGGCCCGACTATTTCGGCTTCGCCGGCTTCGTCTACACCGTCAGCGATCCGTGGGGCGCCACCGCCAAGGGCAAGGTCGAGGTCTACGTCTCGCCGGTGAACGACGCGCCGCGCGCGCAGGACACGACGCGGTGGATCCGTCTCGAGCAGACCTCGATCATCACCGTCGCCCAATTGATGGCCCAGACCTACGACATCGAAGGCGACGCGGTGAGCTTCGTCGGTCTGCACCTCGCCGCCAACGGCAGCGCCGCCACCAACGGCCAGGCGGTGTTAGACGCCGCCTCCGGCACGATCGCGTTCACTCCGGACGCGCTCGGCGACGCGACCCTGAAGTACGACGTGATCGACGCGCGCGGCGCCTCGGCCACGCTGACCTACAAGCTGAAGGTCCGGCCGCTCAACGACGCGCCGGTGGCGCGCAACGATTACGGCTTCCGCACGCTCGAGGACCAGATCCTGGTCATCGATCCGAAGACGCTGCTCGCCAACGACAGCGACGAGAATGGCGACACGCTGATCTTCGAGGGCGTGCAGCGCTTCCCCGACAACGGCAAGGTGCGGGTGAATGCCGCCGGGATGATCGAGTTCAGCCCGCGTGCCGATTACAACGGCTCGGCCGGCTTCGAATATTATATCAGCGACGGGCGCGGCGGCACGGCCAAGGCCTATGTCGCGATCACCGTGATGCCGCGGAACGACGGCCCCGTGCTGCGCGGCGACGTCGTCAGCGGGCTCGAAGACAAGCCGCTCTACGTGATCCCGGCCGAAGCCTTCGGCAACGACATCGAGCCGGACGGCGACGTGCTGTTCTTCAAGCGCGCCAGCGTGCTTGGCGTGCTCGAGAAATCCTATCTGTCCTCCGGCGTGCAGATCTCCGCCAAGATGGCCGATGGAACGGCGCTGCCGACCTGGCTGTCGTTCGACGCGGGGGCGATCAGCTTCAGCGGCACGCTGCCGGCAGGCCAGGAGGCGGTCAGCGTCGACGTGTGGGTGAAGGACCCGCAGACCGGCTCGAACTTCAACCGCCGCTTCTCGCTCGATGCGGAGGCGCTCGCCGCGGGCGGCTCGCTGCGCGGCGACGTCCTCGGCGGCTACACCATCCGCGAAGGCTGGGCCTCGAACCTCGAGTTCGGCGTCGCCACGGTCGCCGACGGCACCTCGGTCACCGCGACGCTCGTCGACGGGAGCATGCTGCCGACGTGGCTGACCTTCGATGCGGAAACGCTGACCGTCCGCGGCACGCCGCCGGAGGGTGTTGTCGAGCCGTTCGACGTCCTGCTCACCTTCACGCTGCCGGCGACGGCGGAGCGCGGCCCGGTCAGCCATGCCGACCGGATCAGCATCGATCCGACGCAGGCGGCGGCGGTGGAGCGCGGCATCGCCTATGACAGCGACACCGCCCTGTTCGACATCAGCAAGGGCAGCTTCTCGGCGAGCCTGGCGAGCGGCCGGCCGCTACCGGACTGGCTGGCGTTCGACGCCGAGACGATGACGGTGAGCCTGACCGGCTTCCCGCCCGACGCCAATGCCCCGCTCGCGCGGCTGCAGATCATCTTCACGCCCGAAGCCGAGATCCTTCCGGAGAAGACCTACGCCTCGACCGACCGCGGTTTCACCCTCGAGTTCGTCATCGATCCGACCGAGCCGCTCGACCCCGCGATCAACGCGATCCTGCAGAACCAGCCGTTCTTCGCGGCGCAGGGGCTGTTCGCGCTCGATCTCGGCGCCGCGACCGCGATCTCCGCGGCCCGCGAGAGCCGCGCGCCGCTCCCCTCATGGCTGAGCTGGAACAGCGAGACGCTGACCTTCTCGGGCATGCCGCCGGCGTCCTACGTCGGTGCTGTGCCGGTGCGGCTCGACGTGACCGGCAACGGCGCCGGCCTGCCGACCATGTCGGTGATCACCGAAGCCGTGGTCGACAAGACGTTCCAGGTCACCAAGGTCGACGGCATCGGCGTGAGCTACGGGGCGGAGCGGATCGACCTTACCACGCCGCTCGATTTCAACGGGGCGGTGGCGATCGCCTACGACGCGACCGACGAGAAAGGCGGCGTCTCCTCCAGGCCGGCGACGATCGTCTTCAACGTCCAGCCGACACCGGAGAAGCCGGACGGCTATGGCGACGAGATCGACGTCCGCGAGAACGAGAGCGTCACCGTGGCGCTCGAGGACCTGCTCGCCAACGATTTTGACCGGGACGGCGACGCGATCCGCGTCGTCGAGGTGCAGCAGCCGGGGAACGGCGCGGTCACCGTCAACCTCTCGACCGTGTTGATCGCGCCTCCGGCCGGCCTCGTGCCGGTCGAGGGCGGACTCTGGTCGGCCATGCTGGCCGGCGGGACGGCTCTGCCGGAGTGGATGTCGATCGACGCGGCGACCGGAGAGATCCGGGCGACGGTACCGCTCGCGGTGCTGGCGGCGTACGATATCGTCGTCACCCAGAGCCATGACGGCACCAGCGAGAGCGCGTCGGTGCACCAGGCGTTCGACGGCAACGCGGGCGTGACCATCACCTATGCGCCGACCGGCGCTTTCTCGGGCGAGGACGGGTTCCGCTACGTTATCACCGACGACAGGCCGGGCAACGGCTCTGCGCTCGTCACCGTCCATGTCGCCCCGGTCGCCGACGCGCCCTACACGCAGCCCGACCGCCTCGACGGAATCGAGGACACGCCGCTGCTGATCGATCCGGCGCTGCTGCTGGCGAACGATTACGACGTCGACGGCGATCCGATCGCCTTCCTCGGCGTGCTCGACGCGCAGCACGGCACAATCAGCTACGACGGCATCTCCATCCTCTTCACGCCCGACCACAATTTCGACGGGCGGGCGACGTTCGACTATCTCGTCACCGACAATGTCCACGGCACCAGCGTCGGCCGGGTCAACGTCGACGTGCGCTCGACCAACCGCGCGCCGATCGCGGCGGCCGACGTCTTCGAGACGATCGAGGACACGCCCTTCGAGTTCACCATCGACCAATTGCTCGCCAACGACAGCGATCCCGACGGCGACGCCTTCCGCTTCGTCTGGCTCTCGACCGAGCACCCCGACGGCCGGATCATCGAGCTGCCCGGCGGGCGCTACCAGTTCGTGCCGGACGAGAACGTCAGCGGGCCGAAATCATTCACCTACCAGATCACCGACGGGCGGCGTTCCACCAACGGGACGCTGACCTTCAACGTCGCCGCGGTGAACGATGCGCCGATCGCCAATCCGGACGGCATCTTCTACGGCGACCAGGACGTTCCGTTCGCGATCGACCTCGCCGATCTCATCGCCAACGACCGCGACGTCGAGGGTGACGCCTTCACCCTCGTCGAGGTGTTCGACGGCGACAACGGCAGTGTCGTGCGGGACGGGGACAAGGCGATCTTCACCGGCCGGCCGGGCTATTACGGCGACGCCGGCTTCTCCTATCGCGTCACCGACGTGCACGGCGCGACCAGCGTCGGCTATGTCTCGCTGATCGTGATGCCCGAGTTCGACCTGCCGATCGCAGTGTCCGACGCCGGCTACGAGATGCTCGAGGACGGATTCATCGATCTCGACCCGGCCGTGCTGATGGCCAACGATTACGCGCCCGAGGGCACGACGCTGGCCTTCGTCGGCTTCGCGGGCGGCGCCCAATTGCTCGACAACGGGCTCTACCGGGTGACCCCGCCACCGAACTTCTTCGGCAAGATCGTGCTGACCTATTCGATCAACAACGGCGCCGATTTCGACGTGCCGACCACGGTCACGATCGACGTGCTGCCGGTGAGCGATGCGCCGTTCGCCGGCAACGACAGCCTGGCGACCGTGGAAGACACGCCGCTGACCATCTTCACCTCGAAGCTGCTCGCGAACGACGGCGACGTCGATCTGCAGGCGGTCGTCCTCACCCGAGTCCTCGGCGCGAGCGGCGTGTCGGTGGTCGACAACGGCATCGGCCAATTGGTGATCACGCCAAACAAGGACTTCGCCGGCGAGGCGTGGTTCGACTATGAGATCGAGGATTCGAGCGGAATCGCCGCCCGGGCGCGGGTGAGCGTCGCGGTCGCGGCGGTGAACGATGCGCCGACGATCGGAGCGATCCCGATGCTGGTCGGCGCCGAGGACGGGGCCTTCTCGGCCCGGCTGCCGGCGGACCTGGTCGCCGATGTCGACGGCGATGCGCTGCTGGTCGAGGTGCGCGGTCTCGGCGGGGCGGCGCTGCCGGCCTGGCTCTCCTACGATCGCCGGACGCAGTCGCTCAGCGGCACGCCGCCGCTGAACTTCAACGGCAACGTCATGATCGAGGTCGCCGCTTTCGACGGCCAGGTCGAGACGGTTCGCCAGGCCGTGGTCTCGATCAAGCCGATCAACGACGCGCCGATCCTGGCGGCACCGCTCGCCGACGCGACCAGCGTCGAGGATCGGGCCATCGACATCACTCTGCCCGCCGGGACCTTCTCCGACGTCGACGGCGATGCGCTGAATTATTCGGCGACGCTGGTCGACGGCGAGCCGCTGCCCTCATGGCTGACCTTTGCCGGCGGCCGCTTGACCGGAACGCCGCCGCAGGACTTCCACGGCGTGCTCGACATCCGCGTCGTGGCCAGCGACGGTGCACTCACCGCCAGCGACGATTTCCGCCTGACCATCGATCCGGCGAACGACGCGCCCGTCCTCGTGGCGGCGCTCGCCGACCGCGCCAGCCCCGAGGACATGGCGATCGACCTCGCACTCCCGGCCGGCACCTTTGCCGATGTCGACGGCGACGCGCTGACGCTCACCGCGCGGCTGGCGGACGGCGCGGATCTGCCCTCCTGGCTGCGTTTCGAGGGAGACCGCTTCATCGGCACGCCGCCGGCCGACTTCCATGGCGATCTCGACATCGAGGTGACGGCGAGCGACGGCGCCGCCAGCGTGTCCGACATCTTCCGGCTGAGCATCACGGCCGAGAACGACGCGCCGGTGACTCTGCTGCCGCTGGCCGATGCGGTCTCCGCCGAGGACCAGGCCTTCCTGGTCGAGATCCCTGCCGGCAGCTTCGGCGACGTCGACGGCGACGCGCTGACGCTCAGCGCGCGCCTCGCCGACGGAACGGCGCTGCCCGCCTGGATCCGCTTCGAGAGCGGCCGCTTCACCGGCACGCCACCGGCGGATTTCCACGGCGCGGTCGACATCGAGGTGACGGCGAGCGACGGCATCCTGGCCGTGAGCGACACCTTCCGCCTGACCATCGATCCCAGGAACGACGCGCCGACGCTGGTGCTCGCGCTCGACGACCGGGCCTCCGCCGAGGACATGCCGATCGACATCGTGCTTCCCGCCGGCACCTTCGCCGACGTCGACGGCGACGCGCTGACGCTCACCG
>NZ_SPDV01000057.1 GCF_004564275.1 Sphingomonas parva (ex Maeng et al. 2020)
TCGCGCGGGCCCGTTCGCCGGCGATCATCGCGGGGCGGGGGCGGGAGCGCAAGGGGGCGCGACGTCGGCACGGTCCCCTTCGCGCCGTCTCCTCCAGAAGGGGCAATCCGGGAAGCGTCCTGCGGCTTCAGCAAAATAGCGTGCTCGACGAATCTGCTCTTGGGCCCGCAGCGCCGCCACGTGCCCAGAATAAGCGACGCCGAGCTTACCGGCGGCGAGCCAATGCTGCGCCGCCAGCAGCCGCTAGCGCGCGCCCGCCGCCACCAGCCATGAGGAAGCGATCCGCCAAGGATCGGTGGGCATCCCCGGCCGGAACGCTCGGCGGATATCCACTTCTGCACAGACGGTCCCCAGACGTTTTGGGAGGTGACACGAGTTGTCCCTTTCCTTGCCGATCCGGATGGATATCGAAGCGCGAGGCCCGCCGAGGCCGCTGGCGTCAGGACGGGTCTCGCGGAGTTGGCCGTGAGCAAGGCGGCGCTCGCCGCCGTTACGCCGTCAGCTCACGGGGACGTGCGGGTCGCCAGGAACATACCTGCCGGGTTGAACGGCTGGCCAGCGACATGCTCGTCGCCGTACATGACCAGGAAGGCACCGAGCTCCGGCACCTCGTCGGTGCTGAAGAAGTAGCCCCATGTGCCGAAATCGTCGACACCATTGTAGACGAAGCCGGGAATCGTGAGCCCATCGGCCTCGAAGACAATGTCCTCGACATAGCTCAGCACACCGTTGAGCACGTCTCCGCACCAGTCCTCGCGATAGGAGCCGGCGTCGCCGCGCAGGATGTAAACGAACTGCGCGGTGTTGCCGTCGCCGCAATCGATCGCGACGGTATAGGTGAAGTCACGCTGCCCTGCGGCGCGGCTACGGCCCATCTGCTGTTTCGACCTGATGTCGACGCGGCCCGCAGCCTTGAGGCTGCGAAGCGAAAGCTCGGTCATTGCGCATCTCCTCTCTTGGACGGTTGGTTCACAGGGCCGGAGAAGCGGGCGGACGCATGCGGCCGCCACGTCCAGCCGCACTCAGGATTGCACGGGCGCGGCTGAATGCGCGTGACGGCCGTCACGCGCGCAATCAGGCATTGATCACGGACAAGTCGCCTAGCCGAGCCTCGCCTTCGCTGCCCTGCGGGGAAACCGTTCGGTAAGCCCGCCAGTGCCGCGAGCGCCCGCCGCCTGGGCGACTGCACTGACGCAGCCGATCCGCAGGCAGGTTCCCGAAACCTGATCGGTCGGAGCGTGAGGACAGCAGCGCCCGCGCGCTGCTATTTCTTAGGCTTGGCGACGTTGACGACAACGTTGTCGCTGTCGCCGGGCGAACAGGGGTCCGGATCCAGCGCCGACATGCTTTGGTTCGCCACCACCTTCATGCGGGCCTCGCGCGGGCCCGTTCGCCGGCGATCATCGCGGGGCGGGGGCGGGAGCGCAAGGGGGCGCGACGTCGGCACGGTCCCCTTCGCGCCGTCTCCTCCAGAAGGGGCAATCCGGGAAGCGTCCTGCGGCTTCAGCAAAATAGCGTGCTCGACGAATCTGCTCTTGGGCCCGCAGCGCCGCCACGTGCCCAGAATAAGCGACGCCGAGCTTACCGGCGGCGAGCCAATGCTGCGCCGCCAGCAGCCGCTAGCGCGCGCCCGCCGCCACCAGCCATGAGGAAGCGATCCGCCAAGGATCGGTGGGCATCCCCGGCCGGAACGCTCGGCGGATATCCACTTCTGCACAGACGGTCCCCAGACGTTTTGGGAGGTGACACGAGTTGTCCCTTTCCTTGCCGATCCGGATGGATATCGAAGCGCGAGGCCCGCCGAGGCCGCTGGCGTCAGGACGGGTCTCGCGGAGTTGGCCGTGAGCAAGGCGGCGCTCGCCGCCGTTACGCCGTCAGCTCACGGGGACGTGCGGGTCGCCAGGAACATACCTGCCGGGTTGAACGGCTGGCCAGCGACATGCTCGTCGCCGTACATGACCAGGAAGGCACCGAGCTCCGGCACCTCGTCGGTGCTGAAGAAGTAGCCCCATGTGCCGAAATCGTCGACACCATTGTAGACGAAGCCGGGAATCGTGAGCCCATCGGCCTCGAAGACAATGTCCTCGACATAGCTCAGCACACCGTTGAGCACGTCTCCGCACCAGTCCTCGCGATAGGAGCCGGCGTCGCCGCGCAGGATGTAAACGAACTGCGCGGTGTTGCCGTCGCCGCAATCGATCGCGACGGTATAGGTGAAGTCACGCTGCCCTGCGGCGCGGCTACGGCCCATCTGCTGTTTCGACCTGATGTCGACGCGGCCCGCAGCCTTGAGGCTGCGAAGCGAAAGCTCGGTCATTGCGCATCTCCTCTCTTGGACGGTTGGTTCACAGGGCCGGAGAAGCGGGCGGACGCATGCGGCCGCCACGTCCAGCCGCACTCAGGATTGCACGGGCGCGGCTGAATGCGCGTGACGGCCGTCACGCGCGCAATCAGGCATTGATCACGGACAAGTCGCCTAGCCGAGCCTCGCCTTCGCTGCCCTGCGGGGAAACCGTTCGGTAAGCCCGCCAGTGCCGCGAGCGCCCGCCGCCTGGGCGACTGCACTGACGCAGCCGATCCGCAGGCAGGTTCCCGAAACCTGATCGGTCGGAGCGTGAGGACAGCAGCGCCCGCGCGCTGCTATTTCTTAGGCTTGGCGACGTTGACGACAACGTTGTCGCTGTCGCCGGGCGAACAGGGGTCCGGATCCAGCGCCGACATGCTTTGGTTCGCCACCACCTTCATGCGGGCCTCGCGCGGGCCCGTTCGCCGGCGATCATCGCGAGGCGGGGGCGGGTGCGCAAGGGGGCGCAGGGAGCCACCACGCGCCGCCACGGCGCTTGGCCAAAGGAGGTACGCCTGCATCCTGGCCGTGGCCCGTCTTTTCACGCTAAGGCGCGAAGAAGAAGGAAGATCGCGAAGCCATTTGCATTCAGACCGTGCGAGGGTTGCACCGCCGTTCGCAAGGCGCTGCGCGCCCTATCCTTCGCGCCTTCGCGTGAAAATCGGCCATCGGCGCAGCGGCGGAACCGGACCGGGAGCCGCCTAGCCCTGCGGGCGGTAGCCCGGGTCCTTCAGCGTCAGCATCCAGGCGACGAGATCGTCGACGGCGCTCTCGTGGACGCTGAAGTCCATCTCGCGCGGGTAATTGTGGGCGTCGGCGAGGAAGGCGGACAGGGTCTCGGCGGTGACGCCCTCGCGGTTGACGACGGCGGCGAAGGGCGGCGCGTTGGGGTTGGGCGAGGTGCCGGTGCGGTCGATCGCGTGGCAGCCGGCGCAGACCGAGCGGGCGAGCGTCTCGCCGCGCTCCGCGGACGAAGGCGGCGGCGCGACGACGAACGTCTCGCTCGCGGGCGTGCGCTGGCAGGCGGCGAGAAGGGCAAGGGCGAGGGCGGGAAGGAACAGGGGCTTCAAGATCGTCTCCGCTTGCATCTCCGGTCCAGCGCCGGAAGGCGGCGGCGGTTCCCTCGCCGTGCCGCGGCGATCAGAAGGCGCGGCTGACGGAGAGGAGGATCGTGCCGCGGGCGCCCTCGTCCTTGCGGGCGGGTGTGGCGCCGACCCAGGTCAGGCTGAGCGAGGCGCGGCCGAAGCGGCGGGTGACGGCGAGGCGGCCGTCGGCGACGAGGCGGTGCGCGCCGGCATCGTCCGCGGCGGCGAGCAGCCCGACATGGCCCGAGAGCGACCAGGCGCCGCGCGCGACGAGCAGAGCATTGGCGTCGCCGTAGAGCGTGTCGCCGCCATAGCCGTCGCCATCGGGCGAGTAGAAGAGGTGGGCGGAGACGCGGCGCCCGACGAGCCCGACATAGGCCTCGGTGAGGCGGCCGTAGCCGCCGGCATAGCCGCTGCCGTAGATCCGGTTGGTGACGCCCGCGTCGACCTGCAGGCCCGACGCGACCCGACGCGCGTAACCGGCATATTGGACCGAACGCAGCGGCCGGATGCCGTCGTCGCGGGTGAGGACGAGGGTGCCGGAGACGCCGAGATAGAAGCCGCTCTTGTCGTCATAGGCGAGCGTGAGGCCGGCGACCGGCCTGCTCCGGCTGGTCGATACGCCGCGGAAGCGATCGTCGCTGGCGAGCGAGGCGCTGGCCGCCACCTCGGCGCGTGCGGCGGCGGGCGCGCCGAGCGCGCAGACGATGAGGAGAAGGCGGGCTGGAAGCGCGGCGGTGCCGCCTCGCTCAGTCTTCGGGCGGGCAGCCCTGCTCGGGCCGGCCGGCGGCGCGGGCGACGGTGCGGCAGGCGTCGATCGCGCCCCCGCTTTCTCCCGCGGCGACGAGCGGCCGCGCGCCCGGCGCCTCGCGCAGCTGGCGCACCAGAGCGAGCAGGCCGCTGACATGCGCCGCGGCATAGGAATTGCCGCTGACGAGATACCATCGGCCCCCAGGCTGCGTGGTCGGGATGTCCCGGCCGGGCGCATAATAGACCCCGCGCCGCCCGGCGGCCATCCCCTGCTCCGCGACGGCGACGACCCCGGCGGCCGAGGCCGGGAAGCCGCCGCTGGTCTTCGGATCGACGGCGGCGACGAAGGCGGCGCCGCGCTGCTGGCCGGCGCGGATCAGCCGGGCGATCAGCAGGTCCTCCGGCCCGGTGAGGCTGAGATTGATCACCGCGGCGCGGTGCTCGATCGCATAGGCCAGCGCCCGCGCCAGGCTGAGGGTGTCGCAAAGCGTCCCCGCGGCGTCGGGTCTCTGCCAGCAGGCGCGCAGGCCCATCAGCTCGGCGCCGGGCGCGACGCCGGCGATGCCGACGACGTTGTCCGCCCGGGCGCCGATGATCCCGGCGACGCCGGTGCCATGGGCCTCGCCCGGCGTGCCGCGGCCGGCGACGAAATCGCGGCTCTCGACGATCCGGCCGCGCAGGTCCGGATGGCCCGCATCAACCTGGCTGTCGATCACCGCCACCCGGACGCCGCGGCCGGTCGCCACCCGGTGGAGATCGGCGAGGCCCCAGAGCTGCGCCGCGGGCTGTGCCGGGAAGAGCCGATCGTTGTGCGCCGCCGCCTGCGTCTCGAACAGGTTCATCGGCTGCGACCAGTCGACCGCGGCGAGGGTGGACATGTGGCGGGCGACGTCGGCGGGCGCGCGGCCGTCGGGCACCTCCATCACCACGCAGTCGACGCCGAGCATCGGCATCGGCCAGGCGTCGACCAGTATCAGCCCGTTCTCGCGGGCGAGCCGGGCGGCGAGGCGCCGGCGCGCGGCGGCGGCGGCGGCGTCGCCATAGCCGCCGGCATAGTCCTGGCCGGGCCGGTAATGCTCGGGCGGCAGGTGGAGCATGACCAGGATGCGGTGGGCGGCGTCGGCAGCCGCGGCGGGCGACCCGGGCGCAGCGGGCGGCGCCCCGGGCGGGGCGGGCGGATCCGCCGCCGGTCCGGGGCCGGTGGCGAACAGCAGGCCGGCGAGGAACGCCGCCTGGATCATTCGGCCGGGGCCTGGGCGATCGGCTCGGCGAGGATCACGTGGCGCTGGCGGCGCAGCGCGGCGAGCCCTGCCTCGCCGCCGGGCAGCGCGAGCACATAAGCGCCGGCGGCGGTCGGCCCGTCGACCAGGCGGGCGCCGCTGGCGTCGAGGGCGCGGCGAAGGTCCTCGACCGTGGCGTCGCGGCCGAACATGGCGAGAACGTTGCCGGCGCGCGCCGCGCCGGATTCGCCGAGCGCGCGATACCTCCCCTCCGGACCCGCCGCCGCCTGGACGCCATCGCCCGCGGGCGCGGGAGGGGGCGCCTGCGGCACCGCGGCGACGGCGAGCACGACCAGAGCGGCGAACTGGGCGGCCACCAGCCATTTCAGCCGCGCCGGATCCGCGACGGCGCGGTAGGACCAGCGACGGGCCCGGCGGCGCGGGGGAACGGGCGCTGCGGCGGCCGCGCGCGCCTGCAGCGCAGCCCAGCCCTGTCCGCCGTCTTCGTCTTCCACGCGGAGCGCCTCGCGCAGCGCCGGCTCGGCGGCGAGCGTGGCGCGGCACTCGGCGCAATCGGGCAGGTGCGCCTCGACCAGCGCCCGATCCGCCTCGTCGAGGGTGCCGGCTGCATACCAGGGGAGCAGCATCTGCGTCTCCCGGTGCCGGTCGGCGGGCAGGGTCACCACATGTCCCATCGCCTGGCCCTCATATCCAGTCGGCGAGATCGCCGGGGAGCGCCCGCTTCAGGTGGCGGCGCGCGTGGAACATGCGCGTCTTCACCGTGTCGATCGGGCAATCGAGGATCTCGGCGACCTCGCGATAGCCGAAGCCCTGGAAATAGGTGAGGTTGACGACCGCACGATGCGCAGGCGACAGCCGGTCGATCGCCTCGCCCAGCGCGCGTCGCGAGCGATCGGCGCCGGCGCTCTGCTCCGGGCTGGGCTCGCCGCTCTCCAGCCCGGCCTGGCGCGGATCCTCGATCGGATCGTCGAACCGGCGCAGCGCGCTCAACCCCTGGCGATAGGCGATCCCGAACATCCAGGTGGAGAGCCTGCTCGCGCCGTGAAAGTCGCCGATCCTGTTCCACACCACCATCATCACATCGTCGACCACTTCCTCGACGAGATGCGGCCGGCGCATCATGTTGAGCAGGAATCGCGAGATGCGGCCGTGATACGCCCGGTAGAGCTGCTCGAAGGCGCGCACGTCGCGCCCCCGGAGCCTCTCGACGAGCGCGGCCTCGTCGAGCTCCCGGTCACCTGCCGAACGCGCCGCCACCTGCGATCTCAGCATCACGCCATCCGATCGTTCCGGCTGAGTGCCGCATCCGGCCGCAGCGGTTCAATCCGCCACCCATTTTTCGCCCGGCGCGGGGCGCGGCCCGGCGCCCGCTCATTCGTCGGGAACCGCGGCGAGCGCCGCCTCGAGCGCGGCCATCGGCGCACTCCACGGCCCCGCATCGTCGGCGAAATGGGCCAGCGCCATCGCGTAGACAGCCTCCGCGACGGCACGCGGCGAGCGGCAGAGGGCGTCGAACTCGGGCGGCTGCTCCTCGCCGCTCGAGCGGACGTCGCAGATGGAGATGCGGCAGCCGTGGCGCGCCAGCGGCCGGCCGTCCGGCAGAACGTCGCCGCCGAGGGTGACGCGCTCGAAGCGGACGCGAGTCAGCCCCGGCTCGGCGTTGCAGGTGAGCTCGGCCTGCCAGGCGTCGGCGAGCAGCGCGAGCCCGGCGCGCAGCAGATCACCCATCGGATCGGTGAGATAGCCGCCGCCGAACTCGCCGCTGCGTTCCCCGAGCCGGACCTGGACGGAATACCAGCCGTAGCCGTCGTGCGTATAGGTGAAGGCGACGTCCTCGCCGGCGCCGAGCCCGGCGTCCCATGGCTCGAACGGCGCGCGCAGCGGATCCTCTTCGCGGGCGATGCCGCTGTCGCGCGGCGGGCGGGGCGCCTCCCCCGCCGCGAGCCGGGCCGGGTCGGGGCGCCAGCCGCGATCCTCCGACGCGAGCCGCGCCGCAACCGCCTCGGCCCCCGCCAGCGCCGGCGCGAGCAGCTCCTCGCGCAGCGGGAAGCCGATCGTCTGGCTGAGGGCGCCGCGATCGAGCTTCGCCTCGCCGCGCAGCCAGCCGGTCTCCGATCGCGAGAGCGAAAGGCGCATCGACCCGCCGAGCGAGGCGAGCCGCACCTCGCTCCGCTCGCGGGCGACGAACGCCCGCAGCGCCGGCACGAAGGCGAGCACGTCCGGCCGCTGGAGCAGGGGACCGTTGACGTCGAGCGCCTTCTCCCAGCCGTCGCCGATCCGGATCGCGACGTCGAGCCAGGGCCAGCTCAGCCCATCACCCATGCCGATCCACAAGGCGGCCTGGCCGATGACGATGTCCGGCGCCTCGGTCTTCCGTCGCTCCGCGATGTCCTGCACTGCGCTCCCCCAAAGGCCGGGCCGCAGCGTGACGCATCGCGCCGGATCAGGCAATCGGCCGGCGCCGGCAAGCAGCATCGGCGACTTGCCCGAAGGCGCGATACGAATGGGCGAAGTCTCCAGGTGGAGCAGCCCGCCTGGCAATTCCAATCCGGGCCAGGCCCGCGACAATCCGCGCCCGAGCACCTACATCAGCCCGGGCTGCAGTCGCAGTTCGACGGTCTTCGGCGCTTTGCCGCTCCTCATTCCTTCTTTCGCTTCTCCTCGCGCCAGTTGGAAGCGTTCAAGACCGCGACTGCGGCGCGCAGCTATGCCAAGGCGCATTTCGGCGCCGAAGCCGGCCGGTTCGCCACCAAGCGAACCGGAACGGCCGACGGCCGTTCCGCTGACACAGAAGAGAATTCAGCGAGGAAACATGAAGTCATACCGGGATCCGTCCTTCCAGGACCGGGTCGGCCGCGCCGCGGCAGCCAAAAAGAAGGCGCTCGACGCGCTGCGTTCGAAGCCGCCGGTCGACGAAGCGGTCGTCGCCGAGCGGCAGGCGGCCCGCCTGAAGCGCGAGGCGGCCGAGGCCGAGAAGCGGGCAGCGCGCAGGGCCGCGGAGCAGGCCGCGAAGGAAGCGAAAGAGGCCGAGGCGGCGGCGAAGCTCGCCGCGCAGCCGGCACCGCGCAGCGAAGCGGAGCTGAAGGCGGCGCGCGACGCCCGCTACGCGGCCCGCAAGAACCGCAAGTAGCGCCGTGGAGTTGCGCGGCAATGCGGCGAGGAGCGTGAGGCATCGCCGCCGAGGCCAGCGAGAACATCGAGACGCTGGCCATCGCCGACGACATTCGCGCCGATCTGACCTGGGAGCGCGCCGAAGGCACGGTCCGCAACCTCGCCGACCGGCGCATCGATTTCTACCGGGTTGACTGGAACCGCGGCCCGAGGGGGAGGGAGCCGCCCCGCCGGCGCGGGCGAAGGGCAGTTAGGCCCCGGCGGCGGCTGAGCGAACCGGCGGCGCCTCGCGAACCCGGACGCGAAGGCGCGCCGGCGCCCGCGCGCGGCGGGGAGCGGATAGCGAGATCGACCACCACAAGGGCCGCCGCGAAGTGACGCGGCGATTGATCCGTTTCGGACGGACCGAGCGGCGGGATCGCCTGCCGACGACCTGCTGCGCCCGCGTTTTCCGCGGGAAAGAGCCGCCGGAGAGGTCGATACGCATTCGGAATGTTGCCGAAAAACAAGGGCTTGCCAGCCGCCCTGCTTCCGATAGGTTCCTCCTCACCTACAACTGCAGGCGGGCGAGTACCGGTTGCGTACAGGGGAAGCAGTGAACATGAGGAACGGACATCTCGACTTCAGCGCTACCGATCTGGACTTCAGCCGCATCGGCGTGGCCGACGCGGGCAATTCGGCCTTCGGGCAGGGCCATCCGCGGGGGCTCGGCAAGCCGGAGCTTCCGCTGACGACTCGCGAGCTCGTCGGCCTCGACCTTACCCACATCGTCCACACCAGCGACATCGGCGTCTCGGCCGCCAAAGGTGGCGGCGGTGGCGGCGGTGGCGGCGGCGGCGGCGGCACGACCAGCTTCGCGCCGTACACCAGCGGCCCGGCGACGGCCTCGGCCGGCTACAACATCACCATCCAGTTCGTCGGCACCTGGACCCAGGATCTGTACAACATCTTCGTCTCCTCGGCCGACAGGCTGAGCGCACTGATCGTCGGCGACCTCCCGAACGTCAGCGTCCGCTCGAAGGGCGGCATCACGAACGTCGACGACATTTTGATCACCGCCGAGCTCGGCCCGATCGACGGTCTGTACGGCGTCCTCGGCCAGGCAGGGCCGACCTCGGTCCGGACCGCGAGCTCGCTGCCCGCGACGGCGCAGATGAAGTTCGACATCACCGACGTGAACGACATGGGCCTCGACGTCTTCGCCGACGTCGTGCTGCACGAGATGAGCCACAGCCTCGGCTTCGGCTCGATCTGGGACCGGCTCGGCCTCGTCACCAACGGCCTGTTCACCGGCGCGCGCGCCGTCTCCGAATATCACGCGATGGGCGGCATTGGCGCCGGCATCGCCGTCGAGCAGGACGGCGGCGCCGGCACCGCCGGCTCGCACTGGGACGAGGAGACGTTCGGCAACGAGCTGATGACCGGCTACATCAACGAGGGCGAGAATTACTTCACCGCGATGAGCGCAGCCTCGTTCGCCGACATGGGCTACACGATCCGCACGGATTATGCGGCGTTCACCGATCCGGGCTACGTTTTCGCCTGATCGACACCCGCGATGAGAAGGAGGGGGCGGTCGCAAGGCTGCCCCCTTTTTCATGCGCGAGCGGCTGCGCGCCGCCTCTTTCGCGTCGTGGCGGACCCGGTCATGATGAAAGCGGGAGGGAGATGCCATGGACCTGATCCTCACCACCTTCGACTGGGTGCCCGAGCCGCCGCGCGGCTTCGTGCGCGACCTGCGCATCCGCTGGGCGCTGGAGGAAGCGGGCTTTCCCTATCGTGTCGCCAGCGTCCCGTTCGAGGACCGACAGCCGGAGCATTTCGCCCACCAGCCGTTCGGCCAGGTGCCGTGGCTGACCGACGGCGACGTCTCGATCTTCGAGAGCGGCGCGATCCTGCTCCACCTCGGCGAGAGGAGCGAGGCCTTGCTGCCGGCCGAACCGAAGAGCCGCGGCGAGACGATCGAATGGCTGTTCGCGGCGCTCAATTCGGTCGAGGCGGCGAGCCAGCCCTGGGTGCTGTTCAAGTTCATGGGCGTAGCCGAAGACGCGCCGGGCGTGACGATGTTCGACGATTTCATGAAAGCGCACCGGCTCGCTCATGTCGAGCCTTTGCTGGCGAAACGGGAGTGGCTGGTCGGCCCGTTCTCGATCGCCGACATCATGATGGCCGACGTGCTGCGCCCGATCGACCGCTTCGGCGGCCTGGCTGAATTCCCAGCCTGCAAGGCGTATATGACGCGCGCCACCGCCCGCCCCGCCTTCGCCAAGGCGCATGCCGACCAGCTCGCCCATTTCGCCACCGGCGACCGCAGGCGCGCGGGCGCGGCGGCCTGATCGACGCCCGCCGACCCGATGGCCGCCGCCTGTGGCGACGGCCGGCGGCCCCGCCGCGCGCCGAGGATCAGAGCTATTTCCGCGGGTCCTTCGGCGTGGAATGGAGCATGTCGATCCGCCAGCGTCCCTCCCGCCGCACCAGCAGGGCGGATTCCAGCCACGCCCGCGGCTCGAGCCTGGCCGCGGTTCCGGCCGCACCGACGTTCTCCCAGGCGGCAAAGGCGACGCTGCAGTCGATCCGGGCGTCGACCGTACCGATGTTCCACTGCATGATCCGGCCGGACGCGTGGGCATCGGCGATCAGCTTCGAAAGCTCGGGGCCGCTGTAGCGCTTGCCGATCTCGAAGGCGTAGAAAGTCTCCGTGGTGAGACCCCGCACCGCTGCGCCATCGTCGCGCGCCAGTGCATCGTAGAAGGCGCGGACCGTTGCGGCGACCGATTCAAGGTCCGCCTCGGACGAACAGGATCGCGGCGCGGAGCCGAGGGAGCCGTCGTGCGGCCCCGTGGATTGGCATGAGATCAGCGAAAGCGCCGCCACGCCGGCAAGGACATGCTTCATATTTCCCCCCCATCGATGACCGAAGCTAGCAGCTCGCGCGGCCGGCGTCGCGTCCCCGCCCCTCAGGAAGCGCGGAGGGCGGCGTAGCTGCCGTAGCTGGCGACCGCGAAGGGAACGAAATAGGTCAGCCCGATCTTCCACCAGACGAGGGAATGGGCATTGAGCAGCGCATCGCCCTGGTTGATCGCGTTGAGGGTGGTGCCGACGATCAGGGCAACGGCGAGCGACCGGCGGACGCCGCCCCGGGCGAAGGTGCGGCGAAGGGCTTCCCGGGGCGCGAGCATGAGGCGCACCTGCCACGATCCGCCGCGACTGTCATCTCTCGCGGCGGGACCGGCACCGCGGACCGATCCGCTGCGTCCGCCGCGCGCGCGTGGCGGCGAGGAGAGCGGCATGATAACTTAGTGCGATGGACCTGCTCTCCGCCGCCCGGGTCGCGACCTATGCCGCCGGCTCAACCATGGCGGAGCACGTCCATGCCACCGCCTCGCTCTGCCTGGTGCTGACCGGCGACTATGAAGAGCGCACGCTGGGGCGGCGCGAGATCGAAGAGGCCGGAACGCTGCTGTTCTGCCCGGCCAACCAGCCGCACGCCCAGCGCTTCGGCCGGCGCGGCGCGACCAAGCTGATCGTCTCCCCGCCGGCTTGGGCGCTGGCGCGCGTCTCCGCCGCCACGCACGCACCACGCACGCGGGGCGGCGCGTGCGTGGCGCTCGGCCGGCGCATCGTCGGGGAGTTGCGGGCGCAGGACGAATTCAGCGCATTGGCGGTCGAGGCGTTGAGCCTGGAACTGCTCGCCACCTTTGCGCGGCGGACGCGCACGGCGGACCGCCCGGCGATCGTCCGCAGGGCGCAGGACTATATGAGCGCGCACAAGGGCGACCGCCTCTCGGTAGCCGAAGTCGCCGCCGCCATCGGCTGCGATCCGCTACCCCTGTCGCGCGCATTCCGCCGCGCTGTCGGCCAGTCGATCGGATCGTTCCAGCGCGGGCTGCGCATCGCCCGGGTGATCGCGTTGCTCGACCGCCGCTCCATGCCGCTGAGCGAGATCGCGCTGGAATGCGGCTTCTGCGACCAATCGCACATGACCCGCGCGTTCAAGGCGCAGATCGGCTGCACGCCCGACGCCTATCGGCGCATGTGCTGAGCGTCCCAAGGGCGTCGCTGCGTCCAAGACAGCGAGACCGGCAACGGGCTAGAGACTGACGATGATCGCCAAGCGTCTTCCCTTGCGAATGATCATTGCGGCGCTGATCGCCTGCGCCGCCGCCCCGGCCGGCGCCGTCGCGCCCGCCGGAAGATTCGACCGCCAGGCATGGCAGCAGGACCTCGCGCAGCTCCGCGCCGAGCTTGAACGCGCCTATGTCAATCTCGCCTGGATGGGCGCGCCGGAGAGCGGCGTCGACGTGCCGCGGCTGTGGCGGCGGGCCCAGGCCAGCCTCGCCGCCGCAACCGACGACGAGGAGGCGCGGCGGGCGATCCGCGCCTTCGTCGCCGGCTTCGAGGACGGGCATTTCTCCGAGCTGCCGGCCCAGAGCCGCAGTGCGCCGGCCGAGCCGGAACCGGCGCCGCCGGCGCTGGACGCGGACGATCCGAAATCGGGCTGCGCAGCACTCGGCTTCGCCTCGACTGCGCCGGTCGCCTTCTCGCTGCCGTTCGAGCGCCTCCCCGGTTTCCGCCTGCTTTCCGACGGCCTCGCGGCGCCGTTCCGTGCCGGGCTCGCGCCGCTGCCCGACGGCCGGACGATCGGCGTGATCCGCATCCAGAACTTTCGGCCGACGCCCTTCCCCGCCGTCTGCCTCGACGCCTGGAATTCGCTCCGCTCGAACGGAGCGGCGGTCACCGCCGAGGCGATCGCGGAAGCGGCGGAGCGCGGCTGGTTCGCAGCGCTGGCACGCCAGCTCGGCGCGCTCAGGACGCTGGGCAGCGCGGCGGTGATCGTCGACATCGGCACGAACAGCGGCGGCAACGACAGCGGCGACTGGACCGCGCGCCTGGTCACCAACCGCGCCGTCGCTTCGGCGCGCATGGCGGCGGTCGATGCACCGATCGCCGCCCGCTATTTCGACGAGCAGATCGCCGAACTCGACGCCGTGCGGCCGGCTGCCCGCGACGCGGAAGCGCGGGCCGCCGTCGACCGCGCACGGGCTTTCTTCGCGAGACGCAAGGCGGCCATCGGCAAGGCGCGCTGCGACCTCTCCTGGGTGTGGCGCGAGCGCCGCACCTGGGACCCCGACGCCTGCAACCGGACGATCGACAGCGGCTTCGCCAGCGGTTTCGCCGCCGGGCTGCCGCGCGGCGCCTACGGCAGCAGCGAGGTCGCGAGCCGGATCTCCTGGCCGTCAAGGATCGAGGCGCATTTCGGTGCCTGGACGGGGCCGGTCTACGTGCTGATCAACGGCCGCTCCTATTCCTCGGCCGAGATGTTCGCCGCGGTGATGCAGGACAACCGTATCGGCAGGCTGATCGGCGAGAAGAGCGGCGGCGACGGCTGCGGATTCATGGTCGAGGCCGAGCCTCTGGTGCTCGCCCACAGCCGGCTGCGCTTCCGCCTGCCCAATTGCATGCGGCTGCGCGCCGACGGGAGCAACGAGGTGGCCGGCGTGACTCCCGACCTGCCGCTGCCGCAGATCGAGGGCGAGAGCACCCGGGCGCGCGCCGCGCGGGCGCTTCGCCTGATCGGAGACGATCTCGGCGCCGCGCCGCCTCGCTAGAGCCTGCGGAGACACGAGAAGAGCGCAGGGTGACGTTTGCGCGCAGTGCCCCTATGTCGCCGCCATGGCTGCACCCGTCCTCGCTTATGAAAATCTCGGCCTCGTCCAGGGCAATGGCTGGCTGTTCCGCGGCATCGGCCTGTTCGTCGGCGCGCGCGATCGGCTGGCGCTGATCGGCCGCAACGGCGCCGGCAAGACCACCCTGCTCAAATGTCTCGCCGGCGCGATCGACACCGACGAGGGCCGCCGCACCATCCAGCCCGGCACCAAGGTGGTGCTGCTCGAGCAGGATCCGCCGGTCGCCGGCTTCGCAACGCTACGCGATTATGCGCTGAGCGGGCCCGACGCGCCGCCGGTGCACGAGGTGGAGGCGATCGCCGACCAGATCGGCATCGACCTCGACCGCGACGCGGCCACCGCCTCGGGCGGCGAGCGGCGCCGGGCGGCAATCGCCCGCGCGATCGCCATGGAGCCCGACGTGCTGCTGCTCGACGAGCCGACCAACCATCTCGATCTCGCCGCGATCGAATGGCTCGAGGACTGGCTGTCGCGCTTCACCGGCGCCTTCGTGGTGATCAGCCACGACCGCACCTTCCTGACCCGCCTGACCCGCTCGGTGCTGTGGCTCGACCGCGGCGACCTGCGACGCGCCGAGATCGGCTTCGGCGGCTTCGATGCCTGGACCGAGAAAGTCTATGAGGAAGAGGCGCGCAACGAGGAGCGGCTCGACGCGAAGCTGAAGCTCGAACTCCACTGGCTGCAGCGCGGCGTCACCGCGCGCCGGCGGCGCAACCAGGGCCGGCTCGCCAAATTGAACGAGATGCGCGCCCAGCGCGCGGCGATGATGGGCCCGGCCGGCGCCGCCAAGCTCGGCATCCAGAACGACGACGCCAAGACCAAGGTGGTGATCGACGCGGAGACCGTGACCAAGGCCTATGACGGCCGCACGATCATCAAAGACTTCTCGCTCAGGGTGCAGCGCGGCGACCGGATCGGCATCGTCGGCGCCAACGGCACCGGCAAGACCACATTGCTCAAGCTGCTGACCGGCGAGATCGAGCCCGACGAGGGACGGATTCGCCGGGCGCAGACGCTGACCGGGATCGTCGTCGATCAGCAGCGCAAGCTGATGGACCCGGAAAAGAGGGTGCGTGACGTGCTCGCCGACGGCGGCGACTGGATCGAGGTGCGGGGCGTCAAGAAGCACATCCAGGGCTATCTCAAGGAATTCCTGTTCGATCCGAACATGACCGAGGCGCGGATCGGCACGCTCTCAGGCGGCGAGCGCTCGCGCCTGCTGCTTGCCCGCGAGTTCGCGCGGCGATCGAACCTTCTCGTCCTCGACGAGCCGACCAACGACCTCGACCTCGAGACGCTCGACCTGCTGCAGGAGGTGATCGGCGACTATGACGGCACGGTGCTGATCGTCAGCCACGACCGCGACTTCCTCGATCGTACGGTGACGATCACGCTCGGCCTCGACGGCTCGGGGCGGATCGACGTCGTCGCGGGCGGCTATGAGGATTGGGTGCGCAAGCGCAAGGAAGCGGCCGCGCCCGCCGCCAAAGCGGCGGCCAGGCCTGCGGCGGCGGCCCCTGCCCCACCAAAGGCCGCGACCAAGCTCAGCTACAAGGACCAGCGCGACTACGACCTGCTGCCGGGCAGGATCGAGGAGATCGAGTCGCAGATCGCCCGCAACGAGGCTGCGCTCTCCGACCCAGATCTCTACATCAAGGATCCGCGGCGGTTCGCCGCGCTGAGCGCCGCGATCGAGGCCGCTCGCGCCGAGCGCGACGCGGCCGAGGAGCGATGGCTGGTGCTGGCCGAGAAGGTCGAGGCGCTGGCGGGATAGACGCGCGCGCCTGAGCTTTCCGCCTTTTCGGAACGCAGGCGAGGTTCGACCGCCGCGGAGCGTGCCGGATCGGGACGGCCGCCGCGCCGAGCCGACAGCCGAAAGGCCGACATTCCTTCCCGGAGAGCGCGATCGCGATGTATTACGGTAGCTAATTGCTACCTTTATCAAAAGGCTTCCGCACGGTTATCCCCGAAGTTCTTGCGTTCATCGGGAAAAGTTCTTCGAAGAGCTTGCGCACCCGCAGGGGCAGCCGTACCCATTCGCCATGTACTTGGCGCCACGACTGCTCGCGCGCTCCATGTGGAGCTTCTGCCTGATGGAAGGGCAGCTGACTCCGAGCGCCCTGATGCAGGAGCGCCGGATTCGGCTGTTCGACAGCCGTCGCGTGCGCAGGGGCAGCCGCCATCGCCACACCCAGGCCGACCCCTGTCTGTTCGTGAACGGCAGCGAGCTCTACGTCTTCTACGAGGTCCAGGAATGCTCCGAGGTCGGCTATATCGCGGCCTGCCGGACGCGCGACCTGGTACATTTCGAGGATCTGGGGCCGGTCCTGCGGCGCAACGACCATATCTCCTATCCCCACGTTCTGAAGGTCGGTGATGACGTCTTCATGCTTCCCGAGACCAAGGAAGCCGGGGAGGTAGCGCTGTACCGCTTCACCGCTTTCCCGTCCGGCCTCACCCGCGCGCGCAGGCTGATCGCGGGCCCCTATACCGATCCGACCTTGTTCAGGACGCCGGAGCGCTGGTGGCTGTTCGCGACCGGGCCGCACGGGCTCGAGCTGTTCTCCGCCGAGGACCTCGCATCCGGAGACTTCGTGCCGCATCCCATGAACCCGATCTGCACCGACGCGCGGCTGAGCCGCTGCGGCGGGGCGATCGTCGAGCTCGACGGCCGGCTCTTCCGCCCCGCGCAGGCCTTCCATTTCGGGGACGGGGGGAATCTCAGGCTGCTGGAGATCGGCGAACTGTCACCGAGCCGCTATGCCGAGAGCGACTGGGCGCCGGAGCTTTTCACGCTGAATGAGCCGTGGCAGAGCCGCGGCGCCCATCACCTCAGCCTCGCCTGCTTCGCCGGCAGGACCATCGTCGCCGTTGACGGACGCCATCCCGATTTCGTGATCAACGGGACGATCCTCAATCCGCTGTGGCGAATCATCTCCACGCTTCGGGGCGTTCGGCTGCCGCGCCGGGCTCGGGCCTCGCGATCGCTGGTGAGCCGCAGCCGGGCCTGAGCCAGGCGCGGAACCTATTGCCGAGAGCGAAGCGCCGCCCGACCGGACCGGCCGAGAGGCGCAAGGCCAATCCGGCGACGCCCCGCTTCAGGCGGGCGCCGATGCCGGGCCCTTCCGCCCCCACGAACGGCCAGCCGGTCTCGCTGACCGAGAGCGACAGGCAGTGGTAGCCGAGCAGATCGAACAGATGCTTCTGGCTGGCGAGGCTGGCGAGAGACAGATGATAGGGCGGTCCCTCCGGCGGCGGGCGGCGGAGCAGCCGGTATTTCAGCCAGCCGAAGAACGAGGCGGCGTAATAGACCGGGCTGTGCTGCCGCTCGAGCGGGCCCTCGATGACGAACAGACCGCCAGGCGCGAGATGCGCCTCGAGCCGCCGCAGCGTGGCGCGCGGATCGGGAAGATGGCCGAGCACGTCGGCGATGTGGATGACGTCGTAGGTCTGACCGGAAAGGGCGAGCTGCTCGATCGTGCGAACGAGGTGGCCGCAGGACCGCTGCGCCATCGCAGCCGCCTCCGCGCTCCCCTCGACGCCTTCCGCCTCAAGTCCCTCGGCGGCCGCCGCCAGGAGGAAAGCGCCGTTGGCGCAGCCGAAGCCGAGCAGACTACGGCCCCGCCCCACCCGCTCCGCGATCTCCCGCGCGACCTGCCGCTGCGCCGGGGTCGGCTCGGCGACCGGGTAAAAAGCGGCGTGATACACATCCGGGTGAAAGAGGCCCGCCAGCACCTCGGCCGACGGCACCGGCGCGACGAACGACGCACCGCACCTTCGGCAGCCGCGATAGACGTAGAGCGTGTCCTGCCAGCGCATGGCGTAAGGAAAAGCGGCGCCGCCCGGAGGGCCGCCGCACAGCAGGCAGGAATTGCTCACGCCAGGGTTGTTGCAGGCTCGAACCGGACGAACAAGCCCGTCGGTGCCCCGCTCAACGGACGCAGCTGCTCGCTTCGCCTTCGTCGAGATCCAGGCAGCGGCCGTCGATCGTGCCGGGCAGGATCGGAACGCCGATTATCGCGGCGAGCGTCGGGAGAATGTCGGCGGTCTCGACCGCGAGCGGCTGCTCGAACGGCACGAGGCCCTTGCGCCAGAACAGGATCGGCACACGGCGGTCATAGTCCCAAGGGCTGCCGTGGGTGGCGGCGTAGCCGGGGCCGGGCTCGGAGATCGGCGTCACCCGCGGTTTGAGCAGCACGATGAAATCGCCCGATCGCTCCGGATCGAAGCTGGCCTTGGCGCGCTCGAGCAGGCTCCAGTGATCGGGGGCGCCCTGCGGCGCCGGCGCGGCGCGGAGCTCGGCGGCGGTGAACACCGCCTCGACCTGGGGATGGGCGCGATAGGCCCGGACCGCCGCGTCGAGAACGCGCTTGCGCTGCGCGGCAGGCAGCGCGGGATCGACGTACATGTCGCCGAACGGGCCGTCACCGTAGAGCGGGGCGCGGGCGAGCTTCAGCGCGGCAGCGAGGCGCTCGCCCATCGGCCCGGGCCGCTGGGGCGTACCGGCATTCAGCGCGGGATCGACGCGGACCGCGTCGGGGATAGCGTGCTGGCGGTTGCGCTCGGGAACGTCATGGCCGCCGTGATCGGCGGTGAGCATGACCAGATAGTCGATGCCGGTGGCGTCGAGATCCCGGAAGAATGCGCCGAGAGCGTCGTCGAGCCCCATCAGCTGGATGCACATCTCGGCGCCCTGGTTGCCGAACGAATGGCCGACGTAATCGGTTGCCGACAGGCCGAGGATCAGCAGGTCGGTCGCCTCGCCCTGGCCGAGGCGCATGTCGCGGCGCAGGGCGGCGCCGAGATCGAGCACGGCACGATCGAAATCGGGCGAGGCGCGGAAGCCGTCCTTGTCGTTCTCCTCGCGGCCGAGGCGATTGTCGCCGACCGAACGCGTGCCGCCGACGAGCGGCACGGCGCGGCTGTGCGCCTCGCAGACCTTGGGCAGGCTGCGCGCGGCACGCGGCCGCGACAGGACGTCCTGCAGCTCTGCATTGGCGGCGGCGACCGGCTGCGGCACGGCCGCGCCCGGGTTGACGAACGCGCTCGCGCGCGAATCCCACCACCAGCGCTGGTCCGGCGCATAGCCGCCCATCATGATCGCGGCGCGGTCCTTGCCGGCGACGACGGCGACCCGGGCACGCGGATCGGCGCGCTTCATGTGATCGCCGAGCGCCGGCACGCGCAGATGGTAAGGCGACACGGTGTAGTTGCTGTGGGTGCTGCCCGGGATGCGCGGATCCTCGGAGCAATAGACGTTCTTGTCCTCGCGGGCGACGCGAAGGTTGAACCAATTGTTGGCGATGATGCCGGTGCGCGAGGGCCGCGAGCCGGTGAGAATGGTCGAGTGACCGGGACAGGTCTCGGTGGCGTTGTGCCCCTGGTAGCCGGCAGGGAAGACCACGCCTTCGGAAAGGCGGTGCAGGCCGCCGTCGAAATGCTGGCGATATTGCTGGAACAGGTCGGCGGAGAATTGATCGACCGAGATCGCCACGACGAGCTTCGGGCGCGACGGCGGCTGGGCGGCGGCCGGCACGGCGAGCGCGGCGGCGGCCGCGAGCGCGGCAGCCGCGAACGTGGCGACAGGGCGGGCGATGGTCATGGGCGTTCCTCCGTTGCCCACGGCCTCTACAGGACCGACGCGCTGCGGCAAGGGGCGGGAGGCCGCCCCCGCCCCTACCCCCTGCGGGCGGAACCGAGGTGCTCGCGGATCTGGGCGTCGGTCGGAGCGCCGCGGGCGGCCTGCTCGAGCAGGGTCAGCCCTTCCGCCTTGTCCTCGCCGCTCTTGACCAGCAGCCAGCCGAGCGTGTCGGCGGTCGCGGGATTGCGCTTGTCGAGCTCATAGGCCTTGCGGGCGAGCGGGATGGCGCGATCGTAATCGCCCTTCTCCGAATAGGCCCAGGCGAGATTATTCAGCATCGTCGCGTCGCGGTCGCCGAGCCGGCCGCGGAGCCGCTCGTAGATTCCGATCGCGCCGTCCCAGTTCCGCGCCTGGAGGAAGCTGTTGGCGGCGAGCTGCTGGGCGGGGACGTTCTGCGGGTTCTGCTGGAGGAAGAGATCGAGCACGCGGGCCGCGCCGGCCGGATTGCCCGAGTTGCGCAGCGCCTCGATCAGCCGCATCGCCACCGGCTCGGTGAAGGCGATGTTCGCCGCCTTGCGATATTCCTGGACCGCAGAAGGATAATTGCCCTGCACGGCGAGCGCGTCGCCGACCAGGACATGGGCGTCGGGCGCTCCGGGGAAGTTCGCCTGCACGCCGCGCGCGTAGGCGAGCGCCTCCGCGCCCTGGCCGCGGCCGAGCAGGGCGCGGACCAGCTCGATCTGGGCGAGAGCATCGCGCGGATTGGCCTCCGCCTGGCGGCGCATCACGGAGAGCTGGGTGTCGCTGACCGGTGCCGCGAGCAGGGCCGTCGCGGTGCGGCGGCGCGGCTCGGCGGCACGGGCGAGGTAATGGGCGGCGAGGTCCTTGTTGCCCTTCTTCTCGAACGCGCGGCCGATCAGAGTCAGGACGTAGGCATCGGCGTCCGGCCGGTCCGCGGCCGGGCGCAGAGTCTCGATCGTTGCATCGACGTCGCCCTGTCGCCACTGCGCCGAGGCGAGCAGGCGGCGGGCCTTGAAGTTCCCCGGCTGCTCGGTGACCAACTTGCCGAGGCGGACGATAGCCTGCTCGACGCGGCCGGTCTGGAGCTCGATCGCGCCGGCGAGCAGCATCACCGCGGGCTGGCCCTCGAGCTTGCCGCCGGTCCGCTCGTAGAGCGAGCGGGCGAGCTCGAACTTCTTGGCGCGCGCCGCGAGCATCGCCTGGAGGTACCAGGCGACCGGATGATCGCTCTGGATCGAGAGGATCTTGCGGGTGTCGGCGAGCATCGCCTGGGTCCGGCCGAGATCGCCCAGCGTGGCGGCGCGCTCGGCGAGCGTCAGCACGTTGTCCGGATCGATGGCGAGCGCCTTGTCGAACCAGGGAATTGCGGCGGCGAGACCGTATTGGCTGCGGGTGAGCTCGCCGCGCAGCGTCAGCGCCTCGACGTTGCGCGGCGCCAGCGCGAGCGCGCGATCGGCGGCACCGATCGCCTCACCGAGCGCGCCGGTGTTGCGGCGGAAGCGAGCCACGTCGGTCCAGACCCAGGTGTCGTTCGGTCCGGCGGCCATCGCCTCGGTAAAGGCGGCGCTCGCCTTGTCGACATCGCCGAGCGTGATCCAGGCGCGCCCGGCCATCCGCGCCGCATAGGCGCGGTGCTGGGCCGGGGCCTTGTCCGCCTCGGCCGCCGCTTTCTCGAACTGCTTCTGGAGGAAGAAAGCATGGGCGAGGAGGTGATGAAGCTCGCTCTCCGGCGTGCCGAGCTGGCGCGCCCGATCGAGCTCCGCCTGCGCGGCGACGCCGTCTCCCAGCAGCAGATAGGTGCGGGCCTGCGCAAGGCGGATCCTGGGATCGTTCGGCGCGCCCTTGATCGCGTTGAGCAATTCGACCTTGGCGAGGCGCAGCTCACCCTTGTCGAGCGCGGCAAGGCCGCGACGATAGGCCTCTTCGGGCTTCGGCGTGGGCGCGTTGGAGCAGGCGGCCGTCCCGAGGAGGAGCGCGGCCGCGAGCAGGAAATTGTGCGTCTTCATGGCTGGAGCCCGTATTGCTTGAGGAGATCATAGAGCGTCGGGCGGCTGATCCCGAGGAGCTTGGCGGTATTGGAGATGTTGTCGTCGCAGCGGGCGAGAGCCTGGCGGATGACGCGGCGATCGGCCGCCTCGCGCGCCGCCTTGAGGTTGAGCGGAAAATCCTCTCGCTCCCCGGATTCGAGATCGAGATCCTCCGCGGTGACGTGCTTGCCGTCGGCCATGATCACCGCCCGCTTCATCCGGTTCTCCAGCTCGCGGACATTGCCCGGCCAGCTCCAGGCGTCGATCGCGGCGAGCGCGGCCGGGGTGAAACCTTTGACCTGCGGGTTCATCTCGCGGGCGAAACGATGAAGGAAATGCTTGGCGAGCAGGGCCGCGTCGCCTGGCCGCTCGGCGAGACCCGGGATGCGTACGACGATCTCGGCGAGGCGGTACCAGAGGTCCTCGCGGAAGGCGCCCGCCTTGATCATCTCAGGGAGGTCCTGGTGGGTGGCGCAGACGATCCTGGTATCGACCGCGATCGGCTTGCGTCCGCCGATCCGCTCGATCGTGCGCTCCTGCAGGAAACGCAGCAACTTGACCTGGAGGGCGAGCGGGATGTCACCCACCTCGTCGAGGAACAGAGTGCCGTTATGGGCCTGCTCGATCTTGCCCTCGGTGGTCTTGATCGCGCCGGTGAAGGCACCCTTCTCGTAGCCGAACAGCTCGGCCTCGAGCAGGTTTTCGGGGATCGCCGCGCAGTTGATCGCGACGAACGCCCCGGCGGCACGGCGGCTGGCGCTGTGCAGGCCGCGGGCGAGCAGCTCCTTGCCGGTGCCGCTGGCGCCGAGCAGCATGACCGAGACGCCGGTGTTGGCGACCCGCTCGATCGTCCGCGCCACTTTCAGCATCTCCGGCGCGGCGGTGATCATCGTGCCGAGCACGGTGCGATCCTCGCCCACCTGCGTCTCGAGCCGGCGGTTCTCGTTCTCGATGCCGTGCAGCTGGAAGGCGCGGCGGACGATCAGGCCGAGCTGATCGATATCGACCGGCTTCTGGTAGAAATCGTAGGCCCCCGACGCGATGGCGCGCAGCGCGCTTTCGCGTGCGCCGTGCCCGGAGGCGACGATCACCTTGGTCTCAGGCTTCAGCGCGAGGATCTTCTCGAGCGTCGCGAAGCCCTCGGTGACGCCGTTCGGATCGGGCGGAAGCCCGAGATCGAGGGTGACGACGGGCGGCTCCTGCGCGCGCAGGATGTCGATCGCGGCATCGCGATCGGACGCGATCAGGACCTCGTAATCGTCATAGGCCCAGCGCAGCTGACGCTGCAGGCCCTCGTCGTCCTCGACGATCAGGAGCTTTGCTTTCGCCTCGGCAGTCATGCACGCATCCGTTCAGGCGGGAGGAGCTCGCTTGTCGCGGCGAGCGGTAAATAGACGGTGAAGCTGGTCCCTTCCCCCTCGAGGCTCTCGACCTCGAGGCGGCCGCCCATCGCGGCGACCAGCGAGCGCGCCTCGAACGCGCCGACGCCGAAGCCGCCGTCCTTGGTGGACGCGAAGGGCTGGAACAGCCGGCCGCGGATGAAATCGGCCGACATTCCGGCGCCGCGATCGAGGACCTGGATCGCCGCCTCGCCGCCATGGCCGGACAGGCGCAGGGTGACCGGGGAATCGGGCGCGCTGGCGTCGATCGCGTTCTGCAGGAGATGGCCGATCGCCTGCTCGAGGCTGCGCGGATCGACCAGCGCGACGAGACCGGGCTCGGCATCGAGCGCGACCGGATGGATCCGCCGCTTGACCTCGGCAATCTCGGCGAGAAGGTGCGCGAGGCTGGTGAGGCGCGGCGCCTCCGCCTCGCCGTTGGTGCTGCGCGACAGCCGGGCGAGCAGGTCGTTCATCTTCCGGACCGAGCTCTGCAGCGTGACGATCATGTCGGCGCGGAACTCCGGATTGTCGGCATGGCGCTCGGCATTGCGGGCAACGAGGCTCAGCTGGCTGACCAGGTTCTTGATGTCGTGGAGGATGAAGGCGAAACGGCGGTTGAACTCGTCGAAGCGCTGGGCGTTGGCGAGCGCCTCCTGGCTGCGCGCCTCGGCGAGATAGCTCGCCGCCTGGATGCCGGCGGTGCGGAAGAGATCGAAATCCTCCCAGTCGAGCGGCCGGCGGAGCGTCGGGTGCTGGAGAACGACGAGGCCCATCAGCCTGTCGCGATGGAGCAAGGGAATGGCCGCCCAGCCATTTTCCAGCGCCGCCAGCGCTTCAGGGAGGTGGGCGACCAGCCCCTCGGCGCGCATCGGGGCGGCGCGGGCGGCGTCGATGTCGACGATGTGCGCACTCTTCTCGAGAAAGGCGACGAAGGCGGCGTCGTCGCGCCCGCCATGCGGCAGCGCGTCCTGCCAGTTCCACCTGGTCTCCAGCACCAGCCGGCCGTTCTCGTCCGGGGTGAGGAGGAGCCCGGCCGGGCATCCGGCGATGTCGGCGAGCGCCTTCACCACGCGCTGGCCGAGCGGCGGCGCATCGTCGCCGGCGGCGCTGGTGGTGCGGGTGAAGCGCAGCCACTCCTCGCGATAATCGTAGCGATGCTCGAAGAAATGCTTGGCGAGCATCACGCGCAGCCAGGCGCGGACGCGGCCCGAGGGCAGGATCAGGGCGGCGGCGACGCTCATCGCGAAGATGATCGTCACCTGGCCGATCCGCACCCAGCTGCCGCCGAAGATCTCGAGCGTCCGCGTCGCCGACATCATCACCATCAGGTAGAAGAAGATCGCGAGAACCGAGAGCGACTGGAAGGTCGCCGCGCGGCTGAGATGAATCCGCCATTCGGTGTTGCGGCGGCTGGCGACGGCGAACAGCGGTGCGAGCATCGCCAGGATGCCGCCGCGCAGGGCGACGAGATCCTCGACCGGGGCGCGGGTGAGATAGCCGACGGTGTAGAGGTGGAGATCATAGGCCCACATGCCGGCGAGCGCGATCATCGGCAGCTTGAGGCTCCAGCGGCTGTCGGGCGCCGCCTGGCCGTAGAGATTGTGGACCAGCACCAGCGAGCCGGCAGCAATGGTGAGGCCGATCATCTGCGCCGCCGAGGTCAGCGCCTGATAGGCCAGCGGAACGCGCTCGAACTCGGGAAGCACGCCGGCGATGGTGATCTGGAGCCCGATGACGCCGCCGACGACGGCATAGACGACGCGCACCGCCTTCTGCCGCTCGACCTCGGCGGCGCTGCGCACGAGCGCGTACATGAAGGCGAGGAAGGCAAAGTTGCGGCCGCTCTCGGCGAGACCCGCCGCCAGCGAGCGCGGCCCGAGGAAGGCGACGAACAGGCACCAGGCGGCGGTCACCGCGAAGGCGCCGGCGAGCGGCCGGTTGCGCGGATCGAGGTTCCAGTGCCGCAGGTGCCAGAGCGCCAGAGCGGCGAACAGCAGGGAGGCGAGCGCGTGGCTCCAGACGCCGACGAAGCCGATCATCAGCGCGCTCCTTCGGGCCAGAGCACGACTCGGATCGTCTGCAGCAGGATCAGCAGATCGAGGAAAGGCGTGTAGTTCTTGGCGTAATAGAGATCGTATTCGAGCTTCTGCCGGGCGTCCTCGACCGACGCGCCGTAAGGGAAATTGATCTGCGCCCAGCCGGTGATCCCCGGCTTCACCACGTGCCGCTCGGCATAGAAAGGCAGGCGGGTCTCGAGATCGGCGACGAATTGCGGCCGCTCCGGGCGAGGCCCGACGAAGCTCATCTCACCCTTCAGCACCGTCCAGGCCTGGGGCAGCTCGTCGATCCGCAGCTTGCGGATGATCGCGCCGATCCGGGTGACCCGCGGATCGTCCTTCTGCGCCCAGACCGCCTTGCCGCCGACCTCGGCGTCCTCGCGCATCGAGCGCAGCTTCAGGATCTCGAAGGCCTGACCGTAGAGGCCGACACGGCGCTGGCGGAAGAAGGCGGGCCCGGGACTCTCCAGCTTCACCAGCAAGGCGGTGATCAGGATCAGCGGGCCGAAGATCAGCAGGATGATCGCGCTGACCGCCACGTCGAACAGCCGCTTGCCGGCGCTGGAGATCCGGCGTCCGGCAGAGAAGCCGTCCGAGAAGATCAGCCAGGACGGATTGAGGCTGTCGAGATCGACCCGGCCGGTCTCGCGCTCGAGAAAGGACGAGATCTCGTTGACGTGAACGCCCGTGGTCTTGATCCGCAGCAGGTCCGACAACGGCAGCGCGTTGCGCCGTTCCTCGAGGGCGAGCACGACCTCGCTCGCGCCGAGGCGGACGACGTGATCGGTGAGATTGTGGATATCGGCCCGGTTGACGGCCTTCGCCACGGCCACCGCGCCGTCGTTCATCGCGACATGGCCGACGACGACGAACCCCGCCCCTTCCTTGCGGGCGAGCTGCGCGACCCGGGCGGCGCGGGGACCGGCGCCGAGCACGAGCACCCGTCGCTTGAACGCCTCCCGGCCGACCAGTTGCCCGGCGACGAGACGGACGACGAACAGTCCGACCAGCGCGAGCACCATCGCGTAGAGAAGGTTCGAGCGCCAGAAGGTGACCGCCGGCATCAGGAAGAAGATCAGCGCGAGGAGCAGCACTCCGAACGAGATCGCCACCACCAGCCGCGCGGTGCCGATCCGCATCGATCGCAGCGCATCGGCGCCGTAGACGCCGACTCCGACCATCGCCAGCTCGAGCGTGACCGCGAAGGTGAGAAGGTGCGGCAGACGTGCGACGTCGGGATCGGCGCCGCCCTCGATCTGCCACAGGCGCAGCAGCCAGCCGGCCTCGCCCGCCAGGACCAGCAAGGCGAAATCGACCAGCCCGAGCAGCAGGACCGTGTGCGGAACATAATGCTTGAACAGCCTTACCATCGCACCGCGGCCTTCGATGTAAGCATCTCCGACACGTCCCGCGGTGTCGCTCAAATTGACAAAGATTTTCTGAAGGCGGGGGAAAATCGGCTAAAAAACGCTCCGGGCGCGGCCAGAGGGGGCCCAGCGCCGGCTCGGGACGGACGAACCCGATGCCGCCGCGGCGGCCGATCGGCAACGGCGCCGACACGGATGTTAGGCGGCGGTTCATCTTCGGGTGGTCAGGCTGGAGTCCGCGCCCGCTTCGTGGCACCCGTGGCGCGGAACGGGAGAATGGCCGTGGTGACGCCGTCCAGAAACTTTCTGATGCTTTCGCTTTCGCTGCTGGCAGTCGGGGCTCCGGCGGAGGCGATGCAGCGCGACGAGCGCTGGGGCGCCGTCGGCCCCGGCGAGCTTCGCTCCCCCAAGCAGGCGCGCCGCGCCGGCGAGCGGATGCTGGAGCGCGCGCAGGCGGATCGCGCCGTCCCGGAACGGGACGCGCGGCGCGGCGCCGCGAGGAGCAGCGCCGACGCCCAGGCGAAATGCCTTGCCGCCGTGCAGAAGAGACTGGAGCAGGGCCGGGACGAGGCCGCGAGGAAGAGGATGGAGCGCTGCCGGCGCAGGGCCGACCGGGAGATCGCCGCCCATTCGAGTTGAAGAGCAACCCCGCCTTGCCGTAGCATCGACGGACGAAGGAGGTCCTTTCCGTGTCCGTCTTGGCGAATGCAAAGCAGATCATGTGTCGGCTGGGGAGGCACAAGGCCGCCCCGGACGAGGTCTGGAACCGCGGCTATTTCTTCAGCCAGTGCAGCGCCTGCGGCGCGGATCTGGTGCGCACGGCCGCGGGCAAGTGGCACGTTCCCAAGGGCCGGAAGATCGTCTGGAAGCCGAAGAAGCCGCGGGGCCGCGCGCCCGGCGAGTGAGAGAGGTGGATCGGACGGGATCCCGAAATCATCGCGACCGTCATGAAGCCTGAAGAGGGCGCAGAGCGGCGTCGGCCAGGATGTGCGGCTTTCCTGCACCACTCGCCAGGCAGCGCCCGAAGCGGCCGCCTTAGCGGTTGACATCTTGGGATCCCAACGGCAGCGTGGAGGGGCAGGCCGAGATCGGCCTGAGAAGGAGCCGCCCCATGAAGAACGGACAGATCATCGCCCGCTCGCCGGCTCGCTCCTTCCTTTTCGGCGGCTCGTTTACGGGCCGGTACGCCTGAGGGCGTGCCGGAGTCTCACCCCAGCCCTTCCCGATCCATCCGCCCAAGACCCGCCCCCCGACAGATCGCTCCGGCGGGTCCGTGAGACAGACGATGACCGCTTCCGACATGCTTTCGACGCTTCGAGCCGAGCTCGACGCCATTGACGATGAGATTCTGGCGCTGATCGAGCGCCGCCTGGCCGCCTCCGCCGCGATCGCCGAAGCCAAGGGCAGCGCCGGAGACAGCCTGCTCAAGCTCCGCCCGCGCCGCCAGGCCGAGGTGGTCGCACGCCTGCAGAGCCGCGCCGGCCGCGCGCCGGCCGTGGCGATCGCCGCGATCTGGCGCGAGCTGATGGCGCACACGCTGCAGGGCCAGGCCCGTACCGAGATCGTGTTGTGCGCCGCCGAGCGCAGCGAGCTGCTCGAGGCGCGAGTCCGGCTTCATTTCGGCGCCGCTTTCCCGCTCGCCTGGGCCGAAGACCGCGCCGAGGTGCTACGACGGGCGCGCGACGAGGAAGCGATCGCCGTGCTCGTCGAGCCGCTCGCTGCCGGCGAGGCCGCGCCGCTCACCGTCTTCGACGTCGTCCGCGGGACGGACGGCGAGGCGGTGGCCTATGCGATCGGGCGAGTCGCCCCGGAAGACGCGCTGACCGGCCCGGACGGCGGAGCGCCGGAATGGACTCCGGCGAGCTGGCGCTCGCACCCGGCGCAGCAAATGCCGGTTTATCCGGACGCGAGCGCCCTCGCGTCGGTCGAGGAGCAGCTTGCCGCGACGCCGCCGCTGGTGGGCTTCGCCCAGATCGGCGCGCTGAGGAGCGCGCTGGCCGAGGTGGCCCGTGGCCGCGCCTTCCTGCTCCAGGGCGGCGATTGCGCCGAGAGTTTCGCCGAATTCTCGGCCGAGAAGGTCCGCCGGGACGAGCGGCTGCTGCTCGGCATGGGCAACATCATCGCCGACGGCGGTCTCGGCGTCGTCCATGTCGCCCGCGCCGCCGGGCAATTCGCCAAGCCACGGTCGCAGCGCTGGGAGAGCGAGGCGGGGCTGACGCTGCCGAGCTACCGCGGCGATGCGGTCAACGGACGCGCCTTCACCAGCTTCAGCCGCACGCCCGAGCCGGAGCGGCTGCTCGAGGCGCATCGCCAGTCCCAGGCGACGCTTGCCCTGCTCGCCGCCTTTCGCCTCGCCGAGCGCAGCCAGCCGCCAGTCTATGCCAGCCACGAGGCGCTGCTGCTCCATTACGAACAGGCCCTCACCCGCCGCGATCCCGAGACCGGCCGCCACTGGGCGGGATCGGGCCACATGGTCTGGGTCGGCGAACGCACCCGCAGCCTCGACGGCGCCCATGTCGCTTACGCCAGCGGGATCGCCAATCCGATCGGCCTCAAATGCGGCCCAAGCCTGGCGCCTGAGACGCTGCTGCGCCTGATCGAGCGTCTCGACCCAGCCAACGAACCCGGCCGGCTGGTGCTGATCGGCCGCTTCGGCGCCGATCGGGTCGGCGAGTCGCTGGCGCCGCTGATGCGGGCGGCGCGGCGCGCCGGTTCGAACGCGATCTGGGCGATCGATCCGATGCACGGCAACGGGACGAATGTCGCAGGCGTGAAGACCCGGCGGCTCTCCGACATCCTCGTGGAGACCGCGGCGTTTTTTGACATCGCGGCGGCCGAGGGCGTGCACGCCGGCGGCATTCACCTCGAGATGAGCGGCAGCGACGTCACCGAATGCCTCGGCGGGCGCTGCGGGATCGGCGAGGCCGATCTTAGCCGACGCTATCTCAGCCATTGCGATCCCCGCCTCAATCCGGCCCAGGCGCTGGAAATCGCGACGAAGGTGGCGGCGCTGATCGGCAAGAGCGCCGAACGGCGTGCCGACGCCGCTTGAGGGTCGCCTATCAGGGGGCGCCCGGCTCGTTCGGGCATCAGGCGGCGCTCGCCTTCTGCCGGGACTGCGCCGCCGAGGCCCGTGAGACGTTCGAGGCGGTCGCCGCCGCAGTCGCGCGCGGCGAGGCCGAGCGCGGCGTGCTGCCGGTCGAGAACAGCCGGGCGGGAACCGTTGCCGGCGTCGCCGAGATCATCGCGGAGAGCGGCGTCCGGGTGCTCTCCGAGCACGACCTGCCCGTCCGGATGCATCTGCTGGCGCTGCCGGGCGTGAGCCTGGAGCAGGTCCGATCGGTGGTCAGCCATCCGGTCGCGCTGAAGCAATGCGCCGAGACCCTGGCGGCGCTCGGACTGGCCGGCGAGGCCGCCTCAAACACTGCGGTGGCGGCGCGCGCCCTCGCCGCGCGGGACCAGGCCGTGCTCGCGTCGGAAGCGGCCGCGGCGGCTTATGGTCTCGTCATCCTCCGCCGCGACCTGCAGGACGATCCGGGCAACGCCACACGCTTCGCGATCATCGCCGCCGCCGGGGCGGTCGGCTGACAGGTCAGCTCACGGTGGGCAGTGCCGCGAACGGGGTGGAATTTCGGAGTCTCGGCAGCCTTTTGCAGCCCTGACTTCGTTTAATCCCGCATCGGCTCCGGCACGAGCGCGCCACGCGCGCATCGGCCATCTTCGCGACGACCCGCCGCAGCCGATCCCGAACGGCGATCGACGCTCGTCGGCACGAACGAGGGCGATCCGGAGAGTGAGATGGGGATCGAAGGGACCCGCGTGCTCCTCGTCGAGGACGAGGCGATCATCGCGATGACGGTCGAGGACATGCTCGAGGCGCTCGGCTGCGAGACGGTCGCCACCGCGGCCACTCTGAACGAGGCGCTGGCCGCGGCGGAAACCGCCTCGTTCGACCTCGCCTTGCTGGACATCAATCTGAACGGCACCGAGAGCCTGCCGGTCGCCGCCCGGCTGCGCGCGCTCGGCCTGCCGTTCGTCTTCACGACAGGCTACGGCCCGACCGGCTCGGGTCCGGAATTCGCCGATGCGCCGCTCGTCACCAAGCCCTACGACATGAGCGATCTTGCCGCGGCGATCGCGGTCGCCCTGAACCAGCAGCCGTAGCAGTCGCGCGACCGTGGCTACGGTTTGCCGAGCACGCCGAGCGCGGCCGTGACCATCGCCTCGGTGGCGGTGGAGATCACGGTCTCCGCTTCCGGCACCCAGAAGGGGCTGTGGAGGCTGGGCAGCTTCGCCGGATCGCCACCCGCTGCGTCCCACTGCGCCTTGGGCACGCCACCGACCCAGAAGATCATGCTCTCGATCGACGGATCGGCGAGATGGAAGCGGCCGAAATCCTCGCCGCCCATCACCGGCCTGGTCTTCACCACGCGTTCGGCGCCGAAGCGGCTGGTGAACAGCGCCGCGGTGCTCGTGCTCAGCGCCTCGGTGTTGATCGTGGCCGGCGTATAATCGTTGCCGCGCTGGGTGACGACCGGCATCCGGTCCTCGGGGATGCCCGCTGCGATCGCCTCGCCGCGGACGATCCGGGCGATTCCGTCGAGCAGGATCTTGCGGGTTTCGTCGGTATAGCTGCGCACGGTGAGCAGCAGGGTCGCCTCGTCCGAGATGATGTTGTGCTTGGCGCCGGCGTGGAAGCTGCCGACCGTGACCACCGCCGGCTCCTGGGGATCGACCTCGCGGCTGACCAGGGTCTGGAGCGCCGTGACGATCCGGCTCGCCAGCACGATCGGGTCCCGGGTCGTGTGAGGATAGGCGCCGTGGCCGCCGACGCCCTTCACGACGATGTCGACGCTGTCGACATTGGCGAGCGCCGGGCCGACCGAATAGCCGATCGTGCCAGCCGGAAGGCCGGCGCTGTCGTGGAAGGCGATCGCATGGCTCGGCTTGGGGAAGCGCGTGTAGAGGCCGTCGTCGAGCATCGCCTTGGCGCCCTGGCCGATCTCCTCGCCAGGCTGGGCGATCATCACCAGAGTGCCCGACCAACGATCCTTCATCGCCGCGAGCCGCCGCGCGGTGCCGACCCAGGCCGCCATATGGGTGTCGTGGCCGCAGGCGTGCATCACGCCGCTCTCGACGCCGGCGAGGCTGGTCGCGCGGACCTTGGAGGCAAAGGGCAGGCCGGTCTGCTCGACCACCGGCAGGCCGTCCATGTCGGCGCGGATCAGCAGCACGGGCCCGGGCCCGTTCTTCATCACCGCGACCACGCCGGTCTTGCCGACCCCGCCGGTGACCGCGAATCCTGCCTTCTTCGCCTCCGCGGCGAGCTTCGCGGCGGTCTTCACCTCCTGCATGCTGAGCTCGGGATTGGCGTGGAGATCGCGGTAGAGGGCGGTCAGCGACGGCATGTCGGCGCGAACCTGATCGGACAGGGTGTCGGCCGCGGCCGGCGCGGACGGTGCCAGGGCCAGAGCGGCGGCGGGCAGGAGGGCTTTGCGCATGTCCGTCATTGCTCCGGGATCAGCTCGATCACGTCGACCAGGCTCTCGTAATGGGGATAGGGAAAGACGAGGCGCCAACGACGCTCGCCGACCCGCTCGAGCAGGCCCGCCATCGCGCGATCCTCGTCATGGCCGTAGCGCAGGGCGCCCTGCTCGTCGCCGAGTTGCAGCGTGCCGAGAAAGATCATGCGCCGATCGGTATCCCGGAACAGGCGGCCGACCGGGCGCTGCGATCCGGTGAGCTTGGCAAACTCGCGCGTGCTCTCGCCGGCGCCGATCCGGCAGCGGAAGGCCGGATAAGCGACATAGTCGAGCAATCCTTCGGTCTTCGCCCCGAGCTTGGTGACCCGGCAGCGATAGTCCCCCGCCGGCGGCGAGACGCCGAGCAGAGCGGCATCGGGCACCAGCAGGGCGCCCTCGCGGTCGATCTCGGCGCCGTGGCCGGCGGCGCGCGCGCGCTCGAGCGCGCGCAACCAGGCAGTGCGCCACTCACGGATGCGGTGGCGATCCGCGGTGGTGGCGACGTCCCGCCACCCGGCCTCCGCCTGCGGCACCGCCTGGACCGGCGGCGTGCCTTCGGAGGCGCAGGCAGCAAGGGGCAGGAGCAGAAGAGCGGCGGCACGGGCTCTGAACCAGGTCATCCGGCGCAGCATAAGGCGCACCGCCGGGCAATCAACATGGCACGCGCCGGTGTGTCGCAGGGGGTGCGCACTTCCACCTGTTCGGCGGCGACGATCTACGATCAGGCCGCGGTCCAGCCGCCGTCCATCGACAGATTGGCGCCAGTGATCGAAGCGGCCTCGTCGCGGCAGAGGAAGAGGGCGAGGGCGGCGACCTGATCGACGGTGACGAACTGCTTCGTCGGCTGCGCCGCGAGCAGGACGTCGTTCATCACCTGCTCGCGGGTGAGACCCCGCGCCTTCATCGTGTCGGGGATCTGGTTCTCGACCAGAGGGGTCCAGACGTAGCCGGGGCTGATGCAATTGACCGTGACGCCGCTGGTCGCCGCCTCCAGCGCCACCGCCTTGGTGAGCCCGGCGACGCCATGCTTCGAGGCGACGTAGGGGGCCTTGTTGGGGCTGGCGACGAGGCTGTGCGCGGAGGCGGTATTGATCACCCTGCCCCAACCCTTCGCCTTCATGCCCGGCAGGGCAAGGCGGGTGGTGTGGAAGACGGCGGAGAGGTTGAGCGCGATGATCAGGTCCCATCGGTCCGGCGGGAACTGGTCGAGCGGTGCGACGTGCTGCATGCCGGCATTATTGACCAGGATGTCGACCCCGCCGAACGCCTCTGCGGCCTCGGCCATCATCGCCTCGATCGCCTCGGCCCGGGTGAGGTCGGCGGCGCTGTAGAGCGCGCGGGCGCCGCTCGCCTGCTCGAGCTCGCCACGGATCGCTTCGATCTCCGTCGCGTCGCCAAACCCATTCAGGACGACGTTCGCGCCCTCGCCGGCCAGGGCGCGCGCGCAGGCGAGGCCGATGCCGGAGGTGGAGCCGGTGATGAGCGCAGTCTTGCCCTTGAGGAACATGTCGGATCCTTGAACTGGTTGGCGAGCGCTCTTTCCGGTGTCGCCGCGCATTTTGCAACCGGCGCGGGCGCGGCGCATTCTCCCAGAGGAAGCCAGGAGACAGAGCGGATGCGCCTCGACGACTATCGAACCAGCGACAATGTCAGCGACCAGAGGGGCCAGAGCTTCGGCGGCGGCGGCGGCTTCGGCGGCGGCGGAGGATTGTTCGGGCTGTTGTTCGGCCTGGTGCTCAGCCGCTTCGGGATCGGCGGCGTGCTGATCCTGGCTTTGGGCTATTGCGCGCTGACCACGGTCGGCGGCGGCGGTGGATCGCTGGGCGTCGGCGGCGGCACCGCGGTCGCGCCGCACCAGGCGCAGGGCGGCAGCAACGCCCAGGAGAGCTGCGCGCTCGACGCGGCGAGCCGCTTCTCCTGCCAGGTGCTCGCCAATACCGAGGACACCTGGGCGCGGATCTTCCAGGCGGAGGGGAAGCGCTACCAGCCGGCCGGCTTCGTCTTCTACGGCGGGCAGGGACGATCGGGCTGCGGCGCGGCGCAATCGGCAATGGGTCCGTTCTACTGCCCGACCGACAACAGGATTTATCTCGACACCAGTTTCTACCAGGAGCTGCAGAACCGCTTCGGCGCCGCCGGCGACTTCGCCCAGGCCTATGTCATCGCCCACGAGGTCGGCCACCACCTCCAGTTCCTCACCGGCGTCCTCGAGCAGGCGAACCGGCAACAGCAGCGCGCCTCGAGCCGCGAGGGCAATGCCATCCAGGTGCGGGTGGAGCTGCAGGCCGATTGCTACGCCGGCGTCTGGGCCGCCAACGCCAAGGACGCGCAGGGCCGCGCGGCGCTCGAGCCCGGCGACATCGAGGAAGGCTTGCGCGCAGCTCGCGCGATCGGCGACGACACCCTGCAGCGCCAGGCGCAGGGACGGGTGGTGCCGGAGGCCTTCACCCACGGCAGCGCCGAGCAGCGCCAGCGCTGGCTGCGCCGCGGCCTGGAGTCCGGCGATCCGGCGAGCTGCGACACGTTCAGCGCGGCGAGCGTCTGACCGCGATCTGCGGCAGCGGACGACCAGTCCGACACACGTCGCCCCGGCGCAGGCCGGGGCCTCAGCGAGAACGATCGCCTGCGCCGTTGGAGCGCTCCATCAGCGCTCCGCCTTTCCAACCTGAGATCCCGGCCTCCGCCGGGATGACGCACGCGGGGAGCCCCTCAGCAGGCCGTGTCAATCGCGCGGGCGTAGATCTCTCGCGCGGCGGGGCTGAAGGCGACGAAGAGGATCTCGTCGAAGGCGTCGGGATGCGCCGCGATCTCCCGGGCGACGGCGCGGGCCGCGACTTCAGCCGCCGCCTCGACCGGATAGCCGTAGATGCCGGTGGAGATCGCGGGAAAGGCGATCGTCCTCAGGCCGTGCTGCCGGGCGAGCGCGAGGCTGTTGCGGTAGCAGGCGGCGAGCGCCTCCGCCTCCCCTGCCCCGCCGCCGTGCCAGACGGGCCCGACGGTGTGGATGACGTGGCGGGCGGGAAGTCCGTAACCGGCCGTGATCCGTGCCTCGCCGGTCGGGCAGCCGCCGAGCGTGCGGCATTCGGCGAGCAGCCCCGGGCCGGCCGCGCGGTGGATGGCCCCGTCGACGCCGCCGCCGCCCAGCAGGCTGGAGTTGGCCGCGTTGACGATGGCGTCGACCGCGAGCGTGGTGATGTCCGCCTCGATCGCTTGCCAGACCGTCACGCGATCTCGCCCTCGAGCAGGAAGCGACAAATCCACAGGCCCACCGCCGCCCTGTCGTTCGGCCGATCGAGCGAGGCCGAGGCCTCGTCCGGCCGGGGCAGGCGATCGCGGCGCGTGTCGATCAGCGCCTTGGCGTAAGCCGGCGCGAATTCCGGATGGAACTGCATCGAGAGCGCCGGCTGATCGGTATAATGAAGCACGCCATAAGGGCTGAAATCGCTGCCGGCGAGCACCTCGGCGCCCGGCGGCGGCACCACGATCTGGTCCTGGTGGGAGGCGGGGACGGAGACCGACATCTCGCCGTTCATAAAGGCCCGCTTCGCCCGCACCTCGAGCGTCTGCAGGCCGACGCCCCAGCCGCGCTCCGACTTCTCGACCCTGCCGCCGAACGCCTCCGCCATGATCTGGTGGCCGAAGCAGATGCCGACGATCCGCGCCTTGCCCTTGGCGGCGCGAAGGAAGGCCTTGAGCGGCTCGATCCAGGGATGATCCTCATAGACGCCGGCGGGCGAGCCGGTGACCAGATAGGCCGGAAAGGCCTCGGGGCTCTCCGGCAACTCCCCCGCCTCGACATCGAAGCTCACCACATCGAATTCGGGGCCGAGCAGATCCCGGAACATGATCGGATAGTCGCCGAAGCGCGGCTGCAGATCGGCGGGCGGCTTGCCCGTCTCGAGAATGGCGATACGCATTGCGGCTAGATAGGGCCGCCCGGCGGAGCGCGAAAGGCGGATCAGGCGTCGGCCCAGCGCCTCAGCAGATTGTGATAAGTGCCAGTAAGCGAGACGATCGCCGGATCGGAGTCGCCGACGCGCTCGGCGAGCGAGCGGATGCCGACGTCGAGATCGAGCAGCAGGCTGCGCTGGCCGTCGTCGCGGACCATCGATTCGATCCAGAAGAAGGAGGCGAGCCGCGCGCCGCGCGTCACCGGCTCCACGCGGTGGAGGCTGGTGGCGGGGTAGAGGACCATGTCGCCGGCCGGCAGCTTCACCGCATGGGCGCCGTAGCTGTCCTCGACGATCAGCTCGCCACCCTCATAGCTCCCGGGATCGGCGAGGAAGAGGGTGGCGGAGAGATCGGTGCGGATGCGCGTCCCGTCGGGAGAGTAGCGGATCGCATTGTCGACATGATTGCCGAACGCATGACCACCCTCGGCGGTGTAGCGGTTGAACAAGGGCGGGAAGATCCGCTTCGGAAGCGCGGCCGAGACGAACAGGGCGTTGGCGGAGAGGGCGCGAAGGATCGCGGCACCGAGCTCGCGCGCTTGCGCGCTGTCCGGCGGCAGTTGCTCGTTGCGCTTGGCGAGCGCCGACTGCTGGCCCGCCGTCCTGCGTCCGTCCTCCCACGCCGCCGCATCGAGCAGCGCGCGGGCACGGGCGACCTGCGCGGAGTCGAGGACGGCGGGGATGGTGATCAGCATCGGCTCAGAGCCGGAACGCGAGCGTCGCCACCGCCGAGCGCCCCGGGCCCGGGATGAAGTGACCGCCGCCGAGCTGGTCGACGAAACGTTCGTCGAAGATGTTGAACACGTTCAGCCTCAGGCTGGTGGAGGGGGTCAGATCATAGGCGAGGGTGGCGTCGGCAAGCCAGTAATCCTCGACCTGGCGGGTGTTCGCGACGTTGGTGTAGCGCTCCCCGACATAACGCAGGCCGCCGCCGAGCTCGACGCCGGCCGGAAGCTTGTAGGTGGTCCAGATCGTGCCGCTGTGCGCCGGCACGTTGCCCAGTCGGTTGCCGATCTCCGCAGGCGTGTTCGAGTGCCGGACCTCGCTGTCGAGCCAGGTGTAGGCGGCGATCACCTGCCAGTCCTTGGTGATCCACCCGGTCGCGCCGAGCTCGAAGCCGTCGACGCGCTGCTCGCCGGCCAGCACGGTCGCGGGCTCGCCCGGCAGGCCCGGCGTGCGGGCATTGGTCTTGTCGATCCGGAAGACGGCGCCGGTGACGAGCAGCTTGCCACGGAACGCATCCCATTTCGCGCCGAGCTCGAACGTGCGGCTGCGCTCCGGCTTCAATGCGAAGACCGCCGCCGTCGGCGTCGTCTGGGTCATGTTCTCGAGCGACGGATTCACCGAGGTGCCGGCGCCGGCATAGAGGCTGACGGTGGGGAGCGGCTTCCAAGTGAGGCCGGCGCGCCACGTCACCGTCTCGTCGGTGCGCGACAGATCGGGCGCCGGCGGGGTGGCGGGGGCAGGATGATAATCGGTCTCGAACCGCTCCCAGCGGATGCCGCCGCTGAACAGCAGGCTGTCGGAGAGATGCATCGTGTCGAACAGATAGGCGGCGAGTGAATCGGCCTCGGCCCGGACGATCGCGCCGGGGATGTCCTCGACCGTGCCGGTCCAGGGGCGCCGCGGATCCGGATCGAACAGATCGGTGGGCGTGCCGTTGGTGATCGCACGCAGCTGGTTCCGGCTGGTCTCCCGGGCGATCTCGAAGCCGCCGATCAGATCGTGGCGCACCGGACCTGTCATGAACTCGGCCGTGACATTGCTCTGGTTGAGCAGGATCTCGTCGACAGTGTCGCGCGACTGGATCTGCGGCGTGATGTCGGTGCCGCTCGTCGAGACGAAGCGCGGCGACGAGTAGATCGAATCGCGCCGGGCGTGGCCGTAGCGCGTGGTGTTGGCGATGCGGACCTTGCCGCCGAGATCGTGCTCGAGCGCGAAGGTGAGGATGTTCGTCCGCGTCTTTTCGTAATCGCGGGCGAGCAGACCGTAATAATTGTCGAAATCGACCGGCGCGGGCTGCTCGGCATATTGAGGCAGCGCGGTGTTCGTCGCCGGGACGAACGGAATGCCGTAATCGGGCACATTGTCCTGATCGAGCAGCATGTAGCTGAGGATCGCGCGGGTGGCGCTGCCGAGACCGACCGCCACCGACGGCGCCACGCCCCAGCGCTTCGTTTCGACGAAGTCGCGGCCGGGGGTGTCGACGTCATGGTAGAGCAGGTTGAGGCGGAATGCGGCGCCGTCGATCCCGGTGCGGTCCTCGCCGATGTTGATGTCTGCGGTCGCGCGGCCGTAGCTCGGCAGGCCCAGCCCGATCGTGCCGCCGACGAAGCTCACCGCCTGGGGCTGCTTGGTGAACATGTTGATATAGCCGCCGGTCGAGCCGCGGCCGGTCTGCGCCGACGAGGGGCCCTTCACCACCTCGACCTGCTCGATGTTGAACGTGTCGCGCGTGTAGCTGCCGAAATCGCGGATGCCGTCGACGAAGATGTCGTTGCGCGCCGCAAAGCCGCGCAGCGTGAGGTTGTCGCCGGCGGGACCGCCGCCGCCCTCGCCTGCCGCCATGCTGATCCCGGAGACGTTGCGGAGCACGTCGCGCAGCGTGGTCGCGGCCTGCTGCTCGATCACCTCGCGCGGAATGACGCTGACCGACTGCGGCGCGTCGCGCAGATCGCCGAGCCGCGAGTTCAGCGTATTGATCCGGTACCGCTCGCCGGTGACGGTGATGTCCGGCTGCGCGTCCTCGTCCGCCGCGACGGCCGTGTCGGCGGCAAGGTCGGCCGCCGCGTCACCCGTCAGCTCTTCGCTGGTGTCGGCCGCGACTGCCGCGGGCGCGAGCATCAACGACGATCCTCCGGCGAGCGCGAGAGCGGCCTTGCGGTAGCTGCGGACACCGGCGGGAGGGGAAAAACGCATGCGAAACTTTCTATTGCAAATCATTCTCAGGAGCGTCCTGATAATCATTCGCAATAAGCTCGCAAGGAAAATTTGACCGGCGGAACGATCGGAGTCCGTCCGTATCGTCCAAACGTTTGAACACGCTGGATAAGATGGCGAGCTGCACGCCTCCCGAGGTGCAGCCGATCGTCACCGGAAGCTCGGCTCCGCGTCCAGCCGCGATTCGCGAGCGTGCCGGCCGCTCAGTCTCGCGGGGTGACGCGTAGCGGGAGGCCGCCGGCGGGCCGGAGCGTCACGAGGCCGGACGCGCGGACCTCCCGGCCCGGCACCGGCGCGAAACGCCACGCCGTGAGCCAGTGGGAAAGGACGGTGAGCGCTTCCGAGACCGCCATGCGCATGCCCACGCAGACCCGGGGGCCGCCGCCGAACGGCAGATATTGGAAGCGGTGGCGGCCAGCGCTGCGGGCCTCGGTCCAGCGATCGGCATCGAAGGCGTCGGGATCCTCCCACAGGAGCCGATGGCGGTGGATCAGCCACGGCCAGAGAGAGACGATATCGCCCGGGCGGACGTCATGCTCGCCGAGGCGATCGGCCGCGACCGCCTGGCGATCAATGCGCGGCGCCGACGGGTAGAGCCGCAGCGTCTCGTCGAGGATGCGGCGAAGCAGCGGCAGCCGCCCCGGCAGGCCGGGATCCCCCTCCCCCGTTGCCAGCGCCTCGCGGGCCTCGGCGGCAGCCGCCTGCTGCAGATCGGGCTGCTCCGAGAGCAGGAAGAGCGCCCAGGCGAGCGCATTGGCGGTGGTCTCGTGCCCCGCGAGATAGAAGGTTGCGGCGTTGTCGACGGCGAGGGCGCGGGCTTCCTCGGGTGGGAATTGGGCGTCGAGCGCCTCGATCATCCGGCTGAGGAAATCGTCATAGCCGCCGCGCCTGCGGTCCTCGACGACGGCGGCGAGCGTCTTGCGCAGATAGATCTGCCCGCGCCGCCCGCGGCGCCCTTTCGGGGTCATCGGAAAGAGCGGCAGGCCGAGCAGCACCTGGACCCGGGCCTCGGCGACGCCGTCGATCGCAGCGGCGATATGATCGATCGCCGCCTTGCTGGTCAGCCGCGCATCGCCGGCGAACAGGCTGTCCGAGATCACCCGCATGGTCGTCGCGGTTGCCTGCTCGGCCATGTCGATCGTGCCGCCCCGCCCCCAATGTGCGGCGGTGCCCCGTGCGGCACCGACGAAGGCGGGAAACAGGGTGTCGACGGCCGCGGGGGCGAAGCGCGCCGCGACGATCCGCCTCTGCTCGCGCCAATCCGCGCCGTCCGAGCTCAAGAGACCCCGGCCGATGGTCGGCGCGAGGATCTTCTTCACCATGTCGGGCTTCACGTAATTGGCGGCATTGTCGAGCAGCACGTGCTGGACCGCATCCGGGTGCAGCGGAATGTGCACGCGGATGCCGAGGACGTTGCGCTCCATGTGCCAGGTCTCGAACGCCCGCTCGGACCAGCCGTAGACGGCCGTCCGCGCCCGCTCGCCGATCAGGCCGCGCCAGACCGGCACCGGCCCTTCCCCGCGCGGCGGATGCGGGGGAACGTAACGTGCCGCTGCAAGGGGCTTCTCGACCGTCGCCATGGTCCCACCTCCGGTGGAGGAGAGTAACCCGGTTCCGGTCCGGACGCCACTTGGAGGAAAGTCCGGGTGCGAAGCCAGACTCGGAAGGCCCTCTTGGGGGAGGGAGCAGGCGGAGTGGGTCGCCCTCCCGCTTATTCCGCGGCGAGCAGGCGCTCGGCGCCGCCGAGATCGACGCTGACCAGGCGGCTGACGCCCTTCTCGACCATGGTGACGCCGAACAGGCGGTGCATGCGGCTCATCGTCACGGCATTGTGCGTGACGATCAGATAGCGGGTCTGGGTCTCGTTGGTCATGCGATCGAGCAGGTCGCAGAAGCGCTCGATGTTGGCGTCGTCGAGCGGCGCATCGACCTCGTCGAGGACGCAGATCGGCGCCGGATTGGTGAGGAAGAGCGCGAAGATCAGCGCGGCCGCAGTCAACGCCTGCTCACCGCCGGAGAGCAGAGTGAGGGTCGAGAGGCGCTTGCCCGGCGGCTGGGCCAGGATCTCGAGCCCTGCTTCGAGCGGATCGTCCGATTCGACCAGCTCGAGATGCGCCTGGCCGCCTTCGAAAAGGGTGGTGAACAGGCTGCGGAAGTGCCGATCGACCGTTTCGAACGCGGCGAGCAGCCGCATCCGGCCCTCGCGGTTGAGACTGCCGATCGAACCGCGCAGGCGATTGATCGCGAGGCCGAGTTCCTCGCGCTCCGCCTGGCTGGTGGTGCGGCTCTCCTCGAGCTCGGCGAGTTCGCGCTCGGCGACCAGGTTGACCGGACCGATCCGCTCTCGCTCGGCGCTGAGCCGCTCGTGGCGGCTCGATTCCTCGGACGAAGCCGCGATCGTCTCCTCGTCGAAGCCGGCGCGCTCCGGCAGCAGCGGCGGCGGGCATTCGAAGCGCTCGCCCGAGATCCGGCCCATCTCGATCCGGCGCATCTCCTGATTCTCGTGGCGGGCCACGGCGCCGGCCCGCGCCTCGCGGGCCGAGGCGAGCAATTCGCCGACCTCGGCAAGCGTCGCCTCGGCCTCGCGCAGGGCATTCTCGCCGTGGCGCTCGGCGGCCGCGGCGGTCTCCGCCGCCGCGTTGGCCTCGACCGCCTCGGCCTCCATCGTCTCCAGCCGCCGGGCGATCGTCTCGGGCGCATCGGCCAGACTCTCCGCCTCCTGCTCGGCCTCCTCGATGCGGCCGGCCATGTCGGCGTGCCGCTTGGCGGCCTCGGCGGCGCGGACGGCCCAGTCGGCCGCTTCCTTGCGGGCCGCCTCGGCGCGCTGGCGATCGGCGCCGACCGCGCGTGCGTGGGTCGCGGCCTCGGCGCGAACCTCCGCCAGCGCCCGCTGCGCCGTCTCTGACGCCGCGCGGAGCGCCGCGACCCGGGTCTCGGTCGCCGCGGCGTCGGGTAGAGTGGCGACCACCGCGCTGGCCTCGTCGAACGCGTTGCGCGCATCGGCAAGGTCGGCAGCCGCCTGTTCGATCCGCTCGGAAAGGCCGGTGCGGCGCATCTCGAGCCGCTCGATCTCGACCCGCGCGCTGTCCTCCGCCCGCGACGCCGCGCGGATCGCATTGGCGGCCTCCGCCTCGGCGCGGCGGCCGGCGTCGGCGCCCTCGCGGGCCTTCTGCAGGGCGGCGGCGGCGGCGTCGATCCGCGCCTTCGCCTCGTCGACCGCCGCAGCGGCGGCGGGGAGCGCGGC
>NZ_SPDV01000058.1 GCF_004564275.1 Sphingomonas parva (ex Maeng et al. 2020)
TCCTCCAGCCGCCCGAGCGCAACGCGACGGCGGCTGAAGGTGTCTTGGCGCGGGATGGAGCAGCCCGGTAGCTCGTCAGGCTCATAACCTGAAGGTCGCAGGTTCAAATCCTGCTCCCGCAACCAACACACAACCGCCAAGGCACAAGCCGCGGCGGTTTTTTTGTGCCCGCGGCAGGCGAATGGAGCCCTGCCGGGCACGATGGAGCAGCCTCGTCTCGTCAGGCTCATAACCTGAAGGTCTCGAGGCAAATCCTGCTCCCGCAACCAACACACAACCGCCAAGGCACACGCCGCGGCGGTTTTTTTGTGCCCGCGGCAGTTCGGGACGCGTGTCGGCGGCGCCAACACCGCTCGCGCCTGTATTCTTGCTGTATCAACAGCAAGCCCCGCGCAGCGACGCGTAGGACGAACCGCGCATTCGCCGCTGCGGATGCACAAAATGGGCCTTCGTCGCGCAGATCCGGGCTTTGGTAGACTGGTCGCTTTCGGCTTCGTCGCGCTCCCCGGCCGTTTGGCAGACCGGTCGAGCGACTTCCTTTCCTGGCAGCATCGCCTTTCGTCTGTGTCCCCGATTTCGGGAACACCCTTTGGCAAGGGGACGGGCACCGGCGGCCATGCTGTCAGGCATTCCGTCTTCCTGCGGGGCCTCGCACCGCCGGCGCCGTGCTCGGCGGCGGCGGGGAGAGCCCGCCTCTTCGAGAAAAGAGAGCGAAGAAAGGGGACATCATGTCGAGTGCAAAACGCCATCCGTCCACGCTGCTGCGTGGATCCACCTCCCTGTCCACCCTGCGGCCGCTGGCGATCGGCGTCGCGGCGCTCGTGGCCCTGGATCCGGCCCTTGCGCAGGAGGCCACGGAGACGCCGGCGCTCGCCGCCGCCGACGCGCAGCCCGTCGCGTCCGACGATCTGGCGTCGGCAACGGGCGGCGGCGAGGCCGCTGCGCAGGAAGAGATCGTCGTCACCGGATCGCTCTTCCGCCGCACCAACACCGAGACTCCGTCCCCCGTCACCGTGCTCAGCTCGGAGACGCTGCAGCAGCGCGGCATCAACACGGTCTCCGATGCCGTCCAGTCGCTCGCCGCGAACAACGCCGGCACCATCCCGCAGGGCTGGAACGGCGGCGGCAACAATTTCGCGCTCGGCGCGACTGCGGTTTCGCTGCGCGGCCTCAGCTCCGCTTACACGCTCACCGTGTTCGACGGCCTGCGCGCCCCCAATTATCCCTTGTCCGACGACGGCCGCCGCTCGTTCGTCGATCTCAACACCATTCCGGAAGCGATCGTCGACCGGATCGAGGTGCTCCGCGACGGCGCGTCCTCGACCTACGGCGCCGATGCCGTCGCCGGCGTGGTCAACGTGATCACCAAGAAGGAGATCACCGGCCTTCACATCAATGCCTCCGCCGGCATCTCGCAGCGCGGCAACGCCGGCGAGCAGCGCGTCGACGTGACGCTCGGCCACGGCGACCTCGCCGATCAGGGCTTCAACTTCTACGTCAACGGCACCTACCAGCATAATGACGCGCTCTATGCGCGCGATCTGGATGCGCCTTTCAACTCGGCCGATCTCAGCGGCTTCTGCGGCGTGGCCAACGGGGAGGGAACTGCGGCCGCCGGCGCCGAGACCTGCCTCGCCAACAACGTCGTCAACGGCATCCAGCACGACGGCACGTTCCGCGGGCAGGGCTCGACGACCGTCCCGTTCGTGCGCGCCTATCTCGCACCGGCCGCCGGGGCGGACCCGCTGCTCGGCAGCACCACTGCCGTGGCCGGATCGCGCTACCAGATCCTCAATCCTGCCGCCGGCTGCGGCAGTCTGCAGGCGATCACGCTCAGCGGCGCGCAGCTGACCAACACCGCCGGCAACAACGGGGCCAATGCCAGCGCGCTCCAGTGCCAGCAGGACCTGGTCCACGATTATCTGCAGATCCTGCCGAAGATCGATCGCTTCGGCCTCTCGCTTCGCGGCACGGCCAGGATCGGCGACGACGCCGAAGCCTATGTCATGGCGAACTTCTTCCAGACCGACACCAGGGCAACCTCGTCCAACGCCAATTGGACGTCGGCGAACGGCTTCCGCACCGCGGCCGGCGGCACCCAGGTCTCGCTGAACAGCCTCGCGCTGCCGGTCTATGTCTGCGCCGCCCGGGTCAATTGCGCGACCGCCGCCGATCGCCGGCTCAACCCCAACAATCCGTTTGCGGCGCAGGGGCAGGTGGCGCGGCTCGCTTTCCGCTTGCCCTGGCAATATGAGAACGAGGTCCGCACCCGTACCTATCGTGCCGCCGCCGGGATCACCGGCAGCTTCGGGGACGACTGGCGCTACAATGTCGATCTGGTCGGCGCGCACATCGATCTTCGCAGGACCAGCAACGGCTACGTCTTCGCGCAGCATCTGCTCGACGTGGTCGCCGACGGCTCGTTCAACTTTCTCGATCCGCTCGCCAACAGCCAGGCGACGCTCGATTATCTGATGCCGGAGAACCGCAACACCTCGACCTCGGACACCTATCAGGCGCAGGCCAGCCTCGCCCACAGCTTCCTCGAACTGCCCGGCGGCCCGCTCCAGGTCGCGGTGGGCGCGGCGATCCGCTACGAGGCGCTCGACGCCCCGAGCGGCAACGCGCCGAACAACGATCACCCGCTGCAGCGCTACGTCGGGATCAACGCGGTCGGCGCGAAGGGCCACCGCTACGTCGAATCCGCCTATTTCGAAGTGGACGCGCCGATCCTCGACCAGCTCGAGGTCAATCTCTCCGGCCGCTACGATCATTATTCGTCCGGCCAGAGCAATTTCTCGCCCAAGATCGGGGCCAAGCTCACCCCGATCCCGCAGCTCGCCCTGCGCGGGACCTATTCGCAGGGTTTCCGCATTCCGAGCTTCAACGAGGCCTATGGCCTGCCGACCACCGGCTATGTGGCGCACACGGTCACCAACGCGACCAACGGCGGCGCCGCCTACCTCGCCGCCCATAACAACAACGGCTATGCCGCCGGTGCCTACAGCTACGGCCTGACGGCGACCGGCAATCCCAATCTCGATCCGGAGCGGTCGCGCAACTTCACCGCCGGCCTGATCCTCCAGCCGGTGCCGTGGATGAGCCTCACCCTCGACTATTTCAACATCAAGGTGAAGGATCTGATCACGGGGGCGGATTACAGCGAGGTGATCGACGCTTATTACGGCAACAACGGCGTCGTGAACATTCCGGGCATCACCGTGGTGCCGGGTGCGCCGGATCCGGCTTTCCCGAACGCGCTGCCGCAGATCGGCTTCATCCAGTACAGCTACCAGAATGCCGATTGGCAGAAGACCTCGGGCCTCGACTTCTCGGCCGAGGCGCGCATTCCTCTGGGTTCCGGAATGCGCCTGCGCAGCACGCTCGAAGCCTCCTATCTGATCAACTTCTCCAAATCGGTGGCGGGTCAGGTGCAGCGTTATGACGGCACCCTCAGCCCGTGCGACGTGACCTCCTGCTCGGGGGCGCCGAAATGGCGGGGGAGCTGGCAGAACACGCTCGACTTCGGTCCCGCGACGCTCTCGGCCACCGCTTATTACACCAGCGGCTATAGCGAGGCCTCGGTCGATTACGGCGGAGATCCGGAGGACTGCCTGGCCAGCCTCGGCGCCTCCGTCCCGCCCTATCTCGACGGCGCGACCCCGTTCATGTGCCGCCAGAAGAGCTTCGTCACCGTCGACATGAGCGGCAGCGTGAAGGTGAGCGACGGACTGACGCTCTACGCGAACCTGCTCAACGTCTTCGACAAGAAGGCGTCGCTCGACCTCGGAGGCGCCTACGGCATCTACGGCTACAACCCGGCCTGGCATCAGTCCGGGGCGATCGGACGCTACTTCCGCTTCGGAGCGCGGCTGAGCTTCTAGCGCGTCGCTCCGGCCTCGAGGGGCGGCGTCATCCCCGCCGCCCCTCGAGCACTTTCTTACCGCGACCCGCCAGGGAACCGCGGCGGTTGCAGGCGGTTCGCGGCTTCACCAGCCAAGGAAAGCGTCTGCGATGACCGACCATCCCACGCCCCCGTTCGACGAGCCGCAGCAGCCGATCCCCGGCACCACCGAGGCGATGGACACTCGGCCCGATCATGGCGAGCAGAGCTACCGGGGCAGCGGCCGGCTGGCCGGCAAGAAGGCGGTGATCACCGGCGCCGACAGCGGCATCGGCCGCGCCGTCGCCATCGCCTTTGCCCGCGAGGGCGCCGACGTGCTGATCTCCTACCTCAACGAGCATGACGATGCGGCGGAGACCGCCCGGCTGGTCGAGGAGGCCGGCCGCAAGGCGGTGCTCGTCCCCGGCGACATCTCGGACGCGGCCCATTGCCGGGCGCTGGTGGCCAGGGCGGCCGAGGAATTCGGCCGCATCGACGTGCTGGTCAACAATGCGGCGCACCAGGACACGATCGACTGGATCGAGGACATTCCCGACGAGGAGTGGGAGGTGACTTTCCGCACCAACATCCACGCCATGTTCTACATCACCAAGGCGGCGGTGGCGCACATGGGCGAGGGCGGATCGGTGATCAACACCACCTCGGTGCAGGCCGACAATCCGTCGCCCGAGCTGCTCGCCTACGCCACCACCAAGGGAGCGATCCAGAACTTCACCGGCGGCCTCGCCCAGATGCTCGCCAAGCGCGGCATCCGCGCCAATTGCGTCGCCCCCGGACCGATCTGGACGCCGCTCATCCCCTCGACCATGCCCAAGGAGAAGGTCGACGATTTCGGCAAGCAGGTGCCGATGGAGCGCCCGGGCCAGCCGGCCGAGCTCGCCCCGGTCTATGTCATGCTCGCCTCGGACGAGGCGAGCTACGTCTCCGGCGCGACGATCGCGGTGACCGGGGGCAAGCCGATCATCTGAAGCCGGCGGCGCCCTGCCGCCGCGGCGTCATCCCAAGCTTGGAAAATCGGCGCTGCTCGGCCATGGAGGGCACGGCGGCGCCGCGCGCCCGCCGCCCGGTTCCGCGTCGAAGGGAGAGACGATCATGTCCGTGTTGCACCGGTGGTTCCTGTCCCATCCGCGAAGCGTGGGTGAGAGCTATTGGGAGCATGCCGCGGTCGCCGGGCGCTTCGGCGCGGTGATGGTGGTCGGCGGCATCGCCTGCCTCGTCCATGCCCTTTTCCCGGCGCTCTTCCCGCGCACCGCCAGCGATCGCGTCAAGCGCCTCTACCAGCAGATGAAGTCGCGCCAGCCCGCCTTCGCGGCCAAGCCGGCGGCCTTCCAGGATCCTGCCTGGCAACTCGAATATGAGATTTGAGGGGCCTGGCCGCGGACGCCCCCGCGTGACCGAGCACGCCGTCATCATCGGCTGCGGCTTCTCCGGCGCGCTCCAGGCGATCAACCTGCTGCGCCACCAGGGGCCGCGCGCGACGCTGATCGAGCGCCGCGCCCAGGCCGGCAAGGGCCTCGCCTTCGGCGCCGCGCACCCCACCCATCTGCTCAACGTCCGCGCCGCCAACATGAGCGCCTTCCCGGACGATCCCGGCCATTTCGCCCGCTGGCTGACCGCGCGCGGCGTCGCCGATGCCGCAGAGAGCTTCGTGCCGCGGCTGACCTATGGCGATTACCTGTCCGAGCAGCTCGACGCCGCGCAGCGCCGGTCGAACGGCCGGCTTACGATCGTCCATGGCGACGTCGAAGACGTCGTTCATGACGGCGATGTCCGCATCCGCATGGCCGATGGCGGGGACATGCGCGCCGACGTCGCCGTCCTCGCCGTCGGCAACCTCCCGCCGCACCATCCGCCGGGGCTCGACGGGGCGAGCCTCGCCGCCCACGGCTATTTCGGCGATCCCTGGGACGAGGCCGCCTATCGGGACCTGCGCGACGACGAGACGATCCTGATCATCGGCACCGGCCTCACCATGGTCGACGTCGCCTTGCGGCTCGACCTTGAAGGATTCCGCGGCCGAATCCTCGCCGTCTCGCGCCGCGGGCTCTCGCCCAAGGTCCACGCGCCGACGCGCCTGCCCGACGTGCCGCTCGGCGAGCGGCCGCAGGGCGAGATCTCCTCGCTGGTCCGCCAGATCCGCCGGCGCGCCGACGCGATCGGCTGGCGCGCCGCCGTCGACGAGCTGCGTCCGATGACCCAGGACATGTGGCGCGCGGCGAGCGACGCGCAGCGCGATCGCTTCCTCAGGCACGCGCGGCCGTGGTGGGACGTCCACCGCCACCGCATCGCGCCGGACGTCGCGGCGCGCCTGCAGCGCATGGTCGACGACAGCCGGCTCGAGATCGCCGGCGGCCGGCCGTTCGCCTACACGCCCGACGGCGGGCGGATCGAGGTCTCCTGGCGCCGCCGCGGCAGCACGACGCCCGAAGCGCTCCGCGCCGACCGCATCATCAACTGCACCGGCCCGCAGGGCGATCTCCTCCGTGCCACCGATCCGTTGCTCGCGACGCTGGTCGAGCGGGGCACGATCCGGCCGGATCCGCTGCGCCTCGGCATCGACGTCGACGCCCAGGCCCGCACCGTCGACGCCGAGGGCAACCCGAACGACTGGCTGCTCGCCCTCGGGCCGATGACCCGCGGCAGCTGCTGGGAGATCGTCGCCGTCCCCGACATCCGCATCCAGACCTGGTCGGTCGCCCGCCGCCTCTCCAACGCCCATTGGGTCGAGGGGGAGGGGCTCTGAGCCTCAGAACCGGCGGGGTGACGGCGGCAGTGCGGCGAACTACATGAAGCCCATGTCGACGACGCCGGTCACCGAGCTCAGCGAGCGCGCCCGCGAGGTCTTCCGCCTCGTCGTCGAGAATTATCTCGGCGCCGGGACTCCGGTCGCGTCGCGCACCATCTCGCGCCTCCCGGGCATCAACCTGTCGCCGGCCTCGATCCGCAACGTCATGCAGGATCTCGAGGAAGCGGGGCTGCTCAGCCATCCCCACACCTCCGCCGGCCGCGTTCCCACCGAGACCGGGCTCCGCCTGTTCGTCGACGGCATGATGCAGGCGGCCGAGCCGAGCGCAGAGGAGCGGGCGGCGATCGAGGCGCGGCTGGCGCGCGGCGGCGGCCCGATCGAGGATGCGCTCGCCGCGGCGACTTCGGCGCTCTCCGGCCTCTCGGCCTGCGCCGGCATCGTCCTGGTGCCGAAGCGCGAGCCGGTGCTTCGCCAATTGGGCTTCGTCCAGCTCTCGCCGCATCAGGCGCTCGCGGTGATGGTCGGCAGCGAGGGCAGCGTCGAGAACCGCGTGGTCGATCTGCCGCCGGGGATTACCGCCTCCGCGCTGGCCGAGGTCGGCAATTACGTGAGCTCGCGCCTTTCCGGGCTCACCCTGCAGCAGGCGCGGACGCGTCTCGGCGAGGAGATACGGGTGGGAAAGGCGGCGCTGGACAGCGCGGCGCGCGAGCTGATCGATCGCGGCCTCGCCATCTGGTCCGAGGACGGCGCCAAGCGGCCGGTGCTGATCGTCCGCGGCCAGGCCAACCTTCTCGACCAGGGCGCCGCCGCCGATCTCGAGCGGGTCCGGCAATTGCTCGAGGAGCTGGAGGACAAGGAGGAGATCGTCCGCCTTCTCGACAGCGCCCGCGCCGGCCAGGGCATGAAGATCTTCATCGGCTCCGAGAACAAATTGTTCGCGCTTTCCGGCTCGTCGGTGATCGCCGCGCCCTATCGCGGCGGCGACGGCAAGGTCGTCGGCGTGGTGGGGGTTATCGGCCCGACGCGGTTGAACTATGCGCGGGTCGTACCCATGGTGGATTTCACAGCACAGGCACTATCGAGATTGATGGCATGAACGAACAGGACGATCTGCAGGAACAGACCCAGGAAGCGGAAGCCGTTGAGGCGTCGGCCGAGCCCGATCGCCTCGCGGAGGTGCTGAAGGAGCTCGAGGAGGCGCGCCAGAACATCCTCTATGCGCAGGCCGAGACGCAGAACGTGCGGCGGCGGCTGGAGCAGGAAAAGGTCAACGCCGCCAATTACGCCTCGTCCGGCTTCGCCCGCGACATGCTGTCGGTGAAGGACAATCTCGATCGTGCCCTCGCCGCGGTGCCGGAGGAGGTCCGCGCCGACGAGCGGATGAAGGCGCTGATCACCGGCATCGAGGCGACCTCGCGCGAGCTCGACAACGTCTTCCAGCGGAACGGCATCGTCCGCGTCGAGGCGATGGGCCAGCCGCTCGATCCGAACCGGCACCAGGCGATGGTCGAGATTCCCTCCGACGCGGAGCCGGGCACGATCGTCCAGGAGATGCAGGCCGGCTACATGATCAAGGATCGCCTGCTCCGCCCGGCGCTGGTCGGCGTCGCCCGCAAGCCCTGAGCCTTCCAGCCGCGGCCGGAACCGGCCGCGGCGACCGCTCAATAATCCTCGTGCGCCATGTCGATCTCGCGGACCCGCCTTTTCTGGCGGGCCGCGTCGACCAGCCGCCGCAATTCCTCGCGCCGTCCTTCCGCATGCTCGACGTGCGGAATGACGAGCGGCGCCTGGCGCGTCGTCTCGTCGCTCGACGTCACCGTCAGCGTGCCGATCCCCGCCCATTGGTTGATCAGGCTGAAATCGAGCCGGATGTCCTTCACCCGGTAGAGCTCGATCTCGTCGATGCTCTTGATGAAGATGCCGCGGCGGATGATCAGCCGGTCCTCGCCCACCTCGTAGGTCGCGGCGAGGTTCTCGATCCATTTCACCAGCACGATCAGCAGGCCGATGCCGACCAGGCAGAGCAGCAGCGTCGCCCAGCCGGCGAGCGTGCCCCTCAGCCAGCCCCAGGTCGACGACCGGAAGATGTCGTTGTGCGTCATGTCGTTCCTTCCCTGCTGAAGGCTCATCGCGCGGCGGCGGTTACCGCCGGCTTGATCGGGACGGCGGCGCCGCCGGGTTCGGCCAGCGCGGTGCTGACGATCGGCGGGCGCACCAGCCAGGTCGCGGCGGCGCGGCGCAGATCGTCCACCGTCACCGCGGCGAGCAGCGCATCGAAGCGCATCAGCTCCTCGATACCGGCGGTGCCCCGCGCCGATTCCGACAGCGCGTCGGCCCAGGTGGCGTTGCGGGTCAGCGCCTCGCGGCCATCGGCCCGCATCGGCTCGCGCGCGTCGCTCAGCTCCTTCTCGCTGATGTTGCCGGCGACCAGATCGGCGGCGATCGCGCGGGCGGCGGCGATCAGCCGGTCGAGATCCTCGGGCTTCGATTCGAACCGGGCCGAGAGATAGCCCTGGTCGGCATCGTCCGGACTGTTCATCACCACCGCGGGGGAATAGACGATGCCCAGCTCCATCCGCGCGCGCTGGATCAGCCGGTCGCGGAACACCGCGCCGAGCAGCTGCAGCGCATATTCCTCGCTGCGCCGCGCCGGCGAGGCGACGAACAGCGGCCAGACCATCATCGCCGCCGCTTTCCCGGTGCCGCCCTGGTGGACGGCCTTGACCGGGGCCGGCGGCGCGTCGGGAAAGCGCCAGAAGGGCCCGGGGCCGGCGACCGGCGCCAGCCGGGTGCGCTTCGGCAAGGCGCCGAGCGTCTTTGCCACGATCCGCCGCAGCGCCTTTTCCTTGATGTCGCCGACCACGGTGAGCTCGATCGGCGCGCCGGTCAGGATCGGCTTCAGCACCCGCGCATAATCGGCCGCGCGCCAGCGCAGCAGCTGCTCCGGCTCCGGATAGCTGCGCAGGCTCGGGAAGACCGCGGCTTCGAAGGCCTGGCCGGCGACGGCGCTCGGATCGGTGCCCGCCATGCGGTAGACGATGTCGACCACGGTCGGCACCTTCTCGTCGATCAGCGGCCGGAAGCCGGGGTCGCTGACGAAGGCGGCGAGCAATTCCATCTGCTTGTCGACCACCCCGCTCGAGGCGCGGTCGGTGATCATCCAGCTGTGGGTATCCGGCTCGAAATCGAACTCCCAATTGGTGAGGCCGAGCGAGGCCTCGATGTCGTCGGCTGCGATCCGGCCGAGCCCGCCGATCGTCACCAGCCCGGCGCCGAAGGTCATCGGCGCGCGCATCTCGGGTGGAAGGCCGGTCAGGCCGTGGCCGAGGCTCAGCCGCACCTCGACCGCGCCGGCGCTGAAATCGGTGTGCTTGTAGTTCAGCACCAGGCCGTTCTCATATTCCAGCCGCACGAAGCCCGGGTCGGCGAAGACCGTGCGCTTGCGCACCTTGCCCTTGCGTCCGAAATCATAGTCCCAGCGCGGCGCGGTGCGCTCGACATAGGCGTCGAGCGGCTTGGCGCGCTCGTTCGCCTGCCAGGCGGCGAGCAGCTCCGCCTTGTCGATCGCAGCCGGAAGCGTGGCGGTGACGAACGGGCCGGCGCCCGCCCAGTCGTGCGCGAAGGCGGCCTTGACGTCGGCCGGTTCCACGCCCGCCGCCGCCAGGCCCATCGTTCCGATCGTCTCGTCCTTGGTCTCGATGACGCGGCCGGTCAGCTCCGCCGCGACGATCTGGTCGGCGAGCGTGGAGGACGGACTGCTGTCGGCCTCGTATGCGGCGCCGAGCGCGTCGATCGTCGCCGCGCCGACCGCTTCCTCCACCTCCTGCGCCGTCGGGCTCTCGCTGGCGAAGCGGCGCAGCTCGGCCTGGGCGCCGGCCAGCGACTCCTTCCAGCGGCCCTCGGCGGGGAGGGCGATCAGGCAGGTCATCCGGGCTTCCGGCCCGTCGCGCAGCGTCACCACGCCGCTGCCCAGCAAGCCGCTGCCCGGCGTCGTCGAGACCTTTGCCAGCCGCGCGTTCAGGATCCTGGTCCAGACGCCGCCCAGCAGGTCGCGGCGGACGCGCTCGAGCGACGGCGTGCGGTCGCCGTCGAGCGGCGCCAGCCGGCAGGCGGTGAGCGTGGCGGGCAGGTTCGGCTCGACGACGACCAGGGAATCGGCGGCCCGCTCGGGCAGGCTCTTGGGCGGCGCGGCCCGCTCGGGGGCGGCGCCGATTGCCTCCCAGGTTGCGAAGCGCCGTTCGATCTCGACGATGATCGCGTCGGGATCGATTGCGCCGGAGACGACGAGCGTCGCCTTGTCCGGCCGATACCAGCGCCCGTGAAAGGCCTTCAGCGCGCCCGGCGTGGCGGCGGCCAGCGTCTCGGGCGTGCCGATCGGATCGCGGGCGGTGGCGCGCAGCGTCGGCCCCATGAATTCGCTGCTCGCCCGCTGCACCCGCGCCAGCGCCGTGTTGCGGCTGCGCGCCTCGGCTTCGAGCACGCGCCGCTCGACGTCGACCGCCTCCTGGGTGAAGGCGATCCCGTCGGTCGCGTCGCGGAGCCATTCGAGCACCTGCTGCACGCCGTCCGGCGCGCTGCCCGGCAGGTCGATCCGGTAGATCGTCGAATCCAGCGTGGTGAAGGCGTTGTGGTCCTGGCCGAGCGTCACGCCGAGGGCCGCATAACGGTTGTCGAGCACGCCGCCCGGCGCGTGCCGGGTCGAGCGGAAGGCGAGATGCTCGATGAAATGGGCGAAGCCGCGCTCGTCGTCGCCTTCGTCGAAGCTGCCGACCTTGAGCAGCAACCGGATCGAGACCGCGTCCCTGGGCGTGCCGTTGCGCACGACGGCATAGCGCATGCCGTTGGCGAGCGTGCCGGTCCTGATCGCGGGCGCCGGCACCAGCTTCGCCTCGGCCGGGATCGGCTCGGCGGCGTGCAGCGGCATTGCGCCCGCGCCGATCAGCAGCAGGGCCGTTACCGCGCGCGCGACTCGCCCACTCGTCATCGCTCTACCCCCTTTCCCCCGTGCTCAGACTAAGCTGCTGGGGGCCGAAGTCGAGTGGGTAGAAATTGCCGGGTGAGGGGAGGGGCTCAGTGGCCGGCGTGGCCCTGGCCGGGCCCGCGCACCTCGGCCTCGACGGTGAGCGGCTGCGCCTGCTCGAACGCGAAGCTGATCGCCACCCTGTCGCCGGGCTTGAGGCCGCTCTTCACGCCGAACAGCATCGCGTGCCGCCCGCCCGGTACGAACGCCAGGCTGCGATCCGCGTCGAACGCGGGCCTGTCGAGCGGCGCCATGCCCGCCATCGCGCCGTTCATCCGCGTCTCGTGCAGCTCCACCCGCTCCGCCGCCGGGCTGGTGATCCCGGTCAGCCGCTCGGGCACGGTATTCGTCTCCAGCCGGAAATAGGCGGCGCCGGGGGCGCCCGGCATGGCGGGGAGGGTGATCACCACGTCTTCGGCGGTCACGGCGGGCTTGCGCTCGCAGCCGGTGGCGAGCGCGAGGGCGATCAGTCCCAGAACGGGCCGGAGGGGCATCGTCTTCATCATCCCGGCGGCACTAGGCGAGCGGCCGGTTCTTGTCGCCTCTGAATCGCCTCCTATATCGCTCCCGAAACACTCGTTGCGTGCCTGACGGGGCGCAGCGGGACGGATTTCTATTGGGGCATAAGAGGTTCTGTATGGCAAAAGTTATCGGTATCGATCTCGGCACCACCAACAGCTGCGTTGCCGTGATGGAAGGCGGCAAGCCGAAGGTCGTCGAAAATGCGGAAGGCGCCCGCACCACGCCTTCGATCGTCGCGTTCGCCAAGGACGGGGAGCGACTGATCGGCCAGCCGGCGAAGCGCCAGGCGGTCACCAACCCCGACAACACCATTTTCGCGGTGAAGCGCCTGATCGGCCGCCGCTACGACGATCCGATCACCAAGAAGGACACCGAGCTGGTCCCGTACAAGATCAGCCGCGGCCCGAACGGCGACGCGTGGGTCAATGCCGGCGGCAAGGACTACAGCCCATCGCAGATCTCCGCCTTCACGCTCCAGAAGATGAAGGAGACCGCGGAGGCCTATCTCGGCGAGACCGTCACCCAGGCGGTGATCACCGTCCCCGCTTACTTCAACGACGCCCAGCGCCAGGCGACCAAGGACGCCGGCCAGATCGCCGGCCTCGAGGTGCTGCGCATCATCAACGAGCCGACCGCGGCTGCGCTCGCCTACGGGCTCGAGAAGCAGGACGGCAAGACGATCGCGGTCTACGATCTCGGCGGCGGCACGTTCGACGTCTCGGTTCTCGAGATCGGTGACGGCGTGTTCGAGGTGAAGTCGACCAACGGCGACACCTTCCTCGGCGGCGAGGATTTCGACGCCAAGATCGTCGACTGGCTGGCCGACGAGTTCAAGAAGCAGGAAGGCATCGACCTGCGCACCGATCGCCTCGCGCTTCAGCGTCTCAAGGAGGCCGCCGAGCGCGCCAAGATCGAGCTCTCCTCGGCCCAGACCACCGAGATCAACCTGCCCTTCATCACCGCCGACCAGAACGGCCCAAAGCATCTGGTGAAGTCGCTGAGCCGCGCCGATCTGGAGCGTCTGGTCGCCGACCTGATCCAGCGCACGCTCGAGCCGTGCCGCAAGGCGCTCGCCGATGCCGGCGTCAAGGCCGGCGACATCGACGAGGTCGTGCTGGTCGGCGGCATGACCCGCATGCCGCGCGTCCGTGACGTCGTGAAGGAGTTCTTCGGCAAGGAGCCGCACACCGGCGTCAACCCCGACGAGGTCGTCGCAATGGGCGCCGCCATCCAGGCCGGCGTGCTCCAGGGAGACGTCAAGGACGTGCTGCTGCTCGACGTCACCCCGCTGTCGCTCGGCATCGAGACCCTGGGAGGCGTCTTCACCCGGATGATCGATCGCAACACGACCATCCCGACCAAGAAGAGCCAGACCTATTCGACCGCGGAGGACAATCAGAACGCGGTGACGATCCGCGTCTTCCAGGGCGAGCGCGAGATGGCGGCGGACAACAAGTTGCTCGGCCAGTTCGATCTGGTCGGCATCCCGCCGGCGCCGCGCGGCGTGCCGCAGATCGAGGTCACCTTCGACATCGACGCCAACGGCATCGTCAACGTCTCGGCGCGCGATCGCGGCACCGGCAAGGAGCAGCAGATCCGCATCCAGGCCTCGGGCGGTCTCAACGACAGCGACATCGAGAAGATGGTTCAGGAAGCCGAGCGCTTCGCCGAGGAGGACAAGAAGCGTCGCGCCGCGGCCGAGAGCCGCAACAAGGCGGACAGCCTGGTCCACTCGACCGAGCAGCAGCTGCGTGAGCATGGCGACAAGATCGACGCCTCGCTCAAGTCCGAGATCGAGGCCGCGGTCGCCGAGACCCGGGCTGCGATCGACAGCGGCGACGCCGATCAGATGGAGCAGAAGAGCCAGGCGCTCGCCCAGGTGGCGATGAAGCTCGGCCAGGCGATCTACGAGAAGGAGCAGGCGGCGGGCGCCGCAGGCGGGGCCGATGCCGGCGCCGACCAGGCGAGCACCCAGGCCGACGGCGGCGAGGAAGTCGTCGATGCCGAATTCTCCGAGGTCGACGACGAGAACAAGGGCTGAGGAACGACCCCTCTTTCCCGCCTTCGGGCGGGAAAGCTGGCGGGAGGGGTATCGGGCAAACCGGGCGGCGCGTGTCATGCGGGCCGCCCGGCCGCCTTCGGGCGGCGCCTCCGGTCCTCCTCTCTCCTGAAGGGGAGAGGGCGTTATGTCTGAGATCGATTATTACGAGCTGCTGCAGGTCGATCGGACCGCGGACGACAAGACGATCAAGTCCGCTTATCGCCGGCTGGCGATGGAGTGCCATCCCGATCGCAATCCGGGGTGCAAGGACAGCGAGGCGCGCTTCAAGTCGATCAGCGAGGCCTATGACTGCCTCAAGGATCCGCAGAAGCGGGCCGCCTACGATCGCTTCGGCCACGCCGCCTTCCGCAACGGCGGCCCGGGCGGCGGCGGAGCGCAGGATTTCGGCTCCTTCTCCGACATCTTCGAGAACATCTTCGGCGAATTCATGAACGGCCAGTCCGACCGCCGCGGCAACGTGCTGCGCGGATCGGACCTGCGCTACGATCTCGAGATCAGCCTCGAGGATTCCTATCACGGCAAGCAGGTCGAGCTCAGGATCGACACCACGGTGAAGTGCGAGCCGTGCGAGGGCCGCGGCGCCAAGGCCGGCACCCAGGCCCGCACCTGCACCATGTGCCACGGCCGCGGCCAGGTCCGCGCCCAGCAGGGCTTCTTCGTGGTCGAGCGCACCTGCCCGACCTGCCGCGGCGTCGGCGAGGTGATCGCCGATCCCTGCGACCGCTGCCGCGGCGAAGGGCGGGTCGAGAAGAGCCGCAGCCTCGAGGTGCGGATCCCGGCCGGCGTCGACGAGGGCACCCGCATTCGCCTCTCCGGCGAGGGGGAGGCGGGCGTGCGCGGCGGCCCGAACGGCGATCTCTACATCTTCGTCCATCTCGCCCGCCACGCCGTCTTCCAGCGCGAGGGCACCACGCTCTTCGCGCGCTGCCCGGTGAGCTTCACCACGGCGGCGCTGGGCGGCACGATCGAGCTTCCCGGCCTCGACCGGTCGAAGCACGAGGTGAAGATCCCGGCCGGCATCCAGTCGGGCAAGCAGCTGCGCATCCGCGGCGCCGGCATGCCGATCCTCTCGGGGCGCGGCCATGGCGACATGGTCGTCCAGGTCGAGGTCGAGACCCCGACCAAGCTCAGCAGCCGCCAGAAGGAGCTGCTCGAGGAATTCCGCAAGACCGAGACCGGCGACGAATGTCCGGCCAGCAAGAGCTTCTTCGGAAAGCTGAAGGGATTGTGGGAGGGCTGATCGATCCTCCCCGCGAGCGGGGAGGGGGATGCTCAGGTTCGAACTGACCCCGGCAGTTCGAAGCCATGCCGGGGGCATGGCGGCCTGAGCATTGCGAAGCATGGTGGAGGGGGTTCAGAGACCCACGCGGCCTATCGTACAGCGACAGTACGGGCCTCCAGACCCCCTCCACCACGCCGCTTCGCGTCGCGGTCCCCCTCCCCGCAAGCGGGGAGGAATTAGGGACGCTTCGGTATCTCCAGCCCGCGCTGCACCGCCGGCCGGGCGAGGCCGCGCTCGAGCCAGGCCGGGACGTTCTTCAGCGCGTCGAAATCGACCAGGTCGCGCGCTTCGTAGAAGGTGACGAGGTTGCGCACCCAGCCGAGCGTCGCGATGTCGGCGATCGAATAATCGTCCATGATCCAGTCGCGGCCTTCGAGCCGGCCCTCGAGCACGCCGAGCAGCCGCTTCGATTCCGCGACGTAACGCTGGAGCGGGCGCTTGTCCTCGATCTCCTTGCCGGCGAAGCGGTTGAAGAAGCCGAGCTGGCCGAACATCGGCCCGATCGCCGCCATCTGGAAGAAGACCCACTGGATCGTCTGCCAGCGCCGCGCCGGATCGGCGGAGAGGTATTGCCCGCTCTTCTCGGCCAGGTAGAGCAGGATGGCGCCCGATTCGAACAGCCCCAGCGGCTTGCCGCCCGGCCCGTCGGGATCGATGATCGCCGGAATCTTCCCGTTCGGATTGAGCGAGAGGTAGTCCTCGGTCCAGGTCTCGTTCTGGCCGATGTCGATCAGATGCGGCTCGTACGGCAGGCCGGTCTCCTCGAGCATGATCGACGCCTTCACCCCGTTCGGCGTGTTCAGCGAATAGAGCTGGATGCGGTCGGGATGCTGCGCCGGCCAGCGGCGCGTGATCGGAAAGTCGGACAGATCGGCCATGGTCATTCTCCCTCCGCTCTTCAGCCGAACACCCGCGCGAAAATGGTGTCGACGTGCTTCAGATGGTAGCCGAGGTCGAAGCGCTCCTCGATCTGCTCCGGCGTCAGCAGCGCGGAGACTTCGGGGTCGGCCTTGAGCAGCTCGAGCAGCGACAGGGCGCCGTCCGATTCCCACACCTTCATCGCGTTGCGCTGGACCAGCCGGTACGAATCCTCGCGGCTGGCGCCCGCCTGGGTGAGGGCGAGCAGCACGCGCTGCGAATGGACGAGGCCGCCCATCCGATCGAGGTTCTTCTGCATCCGCTCGGGATAGACGACGAGCTTGTCGATCACGCCGGTGAGGCGGGCGAGCGCGAAGTCGAGCGTCACCGTCGCGTCGGGACCGATGTAGCGCTCGACCGACGAATGGCTGATGTCCCGCTCGTGCCACAGCGCCACGTTCTCCAGCGCCGGCGTCACATAGCCGCGCACCATGCGGGCGAGGCCGGTGAGGTTCTCGGTCAGCACCGGGTTGCGCTTGTGCGGCATCGCCGACGAGCCCTTCTGGCCCGGCGAGAAATATTCCTCCGCCTCGAGCACCTCGGTGCGCTGCAGATGGCGGATCTCGGTGGCGAGCCGCTCGATCGACGAGGCGATCACGCCCAGGGTGGCGAAGAACATCGCGTGCCGGTCGCGCGGGATCACCTGGGTGGAGATCGGCTCGATGCTCAGGCCCATCTTGTCCGCGACATAGGCTTCGACGCGGGGATCGATGTTGGCGAAGGTGCCGACCGCGCCGGAGATGGCGCAGGTCGCGATCTCCTCGCGCGCCGCGACCAGCCGCGCCCGGCAGCGATCGAACTCGGCATAAGCGAAGGCGAGCTTCAGGCCGAAGGTCACCGGCTCGGCGTGGATGCCGTGGCTGCGACCGATCGTCGGGGTGAGCTTGTGCTCCTCGGCGCGGCGCTTCAGCACCTCGAGCAGCCGGTCCAGATCCTCGATCAGCAGGTCGGAGGCGCGGGCGAGCTGGACGGCGAGGCAGGTGTCCAGCACGTCGGAGCTCGTCATGCCCTGGTGGAGGAAGCGCGCCTCCGGCCCGACGTGCTCGGCGACGTTGGTCAGGAAGGCGATGACGTCGTGCTTCACCTCGGCTTCGATCTCGTCGATCCGCTCGACCTCGAACGCGCCTTTCTCCCAGACCTTCTCGGCAGCCTCCCTGGGGACGATCCCGAGCTCGGCCATGGCGTCGAGGGCGTGCGCCTCGATCTCGAACCAGATGCGGAACCGGGTCTCCGGCGCCCAGATGCTGGTCATCTGCGGCCGCGAATAGCGGGGGATCATGCCGTCTTCCTAACCTTTGTTGGCGAGCGGCGCGTCTAGCAAGGTCGGTCGGGGGCATCAACGACGGGACAAAGGAACGGGCGCATTTCGCGGGACGTTCTCGGCGGGACGCCTCGGGATGAGTCCCCGCCGTGTGTTCGAGGCGAGAACACCAGGAGAGACGAGATGCTGAAACCCATGCTGATCGGCAGCGCCATGCTGCTGGCCCTTCCGGCGCTGGCGCAGACGACGGGCACGTCCGCCGGCGCGACGACCGGCCAGAGCGGCACCGCCACCACCACCAACGACCACGATCCGACCACGGACGGCGCCACCAGGGCCGGCGGCACCGCCAATGCGACCGTCTCGACCCAGGTGAACGGCGGCACGACCAGCGCCTCGACCGGCGTCGGCATCGGTACCCAGGGGACGACGACCGGCCACCAGGGCATGAACCACGGCACGATGACGACGACGACGACGGGCACCGGCACGATGTCGACCGGCACCGGTACGATGGCGACGGGCACCGGCACCGGGTCGACGGGCACGAGCAGCAGCGGCTGGAGCGCAACCGGCAGCACCTCCGCCGGGATGAGCGGAATGGCCGCGACCCGCGACTATCCGCGATGCTCGCGCACGGTCACCGACAATTGCATCCAGGTCCCGAGCCGCCGCCCACGCCGCTGATCGCCGGCCGGAAAAGGAGGGAAGGGCGGCTGCGGCCGCCCTTTCTTTCCGTTGCGGCGAGGGCGCGGACCCGGCAGGGGCGCTGGCCGAGGAGAGTCCATGATCATCGAGAATGACGAGCAGCTCGCGAAATTGCGCAGGGTCGGGAGCCTGGTCGCCCGCACTTTGGCGGCGATGGGCGAGGCGCTCGAGCCCGGAATCACCACCAGGGAGCTCGACGAGATCGGCCGCGCGCTGCTCGAGCGAGAGGGCGCGCGGTCGGCGCCCGAGCTCAGCTACGATTTTCCGGGCGCGACCTGCATCTCGGTCGGGCCCGACTGCGCCCACGGCATCCCCGACGACAGGAAGGTCCAGCCCGGCGATCTGATCAACATCGATGTCTCGGCGGAACTGGACGGCTTCTTCGGCGACACCGGGGCGAGCTTCGCGGTGCCGCCGGTGACGCCGGAGATCGAGCGGCTCTGCCGCGACGGCCGCAAGGCGATGTGGGCGGGCATCCGCGCGGTCAAGCCGGGCGCGCGGCTCAACGGGATCGGCAAGGCGATCGACGGCTTCGCCCGCAAGAACGGCTACAGCCTGGTCCGCAATCTCGCCAGCCACGGCATCGGTCGCTCGCTGCACGACGAGCCGGGCGAGATTCCCACCTGGTACGAAGCCGGCGACAGGCGCCGTATCCCCGAGGGGCTGGTCTTCACCATCGAGCCGTTCCTGTCGCTCGGCGCCGATTGGGTCGAGGAACGGGACGACGGCTGGACCCTGCGCCCCCCGCGCGACCAGCCCACCGTCCAATATGAGCATACCCTGGTCGCCACCCGGCGCGGTCCGCTCATCCTCACCGCCGCCTGATACCCGCCGTCGGTGCGCCGGCGGACCGGCACGAGGGTCACATCGCCTCGATCGCCGCGCGGCAGTCCTGCGCGGTCTCGCGGCACATCTCGGCGCAGAGCCGGCAATGCTCCGCGTCGTGCCGCATGCAGTCCTCGGCGCAGATGTCGCAGGCGGTGATGCACGTTTGGAGCGCTTCCTGCAGCACGATCTGGTTGCTGCCCGTTCGGCGGGTGGCGAGCCGTGCGACTGCCGCGCACACGTCCGCGCAGTCGAGGCAGGTGCGGATGCATTGCCTCATGTGCGCGGCATGCTCCTCGGCCGCACAGGCGTCGGCGCAGCTGGTGCAGATCGCCGAGCAGAACAAGGCATGCCGCACCGCCAGCGCGAGCGTCTCGTCGGACTTCCCGCCGACATCGGGGTGAAGGGAGATCATCTTGGCGATCGACATGGTCGTGCTCCTGGTCGTTGTCAGGTCTGCACTGGCAACGAAGGGCGTCCGCGATCGATGCCGCATTGCGCGGACGCGCGGCTCGGCCGGTCGCGCGCCAGGCGGCGGCTCGCCGCGCCGGCCGCAGCGCCTCCAGGATCCCTTCGGCCGCACGCATCGTTTCGGCGATGGGGTTGAACGAGGAGGAGCAAGGCATGCGCATCACCGCGCGCCACTGGATGCTGGCCGCCGGCCTCGCCGGTCTGGCCGGCTGCGGCAGCAGCGAGTCCGAGGCCGGCGATCCCGGAAACGGCGTGGTCGCGAACCTTCAGGCGATGGCCCCGGTGCCTTACGATCCGACCAATCCGTACGCGCCGCTGCTGGACAGGTCGAAGGCGGCGATGGCGGCGGCGGTCGGGATCGATCTCTCCGAAACGTTCGTGAAGAAGATGATCGTCCACCATCGCGGCGGCATCGCGCTGGCCAAGCTCGTGCTTGGCCAGGATCCGACCCCCGACGTGCGCGCCCTGGCGGAGCAGACGATCGCCAGGCAGCAACGCGAGATCGAGACGCTCCGGTCGCTGGCCAAAGACGGCAAGCCGGCGCCCGAGGCCGCGGCCGCCTTTCAGGGGCCCGCGATGCAGATGCACGAGGCGATGCGTTCGGCCGGCGGCGCCAATCCGTCCGAGACCTGGATCAGGAAGATGATCGAGCATCATCGCGGCGGCGTGGCCATGGCCGAGATCGTCGCCGCCGAAGGGACGGATCCGAAAGTGCGGGCGTTCGCCAAGGCCACGGCCGAGGATCAGCGCCGGGACATCGCCCGGCTCGAGCAGATGCTCGGCGCGGCGCCGGGGCCGGACATCGGCGCGCCGATCCGCGCCGGCGAGCCCGACCCTGCGGGAACGCCGCCGCACGCCTGACCCGATCGCACAGGCCCAAGGGCGCAGGCGCCAGGGCCGCGCGGCGGCGTCAGGGCTCGCCGCCGCTCCACCGCGCGAAATTGGCGAACTCGCGCCGCGTGCGCGGGCCGTAGGTGGCGAAGCTCGGGTTCGGGCGCTCGCGGTAAGTCTCGCGGTCGCGCGCCACCGTGTCGGCTGCGGCCGTGCGCTTCAGCGCCGCCACGTCGAGGCCGTAGGGCCTGGCGGCGTTGAGGCCGAACACCTTGCGCCGCAGCTCCGGCGTGATCCGCGGATAATCGTGCGCGTCGCGCAGCGCCTCGGCGATCTGGAAGGTGCGGAAGGCCTGGATCTGGTCCTGCGGCGATCCGTACCAGATCGAGTCGGTGCCCCAGAGCACATTGTCCTCGCCGACATGCTTGAACAGCTTGCCGAGGAGATGCGCGGCGCTGGTCGGGTCGCGCATCGAGGCGAAGCGCCAGGTCGAGCCGAGCTCGGCATAGACGTTGCTGTTGGGCTTCACCCCGGCTTCGCGGAGCGAGGTGATCAGCGCATCGACGCCGTCGCTCCGCTTCGGATCGTAGGGCCCCTCGTCCTTCCCCGCGACATAGCCCGAATGGTAGATCAGGAAGTTCATGTCGGGGAAGCGGCGGGCGATCGGCCCGATGTCGCGGCAGGTCGAATGCTCGTAGCTCCTGGGCCCGAAGGGGAGGCCCTTGTGGATTGCGATGTTGCGCACGCCGAGCGCGCGCGCCTTCTCGACGAAGGCGATGCCGACGTCGTCGGTCATCCAGAAGCCGGTGCCGCTCGGCCCCCACTGCGTATAGGTCTTGAACGCGCTGACGCCGAAGCCCTTCAGCCGCTCCATGTCTTCCAGGTCGCCTGGCTGGTTGGGGTTCACCCGGCCGTGCAGCATCAGCCGCTTGGAGCCTTCCATCCGGTCGACGATCTCGCGCGTCGCCGCCGCTTCCTCGATGGTCAGCGGCTCGCCGTCGCGGGTCGAGGGGACGAAGGAGAGCACCATGATGTCGGTGTCCGAATCGAGGAAGACGTCCTTCACGAACTCGGACGGCCCGATGCATTGCAGATAGGAACGCTCGCCGCTGAAGCCGGAGAGGCCGCACCGGGTCTTCTCCATCTGCAGCGGTTTGGCGCCGGCCGGCACGTCCTTCAGCCAGGCGCCGGTCGGGTTCACGAAATGCCCCTGGACGTCGAAGATCCATTCGTCCTTGCCGAGTGCCGCCTCGGCCGCCGCCGGCTCGGCCGCCGCCTCGGCCGGAAGCTCGAAGAAGCCGCCGCTGCGTCCCGCCGCGGCATGGGCGGCGTTGAAGGCGAGGAGCGTCGAGGCGGCGCCGCAGGAGGAGACCAGGAAGTCGCGCCGGCCGAGGCCCAGCCGCCGCGCCATCGTCCCCGCGGCGTCCGAAGCGAGCGCATTGGCCCGGCGCAGCGTCGGATCGAGAGGGATCGGCGCGAACTCGCCGTTGGAGGTGGAATCGAGCTTGATCGGCAGCCGCGCGCCGTCCGGATCGAAGTCGCTGCCCATGCGCATTCCCTCCTTGGTGTCGGATCAGGCTGTCACAGGGCGGCGAGGGCGGCAAGCGGCGCCGCCTTTCTCCGCTTGTCCGCTCTTGCTCGCTTGCTTGGCCCGGCGCCGGCGTCAGCCGGACGCGGCCTGCTCCGCCGGCGCCTCGGGCGCGGCCTCGGCGAACTTCGGCATGTCGCCGACCGAATGGCGCGGGCCGGGCGCGGACTCTGCGGAGGCAGCCGAGGGCGGCGGCGAAGCGTAGCGCCGAGGGGGCAGGGGGATCCGGCGGCAGCGCCGGGAAAGGCGTCGGCCGCCCCACTGCACACCAGCCGGGATAGGGGCGCGCGGCGCAATTCTCCGTCCCGCCGTCCCCGAGGGTCGTCGATCCCCGTCGGCGAACCCATCCCGCCCCCTTGTGGGGAAGGGCCGCAGGACCATTGCCCGCGCCGCCCCGCGCCTGCACGATGCGCGCGTGCCCCTGAACGACGATCTCTTCGCGCTCGCGCCGCACCCCGTCATCCGCTGCGAATGGCTCGGCGGCAGGGTGCCGGTGATTCTCGTCGACGGCGTCTACGCCGATCCCGATGCGGTCCGCGCCGCCGCGCTCTCGCTGGAGTTCAGCCCCGCCGCCACCCATTATCCGGGCAGGCTGGCGTCCATCCCGGATCCCAATCCTTCGCGAGACAGGATGCTGCGTTGGGCTCGGGGTCTCGCCGATACGGCGCTGCTCGGCGTCTTCCCTCTGATGGCGGACGGCAGGCCGGTGGTCGGCTTTCGCGAGGTCTTCTCCGATTTCGCGATCGTCGACGTCCATCCCGACGCGCTGACGCCCGAGCAGCGGATCCCCCATGTCGACCCCGTTCCGGCCTTCGGCCTGGTCTATCTCAACCGTGAGGAACGCGGCGGGACCCTGTTCTTCGAAAGGCTGGGCGATGATCGGGGCGGGCCAGGCTATTTCACCACCGCCGGTAGCGGCTACGCGCTGCTCGGCCGGATCGAGCCGCGCTTCAATCGGCTCGCCATCTATCCGGGGTGCGTGCCGCATTCCGGTGAGATCGCCGGGGAATGGATCAGGAGCGACGAACGCTTCCGCAGGCCGAGGCTGACTCAGCGCCTCCTTTTCGCCGCCTAGCCTGCCGGCGTTGCGACCGCGGCGGCTTCGCCTTGGTCCGGCCGTCCCGCCATTTTGTCGATAAACCATGGCATGCGGATGCCCGGAGGCATAGCCTCACGGCGTTCGACCAGGGAAAGCGCATGATCCGCCACATTCGTCTTCTCGCATGGACGCTGGCGGGCTCCCTCCTCGCTGCGGGCCCCTCGGTCACCGCCGAGCCGCCGCGGATCGCGCCGCCGCGGCCGGCGCCGCCGACCGGCTCGAACATGCCGCCGCTGCCGCCGGCCGAGATCGACGACGCGCTCGACATCGGCGGCGACGAGATCGACGCCCGCAAGGTCGAGACGCGGCTGACCGTCGAGGTCCGGGTCAACGGCCGCGGGCCTTATCAGTTCGTCGTCGACAGCGGCGCCGACACGTCGGTCGTCGGCCTGCGCATCGCCCGCGATCTCGAGCTGCCGCTCGCCGGCCCCGTCATCCTCAACAACATGACCGATCGCAACGTCGTCGATCGCGTGCGGGTCGACGCGCTCACCCTCGGGCCGAGCACGATACGCGACCTCGCGCTCCCCGCGCTGCGCGAGAGCGATCTCGGCGGCGCCGGCATGATCGGCATCGATGCCCTGGTCCGCCAGCGGCTGATGATGGATTTCGAGAAGAGGCTGATCCAGGTCGAGGATGCCGAGAAGCCGTGGACTCCGCTCCCCGGCGAGATCGTCGTCACCGGGCGCCTCCGCCGCGGCCAGCTGATCCTCACCCAGGTCAGCGCCGCCGGCCTGCCGCTCGACGCGGTGATCGACACCGGCACCCAGATCTCGATCGGTAATCTCGCGCTGCGCGACAAGCTCATGCGCCACCGGCGCGGCAGGGTCGAGAAGGGCATCGTCACCGGCGTCACCGGCACCGAGGTCGAGCTCGAGGTCGCCCAGATCGCCGAGCTCCGGCTCGGCTCCGTGATCCTCAGGAACGTGCCGATCGCCTTCGCCGACGTGCCGCCGTTCCACGTCTTCGATCTCGCCGATCGGCCCGCCTTGCTGCTCGGATCGGACCTGCTCGAGACCTTCCGCCGCGTCTCGCTCGATTTCCGCCGTCGCAAGGCGCGCTTCCAGCTGCGCCGCTGCGGACCGCAGGCGGTGTCGATCGGCACGATCCAGACCGCGGTGCGGACGCGGCTCTCGACCACCGGCGGCAAGGAAATCTGCGGCCGCTAGGCCGCAAAGGGTGGTGGCGGGTGGCCGCCGAAAGGATTAGCCTCGCAGCGACGCGAGAGAGGAAGCGCATGGTCCGCACTCGGTTCGTCCTGGCGTGCTTGCTGGCGGTCCTCGCCGGCAGCGTGAACGGCGCTCCGCCGCGGATCGGCCGGCCGCGCCCGGCGCCGCCCACCGGCTCGACGCTGCCGCCGCTGCCGCCGGCGGAGATCGACGACAGCCTGTCGGTCGAGGGCGACGAGATCGAGGCGCGCAAGGTCGAGACCCGCCTCACCGTCGAGGTGCGGGTCAACGGCCGCGGACCCTATCAGTTCGTGGTCGACAGCGGCGCCGATACCTCGGTGATCGGAGTCCGCATCGCCCGCGAGCTCGAGCTCCCGCTCGGCACCCCCGTGATCCTCAACAGCATGACCGACCGGGCGATCGTCGATCGCGTGCGCGTCGCCGAGCTGACGCTCGGGCCGAGCACGATCCGCGACCTGCATCTGCCGGCGCTGCGCGAGAACGACGTCGGCGGCGCCGGAATGATCGGCATCGACGCGCTCGTCCGCCAGCGGCTGATGATGGATTTCGAGAAGAGGCTGATCCAGGTCGAGGATGCCGAGAAGCCGTGGACTCCGCTCCCCGGCGAGATCGTCGTCACCGGGCGCCTCCGCCGCGGCCAGCTGATCCTCACCCAGGTCAGCGCCGCCGGCCTGCCGCTCGACGCGGTGATCGACACCGGCACCCAGATCTCGATCGGTAATCTCGCGCTGCGCGACAAGCTCATGCGCCACCGGCGCGGCAGGGTCGAGAAGGGCATCGTCACCGGCGTCACCGGCACCGAGGTCGAGCTCGAGGTCGCCCAGATCGCCGAGCTCCGGCTCGGCTCCGTGATCCTCAGGAACGTGCCGATCGCCTTCGCCGACGTGCCGCCGTTCCACGTCTTCGATCTCGCCGATCGGCCCGCCTTGCTGCTCGGATCGGACCTGCTCGAGACCTTCCGCCGCGTCTCGCTCGATTTCCGCCGTCGCAAGGCGCGCTTCCAGCTGCGCCGCTGCGGACCGCAGGCGGTGTCGATCGGCACGATCCAGACCGCGGTGCGGACGCGGCTCTCGACCACCGGCGGCAAGGAAATCTGCGGCCGCTAGGCCGCAAAGGGTGGTGGCGGGTGGCCGCCGAAAGGATTAGCCTCGCAGCGACGCGAGAGAGGAAGCGCATGGTCCGCACTCGGTTCGTCCTGGCGTGCTTGCTGGCGGTCCTCGCCGGCAGCGTGAACGGCGCTCCGCCGCGGATCGGCCGGCCGCGCCCGGCGCCGCCCACCGGCTCGACGCTGCCGCCGCTGCCGCCGGCGGAGATCGACGACAGCCTGTCGGTCGAGGGCGACGAGATCGAGGCGCGCAAGGTCGAGACCCGCCTCACCGTCGAGGTGCGGGTCAACGGCCGCGGACCCTATCAGTTCGTGGTCGACAGCGGCGCCGATACCTCGGTGATCGGAGTCCGCATCGCCCGCGAGCTCGAGCTCCCGCTCGGCACCCCCGTGATCCTCAACAGCATGACCGACCGGGCGATCGTCGATCGCGTGCGCGTCGCCGAGCTGACGCTCGGGCCGAGCACGATCCGCGACCTGCATCTGCCGGCGCTGCGCGAGAACGACGTCGGCGGCGCCGGAATGATCGGCATCGACGCGCTCGTCCGCCAGCGGCTGATGATGGATTTCGAGAA
>NZ_SPDV01000059.1 GCF_004564275.1 Sphingomonas parva (ex Maeng et al. 2020)
CGCGGCCGCGACCGCCGCCCGGGCCACCGCGACCGGCGCCGTGGCTGCGTCCGCCGCCGGGCCCGCCGCGTCCGGCTCCGGCCGGCTTGGCGTGAAAGCGCTTGGCGGGACGTCCGTGACGTGCGCTCTCCTGATAGCGTTCCTCGCGCTCCTCGGCGGCGGCGGCGACCGGATTGGCCTTCACCTGGCTGCGGATCCGGCTCGCCTCGTTGTTGAAGTTCTCCGGCAGCGGCTCGATCGCGATCTTCTGCTTGGTGAGCTTCTCGATGCCCTTGAGGTAGGGACGCTCGTCCTCGGCGCAGAAGGCGATGGCGACGCCCGCGGCGCCGGCGCGCGCGGTCCGGCCGATGCGGTGGACATATTGCTCCGGCACGTTCGGCAGGTCGAAGTTGATCACGTGGCTGACGCCCGAGACGTCGATGCCGCGCGCCGCGATGTCGGTCGCGATCAGGATCTTGACCTTGCCCGACTTGAACTCGCCGAGCGCGCGCTCGCGCTGCGGCTGGCTCTTGTTGCCGTGGATCGCATTGGCGGCGATTCCGCTGGCGGCGAGCTGCTTCACGATCCGATCGGCGCCGTGCTTGGTGCGCGAGAAGATCAGCACGCGGTCCATCGAGCCCTTGGGTCCGAAGCCGTAGCGCAGCATCATCGTCAGCAGCGCCGGCTTCTCCGGCTGGTTGACGAAGGTCACGAACTGATCGACCCGCTCCGCAGTCGAGGAGACCGGAGTCACCGACACCTGGGCGGGATCGGTGAGGTACTTGCTGGCGAGATCACTGATCGCCTTCGGCATCGTCGCCGAGAAGAACAGAGTCTGGCGCTTGGCCGGCAGCAGGCGGACGATCTGCTTCAGCGCGTGGATGAAGCCGAGGTCGAGCATCTGGTCGGCCTCGTCGAGAACGAGGATCTCGACGCTGTTGAGCGTCAGATAGCCCTGCTCGATGAGGTCGATCAGGCGTCCCGGGGTGGCGACCAGCACATCGACGCCGCGCTGGACGTCCTGGCGGTTCTTGTTGATCGAGGTTCCGCCGAAGACGGTCGCGACCGACATGTGCGAGAAACGGCTGTAGGCGCGGGCGCTCTCGGCGATCTGCGAGGCGAGCTCGCGCGTCGGCGCCAGCACCAGCATGCGGCACGAGCGCGGCAGCGGGCGCTTCTTCGACGCCGACAGGCGGTCGATCGAGGGCAGCATGAAGGCGGCCGTCTTGCCGGTGCCGGTCTGCGCGATGCCGAGCAGGTCGCGGCCCTGGAGCAGGGTCGGGATGGCCTGCGCCTGGATCGGCGACGGCTGGCTATATTCCTTCAGCGCGAGCGCCTGGAGGACGGGCTGCGAAAGCCCGAGCGATTCGAATGACATGAAGGGAAACACTTTCAACTGATGCGGCGCCCCCTCGCGCAGCCATGACGGCGCGCGGAAACGCGGCGGGTGGATGCCGACCCGCGTGAAAAGGGAGGACTGGAAGAGATACGAAGCAGAGCCTGGCGTCTTGCGCCTGTTCACGCTGCATGATGCTTCGCTGAGCGCCATGTGGAGGCCAGGGCCCGGAAAGTCAAGTCGCGCCGCCTCGCGAGAGGTGCGCCGGGCCGGCCGGGCCCCCTACCGCACTTTGGCGGGCCCGGCGTCGCAAAATCCTATCCAGCAGCCCCGCGGCCTCGTACAAGCGTGTCCGGGGAAGGGCGGGCCATGGCGGACGTCGAGGCAAGATCGGAACTGGACGGGGGCGCCGACCCCTGCGCCCCGGCCGTGCCGCCGCCTTACGCGCTGATCGTCGAGAGCATGAGCGAGGGCGTCAGCCTGTCCACCGAGGACGGGATCATCGTCTACACCAATGCGGCGGAGGACCGGCTGTTCGGCTATGCCCGGGGCGAGCTGATCGGCCGCCACGTCTCCGTCCAGAACGCCTATCCCGAGGAGGAGAACGCCGCCCGGGTCGCCGAGGTGATCGAGGCGCTGCGCGCGCACGGACGCTGGGAAGGCGAGTGGCACAACCGCCGCAAGAACGGATCGAGCTTCCACACCGCCTCGCGCATCACCGCGGTCGACATCGACGGCGGCCGCCACTGGCTGTGCGTCCAGCGCGACGTGACCGCCGAGCGGACCGCCGAAGCGCGGCTGCGCGTCGCCATGGAGGCGGGCAAGCTCGGCTCCTGGTGGTTCGATCCCGAGCGCGGCGTCGGCGGCTGGTCCGATTATTCGGCCCGCATGCTCGGCCTCTCCAGCGCCGGGCGCGAGGTCAGCTACGAGGAATGGCGCGGGATCGTCTACCCGGCCGACCGCGCCGGCGCCGAGGCGGCTTTCGCGGCGGCGCTGGCCGGGGAGAGCGACGGCTACGACACCGAGTACCGCGTCGTCCATGCGACCGGCGCGGTGCGGCGCCTGCGCGCGGTCGGCGCGGTCGAGCACGGAGCGGACGGCCGGGCGCGCTATGTCGTCGGCACCTTTCGCGACATCACCGAGGAGCGCAGCGCCCGCGAGGCGCTGGAGGATACCGCGACCCGGCTCGACCTTGCCGTCACCGCGCATGGCATCGGCATCTTCGATTGGTACGTGCAGACCGGAAAGGTGCTGTGGACGCCGCAGGAGGAGAGCCTGTTCGGGCTGCCGCCCGGCAGCTTCGGCGGGAGCATCGACAATTGGGCGGAGCGGCTGCTGCCCGAGGACGCCGCATCGATGCAGGCCCGGCTCGAGCTGGCAATGGCCGAGCGGCGCGAGCGGATCGACTTCGCCTTCCGCATCCGCCGCCCCGACGGCGCGGTGCGCTGGATCGAAGGCTCCGGCCATTTCCTCTACGCCGAGGACGGAACCCCGCTGAGGATGGTCGGGACCAACATGGACGTCACCGACCGTCGCCAGGCCGAGCAGCACCAGCGGCTGCTGGTCAACGAGCTCAACCACCGGGTCAAGAACACGCTGGCGATCGTCCAGGGCATCGCCCACCAGAGCTTCCGCGGCTCGGGCATGCCGAGCGAAGCCCGCGATGCGTTCGAGGGCCGGCTCGCCGCCCTCTCCGCCGCGCACAATCTCCTCACCCGGGAAAGCTGGGAGGCGGCGTCGATCGGCCAGGTCGTCGCCGACGCCGCGGCACCGCTGGCCGCCGGCCGGATCTCCACGGCCGGTCCCGAGCTGCGGCTCTCTCCGAAGACCGCGGTGGCGCTGGCGCTGGCCGTCCACGAGCTCTGCACCAACGCCGCCAAATACGGCGCGCTGCAGGTGCCCGAGGGCCGCGTCGACGTCGACTGGAGCGTCGACGGCGACCGGTTGTTCTTCCGCTGGCGCGAACGCGGCGGCCCGCCGGTCGAGCCGCCGGCGCGCCGCGGCTTCGGCACCCGCATGATCGAGCGGGCGCTCGCCGCCGAATTCGGCGGCACCGCCACGATCGACTTCGCTCCGGGCGGGGTGATCTGCACGCTCGAGGCCGAGCTCTCCTCCTAATCATCCGCTCGTGGAACGGGGTGGATTTCGGCGGTGCGACGTCCCCCTTCACCGGGCGTTCAGCCGCCGAAAGCCGAGGTTCAGGAACGGAAGGCGGCCCGCCCGCCCGCGGCGGCGGACCGTTGCTCCGGACCGGGAACGGGCGCTCCTCCTCGCTGGTTCATGACGGTGAACAGATCAGGAGTCCTGTCATGCGTAACCTGTTGATGATCGCCGGCGCCGCGGCTCTCGCCGTGTCGATGCCGGCGCTGGCCGAAAAGGGGGGCAAGGGCGGCGGGCACGGCGGCGGCCACGCCGCCAAATCGAACGGCGGCGGCCACGGCGGGAAATCGCACGGCGGCGGCCATGGCGGCGGCGCCTTCAAGCCCCACAAGGCGGAGCGCCAGGCGTTCCGCGGCGGCGGCGGCGAGCGCCATGCCTTCCGGGGAGGCGGCGACGATCGGCGCGTCGTCCGCGCGGAACGTGCGCAGCGCCATCAGCCGCGGCTGGTCCGCGAGAATCGGCGCGAAGACCGGCGGGTGCGCCGCGAGCTGCGCGCCGCGGTCGAGACGCGCCGCTTCCGCGACGACGACCGGCGCTTCGCGGCCTACGGCGGCAGCTGCCCGCCCGGCCTCGCCAAGAAGGGCAACGGCTGCCTGCCGCCCGGCCAGGCGAAGAAGGCCTTCCGCCTCGGCGAGCGGCTCGAGCGCAGCGCCTTCGTCGGCTATGCTATGCCGGCCGCCTACCGGACCTTCTACGCGGACACGCCGGACAATTATTACCGCTATGACGACAGCGGCTACATCTACCGCGTCGATCGCAGAACCGATCTGGTCAGCGGCCTGGTGCCCCTGCTCGGCGGCGGCTTCGCGGTCGGCCAGCCGATGCCGGCGGGCTATGACGTCTACAACGTGCCGATCCAGTATCGCGACACCTGGTACGACACGGACGACGCTTATTACCGCTATGGCGACAATGCGATCTACCAGGTCGATCCGCAGAGCGGCGTGATCGAGAGCATCGTCTCTCTGCTCGTCGGCGACCTCAACGTCGGCCAGGCGCTGCCGGCCGGCTACGACGTCTACAACGTGCCGCTCGAATATCGCGACGAATATGCCGACAGCGACGACACGCTCTACCGCTATGCCGACGGCAACATCTACCAGGTCGATGCCCAGACCCAGATGATCCAGGCGATCGTCGAGATGCTGGTCTGATCCCCGAGCGCCGCGGGCGAAAGCCGCGGCTTTCCTCCCTCGCCCATCGAGGGGGAGGGCTTTGTGCGTCGGAGGTCGGAAGGCTTCGCTCAGCCGGGGCCGGGAGCCGCCTTCAGGCGGGCGGCGCGCTGCGGCGGTAGGGGATGGTGAGCATCGCCCGGGCGCCGGGGCGGTTGTCGCCGAATTCCATCCTGCCGCGCAGCTGGCGCACCAGGCCCTTGGTCAGGCGGGTGCCGAAGCTTCCCTCGCGGACCGCGCCGTCGAAGCCCTTGCCGCTGTCGGAGACGGTGATGCTGAGCGCCTCGCCTTCCGAGATCTCGCGGACGCCGATCGCGATCGGGCCCGGAGCGCCCGCATAGGCATGCTTCATCGCGTTGGTGATCAGCTCCGTGACCAGCATGGCGACGATCACGGCATCGCTGGTCGGAACGCGGGCGGGCGCGACGTCGAGCGCCAGTTGCTCGGACCAGGCGGGTCCCCAGCTCTCCACCAGGGATTCGGTCAGCTCCGAGAGGAACGGCTCGAGGTTGACCATGTCCGCCTCGTCGGCGCGCCATAGCCGCCGGTGCGCCATCGCCACCGCGAGCACGCGCTCGCGGGCAAGCTCGAACTGGTGGCGCGCGGCCTCGTCGGTGAGCTCGGACGCCTGGAGGTGGAGCATCGACGAGACCAATTGCAGGCTGTTCTGCACCCGGTGATGGACCTCGCGCATCATCAGGTCCTTGCGGTCGATCAGCGCGTCCTTGGCGCCCACCGTCTCGCGAAGCTGGCGGTTGAGCGCGTTCACCTGCTTCTGCTCGGAAAGCTCGCGAACGGCCTCGGCGAACCGCCGGGCCGATTCCTTTTCGCTCTCCAGCCACGGAAGCGAGCGCCCGCGCACCGTCTCCCGCCACAGCTCGAACGACTTGCGCGGCGTCAGCACCGCCGCCGGGCTGCTGTCGTCCTTGTGCGGGTTGCCGGCCCAGTTCACCGTCTCGACCTGCTCGGCGCGCAGCCACATCAGCACCAGTCCGGGATCGCGGCGAACGATCGCCGCCGCGAGGCCGCTGCCGTGCCCCGCGAAGCTCTCGGCCGCCGGGTAGATCCCGCCGAGCTGCGCCGTCGCGATGGCGGCGCCTTCGCCGCGGCCGAGCAGCCATTTGCCGAGCGCGTTGAGCGCGGCCTCGTCCGGGACGGCCCCCGCGGCATGGACCGCGCCGTCGCTCCAGACCGCGACGCCGTCGGACGGGATGAGCTTGCCGATCTCGTCGAGGGACTCGGCAAGCCCCTCTTCCACATTGTCGGCATGGGCGATCAGCGGCAGCAGGTCCTCGCGCCGCCGGGCGAGGCGCAGCACCTGGGCATGGGTCTCGGCGTCGCCGCGGCGCTTGAGGTCGAGGGAGAGCGTCTCGGCGACCAGGCTGCACATCTCGCGGACCGCATAAGGGATCGTCCGAACGCTGCCGGCGTGGCAGGCGATCAGCCCCCAGAGGGCATCGTCGACGACGATCGACAGCGAAGCCGAGGCGGCGACGCCCATGTTCCTGAGGTATTGGAGATGGATCGGCGAGACGCTGCGCAGAATGCAGTCGCTCATGTCGAGCGCCTCCCCGCGGCCGACCAGCGGCGCCGGCGTGTAGCCGGCGTCGGGGATCAGCCGGATCCGGTTGCGCAGGTAGAGCGCCCGCGCCTGCTGGGGGACGTCGCTCGCCGGGAAATGCTGGTTGAGGAGCGGGGCGCTGCCTTCGGCCAGCGCCTCGGCGATCACCCGCCCCGCGCCGTCGGCCTGAAAGCGGTAGACCATGATCCGATCGTATCCGGAGAAACGCTGGACCGCGCGCGCCGCTTCGAGGCAGGCGCGGGTCGGCGTGTCGGCAGCGCCGATCGCGCGGACCGCGTCGCGCACCTCGGCCAGTGCCTCGGCCGCTGCGGCAGGTGCCGCGGGCGCCGGCTCGAGTTCGACGATCAGCCCGCTACCGCCGTCATGCGCGATCAGATCGAAGCGGCCCCCGCTCGGCGCCGCGAAGGTGCCGCGATAGCCGGTGCCGCCGAGCAGCGCCGCGCCTTCGGCGCCGAGCAGATCCTCGACGGGGCGGCCGAGCGGCGACGCCTCGACGCCGAGCAGCCGGGCAAAGTCGCCGGCATGGCGCGCGATCGTGCCGTCGGAATCGAGAACCAGCAGCAGGCCGTGCGGCTGGATCGCGCCGGGAACGTGGATCGGCTCCCGGTCGCAGGCGGTGAGGTCCGGAAGCTTCGGATCGGCGTCAGCCATGCAGGCACTCTTCTTCCTGTCGTTCCAGACATTGCTCGAACAGAGCGAAGGCCGCGCTCGCCCCGGCGATCATGCCGTCGAGCCGGCCGGCGCCGCGGCCTTCCCGCTCGAGATGGCCGCAGAGATCCCGCCAGGTCGCGGCGTCCGCGTCGCTGCCCGCGAAGAAGCGGCGGCCGGGCGCGCCATCGAGCAGATAATCGAGCTGCCGGTGGACGACGCGGCCGCCCAATGTCGAGCCCTGGGCGACGTAGAGGCAGCCGAGCGCCGCGCCGTCGCGGGCGGGCGGCGACCATCCGTCCGGCACCGGCGGGGCAGCTTCGCCGAGATGGCCGAGGTCCGATTCCAGCCGTGCCACGCGGCCGGCGGAGCGCGGCGCGCCCGCCCAGGCGCCGTCGCAGGCGGCCTCGAGCTGGGCGTGGAAGCTGTGGAGCGAGGCCAGCAGGCGCCCATAGCCGGAAAGCGGCAGGCGTCCCTCGGCGATGTCGCGGAACGGGCGGGCGACATGCAGCCGCTCGTGCACCTCTTCGGTGGCGCTCCGCAGGGCGAAGCGTACGCTACCTGCGGACGTCATTCGGTCTGCTCGCATTCCAAGTCTTCGGGAGCAACGAAAAAACGCCGGACGGAGCCGCCAGCGGGGGCGAATGCCCTTTCCTCGCGCGGCCAAGGGGCGCAACCGGACCATTGCTCATGCGTAATGGCAGCGTGTTCACCAGGGAGCGTATCATGGCGAGAGGGACCATTCTGGCGGCGGCCTGCCTCACGCTGGCCGGCTGCGGCGGCAATGGCGACGGCGGCAACAAGGGGACGGCGGCCGATGGGAACGCCAGCGCGGCGGCCGCGCCGGCCGAAGGCAAGGCCGAGACCGGCAAGGCGACCTTGCTCGACCTGGTCAGCGGCTCGCGCGACCTTTCGACTTTCGCCAATGCGGTGAAGGCGGCGGGGCTCACCCAGACCTTCTCCGGATCGCAGCCCTACACCATCTTCGCGCCGACCGACGCCGCCTTCCAGGCGCTGTCCGGCGGCACCGCCAACGACCTGCTGGCGCCGGACGCCAAGGGGCAGCTCACCGCCGTGCTGACCGGCCACGTGGTCCCCGGCGTCGTCACCGCCGAGGACCTGCGCCGCGCGATCGATCGCGGCAAGGGCAAGGCGCAGCTCGCCACCGTCGGCGGCGCGACGCTCACCTTCACGCGCGAGGGCGACACGATCGTCGCCGCCGGGCCGAACGGGCGGGCGAAACTGGTCGGCGACGAGCAGACCGGCTCCAACGGCGTCGTCCACAGCCTCGACGCGGTGCTGATGCCCTAGACCGAGCATCCCTCCCCGGTACGGGGAGGAATGGCTGCCTGCATCGTTTCTGCACATCATCCGCACCGAACGCGCGTAGCGGCCCCAACATCGCTCGACCCGCGCCTGCCATTCACGGCTCTCCAATCAGGGGAGCCCGATCATGCATGCCGCCGCCGCGCTGGAGACGCCGTCCGGGAGAGGACGCGGACGCTTCAGCTTCGTCTTCAAGGTCCTGCTCGCCCTGAGCCTGGTCTGGGTTGCCGACCGGCTGTTCTACTGGGCCGGGTGGAGCGGCTCGACCGACGGGATCTTCGCCGGGCTGCTGCTGCTCGCGGCGCTGCTCGCCCATCCGCGCCTGCGCCGCAGCCCCGCCGCGCTCACCGCGGCCGCGGCGGCCTTGCTGTTCGCCTTCGCTTTGTTCATCGATCCCTCCTTGCTCGCCGCCGCTCTGTTCTGGGTGGCGGCGTCGATGGCGGTGCTGCTGACCCGCAACGGCTTCGACGACGGCTGGCGCTGGGCGAAGCGGCTGATGCTGCAATGGCTGGTCACCCCCGGCCTGCCGTGGCGCGATCTCGCCAGGGTCCGCCGCGCGCGCCGCGATCGCCGTCGCGTCTCCTTCGCCGCGCATCTGCCGGTGATCGGCCTGCCGCTGATCGGCACGATCGTCTTCCTCGCTCTGTTCGCCCGCGCCAATCCGCTGATCGGCGACGCTCTCGCCGGCATCGACTGGGCGGGGATCCTGGCGGCGCTGTCGCCGGTCCGGCTCGTCGTCTGGCTGGTCGTGGCGACGATCGCCTGGAGCCTGCTGCGCCCGGCCCGGGTCCTGCTCGGAGAAGCGCCGGGCGTGGACGAGGATCTCGCCCTGCCCGGGGTGAGCCCCGCCTCGGTGACCCTGTCGCTGGTCGCCTTCAACCTCCTCTTCGCGCTGCAGAACGGCCTCGACCTCGTCTTCCTGTGGAGCGGCGCGCCGCTGCCGGACGGCGTAACGCTCGCCGACTACGCCCATCGCGGCGCCTATCCGCTGATCGTCACCGCGTTGCTCGCGGCGCTGTTCGTGCTGGTGACGCTGCGCCCCGGGAGCGCGATGGCCGAGGCGCCCGCGATCCGCCGGCTGGTCTTCCTGTGGATCGGCCAGAACGTGCTGCTCGTCGCCTCGACGATGCTGCGCACGCTCGACTATGTCGACGCTTACTCGCTGACCGAATTGCGGATCGCCGCTTTGCTGTGGATGGCGCTGGTCGCGTTCGGCCTGGTGCTGATCTGCGTACGGCTGCGGGCGGGGAAGAGCGGTGCCTGGCTGATCAACGCCAACCTCCTCGCCGCCGCTCTGCTGCTCGCCGGCTGCGCCTTCGCCGATCTCGGCGCGGCCGCGGCGGCGTGGAACGTCCGCCATGCCCGCGAGGCGGGAGGGCACGGCGCGAGCCTCGACCTCTGCTATCTCGACATGCTCGGCGAGGCCGCCCTGCTGCCGGTGATCGAGCTGGAGATCCGGGCGCAGGGGCGGGCGCCGATCCTCGCCGATCGCCTGGCCGCGCTGCGCAGCGGGAAGATGGCCGCGCTGGTGCGCCAGCAGGCCCATTGGCGGAGCTGGACGGTGCGCGGCGCGCGGCGGCTCGAGACCGCGCAGCGCCTGGCCGTCGAGCACCGCCTGCCCTCGGTCTCGATCCAGGGCCGCGACTGCGGCGGCGTGCCTTTGACAGCGGCGGCGAGGCAGTGACAGACGTGTACGCGATGAGCCACAAGATCCTGATCGTTGACGACGACGCCCATATCCGCGAGGTGCTGAGCTTCGCGCTCGGCAAGGCCGGCATGGAGACGAGCGAGGCCGGCGACGGCGAGGCGGCGCTGGCCGCGATCGAGCGGGCGAGCCCCGATCTGGTCGTGCTCGACATCAACATGCCGCGGATGGACGGGCTCGAGGTCTGCCGGCGCCTGCGCGGCCAGCAGGGCACGGGCGGCGACCTGCCGATCCTCTTCCTGTCGTCGCGCGACGACGAGATCGACCGGGTGGTGGGGCTCGAGCTCGGCGCCGACGATTATGTCGTGAAGCCGTTCAGCCCGCGCGAGGTGGTGGCGCGGGTCAGCGCGATCCTGAAGCGCGGCGGCCGGGCGCTCGCCGCGGCGGGCTCGAGCGGACCGGTGGGCCACAACCGGCTGCGGCTCGATCCCGACGCCTGGGAGGCGGAATGGGCGGGGACGCCGGTACCCGTCACCGTTACCGAATTCCAGCTGCTGCTGCTGCTCGCCAGCCTGCCGTCCAAGGTCTTCACCCGCGACGCGATCATCGACCGGCTGCACGGCCCCGGCTTCGCGGTCACCGACCGAACGATCGACAGCCACATCCGCAACGTGCGGCACAAGTTCGCGAGCCTCGGCGGCACCGACCTGATCGAGACACGCGCCGGCGTCGGCTACCGGATCGGGCGCTGCCTGGGCGAGCCGGGTTGATCGCAAGGCTGAAGGACTGGCTGAAGCGCCACTGGCCCGCGCTTCGCCTGCGCACCATCCTCTTCGCCACCCTTCTGTTCGTCGCGGCGCTGCCCGGGGTCGGCGCGGTGTCGCTGCGCGTCTACGAGAACACCCTGGTCCAGCAGACCGAGGCCGAGCTGATCGCCCAGGGCGCGGCGATCGCCGCCGCCTATCGCGCCGCCTGGCCGGAGCCGCTGCCGCCGCCGCCCGACACTTTGACGCCGCAGCGTCCTACGATCGATCTCAACGCAATGCGGGTCCATCCCGAGCAGCCCGATCCGCAGCCGGCAGCGCGTCTCGCCAGCGGCGCCGCGCGCCGTGCGGGCCTCGCTTTGGCGCCGATCGTCCGCGAGACGGCGCGCACCACGCTCGCCGCGATAAGGGTGATCGACGCGGGCGGCGTGGTCGTGCTCGGCCGCGGCGACCTCAGGATGAGCTATGCGCATCTGCCGGAAGTGCGCGCGGCGATGGCGGGGGAGACGCGGACGGTGCTGCGCCGCAACGCCGAATACCAGCGCCGCTACCCGCTCGAATGGCTGAGCCGCGCCGCCGCGATCCGGGTCCATTACGTTCGCCCGGTCGAGGCCGGCGGCCGGGTGATCGGCGTGATCATGCTGTCGCGCTCGCCGCGCGGCCTGTTCCTCGGCATCTACCAGGATCGCGGCAAGATCGCGCTCGGCGTCGCGCTGATCTTCACCACTTTGCTGGTGCTCGCCGGCCTGCTCTCGCGCGGCATCAGCCGGCCGATCGAGGCGCTGAGCGAGGCGACCGAGAACGTCGCCCGGGGCAGCGTGGTCGTGCCCGAGCCGCCGCCCACCGCCGCCGTCGAGATCCGCGCGCTCTACGTCAATTTCGCCGCAATGGCCGAGCGGATTGAGCGTCGCTCGCGCTATTTGCGCGACTTCGCCGCCGCGGTCAGCCACGAGCTGAAGACGCCGATCACCGGCATCAAGGGGGCGCTCGAACTGCTCGCCGAGCATCCCGAGATGGACGAGGCGGCGCGCGCCCGCTTCCTCGCCAATGCCGGCGCCGACGCCGACCGGCTCTCGCATCTGCTCCGCCGGCTGCTCGACCTCGCCCGGGCCGACATGGCGGCGGCGCCGGAGGACAGCGCCACGATGCTCGAAGGGCCGGTGCTGCGCGTCGCCGATGCCCATCGCGCCGAGGGCTTCGCGGTCGAGACCGCGCTGCCGCCGCTGCCGCCGGCCGCCGCGCCCGAGGAATTGCTCGAGGCGGTGCTCGAGACCCTGGTCGAGAATGCCCAGCAGGCGGGGGCGGGGCAGGTGCGCATCGCCGCGGTGGAGGACGGCGCGCGGCTGCGCCTCACCGTCTCCGACGACGGCCCGGGCATCCCCGCCGGCGACCGCGAACGGATCTTCGAGCCGTTCCACACCTCCCGTCGCGCCGAGGGCGGGTCCGGGCTCGGCCTGTCGATCGCCCGCTCGCTGCTCGCGGCCTGCGGCGGCACGATCGAGAGCGTGGTCGCGGCGCGCGGCGCGGTGTTCGAGATCTGCCTGCCGAAAGCGGGCTGAGGGCGGCGATGCGAAGCGCGAGGCAGCGTTCGGGCTCAGGTCGGCGAAACTCACCCCTTCTCTCTCGCTGAAGAAGGGCAGGGCCTTCGACAGGCTCCGGCCGAACGGAGAAGGGAAGGCGGCGGGTGACCGCTCGCGCGCCGTTGCGGCTCCAGGCGCCTCCCTGGGAATACGGGCGCAATACAGGCGCGCCGCTCACCGCCCCGCCCCGCGTCGCCCGCGCTCCGCGCGGGCGAGGAGGCGCACAGGGTTGGGAAAGCTGATGGGGTGGACGCCCCCCGACGGCATCGATGTGCCAAAGTGGAGGTGTTGAAACACCACTGAGGGAGGCGTCCGTGTCGGAAGTTACCACAATCGGTCTGGATATCGCCAAGAGTGTTTTTCATGCGCATGGCGCAGATGCGCGCGGTACGCTGGTGTTCAGCCGCAAGCTCACGCGCGGCAAGCTGCTCGACTTCTTCGCGGGGCAGCCGCGATGCATTGTAGCGCTGGAGGCGTGCGGCGGTGCGCATC
>NZ_SPDV01000060.1 GCF_004564275.1 Sphingomonas parva (ex Maeng et al. 2020)
GTCGTTGCCGTCGAGGCCGTCGACCATGTCGGCATAGGCGCCGCCGGTGATGTGGTCGTCGAAGCGGCCGGCGGTGAAGTTCACCAGCTGCTCGATGCCGCTGATCTTGGTGCCGTTCACCGTCACGACGCCGGCGAGGTTGTCGGCGATGCTGAAGGTCACCGCCGCGCCCTGGAAGACGAACTGGCCCTGATCGATGCCGTCGCCGCCCTGGACCTCGGCCGCCCCGTCGCCGGTGCTGATCAGGTCGTTGCCGGCGCCGCCGATCAGCACGTCGACATTGCCGTAGCCGATCAGCGCGTCGTCGCCGGCGCCACCGTCGATCGTGTCGGCGCCGGCGCCGCCCGAGATGAAGTCGTTGCCCGAACCGCCCTTGAAGTCGATCCGCTCGATGCCGCTGATCGTCGTTCCGAGCACGTTCGCGCTGCCGGTGCCGTTGGTCGCCGCCGAGAAGACGATCCGGTCGGTCGCGGCCGAGAAATCGAGCATGCCGATGTCGACCCCCTCGCCGCCGTCGATCAGCACGTCCCCGAGCCCGCCGATCAGCGTGTCGTGGCCGACGCCGCCGCGCAGAGTGTCCGCGCCCGCGCCGCCGGAGACGAGATCGTTGTCCGCCCCGCCGGAGAGGATGTCGTCGCCGCCTTCGCCGAACAGCACGTCGTTGCCGTCGAGGCCGTCGACCATGTCGGCATAGGCGCCGCCGGTGATGTGGTCGTCGAAGCGGCCGGCGGTGAAGTTCACCAGCTGCTCGATGCCGCTGATCTTGGTGCCGTTCACCGTCACGACGCCGGCGAGGTTGTCGGCGATGCTGAAGGTCACCGCCGCGCCCTGGAAGACGAACTGGCCCTGATCGATGCCGTCGCCGCCCTGGACCTCGGCCGC
>NZ_SPDV01000061.1 GCF_004564275.1 Sphingomonas parva (ex Maeng et al. 2020)
CCCGCCGCCGCCGAGGCCGCGCCCTGGTGGAGCGGCGGCGCGGCCGGCGAGGCCGCCCAAGCGCTCGCCGCGGCCTTCCCGCCGCCGAGGAACGGCCAGCACAATGTCTGGGAAACTCGCGACGCTTATGCGCCGGCACCGCTGGCGCGGGCCGAGGCGGCGGTCGCGCAACCTCCGGAAGCGACGCGTTTCCCGCTCGGCGTCGCCCGCGGCCAGGTCGCCGCCACCTATATCGTCGCCGAGGCCGAGGACGGGCTGGTCCTGGTCGATCAGCACGCCGCCCACGAGCGGCTGGTGCTCGAACGGATGCGGCGCGCGGTCGCCGACGGCGGCGTCGCCCGCCAGGCCCTGCTGCTGCCGGAGGTCGTCGAGCTCGACGAGACGGCGTGCGACCGCCTCGACGCGCGGATCGGCGAGCTTGCCGAGATGGGACTCGAGCTCGAGCGATTCGGGCCGCGCGCGATGCTGGTCCGGGCGACTCCGGCGCTGCTCGGCAACGGCAATGTGATCGGTCTCGTCGCCGATCTCGCCGACGAGCTCGCCGCCTTCGACGAGGCGCTGTCGCTGAAGGAGCGGCTCGATCACGTCGCGGCGACCATGGCCTGCCACGGCTCCGTGCGCGCCGGCCGCATCCTCTCGGTGGCGGAGATGAACGCCCTGCTGCGCGAGATGGAGGTGACGCCGCACAGCGGCCAGTGCAATCACGGCCGCCCGACCTGGGTGAAGCTCGCCCATAACGACATCGAGAAATTGTTCGGCCGGAAGTGAGGCGCGGCCGCGGCTCGGCCGGCGCGAAGCTGCAACAATCGATACATCAAAGCGCAGCTCCCGGCACATTCCCGCAACGCGGCGCACCTAGCAAGGGCCCGATCCAAGGTCCTTAGAAGGGGCGGGCAGGGGCCCGCAGTCGCAGCGCCGCGTCATGAGCCAGGCAATCCTCTCCCACAGCTGCGACGCGGCAGGCCCGTGGGGCGCCATGGCCTCCCGGCCGCGCCCTCGGGCGCGCGCTTTGGCATTGGATGCGGCCATGCTATCCACGGCGCGCTTGTGGGGGCTGCGTATGGCAGGAAGATTTCGGTCAGGACTGCCGGAGCGCGTGCCCGATTTCGGGCGCGGCGCCGTCTGGGCATTTCGCCTCGTCTGGATCGCCGCCTTCCTGCTCGCCATCGCCGGCCCCGTTGCAGGGACCTGGCAGCGCCTCTCCGCACCGGCGCAGAACAGCGCGCTCGTTCCCGGCAGCCGCGCCGGCCTCGCGCTGGGCGAGGACGATCTGACTCGCATTCGTTTCCCGGTCGGACCGGCCGCCGCGGCCGCCGGCGTGCGCGCCGGCGACGAGCTCGTGGCGATCGACGGCATCGCGCTGTCCGCCAGGGTGCCGATGCCGTCGGCGGACGGACCGCTGCCGCCCGGCACCACCGAGGCCGATTACGCCCTCCTGGGCGAAATTCTCTACGGCACCGAGAGCCGGCCGATCGTCCTCACTCTCGCAGGCGCGGACGGCCGCCGCCGCGACGTCACCGTCACCACCGGTGAGCAGCATATCGAGAAAGCCGCAGCCGGCCTCGGCCTTCCCGCCTGGCTGCTGTCGCTGGTCGATCTCGTTCACCTGCCGACCTATCCGTTCCTGCTCGCCTCGGCCTGGTTCCTCTGGCGCCGGCGCGAGGAGGACGTGGTCAGCTCGATCGTGTCGCTCGCCATCCTGCTGACGATGGCGGCCGAGCAGCCGTCGGCGAGCTTCTTCGCCGCCGCCGGCCTCCCGGAATGGGCGCATCGCATCCTCTACGATCTCGGCAACATCCTGCTCCTCGGCGGGATCATGCTCTTCCCCTTCGGTCGGCTGCGTCCGCTCTGGGTGCTCGTGCTCATCGCCGCATTGCCGTCGCTTCTGTTCGTCAGCGGAAATGTCTACCGAATCCTGTTCATCGCGTTGATGGCGCTGGCGGTCGACACTTTGTTCCGGCGGCTGCGGCGGGCGCCGCAGAACGACGAGCGCCAGCAGCTGAAATGGGCGCTGTTCGGCTTCGCCGGTTACGCAATGCTGATCGGCGCGGCGCTCACCGCCGACATGCTGAAGCTCGACGTGGGCAGCTTCGGCGGACAGCTCGCGCTCGAGGTCACCGCCGGCTTCGCCTTCGGCCTCGGCTTCCTCCTGCTCCAGCTCGGTCTGCTCGTCGCGCTCGTCAAATACCGGCTCTACGACGCCGAGGCGGTGATCAGCCGCTCGATCTCGATCGCCTTGATCACCGTCATCCTCGGCGCGGCCTTCGCCGGCGTCATGGAGGGGGTGAAGGAGATCATCCTGCGGGGCTTCGGCCAGAATGCGGGGTCGATCGCACCGATCGTCGGAACCGCTGTCTCCACCATCCTCGTCGCGCCGGTCTACGAGCGGGTGCAGGGCTGGACCGAGCGCCGCTTCCACCGCAAGCTCGTCGATCTGCGCGAGGGCCTGGCCGGATGCCTTCGCGACATCCGCCACTTCGCGCCGCTGTCCGACGTGGTGCGCGAGGTGCTCGACCGGGTCGAGGCGGGCGTGCGGCCGCGACGGCTGGCCCTGGTCGTGGAGGGCAAAGTGATCGAGGCGCGCGGGATCGACGACGCCTCGGTCTCGGCCTGGCTCGCCACCGAGAGCCCGGCTCCGGCAGGCGCGCTGGACTTCGTGCCGGCGGATAAGACCTTCTCGATCCGTCTTCCGCTGCGCCCCGAGGAAGGGCCGCTGCTCGGCTGGCTCCTGGTCGGCGCGCGGCCGGACCGCTCCTGCCTCAGCACGGCCGAGCGCGACGCGCTGATCGAGATCGTCGATCCGACCGCCCGTGCCGTTCGCCTGGTGCTGAAGCGCGAGGACAGGGAACAGGATCTCGCCGCCACGCTCGCCGGTCTGCAACGGCAGATCGATACACTCACCGACCGCCTCCGCATTGACCGTGCGGGCACTGCGGCATAGGCTCGACCCGAGAGGGTTCATGGGGGAACTCACTGATGTTAAACAAAGTTATCGCCGCCTCGCTGATCATCGCGCCACTTGGCGCGATCGCTCCGCCGGCAAGCGCCGCAGCCTTCGTCGGCCAGGACGAAGGCGGCTCGGCGCAATGCGACGAGACCAAGAAGAAGAAGCGCAAGGCGCTCGGCGGCTTCCTCGGCGGCATGGCCGGCAACGTCTTCGGCCGCTCCGCCTTCGGGGGGACGGTCGGAGGACTTTTCCCGACCGGCGAGTTGCTCTCGGAGGCGCTGATCGCGATCCTCGACTGCAAGGAGCAGCAGCAGGCTGCCAAGGCCACCGATGACGCCATGCGCGGCGGAGTCGGCACCACCGCGACTTGGACCAGCGAGACTCGCCCGAACGTCTCCGGTTCGTCGAGCGTCACAGGCCGCGAGCAGCTCGCCGACGGCAGCACCTGCATGACCGTCAGCGATGTCGTCATCGTCGACGGCGAGGAGACCACGGCGCCCAAGCGTCTGTGCCGCAAGCCCGGCACCAGCAAGTACGTTCGGGTGTGACCGTGCGCTGGCTTTCCCTCCTGCTCGGCTTCGCCGCACTCGCCTCGGCGGAAGGCACGATCGCGCAGGAGGCCATGGATCCGGTCAATCCGACCTGCCCGAAGAGCCTCAACTTCTCGACCTACCGGCAGATGCGGTTCACGGTCGAGGAGATCAACGGGCTCCGCGTGCTCCGCGCCGAAGGCGCGATTGACGAGACCGTCCCGGAGCGTCTCAAGGCCGCACTGGACGGAGCCGACGGCGTGATCGACGAGATCTGGGTGCGCTCTCCCGGTGGCAACGCCGGGGCCGGAAGCGCGGCGGGAAAGCTGGTTCGCCAATCGGGTATACCGACGCGCATCCCCAAGGGGTGGGCCTGCTTCTCGGCCTGCAACTTCCTGTTCATGGGCGGCGAGGCGCGCTTCATCGACGAGGGCGGGATCTTCGCGGTGCATATGTTCACCCACACCGGCAATCGGGAAGCGATCGCGAACGAGGTCTCCGGCGGGGAGAGCAAGGCGATCGCCCTGATCGGCACCGTCGAGCAGGAATCGGCCCTCCTCGCCAGCGAGGACAATGATTTCCTGATCCGGATGGGTATCTCGCGAAAGCTGCTGACCGACGTAATGTATCGTCAGAAGGCGATCAGCGAGCAGGGGTCGGACCGCTCCACGAGGCGCTGCCTGACCGTTGCGGAAGCGATCGGATATGGGGTCGCCCACCCAGAGCCATAGAAATATCAACCCTGTAAGAGCGGGAGCTTAATCATCATGAGAGCTTCGAAATCGTCCCTCGCGTTGGTCGCCGCTGCGTTCCTGGCACTCCCGGCCGCCGCGAACGCTGGCCTCGTCCTGCGTTCGGCCGGTCCCTCGGCCAAGGCCTATCCGCCGGGCAAGTCGGTCGCCGACAGCGCGTCGATCCAGCTCCAGCCGGGCGATATCGTCACCGTGCTGGTCTCGAACGCGACCCGGGTGCTGCGCGGGCCGGGCGCGTTCAAGCTCGGCGCGGCGACCAAGGTGGCGGCGGCGTTCAATGCGCGCGGGCGTTTCGGCGCGATGCGGGCGGGAGAAATTCCGTCCAGTCCGAGCCTCTGGCATGTCGACGTCTCGCAGAGCGGCACCGTCTGCGTCTCGCCTGACGTCGGCGTGAAGCTCTGGCGACCGGAGAAGGACGGCGCCGTGACGCTGGCGATCGCCACTCCTGCGGGCACGACCGAGAAGGTCGAATGGGCCGACGGCAAGGACGAGCTCGCCTGGCCGGCCGCCGTGCCGCTCGCCGACGGCGAATACCGCCTGAGCTGGACCGGCAACGACGATCCGACCAAGGTGAAGTTCGCCCGGCTGTCCGCGGTGCCCGATGATCCCGCCGGTCTCGCCTCGGCGCTGATCGAGAAGGGGTGTCAGTCCCAGCTCGATCTGTTCATCGACAACGCGCCGACCGAGGCGCCCTGACGCTTCAGCCTGCGCGCGGGGCGGAGAGCTGCCGCAGCCGGCGACCGACCGCCTCGATCGGGTGATCGGCCGCCTGCGCGCGGTTGACGCGCAGGCGCGGATAGCCCGCCTCCGCGTCGCGGAGCAGCGACTCGACGAAGCGGCCGCTGCGGACGTCGCGCAGGATCCGCCGCATCTCGGTGCGCGTGTCGGCGGTGACGATCCGGCTGCCGCCTTCCAGGGCGCCGAATTCGGCGGTGTTTGAAATCGCCTCGCGCATCCCGGCAATGCCGCGCTCGTAGATGAGATCGGCTATGAGCTTTACCTCGGTAAGGCATTCAAGATACGCGACTTCCGGCGAAAAACCGGCTTCCACCAGAGTCTCGTAGCCGGCGTGGATCAACTCGGGAATCGCGCCCCAGAGGACGGCCTGCTCGTTGAACAGATCGGCCTCGCACTCCTCGGCGAAGCTGGTCGGCAGCATGCCGACCCGGCCGCTGCCCAGCGCACTGCCATAAGCGAGCGCCAGCGCGCAGGCCCGTCCGCTCGCGTCCTGCCCCACGGCGAACAGCGCGATGAGCCCGGAGCCTTGCTCATACAGGCTGCGAAGCGCCGTGCCCGGCCCCTTCGGCGCGACCAGCAGGACGTCGAGGTCCGGCCTCGGCACGATCAGCCCGAAGCGGATCGCGAGGCCGTGCGCGAAGAGCAAAGCGCCGCCCTGGCGCAGGTTCGGCGCGATCGCTTCGGCGTAGATGGCCGCCTGCGCCTCGTCGGCGGTGAGCATGACGGCCAGATCGGCGCGCGCGGAGGCCTCGGCCGCCGTCATGACGTCAAAACCGTCCTGCGCGGCCCGTGCGCGGCTGCGCGACTCCGCCGGCAGCCCCACGGTGACACGGACGCCGCTGTCGCGAAGGTTCAGGGCCTGCGCACGGCCCTGGTTGCCATAGCCGATCACGGCGACGTCGAGGCTTCGGATCAGGCCGAGATCGGCATCGGCATCGAAGAAGGCGTCCATCCCGTCGCGCTAGGCGATTAGCCGTCTCGCGGCAATGTGCCCGCGCGCCCGCGGACTCAGGCGGCCGCCGCATTGCCCGGCTCGAGCAAAGCGAGCGCGCCGGAGTCGGCGGTGTCGAGCGGTCCGTTCCACCGCGGCCACGCATCCGGCGGCTGATGGGCGAACCAGGTATATTGGCGCTTGGCATATTGGCGGGTGGCGCGCCGCCCCGCTTCGAGCGCCTCCTCGCGGCCGAGCTCGCCGCGCAGAAACGCTGCGATCTCCCGCACACCGATCGCGCGCATCACCGGCAGGGCCGGATCCAGACCTCGCTCTAGAAGCAAGGAAACTTCCGCAATGCCCTGATCCTGAAACATTTCGTCGAAACGGCGGTCGCAGCGTTCGTAGAGCCAGGGACGCGGCGGGAGAAGCAGCAGCGGGCGAAGCACGACCCTGTCCTCGATCCCGCCCGTCCGCTCGCGCTGCCAATGGGCAAGGCCGTGTCCGGTCGAGCGGACGACCTCCAGCGCCCGCGCCACCCGCGTGGTGTCGCTCGGCCGGAGACGCGCCGCCGCCTCGGCATCCTCGCGGGCGAGCGCCGCATGCGCCTCGGCGACCGGCAGGCGCCGCACCGCCTCGCGAATGTCCGGATCGATCGCGGGGACCGGCGCGATCCCCTCGAGCAATGTCCGTATGTAGAGGCCGGTCCCGCCGACCAGGATCGGCAGCCGCCCTTCACCATGGGCAATCTCGATCTCCCGCCGCGCGTCGGCCGCCCATTCCGCCGCCGAGCAGGGGCTGGCGCCGTCGCGCGTGCCGTAGAGGCGGTGGGGCACCTCTTCCTCCTCTGTGATCGAGGGCCGGGCGCTGACGATCCTGAGGTCCCGGTAAACTTGCGCGGAATCGGCGTTGACGATGACCGACGCGGAGCGTCTGGCGAGCGCAAGGGCGAGGCCCGACTTGCCGCTCGCGGTCGGCCCCGCGATAAGCGCGACCGCCGGAAGCGAAGAGGAAGACATGTTCATCGCCACACTGATAGCAAAGCAGCGGCTCGCGGGCGGCGATATTTCTCACGCGGAGGATGCGCTTCGCGCTGCCGGCATCGAGCCGATGGGGCGCAGCTGGATCGAGGAGGACAAGGCTTGCGATCTCCTCTTCTCGGCGGATCCGGCGCCGGCGCGCAGCGCTCTCGAGGGGCGCTTCGCCGGAGTCGACGTGATCGTCCAGGGTGAGGCGGGACGCCGCAAGCGGTTGCTCGTCGCCGACATGGATTCGACGATGATCACCGTCGAATGCATCGACGAGCTCGCCGATTATGCCGGCCTGAAGGCCGAGGTCGCGGACATCACCGAGCGCGCGATGCGCGGCGAGCTGCGCTTCGAGGAGGCGCTGCGTGCGCGGGTGCGGCTGCTGGAAGGCCTCGACGAGGCCGTCATCGACCAATGCCGTAGCGAGCGCGTGCGGCTGATGCCCGGGGCCGCTTCGCTCGTCCGGACGATGCGGCGCGACGGGGCGCTGACCATTCTCGTCTCGGGCGGCTTCACCCGCTTCGCCGATCCGCTCGGCGCCGAGATCGGCTTCGAACGGGTGATCGCCAACCGCCTGCTCGGCGCGGAGGGCAGGCTGGACGGCACGGTGGCCGAGCCGATCGTCGGCGCCGAGACGAAGAAAGCGACACTGCTCGACGGCCTTGCCGAGCGCGGGCTGGAGGCGGAGGACGCGCTCGCGGTCGGCGACGGCGCGAACGACATTCCGATGCTGCAGGCCGCCGGCTTGGGCGTCGCTTATCATGCCAAGCCGGCCGCGGCCGCGGCGGCGGACGCGCGGATCGAGCAGGGCGACCTGACCGCGCTGCTTTATGCGCAGGGTTATGCCCGCGCCGAATGGGCGGATTAGCAGGATCGAGGGGGTAGGCCCGCCGGGGCTCCGCTGGTCTAGCGCGGAGACGGGCGGCTCATGTCGGCGGCGATCGCGGCCAGCGCGAAGCCGACCGAATGCTCGCCGCAGGCGAAGCCCAGGCGGACCCCGTCGTGCGCGACCGCCTGGACGGTTCCGTGGATCGTTCCGGCTTCCGGATGGCGAAGCTCGACCTCGGCTCCGAGCGTCGGCCGCGCATTGGTCTCGAGGAAGGCGCCGCGCGCACTCACCTCGCGAAGCGCAGCGGGGGAGACCTGGTCGGCGACGAGCACGCACATCCGCCGGCGTCGCCAACGCGTCGCCATGCGCTCCCCACTGCCGATTCGCGGCCGTGCACCCATCTGCTGTCCCCGCTTTCCCTTTGACCCGACCCTATTCGGCGGCCGCAAAGGAAGCGTTAATGGGGGCCGCCGTGGCGATGCGGATCGCTCAGGGAGCGACCGGGAAGCAGGCGGCGCCGGCCTGCTTCGCGGCGGCGCAGATGCGGTCCGCGGCGGCCTTGCTGGGGAGCGGCCCCGCCTGCAGGCGGGTGACCGCGCCGGCGGCGACCAGGGCCGGCTGCAGGCCGGCGAGACCGCCGACGCGGCCGCGCAGGCTCTCCCACTGCTTCTTTGCGTTGGCCTGGGTGGAGAAGGCGCCGAGCTGGACCCGCCAGCCGCGGCCGCTGGCCGCGGGCGTCGCGGCGGGAGCCGGTGCGGCGGGCCTGGGAGCCTGCGCCGTCTTCACCGGCGCGGGCGAAGCCTTGGCTGGTGCCGGCGCCGGCAGGGTCGACTGGATCGCCGAGTTGGACGGCGGGACCGTGGCCTTGCCGACGCTGCCCGGCACCTGTGCCGGCCGCGGCGGCGCCTTGCCCTGCATCTCGCGGGAGAGGGCCAGGCCCTGCTGCCGCTGCGCGAGCGGGATCAGCTTGTCCATCTGCTGCAGGTTGCTGACGGCGAACGGCATGCCCTGACCGGCGGCAAGCTGCATCAAGGCATAAGCGCGGGGCCAGTCCTTCTGCAGCAGATCGCCGTTGAACAGCTCCGTTCCCAGGACATATTGCGCACGCGGATCGCCCGCATCCGCGGCCTTGCGGATCCACGGCATCGCACGCTGGCGCTCGCCGTTCTGATGGAGGATCAGCCCCAGATTGGCCTGCGCCTGGGCATGGCCCTGCTGCGCCGCTTTCTCGAACCAGCTCTGCGCGGTGCGCAGGTCCGCGGGCACGCCGCGGCCGAGCCGATAGGCCTGGCCGAGGTTGAACTGAGCATCGGCGTTGCCGCGATCGGCCACCGGGCGCCAGGTCCGGACGGCGCCGGCGTAATCGCCGGCCTGCCAGGCATTGATGCCGGCCTGGACCGAGGCGGCGCCGGCCGCGTCGTTCTGGGCTGCGACCTCTGCGCCGGCGGCGGCGTAGGAGACCGCACTGCCGGTCGCGACGAGCAGGGCTGCGGCGGCGACACTGCCGAGAAACTTCCGGCCCGTAATCTGCATGGCTGAACTCCGTTCGGTATTTGCCCGGGTCGTTACGCTGGAAAGGGTTAAGGGCGCCTTAGCATAGCGGAGGGGGGCGCGGCGGGCGATGACGTCAAGCCGCAGCAATGGTGGCAAAACGTCGCTCCGTTAACCGAAATTTAGCCGAGGCGGGCGCAGACCGCAGCCACCAGCCTTGGGAGCCGAGGGGAATCATGCGGGTTTTGGCACTGTCGTCGCAAAAAGGTGGATCGGGCAAGACCACCCTTTCCGGCCATCTCGCCGTCCAGGCGGAGCGCAGCGGGGCAGGGCCCGTCTGCCTGATCGACATCGACCCGCAGGGCTCGCTGGCCGATTGGTGGAACGAGCGCGAGGCCGAATTGCCGGCCTTCGCCCAGACCACGGTCGCGCGGCTCGCCTCCGATCTCGAGGTGCTGCGGGGCCAGGGGTTCAAGCTCGCCGTCATCGATACGCCGCCGGCGATCACGATGGCGATCCAGAGCGTCATCCAGGTCGCCGAGCTGATCGTCATCCCGACCCGCCCGTCTCCGCACGATCTGCGCGCGGTCGGCGCCACGGTCGACCTATGCGAGCGCGCCGGAAAGCCGCTCGTTTTCGTCGTCAATGCCGCGACTCCCAAGGCGCGCATCACCTACGAAGCCGCCGTCGCCCTTTCGCAGCACGGCACGGTGGCGCCGGTGACGCTCCACCACCGCACCGATTTCGCGGCCTCGATGATCGACGGCCGCACGGTGATGGAGGTCGATCCCAAGGGCAAGTCCGCTCGCGAGGTCGAGGAGCTCTGGGACTATATCTCGGATCGGCTCGAGAAGAATTTCCGCCGCACCGTCTTCACCGCGCCGGGCGGCTTCTCGCCGCACGCGCCGCATGCTCCGGTCCAGCGTCCCGCCGGGGGCTTCGGCCGCCGCGTCGTCGGCCAGTAAGAGGGAGCGGCGTCCGATGCGCGACACCAAGCCTTTCGCTTCGCTCTCCTCCGGCCTGCTCGCCCGCAAGGGCGCCGCGAAGCCCGCGATGCGCCCGCAGGGCTTCGCCGGCTTCGGCAGCCATCAGCTCGACGATCTCGGCTGGAACGACATGGGCCATGCCGAACCGGCCCATCGCCCCGACGTCGCACCGCTGCACGGCACCGCCGGCCTGACGCCGTCCGGATCCCGGGCGGCGTCCGAGCCGACCGTGGTGGCGCACCAGCGCGCCCTGGAGCATCAGTTCGCGGCGGAGCCCGTTGCCGAGGCGCCCGTTGCCGAGGCGCCTGTCGTCGAGGCGCCCGTCTTCGAGGCAGCCGCCGCCGAGGCGGCGCCGATCGTTCCGATGCCCCGTCGCCGCAGCGATCCCGGCAAGGGCAAGGCGGCGTTCACCCTGCGCCTCGACACCGACCGGCATCTCAAGCTGCGGCTCGCCTGCGCGCTGACCCGCGTCTCGGCGCAGCAGCTGGTGACCGGCGCCCTCGACGATTTCCTCAAATCCCTCCCCGAAGTCGAAAAGCTGGCCGAGCGCGTGCCGGCAGACGCTTCGGGCCGCTGAGCGGAGTGGCAGACATGAACAGCAGCAAGGTCCTGAAGTTCGGCATGGCCGGTCTCGCGATCGCGGGATCGATGGTCGCCTGCACCCCGGGCACCCAGAGCTTCCGCCCGAGCGCGGCCGCGGCCCGCACGCCGAAGGCCGAGCAGGAGGCGGTGACCCTCTTCGCCAAGGCCAATGCGGCGGTACAGAGGGGGGATCTCGCCAATGCCCTCGCATACACCGAACAGGCCGTCGAGCTTTCGCCGCGGGACGTCGGCTATCGCATGCTGCTCGCCGATCTCTACCTGAAGAACGGCCGCTTCCAGTCGGCCGCGACCACGTTCGAGGACGTGCTCGCCCTGGATCCGTCCAACCTGCGCGCCGGCCTGTCAGCCGCGCTTTCGCGCACCGCCCTCGGCCAGCGCGGCGGCGCGATCGCGCGGCTCGACGAGATGCACGATGCTCCTGCCGCGGACCTCGGCCTCGCTTATGCCCTGGCCGGCGACACGGCGCGCGCGATCGCGCTACTGGAGCCCGCCGCGCGCGAGGAGGGCGCCCCGGCGCGGGTGCGGCAGAATCTCGCCCTGACCTACGCTCTCGCCGGTGACTGGGCGCGCGCGCGCACCACGGCCGCGCAGGACATCGCGCCCGATCAGCTCAATGCTCGCCTCCAGCAATGGGCGACCCTCGCGCAGCCCAAGGCGCCTTCGGATCAGGTCGCCGCCCTGTTCGGTGTGACGCCGGCGGCGAGCGACGCGGGCCAGCCGACGCGCCTCGCTCTGGCGCCGACGCAGAGCGACGGCACGGCCCTCGCCGCCGCCGAGCGCGTCGCCGCACCGGAGTCCGCGCCGATCCAGCAGGCTTCGTATCAGCCCGCCGATGTATCGCCTGCCGTTCCGGCCGCCGAGACCAAGGTGAAGATGGCCGAAGTCTCCGATTGGGTCTCCGCCGCCGCGCCGGACGCCGCTTCGCAGGAAGACACCCAGCCGGTCTATGCCGCTGCGGTACAGTCCCTGGTGACGCCGCAGCCGGCCGTCATCAAGGCGTCGGCGGCCCAGCCGCTCGCGCGCAGCTTCGATGCCGCCAAGCCGAAGCCGGCCATCGCGCAGGGAACCGGCCGCTTCGCCGTCCAGCTCGGCGCGTTCAGCTCGCCCGCCGCGGTCGAGCGCGCCTGGGCCCAGGCGTACAAGCGCTACGGTTTCGGCGAGCAGACTCCGTTCAGCACGATCGTGAAGCTCCCCAAGGGTACCTTCCACAGGCTCTCGGTGGCGGGCTTCGCCAGCCATGAGGACGCCTCGCGTGTCTGCCGAACGGTGAAAGCCAAGGGCGGCGTATGCTTCGTCCGTGCCGTTGCCGGCGACGCGCCGGTGCAATGGGCGAGCCGCTACACCAACGTCAGCCGCGGCTGACTGTCTCCCGCCTCCGGCGAAGGAGAGGCACAGCCTCAGTCCCGCCGGTCGCGGGTAAGGACGTCCAGCACGGCCATCCGCACCGCGACGCCCATCTCGACCTGCTCGAGGATGGCGGAGCGGTCGCGGTCGTCCGCGACGTCGCTGGCGATCTCGACGCCGCGGTTCATGGGGCCCGGGTGCATCACGATCGCGTCCGGTGCCGCGCGCCGCAGCCGATCGCGGGTGAGGCCGTAGCGGGCGTGGAAATCGTCCAGCGGTCCCGAGACGCTCGCTTCCATCCGCTCGCGCTGGATGCGCAGCATCATCACCACGTCCACGCCGTCGATCCCTTCGTCGAGGTCGGTGAAGGCGGGGAGGCCGCGGCTGTCGTCCGGGAGCAGGGCGGGCGGCGCGACGATCCGCAACTCCGCGCCGAGCTTGGGAAGGAGGCGCATGTTCGATCCGGCGACGCGGCTGTGCCGGATGTCGCCGCAGATCGCCACCTTCAGTCCCTCGATCCGGCCCTTGCGGCGGCGCATGGTCAGCGCGTCGAGCAAGGCCTGGGTCGGGTGCTCGCCGGTACCGTCGCCGGCATTGACGACCGCGCAGCCGACCGCCGCCGCGACCTCGGCGGCAGCGCCGGTCTCCGAATGGCGGATCACCATCACGTCGGGGCGCATCGCGTCGAGCGTGAGCGCGGTGTCGATCAGCGTCTCGCCCTTCTGCACCGAAGAGCCGGCGGCATGGAAATTGGCGACGATCGCGCCGAGCCGCTTTCCCGCGACCTCGAACGAGAACAGGGTGCGGGTGCTGTTCTCGAAGAAGATGTTGAACTGGGTGAGCCCGGCCAGCCTCTGGTCCTGCTTGCGCGCCCGGCGGTTGAAAGCGGCCCAGCCCTCGGCCTCGTCGAGCAGCGTCAGGATGTCGTCGCGGGTGAGATGCTCGATGCCGAGCAGGTGGCGATGGGCGAAGCTGGACATGCGCCGCCGATAGGCTGCGACCACCGCGGCGGCAAGCAGGCGCTCAGCCCATCATCAGGCCGTCGATCGCGCCCTGGAGGATGTAGGCCGCGGCCATCTTGTCGACCAGCTCGGCGCGGCGAGCACGACTGGCGTCGGCGTCGAGAAGGGCGCGGGTCACCGCCTGGGTGGACCAGCGCTCGTCCCACAGCAGGATCGGGAGGCCGAGCGGCGCCGCGTTGCGGGCGAAGGCGCGGGTCGACTGGGTACGGGGGCTGTCGGTCCCGTCGAGGTTGAGCGGCAGGCCGATGACGAGCCCGCGCACGGTCTCGCGCGTCGCGAGCAGCCGGAGCTTCTCGAGATCGGCCTGGAACTTGCCGCGGCGGATCAGCTCGGCAGGCGTGGCGATCGTCCAGCCGGCGTCGCACAGCGCCACGCCGATCGTCTTGGTGCCGACGTCCAGCCCCATCAGCCGCCCGCCTGCAGGCAGCGCCGCCCGGAAGTCGCTGACCCGCGCCGAGATCATCGGCCGGTGAAGCCCGCCAGGCGCGCGGCGGCATCGGCGCGGATGTTCCGCCAGAACAGAGCGTAATCGTAGACGTGATAATTGTTGCCCGGGAGGACGTAGGGACCGAGGTCCGGCTTGTCCTCGCCGATCAGCAGGAAGCCGCGCACGTCGCAGCGGGCGCCGACCGCCGGGACCTTCAGCTCGCCCTCGGTCAGCGCCTCGTTCGGCACCAGCATGCCGAGATTGGCCGTGGCCGGCGCCTCGCCGCTGCGGATCCCGGTCAAGGGATTGACGCACAGCATCGGCGATCCGGCGCGGCGGACGCCGCCGGGACCGACCGAGGCGTCGTAGACGTCGGTGACCATCTTCGGATCGGCCGGCTCCGCGAAGGTCTGCCAGCTCACCACGCAGCCCGCCTGCTCCCGCGTCTCGCAGGCCGGAAGGCCGAGGGCGGGCAGATCGGCGGTGACCGAGACCGGCCAGCCGACGACGTAAGCGGCGGCCACGCGCTTCGCGAGCGGCGTGCCGGCGACCCGCTCCTCGAGCAGGCGGAGCAGGTGGAGGCTGCCCTGGCTGTGGCCGGCGAGGATGATCGGCCGGTCCTGCGGCGCCCGGGCGAGGAAGGTCTCGAAGGCGGCGAGGACGTCGCGATAGGCGAAGTCGAGCGCCTTGTGCGCATCCTCCTTGGTGGTGAGGAAGGCGCCGAACGTCGCCTGCCGGTATTTGGGCGCCCAGATCTCGGCGACGTCGTTGAACGCGCTCGCCTGGCTGCGCACGAACAGGCGGGCGCGCCATTGCGAATCCTGGTGATCGAGCGGCGCGTTCCAGGCCGATTTCTCGAGATAGGAGGTCGGGTGGATGAAGAAGAGCGACGCGCGGGGCGCCGCGCTTCGGCCGACGCCGGGCGGAGTCCACAGCGCCGGATTGTCCTTGAGGTCCGGACGAGCGATCCACATGTCGGCCCGGTCGTAGAGCTTCGCCGCCGGCGGCGGGCCGCCGGCAAAGCGCGCGCCCGGCACCATCGTCAGCCGCATCAGCTCGGCACCGTAGAAGCTGTAGGCGAGCCGGGCGATCACCGCGAGGACGATCAGGCCGGCCACCACCCAGAGGAAGCGGCGGGCGAGGTTGGAGCGCGGGCGCTTCGCCCTGGCCGGCCGGCCGGGCGCGGTCTCGTCTGCGATTTGCCCGGCGTCCGACATCAATTCCTCCGAAAGTGCATCGCGGCTGCACAAGCCGATGGCAGAAGAGGATGCAAGGGATAAGAAGGTCGTGACGGAGGCGGAAGGATGGAGCCTGAGATGAGCGAGTCGGTGCCGATCGATCACGCGCCATGGCCCGCGCGCGCGCTACTCCTGGCCGCGCTCGGCATCGTGATCGGTCCGGTGATCCACCTGCTGGTCGAGAGCGCGTCCGCGAACCTGTGGAGCGAGGCGCCCCTGGCCATGGCGGGAGCAGCCTTTCTCGCCGTCGGCGGCGTGGCGCTGGCCTTGTCGCTCGAGCGGCTGCGCTGGCGCTGGTCCGCTGGTTTCGCGCTCGGCGTGGGCGTGGTGGTCGCGCTCGTGGGCTGGTGGAACGGCGCCCCTGGCGAATGGGGCGCCGGCGAAGGCTGGCAGTTCTTCTCTTCCTTGCTCGCGACAGCGATCGCCTTGCCCCTGTTCCAGACCGCGCGCGACGAGGGCGGCCTTCGGATCGGCCCGTCCGTCGCGCTCTACCATGCCTGGACCAACGTGATCCTGTGGTTCGCCGCCTGGGGATTCGCCCTCGCCACCTTCCTGCTCGTCCTGCTGCTCGGCGCGCTGTTCGATCTGATCGGTCTCAGCATCCTGCGCACCCTGTTCGACGCGGAATGGCCGGTCTGGATGCTGGTGTGCGGCGCGTTCGGCGGCGCCGTCGGCCTGCTGCGCGATCGCGACAGCGTCGTCGGCGTCCTGCAGAAGGTGGTGCGGGCGATCCTCTCCGTGCTGGCGCCGGTGCTCGCCGCCGGTCTGCTCGTCTTCGTCGTCGCCCTGCTGTTCACCGGGCTCGAGCCGCTCTGGGAGAAGACCAAGTCGACCACGCCGATCGTGCTCGTCTGCCTGCTCGGCGCGGTGGTGCTGATCAACGCGGTGATCGGCAACAGTCGGGAGGAAGAGGGGCGGGCGGCGCCCCTGCGCTGGTCGGCGATGGCGCTGGCGGCCGTGATGCTGCCGCTCGCGCTCGTCGCGGCGGTCTCCACGGCCAAGAGGATCGACCAATACGGTTTCACCCCCGATCGTCTCTGGGCGCTGGTGTTCGTCGGCGTGGCGATCGCCTTCGCCGGCGCCTATCTGGCGGTGCTGGTCCGCGGCCGCGGCGCCTGGGGCAAGATGCTTCGGCGGGCGAACGTGCGCCTCGCCGTCGGCATCTGCCTGCTTGCCCTGTTCCTGGCTCTGCCGATCGTCAGCTTCGGCGCGATCTCGACTCGTGATCAGGTCGCACGGCTCGAGCAGGGCCGGATCACGCCGGATCGGTTCGACTGGGCGGCGCTGCGCTTCGACTTCGGTCCGGCCGGGCGCAGGGCGCTCGAGCGGCTGGCGCGGAGCGGGTCGCCGGCGGTCCGTGCGAAGGCGTCAGCGGCGGTGAAGGCGCAGGATCGCTGGGCGCTCAAGGCACCCGAACTCACACCGGCCGAGCGACTGCGGCGCGATCCGCCGAAACTTGTCGTCACGCCGGCAGGCGCGAAGGTGCCGGCGGGGCTGGCGGAGGCCGTCGCCATGACTGGGCGGTGCACGGTCGAAACCTGCCGGCTGGAGCTGGGCCATCCCGAGCAGCCGATCCTGATCAGCGTGCCCTGCAGGAATTGCGAGATCGAGATCGACGTCTTCGCGCGGCACGCGATCGGCTGGACCCGCCTCAAGAGCTTCGCGCCGCCGCCGCCCGTGCGCACGGTGGACGCCGCCGGTGCGCTGCCGACGGCGACGGTGGAGATCCGCGCCGTCGAGAAGCGGCAGGTCTTCGTCGACGGCAAGCCGGTCGGCCCGGTCCTCAATTGAGGCGAGACCGGATGGACGCCTTGATGCAGCGCAGCACTTGGTGCTAGCGCCGCCGGCGAGGGCCGCCGTGCGGCCGCGTCATCCGATAGGGTCAGAATGTCCGTCGACACCGCCACCGTCCGCCATATCGCGCGCCTCGCCCGCATCGCCGTCAGCGATGCCGAGGTCGAGGCGCTCGCGCCCGAACTGAACAACATCCTCGGCTGGGTCGAGCAACTGCAGGAGGTCGACGTCTCCGGCGTCGAGCCAATGACCGCGGTCATTCCGAACCACCTGCGCCTGCGCGAGGACAAGGTGACCGACGGCGGTATCCGCGAGGCGGTTCTCGCCAACGCACCCGTGGCCGAGCACGGCTTCTTCGCCGTGCCGAAGGTGATCGAGTGATGAGCGATCTCACCCAGCTCGGCGTCGCCGCGATCCGCGACGGCGTCCGCGACGGCGCCTTCTCCGCCCGCGAGATCGCCGAGGCCTTCATCGCCCAGGTCGAGAAGGGCAGGGCGCTCAACGCCTTCGTCATCGAGACCCCCGAGCACGCGCTCGCCGCCGCCGACGCCGCCGACGCGGCGCGGGCCGCCGGCGCGCTGAAGCCGCTGTCGGGCGTCCCGCTCGGCATCAAGGACCTGTTCGCCACCAAGGGCTATCAGACCACCGCGGGCTCCCACATGCTGGAGGGCTTCAAGCCGGTCTATGAATCGACGGTCAGCGGCAATCTGTTTGCCGCCGGCGCCGGCATGCTCGGCAAGCTCAACATGGACGAGTTCGCGATGGGCTCGTCCAACGAGACCAGCTTCTTCGGCAACGTCCTTTCGCCGTGGCGGCGCAACGACGGCGGCAACGCCGCGCTGACTCCGGGCGGCTCTTCGGGCGGCTCCGCCTCGGCGGTCGCGGCGCGCCTCGCGCCGGGCGTCACCGGCACCGACACCGGCGGCTCGATCCGTCAGCCGGCCGCCTTCACCGGCATCTCGGGGATCAAGCCGACCTACGGCCGCTGCTCGCGCTTCGGGATGGTCGCCTTCGCCTCCAGCCTCGACCAGGCCGGACCGATGGCGCACGACGTCCGCGACTGCGCGATCATGCTCGAGGCGATGGCCGGCTTCGATCCGAAGGATTCGACCTCGCTCGACCTGCCGGTGCCGAATTGGGAGGCGAACCTCTCCAGCGACATTCGCGGCAAACGCATCGGAATCCCCAGGGAATATCGGATCGACGGCGTACCGGCCGAGATCGATCAGGTCTGGGAGCAGGGCATCGCCTGGATGCGCGATGCCGGCGCCGAGATCGTCGAGGTCTCGCTGCCGCACACCAGATACGCGCTGCCGACCTATTACATCATTGCTCCGGCCGAGGCCTCGTCGAACCTCGCGCGCTACGACGGCGTGCGCTACGGCCAGCGTGTCGCGCCGGAGAACGGCAACCTCACCGATATGTACGAGGCGACCCGCGCCGCCGGCTTCGGCGCCGAGGTGAAGCGTCGGATCATGATCGGCACCTATGTGCTCTCCGCTGGCTTCTACGATGCCTATTTCAACCAGGCGCAGAAGGTGCGGGCGCTGATCGCGCGCGACTTCGAGCAGGCGTTCGACAAGGTCGACCTGCTGCTCACCCCGACCGCGCCGTCGGCCGCCTTCGGGCTCGGCGAGAAGACCGCCGATCCGATCGCCATGTATCTGAACGACGTTTTCGCGGGTCCCGCCAGCCTGGCCGGCCTCCCGGCGATGGCGGTTCCGGCGGGTCTCGACTCGCAGGGCCTGCCGCTCGGCCTTCAGCTGATCGGCCGCGCGCTCGACGAGCAGGGCGTCCTCAACGCCGCGCTCGCCTTCGAGGAGCGCGCCGGCTTCACCGCCCGTCCGGAGGCGTGGTGGTGATGGTGCGCTTCGAAACCCACTCCGTCTTCGGAACAGACGCATGAGCAACTATCGCATCCAGGGTGCTACCGGCGAATGGGAGGTCGTGATCGGCCTCGAGGTCCACGCCCAGGTCACCTCCGCCGCCAAGCTCTTCTCCGGAGCGTCGACCGAGTTCGGCGCCGAGCCGAACAGCCAGGTCAGCCTCGTCGACGCGGCGATGCCGGGCATGCTGCCGGTGCTGAACCAGGAGTGCGTCCGCCAGGCGGTGCGTACCGGCATGGCGCTGGAAGCGCAGATCAACCCCTGGTCGCGCTTCGACCGGAAGAACTATTTCTACGCCGATCTGCCGCAGGGCTATCAGATCAGCCAGCTCTATCATCCGATCGTCGGAGAGGGCGAGATCGAGATCCTCCTCGACGAGAAGGACGAGAGCTCGGCCAAGAAGGTCGGCATCGAGCGCATCCACCTCGAGCAGGATGCGGGCAAGCTGATGCACGACCAGCACCCCAGCTTCTCCTACGTGGATCTCAACCGCTCCGGCGTCGCGCTGATGGAGATCGTCTCCAAGCCCGACATGCGCAGCCCCGAGGAAGCGGGTGCCTATATCCGCAAGCTGAGGTCGATCCTGCGCTACGTCGGCAGCTGCGACGGCAACATGGAGCAGGGCTCGATGCGCGCCGACGTCAACGTCAGCGTGCGCAAGCCCGGCGCGCCGTTCGGCACCCGCACCGAGACCAAGAATGTGAACTCGGTCCGCTTCATCATGGCGGCGATCGAATACGAGGCGAGCCGCCAGGTCGACGTGCTCGAGAGCGGTGGCACCGTCGTCCAGGAGACCCGCCTGTTCGATCCGGACAAGGTCGAGACCCGGTCGCTCCGCTCGAAGGAGGAAGCGCACGATTATCGCTACTTCCCCGATCCGGATCTGCTTCCGGTCGAGCTCACCGACGCGTTCCTCGAGGAGTGCCGCGCCTCCCTGCCCGAGCTGCCGGATGCCAAGCGCCGCCGCTACGAGACGGTGCTGGGCCTGCCTGCCTACAACGCTTCGGTGCTGACGGCCGAGGTCGATACCGCGCGCTGGTTCGAGGAGTTGCTCGGCCATCTCGGCGAGGCGCACGCCGTGCGCGCGTCGAACTGGGTGATCTCCGATCTGTTCGGGGCGCTCAACCGTCTCGGCCGCAGCCTCGCCGACAGCCCGGTCACCGCGAAGCAGGCCGCGGAGCTGCTCGCCCTGATCGCCGACGGCACGCTGTCGGGCACGCTCGCCAAGCAGGTGTTCGAGCTGATGCTCGAGACCGGCCAGGATCCGGGCGTCATCGTCGAGGAGCGGGGGCTCAAGCAGACCTCCGATACCGGCGCGATCGAGAAGGTGATCGCCGATGTCCTCGCCGCCAACCAGGACAAGGTTTCCGAATATCGCGGCGGCAAGGACAAGCTCTTCGGCTTCTTCGTCGGCCAGACGATGAAGGCGATGGCCGGCAAGGGCAATCCCGCCGTGGTCAACGAGCTGCTCAAGAAGGCGCTCGGCTGAGCTCCGCCCGGCGTCGGCGCCGGGCGGCTCCTGCTACGATCGAAACACAAAGCCGATGGCGCGGCCATCCGGCAGCCACAGGGCGTGGGCAGAACGGCAGCATATCCTGCGAGGGACGCTGCCGGTCGACACCGCCCGCAAGCTTTTCGCCGAGCCTGTCCCGGATCGTGACAGCGGCGAAAACATTCATCGGGCATTCAACCCGTCGATGGCATTGCACGTTTCACCGCAGGCGTAACGAATTCTCTGCGGAGGGAGTAAGACAATGTTGAGGGCTATCCAGGGTGACCGTTCTTTCCCGCACGACCCGTCGCTGCGCGGTTATCAGATCGTCTACCGGCCGGGCGAGTTCAACGCATGCCCGGGCTGCGGACGCAGCCACTGGCACGTCGGACGCATCTCCGCCGAGTGCGGCTTCTGCGGCACGGCGCTGGCCCTGGCGGACACCGGCATGACCGGCGTGGGCATCCTCTACAGGCCGCATCCCAAGCCCGATCTCTGGGCCGTAGACGGCTTCGACCAGGCGGCCTGAACGGGTCTTGCGCGGTGCGCGGGACCTCGCCCGGCGACCGCCTGCGCACCTATTGACGCCGATCCAAAAAATTTTCCGCTATCTCGCTCCGCCCACGTCTTTTTCCCGCTACGAAGCAAGTAGCGGGAAGGGAGTGGGTTGTGAGCTTGAGCGAAGGGTTTGAAGCGACTTTTCAGGCAGACGAGGATCATCGCGAGTGCGGCGCCAGCCAGCGCGTGCTGTTCCGCTCCGGCGAGGCCCGGACCTGCCCCGATTGCGGCGCCTCGCAGTGGATCATCGGCCGCCGTCTCGCCGAATGCGGCAACTGCAGCGCCGCCGTTCCGCTCGCCGAAGTGAAGCTCAACGGCGCCGGCGCCTTCCGCAGCCGCCATGTCTGGTGGCGTCCCCGCGAGGCGCGCAGCTGGTCGATCAAGAGCGGCGCCTCGTTCGCCGTCTACTGACCGCCCCGGCGGCTTCCGACTCTAGGCGGCCGCCGCGAGCCCGCTTAAGGACGCGGGATGGATTTCGCCCGCCGCGCCTGGGACCATAGCTTCCCGATGGACCCGATCGTCCGCACCTTGCTGGACACCGATTTCTACAAATTCCTGATGGGGCAGATGATCTGGAAGCGGCACCTCGACGTCGAGGCCGGCTTCGCTCTGTCCAACCGGACGAAGACGGTCCGCCTCGCCGAGCTGATCGATCCCGGCGAGCTTCGCGAGCAGCTCGATCATGTCCGCAGCCTGACCTTTCGGGCGAACGAGCTGGTCTGGCTGCGCGGCCAGACCTTCTACGGCCAGGAGGGCATGTTCACGCCCGACTATATCGAGTTCCTGCGGACCCTGCGGCTGCCCGACTATTCGCTCGGCGCCGATCCCGAGACCGGCCAGATCGTGTTCGAGACGCATGGCCGCTGGGCGGAGACGACCTTCTGGGAGATCTACGTCCTCTCCGTGGTCAACGAGCTGCGCAACCGCGCGGTGCTGAAGACGATGGGCCGCAGCCAGCTCGACATCCTGTTCGCACGGGCGAAGGTGAAGCTCTATGCCAAGCTGGAGCGCCTCGCCGAGCTCGAGGATCTGAACCTCACCGAGTTCGGCACGCGGCGGCGACACAGCTTTCTCTGGCAGGAGCATTGCGTGCTCACCGCCCAGGAGGTGCTCGGGTCCGCCTTCACCGGCACGTCCAACGCGTACCTTGCGATGAAGCACGGTCTCGAGGCACGCGGCACCAACGCCCATGAGCTGCCGATGGCGCTGGCGGCCTTGTGCCCGGACGACGACGAAGGCTGCCTGCGCGCCTCCCAGTATCGCGTGCTCGAGCAATGGCAGGAGAGCTACCACGGCGGGCTGCTCGTCTTCCTCTCCGACACCTTCGGGACCACCCAGTTCCTGCGCGACGCGCCGGACTGGGTCGCCGGATGGACCGGCGCGCGTCCCGATTCCAAGCCGCCGATCGACGCCGGCGAGGAGCTGATCGCCTTCTGGCAGGCGCGGGGCGCCGACCCAACGGAGAAGCTGATCATCTTCTCCGACGGGATGGACGTGTCGATCCCGGGCTTCAGAGCCAACGGCAGCGACATCGTCGACGTACACCGGCATTTCCACGACAGGGTGCGGGTCGGCATCGGCTGGGGCACTATGCTGACCAACGACTTCATCGGCTGCCATCCCGCCGATGCCGACGCGCTGAAGCCGATCTCGCTCGTCTGCAAACTGGTGTCGGCCAACAGCCGGCCGGCGGTGAAGCTCAGCGACAATGCCAGCAAGGCGACCGGCCCCGCCGCGGAGATCGAGCGCTATCGACGGGTGTTCGGCAGCGAAGGCGTCACCCGGAGCGAAACCCGCGTCTGAGCCGGCGCTCGCTTTCGGCTCCGGAACGAGCGCCGCACGGGCGCGTTTTCTCTAAGTCGTTCAGCTGTCTTGCCTTTGCTCGCTGCATGCGGGCCGGAGCAGGCCGGCCGGGAGTCGAGACATGCGCCGTGGGTTGCTCGTCCTGTTCACCGCTTCCACCCTCGCGCTCGGCGGCTGCGTTCAGACCAAGCAGATCGCCGACGTGCAATTCGCTCCGCCGCAGGGCGATTACAGCCTGATCGTTATGCGGCCCGACGTGACGGTGGGGCTGGTCACCGCCGGCGGCATGATCGAGCCGCGGGCCGATTGGACCGAGCAGGCCCGCACCAATTTGCTGCGCGCGCTCGCCGACCAGCAGGCCGATCGGGGAGGACGCACGCGGATCCTCGAGACGCGCGACGGCGTGCAGGGCGTCAGCGCCGAGACGGTCGCCGAGCTCGAGCGGCTCCACCAGGCGGTCGGCAACTCGATTGCGCTTCACAAATATCTCGGTGTCACGCTGCCGACGAAGCGGCGTCAGGGCGTCGACTGGACGCTGGGCGAGGACGCCGTCCGCTTCGGCCGCGCCACTGGCATGGATTATGCCCTGTTCCTCCATGCCCAGGACAGCTTCGCGTCGAGCGGACGAATTGCGCTGCAGGTGCTCGGGATAGCGGGCTGCTTCATCGGTTTCTGCGCGCCGCAGAGCGGCGGCGGTCAATCAGCCTACGCTTCGCTCGTCGACCTCAGGACGGGGGAGGTGGTCTGGTTCAACGTCCTCCAGACCGGCAGCCTCGCGCCCGGGGTGGGCTTCGGCGATATCCGCACGCCGGAGGGCGCGGCGCAGATGGTCGAGCGGCTGCTCGGGCGGATGAAGGCGGGACGCCTGGTGAGGGAGCGGGAATGAGCGTCGCGCTCACCCGCCGAAGCCTGATCGCCGGCCTTGGCTGCGCCTGCTGCGCCGGCTTTGCCGTCGACGCCCAGGCCCGCATTCCCCCGCGGAGCATGAAGCCGCTGGTCGGGGCCGGCCACCGGCCGGAGGACAAGGACGAGCAGGGGCTTTGGCAGCAATATGAAAGGGTGGAGGAGGAGATCGCCGGCTCCAACCTCCTCCTCAAGGATCCGGCGCTGATCACCTATCTTCGCGATCTCGGGGAAAAGGTCGGCGGCCCGGCGGCGCGGGACCTGCGCGTCTATCTCGCCCACGTTCCCGAATTCAACGCGTTCATGGCGCCCACCGGCTTCATGGTCGTCTTCTCGGGGCTGTTGCTGCGCATGCGGGACGAGGCGCAGCTCGCCGGCGTGATCGCGCACGAGGCGGGGCATTTCCTGCGCCGCCACCAGATCCGGATGTGGCGCGACATGAAGCGCAAGACCGCGGCGCTGAACTTCCTCGCGATGGGGGCAGGAGTCGGCGGAGCCGCCGGCGGCTTTTACGCGGGAGACCTCATCCAGCTTGCCCAGTTCGGGACCATCCTCTCGCTCTTCGCCTACAGCCGCGAGCTCGAGGCCGAGGCCGATGCGATGGGCATCGTCCAGGTCAGCGAGGCGGGCTACGCGCCGACGGCGATGCCGGAGACCTGGCAGCAACTGATCGCCGAGACCGAGGCCAGCGCCGCGTTCCGCCGCAAGCGCGCGCGCCGCGGCTATTCCCTCCTGGCGACCCATCCCGCGCCCGAGCAAAGGATGATCGATTTGAGGGCCTCGGCCGCGGAGCTGACGAGCGCACGCACGGTCGACCGCGGTCGCGAGCGCTACCTGCGCGCCATCGGGCCGCATCGAAAGACGTTCCTCGACGATCAGGTCAAGCTCAACGATCCCGGCGCCAGCCTCTTCCTGATCAACACGCTCGCCAGGGACGGATGGAACGGGCTGCTGCATTATTATGAGGCCGAGGTGTGGCGGCTGCGCGGGCGCCGCGGCGACGACGCGGCGGCGGCGAATGCTTATGCGGCCGCCATCGCTTTCCCGGATGCTCCGCCGGAGGCTTGGCGGGCGCACGGCTACGCGCTGCTGAGGAGCGGTCGGCGGGAGGAGGGCAGAGCGGCGCTCGGCCGCTATCTGGCGCTTGCGCCGACGGCTCCGGACGCCGCGATGGTCCGGCACACGCTCAGCCAGTGAGAGGAGGACGAGGGATGCGCCGTTGCTTGTGCTCGCCGGGGCTCGCGGCGCTGGCACTGTTGTCGGGCTGTGCGGGCGGCGGTCTCGGCCTCGGCCGCTACTCGCTGGTGCGGCCGGAGCCGGAGGCGGTCGCGCGCGACACCATGTTGGTGACGCCGACCATCGCCTGGAACAAGGCGCCGCGGGGACGCTACGACATCGATCGGGAGGAGAATTGGACGCTGAACGGACCGCTGCTCGACGGCCTCACCTTCATCGGCGGGCTGGAGAACGACAAAAGGATCGTCCGCCAGCGCAGAAAGGCCGATCGGCTGGTTCCGAACTTCCGCGCCGACATGTCGCCGCAGGACATCGCCGCAATGATCGAGAGCTTCTACCGAATCCGCGGCGGAGCGACGCGCTTCGAGATGACCGGGCTCCAGCCGCGTACCTTCCTCGGCCGCTCCGGTTTCCAGTTCGACTACACCCATCTCGGCGGCGACGAGGTCGAGCGCCAGGGCAGGGCCGTGGGCGCGATCATCGACGGCCGCTTCTACCTGGCGCTCTTCGACGCTGCGAAGATGCACTATTTCCCGGCCGGGCTGCCGGAGTTCGAGCGCATCGTGGAGAGCGCGCGGCTCAGGGGCTGAGGCGGTGCCGATAGGTCAAAGGACCAGCTGGACCCGCTTTCGGCACGCGCCTATTCACTGCGGATGGGCCCTGCCTGGCTGCTCAACATTGCCCTTCTTGCGGTCACCGTCCTAGCGATGGAGGCCGGCGCCTGGGCCGTCCACCGCTACGTCATGCACGGCTGGGGATGGGGCTGGCATCGTTCGCATCACGAGCGACGCGAGGGCCTGTTCGAGCGCAACGATCTCTACGGTTTGCTCTTCGCCATGATCAGCCTGCTGCTGTTCCTGGTCCTGCCGGCCTTGTGGCCGCCGCTCTGGTGGGTGGCCGCCGGTACCCTGGTCTACGGCCTGCTCTACACTCTGCTCCACGACGGGCTGGTGCATCGCCGGCTGCCGTTCGTCAAGCCGCCGCGGCGCGGCTATCTGAAGCGGCTGGTGCAGGCGCACCGGCTTCACCACGCGACGCGGGGCCGCGAAGGCGCCGTCTCGTTCGGCTTCCTCTACGCGCCGCCCGTCGCGCGGCTCCGCGGGGTGCTGCGCGCCCGGAGCGGATCGTGAGCCCGCAACGGCAGACGGCGATCGGCCTTGGTCTCACCGCCGCGATCGTCGGGGCCTGGGCCGCGCTGCACGTCTATGCGGTGTTCTTCTTTCCGCTGGCGAAGGGCGGTGTCCCGGCCGCGGCCCTGCTCGTCGCTTTGCTCTGCTGGCTCGACGTCGGCCTGTTCATCGTCGCGCACGATTGCATGCACGGCTCGCTCGCCCCCGGCCGCCCGAAGCTCAATCGCGCCGTGGGACGCCTCGCGCTGGCGCTTTATGCCGGCTTCTCCTTCGATCGCCTGCGGCCGAAGCATTTCGAGCATCATCGCCGGCCCGGGACCGCTCACGATCCGGACTTCTCCGTCTCCCACAAGAGCCGCTTCTGGGGATGGTATGCGGCTTTCTTCCGCCAGTATTTCGGGCTTCGCGAGCTGGCGGTGCTCAGCCTGCTCGTCGCAATCTACCTGCTGCTCGGCGCGCCATATCCCAACCTGCTGTTGTTCTGGGCGACGCCCGCGATCCTCTCCTCGCTCCAGCTGTTCCTGTTCGGCACCTATCTTCCCCACCGGCCCGGAGCCGGGCGTTTCCCCGACCGGCATCGGGCGCGGAGCAACGGCTACGGCACCCTCGCGTCGCTGCTCAGCTGCTTCCACTTCGGCTATCATCACGAGCATCATCTCGCCCCCCAGCTTCCCTGGTGGCGCCTGCCGGCCGAGCGGGCGCGGCGGCTCAGCCCAGCCCCGCCTCGATGAGATCGGCGGCTCGGACGACGCCGCCCGCCTGCGCTATGTCTTCGCCGATGCGCCGCGCGGCAGCGGCATGGCCGCCCTCCAGAACGCGGGCGA
>NZ_SPDV01000062.1 GCF_004564275.1 Sphingomonas parva (ex Maeng et al. 2020)
GTGGCGATCACGCAGCGATGCGGCCCGACCGCGCCGCGGCGCCTGCCCTCCGGTTCCGCGTCTCTTCCGGGTCGCAATGCTGGGCTGCGCTGGTGACGCGCGCCCGGGCCGTCTAGCTTGGCCGGGAAGGAGCCGCGATGCCGCCGATTCCCGCTCTCGCCGCGATGCTTGCCGCCCTACTCGCCGCCGTGTCCGCCGGGGCTGCGGCGGCGCCCCCGCGTCCGCTCGCGGAAGGCCGCTCGGTCGCCTGGTCGATGGAGGGCGGTGCGGTGACCTATCGCAGCGGGAGCCTGCTCATCCGCCTCACCGTCGAGCATGACGCCGGCGGGCCGCTGCCGGTGGTGCGGGTCGAGGCGCCGGGCCGCGTGCCGGCAGTGCTCCGCGGCGACAGCGCGATGCCCTATGCGGAGCGGCGGATCGGCGTCGCCCGGCTGACCCGGGGCAGCGCGCTCCCCGACGTGATCTACCAGGATCATAGCGGCGGGGCGCATTGCTGCACCCTGATCACGATCGTGCGGCCACGCGCCGGCGGCTTCGACCTCGTCGCGCTGGGCGACGGCTGGGACGGCGCGCCCCGCGAGGAGATGTCGCGCGATCTCGACGGCGACGGCATCGCCGACTGGGTGATGCGCGACGATGCATTCCTCTACCGCTTCTCCAGCTATGCGCAGAGCATCGCTCCGCCCGAGGTGCTGAACGTGGTCGGCACCCGCGTGGTGGACGTCAGTGCGCGGCCGGCCTTTGCCGGCCTCTTCCGGGAGACCCTGGCCAGGGCCGGGCCGCCGTGTCTCGACCGGCAGGGCGAGTGGTTCGCGCGGCGCGGCGCCTGCCCCGCCTATCTCGCCGCCGCGGCGCGGCTCGGCCGAATCGACGAAGCCTGGGCGAGACTGCGCGCCGCCTGGACCGAGCCGAAAGGAAGCGACTGGGGCTGCCGGATCGACGCCAGGCCGTGCCCGGCCGGCGAGAGGGTGCGCGACTATCCCGAAGCGGTGGCCGAATTCCTGATCTGGCGCGGCTATCTGCCGAAGAGATGGGGCCGATCGCGCTGAAGCGCCGAGGCCGGCTCGCTCACGAGGCGGTCTTCTCGAACGAAAAGGGCGAAGATCACGAGCGGCTCGGCCGCGCCGCGGCGCCTGCCCTCGGGTCCTGCGCCTCCTTCGGATCGAGATTCCGGCCTGCGCCGGAATGACGGTCCGGGGGAGCGGGCCGGAGCGGAAGGACGTGGCGATTAGGCAGCGATGCGGTCCGGCCGCGCCGCGGCGCCTGCCCTCGGGTCCTGCGCCTCCTTCGGATCGGGATTCCGGCCTGCGCCGGAATGACGGTCCTGTCGGCCGCGCCGCGGTGCCTGCCCTCGCGTCCTGCGCCTTCTTCGGATCGGGATTCCGGCCTGCGCCGGAATGACGGTCCCGGGGAGCGGGCCGAAGCGGAAGGACGTGGCGATGACGCAGCGATGCGGTCCAGCCGGCGCCTGCCGGACCGTCAGTCGCGGGCGGGAAGCGCGTCGAAGCCGCGGCGGACGAGCGCGCCCTGGGCGTCGAGGAACAGGCGGCCGCGCGTCACCTTCGCGAGCGCCTCGGCCGAATAGCCGGGGAAGGGGCCGGGCATCGGCTGATAGAGGCTGCCGACGCAGGGCAGGTCGACCGCGACGGGCCGGCCGGCGGCGTGGAGGTCGCCGCGCTCGACGGCGGCGACCTTGCCCTCGAGCGTGCAGGCGGCTTCGTCAAAGGCCTCGCGCGGCGCCGTCACCCTTGAGATGTCGACGACGATCACCGAGACGGCGGCGTCGCGGGCGCGCTCGTAGACATAAGGCGGGAGCTCGGCCGCGGCGGGCGCCGCCGGCGCCAGCGCCGCGGCGGCGAGCAGGAGGCCGTGAACGCCTCGGATTCTGCGGCTCAGCATCGGTCCACCACCGTCTCGCGGAGCGTCCTGTCCGCTCGATCGGCCCAAAGGATGCGGTGGCGGACGCCGAGCGCAATCAGCCCGCGCCTCTCCTCGCCGCTGCAGACGGCGGAGCGCGCCAGCCTCCAGAATATCTCGGTCGCGTCGGCGGGCATGTCCGGCCCGACGCGATAGTGCCACGTGAGCTCGAGGCCTTGTGCGGTGAGGCGCTCGAGCACGAGGAATCCGGTCGGTGCCGGCAGCTGCCGGTTGGCGCGCTGCGCCACCTGCCGATTGATGCAGATGAGCCTCCGCGTCCGGGCCGCCGAAGGGAGGGTGGCGAGCTGCGCATTCGAGGACTCGCCGCAGGCGGCCTCGATCGCGGCTCGGTCCGGATCCCGTACCGGGCCGGTGGCGACGTCGATCGCCGGCGGCTTGGCCGGAAAGGGCCGCGGGGAGAGCGGCGACCGCGGCGAGGATGAGATCGAGCATCCTGTTCCCCCTTTCAGGCGGCGCCGGCGCCGCGAAGCGCGGGGCCTCCCGCGCCCCTCAGCAGCCGCTGACCACCGCCTCGGTGATCGGCTTCCGGTTCCGATCAATCCAGACGTAGCGATAGGAGCCGCCGAGCGCCATGGTGGCGCGCATGTCGTCCGCCTTGCAGACGTTGGCGCGGACGCCGGTCTGCATCGCCTCGCTCGTGCCGGCCGGCAGATCGGCGACGAGCAGATCGACGGTGTAATGATAGGTGAGCCGGGTGCCCTCGGCGCTGACCCGCTCGAGCACGGTGACCTCGTCGACCTTCTGCGGCAGCTGGGTGTTGAAGCGCTTGGCCGCCTCGCGGGTGAAGCAGGAGAGCTTGGCCGCAATCGCCGCGCGCGGCATCTTCGCCGCTTCGTCGCTCGACACGTCGCCGCCGCAGGCACTGGCCACCGCGGCGGCGGCGGCCTCCTGTTCGGCCTGGGTCGGCTTGGCGATCTGGGCGGCGGCCGGCGCCGCGACGAGGGTGGCGGCGAGGCCGGCGACAAGAACGAGACGCATTGGTGATCCCCCAAAGAAAGCCGAGACATGGCACGACGCGCGGCGCCTGTCATCGGCCTTTCGGCGGGGGGCGGGGCGGCGGGACGGGCGGCAGCCCGCCTGGGCCCTGCCATCGGCAGCGCCATTGGCGGCGCGCGCCTTTCGTGAGACGCTACGCCGCGAGGAGGGCGGACGATGAGGCGACGGGCGCGGGCGCCGGCGGCGGTGATTGCGGCGCTGCTGCTCGCCGCGGCCGCGCCGATGCCGGGCACGGAGCGCATCGACGCGGCGCTCGCCGGCACCGCCGGGCTGCAGCCCGCGACGAACCCCGGCGACCGCCTCAGTCGGGCCGCTTTCCCCCTGCTGTTCGCGGCGCAGCGGTCGCACGGCTGCTACGTGACCGAGGCGTCGCTTCATCTCTGCCTGCGCAGCCACGGCGACCGGCCAGGGTGGATCGGCGCGATCAGCCTCGAACTGCTGATCCGCAGGCTCGACACGCTCGAGGCCGATCTCGCCACGCTCGACGCATTGGCCGGCGGCCTCGGCCTGCAGCCGGCTGCGCCCTGGCTGCGCGCCACCCTGCTCGCCGCCCGCGAGCGGGTTCGCGCCCGGCGCGCCGCGGACCCGCAGACCTGGCCGCAGATCAGGATCGTCGAGGAGAGCGCGGCGGGAGGGCTCCACGCGCGAATCGAGGGTGCGATGCGGATCCTTCCGGCCGGCGACCTGGCCTATGCGATCGTCCAGCTTACCGACCCGGCGGCGCCGCAGCTCGCCTGGCCGCGGCGGTCCGAGGTGGAAGCGCTGCTGCCCGTCGACCGGCGTTTCGCCTTCGACGACGAGGCCGTGCGTCATCTCGCCGAGCCGCACCTGGTCGATCTGCGCTGCGCTCCGGCAGGGGCGGGCCGCGTCCGCTGCCGCTACGTCAACACCATCGAGGGCTGGATCGGCGAGGGAGGGGCGCCGCGGCGGGCGTTCGCCGATCTGTTCGAGAAGAGCGAGGACGGCCACTGGCGTCTGCTCGCGCCGGACGCCGAGGCGCGGCGGCGCTGAGCCGCCGTGCGGGGCTGCGCGGCGGCGGCGGGCCCGTCACCCGCCGAGAACCCGCTTGTGCGGGTCAGCCGCGCCAGGGCTCGCAGGCCACGCCGTCGCTGTCGCCGTCCATCTCCTCGCGATAGCCGGGCTCGCCGCGGTAGAGCGGCGCGCTGCCGGCCTCCCGGGCGGCGTTGCAGCCGGGCCAGGAGTCGCCGGGCCGGGGCGGGCGGGCGCGTGTCTCGACCAGCGAAGCCGGGCCGGCGGCGAGGCGGGCGCGGCCGCCCTCGGTGGAGGCGAGGCCGGCGAGGAGGCCGCCGAGCGCGGCGGTGGCGAGGACCTGCATCGCCAGATTGCCGGCGCGGCGGCGGCGCTTCGCGCAATAATGCGGGCCGAGCCGGACGGGCGGCGCCCGGAAGTCCTTCCTGAAGCTCATCGGGGGAGGATGGCGGGCGCGGGTAAAGGCACCCTTGTCGGGCTGGGGGAGACGGCTCCGGATCGGAACGATCAGCGGCGCTTGCGCGGCGCCTCTGGCTTGACCCGGACGTGGACTCCGAATTCGCCGGTGCGGCGGACCTCGAAGGCGCCGGTCTTCTCGACCAGGTCGCGCAACTTGGCGTGGCCGAAGGTGCGCGGATCGAAATCGGGGAAGAGGGTGGCGAGGCGCTGGCCGACCGGCCCGAGCGCGACCCAGCCGTCCTCTCCCTCGAGCTGGGTGACCGCGTTGCGGATCATCGGCACCGCCATCGCGGCCGGCCGGGTGACCGACTGCGGGCGATCGTCGGCCGGATCGTCGGCGGCCGGCGCCTCGGGCAGCAGGTTCTCGGTGTAGATGAAGCGCTTGCAGGCCTGGCGGAAGCTCTCCGGAGTCTTCTGCTCGCCGAAGCCGTAGACGTCGACGCCCTGCTCGCGGATGCGCGCGGCGAGGCGGGTGAAATCGCTGTCCGACGAGACCAGGCAGAAGCCGTCGAAGCGGCCCGAGTGGAGGAGGTCCATCGCATCGATGACGAGCGCGATGTCCGACGCGTTCTTGCCCGAGGTGTAGGCGAAGCTCTGCTGGGCCTGGATGGCATATTGCTGGAGGAGGTCGGTCCAGGACTTGAGCCGGGTGGAGGAGAAATCGCCGTAGATGCGGCGCACCGAGGCCTCGCCGATCCGCGCGATCTCCTCGAACAGCCCGCGGGCGATGCGGGGCGAGGCGTTGTCGGCGTCGATCAGGACGGCGAGGCGGGGGGCGCGGGGTTCGGTGGCCATGGGAGGCGCTATGGCGGGTTCGGCGGGGCGGCGCCAGTGGGGGGTGGCGGCGAAGTATCCGGCGCGCGCCGCTGCGTCGGTATCGCGGAGGGCGGAATTTGGCTCCGCCATCGTTCTTTGCACACGAAGCCACGAAGGACACGAAGGGCGCGAAGGGTTTCAGCCCATCGGCTTCAGTGCGCGGCGGCGCAGGATGAGAGAGACTGCAGCGAGCGGCATCCGTTGCTCGTCGTCCCGGTGAAAGTGATGGGACCCCCCATCCCGCTGGCCGGGGGCCAGCGGAGCCCCATCATGATCTCCGGGCGATTAGCCTGAGCGCTGCTGGAGCGCGCCCATTGGGGCGGTGCCCTTAGCGACCTGAGATACTGGCCTACGCCGGTATGAGGAGGTGGGATACGCTGCGCGGTTTCTTGTCTCTTTCAACGGAAGACGTAGGTGCAGGCGTCCTTCGCGGGGACCGGAGCGGGGCTGCCGGAGCGGTCGCCGAGATAGACGCCCTCGAGCACCAGGCTGCCGGCCGGATCGAGGCTGGCCCTGCCTTCGAGATCGAGCGCGGGCGGGCGGTAGTTGCCACCGGTGACGGTGAAGGCGATCGCGCCGGTCGCCGGATCGAAGGTGTAGCCACCCCAGTAATCGTTATAGGTCTCGAACGGCGTGAAGGTGACCGAGAAGCGCCCTTCCGTGGTGAAGACGAGCTCGCGCACCGGCGCGTGGCGCTCGCAGCCGCGCGTCTCGACCTGGCCGCGCGTGCCGGCGAGCACGACCTGGTCCCGGCCGACGATGGTGACCTGCGCCCTCACCGGCTGCCCGCGGACCTTGTAGGCGATCGTCAGGACGGCGCCGGGAGCGGCGTCGGGCCTGATGGTGAGGGTGCGCCGGTCCTTGCTGAGCTTCGCCAGCTTCCTGTCGGACAGCGTCCAGTCCGACGTGCAGTCGAGCGGCACGTCGTAGCTGCCCATGTAGCCGCGATGCTGCTTCGGCGTGATCGCGAGCCGCGCGCCCTGCCGGGCGATGGTCGGGGCGATCTCGAGATACTGGGCGATGCCGGGCGCGGTGCCGCAGCGGAGCGGGTCCTCGGGCGTCGGCGGCGGCTTGGGCGCGGCGGCGAGGAGCAGGAGGAGGGCGAAGGGGGGCATCGGGCTCCGGAGGTGCGGAAGCGGTGGGGAGGAGGATGGCAGGGGAGTGGGGACGGTACAATGGGGATGGTGGCGGCAGCCGTGCTCGCCGCATATCTAGCGAACCGCACAATTCGTGCTAAGCTCGGGCCCTATGAGCCGTGCCGACGGGGAGGTCGGCTCAGAACCGTGGGGGAGTGGGATCATGGCCTTCGGCGTCTTCGTCCATCGGCACGACTCAATCTACGAGGACACGCCTGCCGAGCAGTACCAGTTCCCGCGGCAATACCTCTCGCGTGCGCAGCCCTTCGTCGGCGATTGGATCATCTATTACGAGCCGCGAAAGGTGCCGGCCACGCGCGGCTATTTCGCGGTGGCAAAGGTGGAGCGGATCATCCCGGATCCGTCTGCGCCGGGCATGTACCTCGCGCTGATTCAGCCCGGGAGCTATCTTGATTTTGCCAGTCCGGTGCACTTCACCGATGCCCAGGGCTCTGTCATCGAAAGCGGGCTGCTGAACGAAGCGGGTGCGATCTCAGGGCGGGCGCAAGCGGCGGTCCGTGGGCTGTCGGCGAGCGACTTCAACCGGATCATCGAAGCGGGGCTGGCCGAAGGGAACCCGTTGCTACCCCGCGTGGATGTGCCGGAAGCTGAGCAACTCGTTCGCGAAGCACACGCGCCCTTCGTGACCGAGGAAGCGCGCGAGCGCGTCGCGATGATCGTATCCCGGGTGGTCCGCGACCGCGTGTTTCGACGCGTTGTGCTTCGCGCATACGACGAGCGCTGCGCCGTGACTGGGCTGAAGTTGATCAACGGCGGCGGCCGTGCCGAGGTGGAGGCGGCCCACATTCAGCCGGTGGAGGCGAATGGTCCGGACATCGTCAGCAATGGGCTTGCACTCTCCGGAACCGCGCACTGGATGTTCGATCGCGGATTGATCGGACTAGATGAGGACATGCAGATATTAGTTTCGCGTCAAGCGAACGATCCGGACAGCATTCGCGGTGTTATCAATCCGAGCGGGCGCTTGCTTTTACCAGCGCGACCTGCCGACCGGCCGCATCCGCAGTTTATCGACTGGCATCGAAAGCATTGTTTTAAACAATAGCAAAGGCTTGGGGCGGCGTCTGCGTAGCGCAGGGGAGCGCCGCTAGAATAAAAATTTTGCCCGGCCGTTCAAGGGCAGCGGAGGAGGACCTGATCCTTGCCGACGGCGATCAACTCGAGCAGCATATTATGTGCAGGCGTGCCCGCCCAAAGCGGCGCCCGTCTGATGAGGTTCGCGGTGCTGGCGTGGCGGGTCGTGGTGGGAACCGCCCGCCGCGTCGCGCTCGCAACGCCGCGGCCTGGCGGCGGCCCTGCTGGCGCGCATTGGGCGGCGTCCGCTGCGCTTATCGCGCGAGCGGACACCATTCGCGATCCGCTCGCTGCGGCTACGTTCCCGCAGCGCTCTCGACTACGGTCTGATCTCCAAGTGCCACCCAGCGATTGATTTCGCCTGGAGAGTCAGTTCTGGGGACTGCTAGTGCCCGACCCACTCGAAACCGGCTGCGTCGCCGGTGATGCGGTCGCAACAGGCGCCGCCGTAGGAGCCGCCGCCTGCACCACATACGGCGCTGGCGCGGCGGGCGCGGCGAACACCACGGGCAGGTCCTCGTCCAGCTGGACAGTAATCCCGGTGCGCGCCGGGATCCGGGCCGAGGTGCCGGTCACGAAGAACCCGGCGACCGGCAGGAAGGCGACCGCGGCGACGACGCCGGCGGTGCCGGCCTTGCCCTTGTCGCGGGTGGTGGCCGGGCTCGAGACGCGCAGCTGGCGCTCGCCCAAGCGGATGTAGAGCGGGCGGAACTCGAGCTTGCCGGACTTGCCCCACATGCCCTTACCCTTGCGTCGGGTGATCTCGCCGGTGCCGCGGGTGCCGGCCGGTATGACGATCTGGCCGTTCAGGCTCACCGGCTCGGCGACCTCAAGATCGACGCGATCGCCGACGCGGCTGCGCTTCGAGTTGAGCTCGACCAGCGTCTCCATCCGCACCTCCGTGCCCTGGCGGAGTACGGCCTGCTGCGCCGCCTCCGGGATGACGACAATTGGCGCCTGCTGGGCGAGCGCGGGCGACGCGGATGCGACCAGAACGGCCGACAGAATTCTGCCTTTCATGTAATCCCCCCTGTGCGCGCCCGACTCGATTGTCCCTGTTTCGGGCGTACCGGGAGAGGCTGCCTTGTGCCGGGCACCTGCGCAAGAGGGCAGACTCTTGGGTTTGCGCAGTGGCGCGCGCGGTCCTGCGCGGCGTGCCGGGGACAGGCTGGGTTCGTTCTCCGCCGCGTGCGGCGTTTCACCGCCGCGGGACCGCCCTCGCCGTCGTTTCCGCCTGTGCCGATTGAATTGAGTTCTGTCTACTTGATCTGCTGGGCAAGCGCCCTCTGACGCGGCTGGCGCTGCCAGATCGGGCCTAAGGTGCGGCCTGGCCACCGTCCTGATCGGCTCAGCGGCCCACCCGCGTTTTCTGCACCCCGTGACGCCCGTCACGCGCATCGGCGGTGCGCCTCTGCCAACTCCTGCGCAGGAGAGCTGGCCCGCGACGGCGCTTGCGTCCATCGGCTTGCTCTCCGGTGCTTGATGTGCGCGAGATCGGCTTTGCACCTCCCGTCAGGAGCCCGTCATGGCGAGAAAGAAGCGCCCCACCCGTCCTGAGGACGTTGCGTCGAGCGGCGAAATCCAGGGTGATGCGCTCGCCGCCGCATCGGACTTCTGGACCGAGGAGGAAATGAAAAAGGCGAGGCCGATCTCTCTCGATCGTAACGACAGAGAGAAAGGCAACAAAAATGGCAAGCCGGAATGACCGCAATGAGGTCCAGTCCCATTCGCTGGTGACCGAGGACGCGCGTACCGCGATGGCGGAGGCGGCGGATTATTGGACCGAGCAGCGAATGGCCGAGGCCCAGCCGGTCCCCGTCGAAATTAGCGACGACGCACGCCGCCAGATGGAGGAGGAATCCCCCGAGCCGGAGGGAGAACGGGCCGACCAGCCGTCGGCCGCTCCGGAGGACGGCGGCGCGTTTGCCGGGTTCGGCGACGACGAGGTCGATCTCGCCTCCTACACCACGACCAAGGTCCCGAACCGCCGCATCCTGCCCTATTGCACGGTCGGCAAGCTGTTCATGCGCTTCGGCAATTCGAACTATGTCGGCAGCGCTTGGTCGATCGCGCGGCGCGCGGTGTTCACGGCCGGCCATTGCATCTTCGATCGTGATACCGGCGGCTGGGCGAGGACCGTGCTGTTTGTCCCGCAATATCACCAGGGCGCCGAACCGGTCGGGCGCTGGGCGGCGACGCGCATGCATTCGCTGATCGGTTGGACCCGCGATCGCGACTTCCGCTACGACATGGGCGTCTTCGAGGTCGACCGGGCGATCGGCCCGACCACCGGCACGCTCGGCTGGATGGCCAATTATCCGCCGAACCAGGGACCTTATACATCGATCGGATACCCGGCCGCACCGCCGTTCAACGGGCAGGAGATGTGGCAGTCGGTCGGCGCCTATATCAACGGCAGCAACCCGATCCAGATGCACAACAATATGACCGGGGGCTGCAGCGGTGGGCCCTGGGCGGTGGTGAAGGGCGGCCAGGTCTACGCCAACGGCCTCAACAGCTTCCGCTACAACAGCAACCCCAATACGATGTACTCACCCTATTTCGGTCAGGGGCTGATCAACCTCTACAATCTCGTCAAGAACCTGACGTGAGAGACCGGACGACGGCGAGGGGCGTGACACGTCCGTCGCCGTCCCGATCGCGTATCGGTCTTGGGGACTCCTATGAACCCGGCGTCTCGCGACGCCGAGACGGGAGCTCCGCCCGCCACCTTGTCCCCCGCCCGCCGCGCCGCTATCCTCCCCCCCAAGGTACGGCCCGTGCCTCCTCCCACCGTCGGGGAAGCATCAGACATGCGGGGCGCCTCGTTCTTCGGACCATCCCGTTCGGGCATGCGCACAAGGTGGGACTGCGGACACACGCCCGACTGAGGAGGTTCCCATGCGGCTGTCTGCTCCAATCTTTCGTCTCAAGCGCCAGGCGCGGCTGCTCGCGCGCGCCGACGGCGTTCCTCTCCACGTCGCGCTCGACCGGGTCGCCCGCGGGGAGGGCTTCCGGGCGTGGAGCCATCTTGCGGCGTCGGCGTCGGCGGCCGCCGCGGCGGCGGGCGATGGCGGCCGCGCCCTGCTCGCCGCGCTCGCGCCGGGCGACCTGGTGCTGCTCGGCGGGCGGCCGGGGCATGGCAAGACTTTGATGGGGCTGGAGCTCGCCGCCGCGGCGGGGCGGGCGGGGCGGCCGGCCTTCTTCTTCACCCTCGAGGACGACGAGGCCTTGGTGCGCGCGCGGCTGCGCGCGCTCGGCGCCGAGCCGGACGGGAGCCCGGTGATCGTCGACACGTCCGACGCGATCTCGGCCGAGCACGTCATCGCGCGGCTCGGCGGCGCAGGCGCGGGCTCGGGGGGCGGCGCGGTGGCGGTGATCGACTATCTGCAATTGCTCGACCAGCGGCGCTCCAACCCGCCGCTCGCCGAGCAGGTGCGGGCGCTGCGCGCCTTCGCCGGCGCCACGGGGGCGATCGTCGTCGCGCTTTCGCAGATCGATCGGACGTTCGCGACGAGCGGGCGGCGGTTTCCGGAGCTGGGCGATGTGCGGCTGCCCAATCCGGTGGATCTCGGGCTGTTCACCCGGGCGTGCTTCCTGCACGACGGCGAGGCGCGGTTCGCGGGGGTGTGAAGCGGGGCGCGGGAGCGTCCGTATGGCGAGGCGAGCCTCACCTGCGCATTCCCCGTACCGGGGAGGAATTGGCGTAGGCGGCGGTGAAGCCCCTCCACCACGCCGCTCCACGGCGGCGGTCATGCGCAGGCACGCCGTGCCCCCGGCACGGCTGAGGCTCGCGGGGCGAGCCTCACCGGCGCATCCCCCAGCAAGCTGGGGAGGAATGGGAGGCGTGGAACCCCCAGCTTCTTCTTCCGTTCGGCCCCCGCGACCCCTGTGCCCGGTCGAAGGAACGCAAGGCTCCCCCCGAGCCTTGCCGCTCCTTCGATCCCTTCCGCCGGGCGGGTCGCTTCCGCGTTCCGTTTCAATGCCTTGCTCTAGTCTCACCAGCCCGAAGGATCCCCCTTGAACCGTCTGCCGGACCGCCTCGAGAGCGGTTCTCCTTATCCGCTGGGCGCCACGTTCGACGGCCTCGGCGTCAATTTCGCCGTCTTTTCCGCCCATGCCGACCGGATCGAGCTCTGCCTGTTCGATCCGTCGGGGAAGCGCGAGCTGGCGCGCCTGGCGCTGCCCGAGGTCACCGACGAGGTGTTCCACGGCTACCTGCCCGAGGCGCGGCCGGGGCTGCTCTACGGCTTCCGCGCGCACGGGCCCTATGCGCCCGAGCAGGGGCACCGCTTCAACCCGCACAAATTGCTGCTCGATCCTGATGCCAAAAGGCTGCACGGCCAGGTGAAGTGGACCGACGCGCTGCACGGCTATCGCGTCCGCTCGCCGCGCGCCGATCTGTCGTTCGACACGCGCGACAGCGCCGCGGCGATGCCGAAGGGGGTGGTCACCGCCGACGCCTTCGACTGGACCGGCGACGTCCGGCCGAACACGCCGTGGAGCGAGACGGTGATCTACGAGGCGCACGTCCGCGGCCTGACCCGTCTTTTAGAAGACGTGCCGCCCGAGGAGCGCGGCACCTTCGCCGCGCTCGCCCATCCGCGGGTGATCGAGCATTTGCAGCGGATCGGCGTCACCGCGCTCGAGCTGATGCCGATCCACGCTTTCGTCAAGGACCGCTTCCTGGTCGAGAAGGGGCTGACCAATTACTGGGGCTACAACAGCCTCGCCTTCTTCGCGCCCGAGCCGCTCTACGCCGCGCCGGGCCGCGAGACGCACGACGATCTGCGCATCGCCATCCGGCGGCTGCACGCCGCGGGGATCGAGGTGATCCTCGACGTGGTCTACAACCACACCGCCGAAGGCTCCGAGCTCGGCCAGACGATGAGCCTGCGGGGCCTCGACAACGCGACCTATTACCGGCTGCAGCGCGACAATCCGCGCTACTGCGTCAACGACACCGGGACGGGGAACACGCTCAACTTCGGCTCGGCGCGGGTGGTGCAGATGGTCGCGGATTCGCTGCGCTACTGGGCGGAGAGCTTCCGGGTCGACGGCTTCCGCTTCGACCTCGGGTCGATCCTGGGGCGCGACGGGCCCGACGGCGGCTTCGATCCCGGCGCCTCGATGTTCGACGTGATGCGCCAGGACCCTTTGCTCGGGCGCTTGAAGCTGATCTTCGAGCCGTGGGACATCGGCCCGGGCGGCTACCAGCTCGGCAACCACCCGCCCGGCTTCGCCGAATGGAACGACAAGTACCGCGACGCGACCCGCCGCTTCTGGAAGGGCGACGCCGGGATGCGGCCCGAGTTCGCGGCGCGGATCGCCGGATCGGGCGACCTGTTCGACCGGCGGGCGCGGCGGCCCTGGGCGAGCGTCAATTTCGTCGCCAGCCACGACGGCTACACCCTCCACGACCTCACCGCCTACGAGCAGCGCCACAACGAGGCGAATGGCGAGGACAATCGCGACGGCCATTCGGACAACCAGAGCTGCAACTGGGGCGCCGAAGGCGAGACCGAGGACGCGGGCGTCAACGACGTGCGCGGGCGGGTGCGGCGCTCGATGCTGGTCACTTTGTTCGCCTCCTTGGGCACGCCGATGCTGCTCGCCGGCGACGAGTTCGGCCGGACGCAGGGCGGCAACAACAATGCCTATGCCCAGGACAATGCGATCTCCTGGATCGACTGGGCGCGGGCGCGGAGCGACGAGGGCGAGGCGCTGACCGACTTCGTCGCGCGGCTGACGAAGCTTCGGCGGGACACTCCTTTGATCCGCTCGGAGCGTTTCCTCTACGGCCAGGAAGAGGTGGCCGAAGGGCTCGGCGACATCGAATGGTATGACGAGGCGGGCAACCGCCTGTCGAACGGCGACTGGGAAAATCCGGAAGGCCGCGCGCTGGTGATGCGGCGGGCGCGGCGGACCGCGGACGGGGGGATCGAGACGGTCGACCTTTTGGTCAACGGCAGCCACGTGCCCCTGACCTTCCGACTGGCCGGGCCGGCGCTGGCGCGGCGGCTGGTCGTCGACAGCGCCGATCCGGAGGGGGCGGAGCGCGCGGTGGGCGAGGAGATCGAGGTCGCGGACCGGGCGGCGGTGGTGATCGTCGGGCGGGGGGAGGCGTGATGGGGTTGTCACCAATCCTCCCAGCGCGCGAAGCGCGTGGGGAGGGGGACCGCACGCAGTGCGGTGGAGGGGCCGAGCGTCTGCAATTCTGCTCGGCCCCTCCACCATGCTTCGCATGGTCCCCCTCCCCATCCGCTGCGCGGACAGGGAGGAACGAGGGGGACCGTCGCCGAAGGCGGTGGTGGAGGGGGGCCTCCATCCACACCGGCCCAGGGGCGGGTCCACGCCAGCGTCCGAGTTATAGCCGAAGCGACCTGCAATGGGCCCCCTCCACCATGCTTCGCATGGTCCCCCTC
>NZ_SPDV01000063.1 GCF_004564275.1 Sphingomonas parva (ex Maeng et al. 2020)
CAGGCGGCAAGCAGCGGCTGGGCAGCATCTCGAAGATGGGAGAGCGCACCATCCGCCGATTGCTCATTATCGGCGGCAGCTCAATGGTCCGGAGAGCATGTCGCCACGGTGCGCCAGCAGGCTCGTGGCTGGAGCGAATGCTTGCGCGCAAACCACGCATGCTCGTCACGGTCGCGCTCGCCAACAAGATGGCGCGCATGGCCTGGGCGCTGCTGACGAAAAAGGAGGACTACAGAGCTCCGGCGGCAGTCGCGGCGTAAAGTCGCGGCGGCAGCCAGAGGCGTCGGGGACGTAGGCGGATCGAAGGAGGGTATGGCACAACGGTCGATGAGACGGGGCTGGAAGAACCAGTGAAAGTCAGAGCGCCACCCAAGCGCGCAAAGCTGAAATGGATCCGGTCCGCGAACTCCCATACTGGCCCGCAGCTATGGCGCTGCTCATCGAGGCCGGACAGATGACAGCAACCGACTACGTGCCAACGTTACCCCGATTTACCGCTTGCATCCGAAGGGGCGTCCACAGATGACCTTCGACGATTTGAGCCGCGATCGTCCGGCACCGACCCCGAGCGGACATTGCTCCCCATCCAGCACTTGCTGGAGGGGGTGGGGGGTGGCTCTTCTTCCTCCTGCGCTGCCTCAGCGCCAGAGAAGGCTAAGAAGAACCACCCCCAGCCCCTCCACGAATTCGCAGCCGGCCCTACAACCTCAGCGCAGCCGAAAATGTGCTTTTCCGCCGCGATCGGCCGCGCGGCCGGCGCAGCGCCGAGCGGCTGAAAGAGAGACATTTGCCCCTGCTTTCAAGACCCTTCGGGCGGACGGCGGTCTGGAGCGCACCATCCCCCTAATCGGGAAGGGCGCAAGGTCACCCGGCGCATCGTCCAGCCCTCCGACGCCACTTCCCCGTTCGGCATCATGAAGCGAACGGCATAGAGGCAATCTGCAGTGCGACCCGATCTCTTCCACGCGCACGATACCTGCCTCAGCTCCGGCCGATAACCGGTGGCCTCGACCTGAGGGCAGTCCGCATCCTCTTTGCATGCGCAACTTTCGGCCAGCACGTCCGAGGCGCTGGGGAGGGAGCTCGAGTGAGGCGGCTCGGAGCACGCTGCGAGCAGCATGGCCATCCCGCTCAAGAGCATCGTCGTGGGTCGGCGCTGACCGTCAAAGACCGAAGCCATGCACTTGAACCTAGCGGTTGCGGCAATGTCGGCAAAGGGGCGTTCCCGAAAGTACGCGCTGGTCTCTTGCCAATGTCCGCTTTCTCGCACGTCGCTTCGAGGCGGAAGGTCCGCTCGCGGCCGAGATCCTGGCGCACGTCTCGACACCCTGACGGCGGCTGGGAACCGCGCCGTGGAGCACTCGCCGCTTCCGCGCTAAACATGGGTCGCAACCCCGCATCCGAGGAGCCTCCCATGTGCGAACGTGACACCATCGCCGCCGGCTTCGACTGGGCGGTGAACCGGCGCGAGCTCGCGCTGGGCGCGCTCGCCTCGCTGGCCGCCTGCAGCGGTCGCTCGGCCGGCGGCAGCGCGGCGGCGCTTTCCGAGGAAAGGGTGCGGCTGGCGACGCCGGACGGGACGATGGACGCCTTCTTCGTCGCTCCGGCGCGGGGGCGGCACCCGGCGATCCTGACCTGGCCGGACATCGCCGGGCTGCGCGACGCCTATCAGGTGATGGCGCGGCGGCTGGCGGGCGACGGCTATTCCGTGCTCGTCGCCGACACTTATTATCGCGAGGCGCCGGCGCCTCGCTTCCGCGACCTCGCCGATTTCGCCGCCCAGGACGGGTTCAGGCGCTCCGAGGCGTGGCGGGCGAAGCTCGATGCCGCGGCGATAGGCCGTGACGCGGCGGCGGCGATCGCCTGGCTCGACGGGCGGCCGGAGGTCGACACCAAGAGGGGCGTCGGCACCCACGGTTATTGCCTCGGCGGCGCCTATACTGTGTGGGCGGCGGCGGCGGTGCCGGAGCGGGTGCACGCGGCGGCCTCGTTCCACGGCTGGCGGCTGGTCGTGCCCGACGATCCGCAGAGCCCGCACCGGCTGCTCGGCCGGACGAAGGCGCAATACCTGTTCGCGATCGGCCGCAACGACGACGCCAAGGACCCGGGCGAGAAGGAGGTGCTGCGCGCGGCGGCGGCGGCGGCCGGGCGCCCGGCCGAGATCGAGGTCTATCCGGCCGACCATGGCTGGATGACGATCGACAGCGACGTCTACGACCGCGCCGCCGCCGAGCGCGGCTGGGCGCGGATGCGGGCGCTGTTCAGGACGATGTGACGGGCGTAACCGGCCGCGCCATCGGCGGGACCGGCGGAGGCGCGCTTCCTGGAAATCTGCGTAGCGGGCGCACTTTGCGTCCAAATAGTCCGACACCCTATATCCCGGAAAATGCCAGCGCGGTGATTTGCCTGCTCGCCTGATGCCCCAATCATTTCCGCTATTGAGCAAGTCACGTGCGCGAAGTGCCGGCTGGCTTGATTCGGTCAGTGCCCGGAGTTACTTTGATCGTCCCTTGCAAGGGAGCGATGCCGTGAACATTTGGGAGAAGGCGCGAGAGAGCTGGGAGACGGGACGGCAGATCCTCGACCAGCTCAAAGATGCAAAGGATCACGTGGACGCTGCCAAGAGCACCGGCTCGGCGGCGCTGGACGCGATCGACCGGTCCAGGAACCTGCCGCTCGTTCTGACCGCTGAGCAGGCGCTCGCGGCGATGCGGGTGCGCTATGGCGCACGATATCCCCGAAAAAGCGTGCGTGAGATGACGACGTCCGAGATCGAGGCGGCCCAGTGGGAGCTGGTCGAGGCCTGGAAGGCCTTCCGGCGCCTGTCGCTGATCACCAGCGCCATCCAATGGGCGTTGAGCCGGATGATCCGCGGCAAGCCGCCGGTGCCCGGAGCGATCGACTTGCTGAACGCGCTCGAGGCGTTGTTCAAGGCGACCGGCGACAATCCGAGCCGAAGCGAGATCATCGACTTCTGGGCGAAATACAGCTCCGATCAGCTCGACATCGCCGAGCAGGTCGCCCGGGGGCTCGCGGAGACCGGAAAGAAATACAAGGGCGGCAGCCTGTCGAGCCCTTCCAGGCGCAAGATGCTGGACGATATTCTCGCGGACGACGGCACGACCCGCTAAATTCCGGCGCCGGCGCGGGCGTGCTCGTCGCCGTCGCGCCGAAGCGGAATGCGGCCGGTGGCCGCGCGCCTCCGGTCGTCGCCGCACGCTGGTTCCCGTGGTCGTCATGCCGAGGCGCGCCGAAACCACTCGCCCCGCTCGTCCTTGCGGGCGTCGACCGGCTGGACAAGCCCGGCCGCGTTCAGCCGGCCCGGACCTCGCACCGGCTTCGGCTCATCTGACGCGCCCCGTCCGTCCCGCTAGAACGTCGACGTCGCCTTGTACCAGAGATTGTCGGCATTGCCCTTGTGGACGTAGAGACCCTTGTCCGGCCGCACGCCGAGGCCCTGCGCCTGCGGCCAGACGAAATGCAGCTGCAGATTGCGCATGTCGTACTCGAGCGTGATGCATTCCGGATAGGAATTGTTGATCTCGCCGACGAGCGTCTGCCGCGCCGCGTCGCCGATGTAGGAGAGGTCGAAACAGCAGATGTTTCCCTGCCCCTTCTCCTTGGCATAGGCGCGGTCGATCTCGGTGCGCAGCCCCTCCGTCACCTCCGCCGCCGACACGCCGCGCGCGGTCAGATCGACGTCGGGGAAGAGGACCTTGATGTCGACCGTCACGTTGGTCCCGTTGAGCACCAGGATGACGTCGTGATCGGCCGAGGTCGGGGCCCTGCAGGTCAGCAGCGGCCGATTGGTGCCGAACGCCTGGATGATCTTGGAAACGACACAGCATTCCTTCGCGGCGGTATGGCTCGCCTGCGGGTTCACGCCGAGCGCCTGCTTGGCCTTGGTCCAGGACGCCTCGTCGACGTCCACGTAGAATTTGGTACCGCTGAAATTGAGCTCCACGGCCATGTCGCGTCTCCCCCGGCTCGGCGACCGAGGCCCGATCGGCGTGCCGAATAATCCCCAAGATCAAGCCAAGCACTCGTGACGCGACGGATCGCTTCGAACCACTCCGCATTTGCCGGGATCCGCCAAGAGGAATAGTATGGCAGCCTCGGTGAGGGGGCAAGCGCACTGTCATGATCATCGTCAACAATCGCGTCGACACGGCCAATCTGCCGCAGGGCGCGCGAGACCTGATCGCGAGGATCGCCGCGACCAACCAGTCCATCAAGACCGAAGCGGTTCTCGGCGGCAAGGTCGACGCCACGTCGATGATGCAATTCATCCAGGAGCGCGCTGCGCCGATGGGTGCGCATGGGAACAAGCAGCTTTACGTCAGCGCCGAGGGAAGGACGACGTCGACATTGCTGGCGATCGGCGGGCTCCACTCGATCCGGCCGACCAGCAAGGCGGGATACTTCTGGATGGCCTATGCGCGCTCGACCCCGCCTGCCCATGCGGGCAACGACATCTGCACGCTCGCCGAATTCCCGGTGACCGGGACGAACGCGCAAACGCGGCTGCTCTACGAATATCTGCGCGGGTTCTTCCTGTGGACCACCAATCACTACCAAAGCTATTCGCTGGTCGAGACCAACGGAGTGCTGGTTCGGCATCTGTGAAGGGCGGGGATCGCTCCGTCTTTTCAGGCCGTCGCCGCGCGCGGCCTCCGGCCGTCCGAGAGCAGCGGCGACAGGCGGCCACTTGCGCAGCGCTCGCGACGCGATAGTGTCGCCCCCGCAACGAGGGGGAATGACCTTGAAGACATCGAGCCTGTTCATGCCGGTCGCCGCAATTCTCGCTGCGGCCGTCGTCGCACCCGCGCCCGCCCAGCAGGGCTGGCAGCGCTACACGCAGAACGGCCTCTCGGCCGAGTTCCTGGGGGAGCCCGAGCGGTTCGACAAATGGACCGACATCGCCAAGGGTCGGGTAATCCAGCTGACCGAGACGCGGCGCGACGGCGCGGGCGATCTCAAGGCCTTCTATTTCCTGCAGGCGGTGATCGCCGATCAGCCGTATGACGCCGGCGCCAAGATCGCCGGTGACATCGCCGAGGCGAAGGGCGGCGGCGACGTCGCGGTCAGCAAGGAATTCGTCAGCCAGCGGGCGCTGAAGCCGTCCGAGATGCCGCTGCCGGGCATGCGCGGGACCGAGCTGGTCTATCGCTACGGCGGCTTCGGCGGCGGCGGGCAGCTCGAGACCGCGCGCAACATGTACGTGGGCAACAAATGGCTGTCGGTGTCGGTCCGCCACGGCGAGGGCGACGATCACGCCGCCGAGCGTGCCCGCTTCTTCCGCTCGGTGACCTGGCAGCCCTGAGCGGCGGCCTTGTTCCGGGGCTGCAATCTCCCGACGTTGCGGCGATGAATCAGGACAGCAGGATCGCCGATCGGCAGGCCGATCCCTTCTTCGATGCGAGATGCGAAGACGGCGGCGGGGCGCGGCTGGCGAGCGCGGACGCGTCGCAGGCGATCTCGGCCTATCTCGAGGCGGCGATCGAGCTCGCCTCGGCCCTGGCCGAGAAAGGCCGCTACGGCCTGCGCGGCCGGCTGGCGATGCCGATCCTCGCCAACGCGCGCCACGCTCTGCTGCTCGCGCTGCGCCACGCCCTCGCCGGCCTGCACCGGCTGGGCATGGTCGCCGAGCCGCCGGCCGAGAGCCGCGACCCGTTGCGCCACTGGCGGCAGCTCCGCGACAGCCGGCCGGGCGATCGCGCGCTGCGCCAGCGGATCGACGCGCTGGCGCCTTATGTCGCCAGCCTCGCCCGGATCGACGAGGACGGATCGGTGCTGCCCCACCCCGCCCTGCCTGATGATCCATCAGGCGGCCCGCCCGCGATTGCCGACGATGCCGCCGTCGACCCGGCGCAGGTTCGCGAGAGCCTTCGCGGCCTTCTGGAGGAGATCGGCTGGCTGCTGTCGTGCGTATCGACGCTCGGCCGGGAGAGCGTCGGCGGGCTGAGGACGCGGGATTGCTCGCGGCAAGACCTCGTCGCCATCGCCCGCATGCTCCCGTCGCACGGCGAATGGCGCGGAGAGGCCTTCGAGGAGGCAAGCGGCAAGGTGCGGGACCGCTTCGGCCTGAGCGCGGACGCCTTCGCCGATGCGCTGGAGGCGATCGCCGGTGCACGGGAGACGAGGGCTCTGGTCGGACTGACCTCGCCGCTCGTCCACCTGTGCGACGCGCAGCTGCTGCGGGCGGTGCGCCACTGGCGGCGCTGCCATCCGAACCGCGCGCTGACGTTCGCCGAATCCCTGCTCGGCCGTGGGCTGTGGAAACGGGACCATCCGGCGGTCGATGCGCGGCGCCAGGACGCGGCCGCGGCGATCGCCGACCTCGGCGCGGCCCTCGCGCGCGAGGAGGTCGCCGAGCTCGCCACGATCTTCGACATGGGCCGCGCGGCGATCCTGCCCGAGCTCTACGAGGCGCGCGTCGCCGAGCGGCGCGAAGCCCTGGCGGCGGAGGACGCGGCGCCCGCCGCGGTCGACGCGCTGCTGGGATCGCTGCAATTCGCGCGGTCTATCGCCGACGGCCTGCGCAGGCTCGGCCGCCCCGACCTCGCGGCGCAGGTGCTGGAGGAGGCGGACGCCGAGGGGTGAACCCGTCACGCTCCGAGCGAGAGGGCGGGATTATTCGACCTCGAGGAGACCGCGTCGACCGCCAGGCTCTCGCCGGGCTTGGCGCTGACGCTCTTCACCACGCCGCTCTTCTCGGCGCGCAGGATATTCTCCATCTTCATCGCCTCGACGACGGCGAGCGGCTGGCCGGCCTCGACGCTGTCGCCTGCCTGGACGTTGAGCGCGGTGAGCAGGCCCGGCATCGGGCAGATGAGGAACTTGGAGAGATCGGGCGGGACCTTCTCGATCATGTGCCGCGACAGGGCGGCGACGTGGACGGGGAGGGCGTCGACGACGTGACTGGCGCCGCGGCTGGTGAGGCGCCACTGGCGGCCGCGCCGGGCGACCTGGACGGTGCGGCTGCGCTCGTCGATCCGGCCCTTGAACAGCGGCTGGCCCGGCTCCCAGCGCGCGATCACCTCGCGCCCCGCCTCCTCCTCGTCGACATAGGCCATGACGCCGCCCTGGAAGCCGTCGAAGCGGACGCGGTGCTCGCTCTTGCCGACGCGCACGATCCTCTCCTCGGCCGGCATCATCGGGCCGCCCAATTTGCCGGTGATCGAGAGGGCGCGGAAATCATTCTCCATGGCGAGCAAGGCGCCGATCACGGCGAGATCCTCGACCAGCCTCTCGTCCGCCGGCGCGCCGGCGAAGCCTTCCGGATAGTCCTCGGCGATGAAGCCGGTGGTGATCGCCCCCTCGCGGAAGCGCGGGTGCTGCATCAGCGCCGAGAGGAAATCGACATTGTGGCCGATGCCCTCGATCCGGAAGGCGTCGAGCGCCTCGACCTGGCGGTCGATCGCGCCGATCCGGGTCGGCGCCCAGGTGACGAGCTTGGCGATCATCGGATCGTAGAACATCGAGACCTCGCCGCCCTCGAGTACGCCGTCGTCGACGCGGACTACGCCCTCCTCGTCGCGCGTCTCGCGCGGCGGCTGGTAGCGGACGAGGCGGCCGGTCGACGGCAGGAAGCCGCGATACGGATCCTCGGCATAGACGCGGTTCTCGACCGCCCAGCCGGTGAGCGTCACCTGCTCCTGGGTGAGCGGCAGGCGCTCGCCGGCGGCGACGCGGATCATCAGCTCGACGAGATCGACACCGGTCACTTCCTCGGTGACCGGATGCTCGACCTGGAGCCGGGTGTTCATTTCGAGGAAGTAGAAGCTCCTGCCGGTCGGATCGGCGCCCGAGACGATCAATTCGACCGTGCCAGCGGAGAAATAGCCGACCGCCTTGGCCAGAGCGACGGCCTGCTCGCCCATCGCCTTGCGCATCTCGGGCGTGACGAACGGCGAGGGCGCCTCCTCGACCACCTTCTGGTGACGGCGCTGGATCGAGCATTCGCGCTCGCCGAGGTAGAGGACGTTGCCGTGCTGGTCGCCGATCAGCTGGATCTCGATGTGGCGCGGGCTCTCGATGAACTTCTCGATGAAGACGCGGTCGTCGCCAAAGCTGGCGAGGCCCTCGCGCTTGGTCGCCTCGAAGCCCTCGCGCACGTCCTGTTCGGACCAGGCGAGGCGCATGCCCTTGCCGCCGCCGCCGGCCGAGGCCTTCATCATCACCGGATAGCCGATCTCGCCGGCGATCCGCACCGCGTCGTCGGTGGTGGCGATGTCGCCCAGGAAGCCGGGGACGACGTTGACGCCCGCTTCCTTGGCCAGCTTCTTCGATTCGATCTTGTCGCCCATCGCGGCGATCGCCTTGGGCGGCGGGCCGATGAAGGCGATTCCCGCCTCCTCGAGCGCCCGGGCGAAGCTCTCGCGCTCGGACAGGAAGCCGTAACCGGGGTGCACCGCCTCGGCGCCGGTCTCCTTGCAGGCGAGGATGATCAGCTCGGCATTGAGGTAGCTCTCGCTCGCCGGCGGTGGGCCGAGCCGCACCGCTTCGTCGGCCATGCGGACGTGCGGCGCGCGGGCGTCGGCGTCGGAATAGACCGCGACCGTCTGGATGCCCATCTTCTTCGCGGTGCGGATGACGCGGCAGGCGATCTCGCCCCGGTTCGCGATCAGGATCTTCTTGAACATTCAGGAATCCTCATGGGCCCGACGCGCGCGGGCTCGTGCTTTTCTCATGCGCCCTGCTAGCGCCAAGATCGCGCCGCCGCCAGACTTGGCGGTGCAGCCCCCCTCCCCGCAAGGGAGGGGCAGGGGGTGGGTTCGAGCGGAGCGAGCTCTTCCACGCTCAGAGCAGCACCGGGGGCATCGAGCCCCCGCTGCTGCTGACCCACCCCTAGCCCCTCCCTTTGAGGGAGGGGGAGTTTAGAGGAGCCGCCGCGGATGAATCACTCCGCCGCGACCCGGGCCGGCTCCTCGCTGGTCATGGCGACGAGGCCGAGCTTGGCGAACAGGGCCGCATCCGCGTTCGCCCCGGCGTTGCCGGCGGTGAGCAATTTGTCGCCGGTGAAGATCGAATTGGCGCCGGCAAGGAAGCACAAAGCCTGGGTGCTCTCGCTCATGCTCTCCCGGCCCGCCGAGAGGCGGACCATCGAATGCGGCATCAGGATGCGCGCAACCGCGACGGTGCGGACGAATTCGATGTCGTCGATCTTCGCGTGTTGGCCGGCGAGCAGGCTGTCGCCGCGGGCAGTGCCTTTGACCGGCACCAGCGCGTTGATCGGCACGCTCTCCGGATGGGCGGGGAGGGTGGCGAGCGCATGGAGGAAGCCGACGCGGTCCTCGCGCGTCTCGCCCATGCCGACAATGCCGCCGCAGCAGACCGCCATGCCGGAGGCGCGGACGTTCTCCAGCGTATCGAGCCGCTCCTGGTACGTCCGCGTGGTGATGATCTCGCCATAGTGTTCGGGCGAGGTGTCGAGATTGTGGTTGTAATAGTCGAGGCCGGCGGCGGCGAGCCGCTCGGACTGGTCGCGGCTGAGCATGCCGAGGGTCATGCATGTCTCGAGCCCCATCGCCTTGACCCCGGCGACCATGGCGCAGAGCGCGTCCATGTCGCGCTCCTTGGGCTCGCGCCAGGCGGCGCCCATGCAGAAGCGGCCCGAGCCTCCGGCCTTGGCCTCGGCGGCGGCGGCGAGCACCGCGTCGACCTGCATCAGTTTCTCGGCCTTGAGGCCGGACTTCGCGAAAGCCGACTGGCTGCAATAGCCGCAATCCTCCGGGCAGCCGCCGGTCTTGATCGACAGCAGGGTGGAGAGCTGGACCTCGTTGGGCGCGTGGTGGGCGCGGTGGACGGCCTGCGCCTCGAAGATCAGGTCGAGGAATGGGAGGTCGAACAGCGCGGCGATCTCGGCGCGGGTCCAGTCGGTGCGGGGGTGGGTCATCGGGAAGTCCTGGGCATGGAAATCGAGGTCGTCTGGAAGGCAGTCCTCCCTGTCAGGGCGCAGCCCTGATGGGGAGGGGGACCACCCGCAGGGTGGTGGAGGGGCCGGGGAGATTGAGCGAGTTCCGGCCCCTCCACCGCGCTTCGCGCGGTCCCCCTCCCCATGGGCTTCGCCCACAGGGAGGATCGGGGAATGCTCACTCCGCAGCTTCCTCGAGCGGCGGGAGATTGTGGCCGAGGAGCTTCAGCACCTCCCCGGCGGCGTCGACGAGGTTGGTGCCGGGGCCGAAGATCGCCTGGACGCCGGCCTCGCGCAGCATGTCGTAGTCGCGCGGCGGGATGACGCCGCCGACGACGACCTTGATGTCGGCGCGGCCGAGCGCGCGGAGCTGCGCGATCAGCTCGGGCACCAAAGTCTTGTGGCCGGCGGCGAGAGAGGAGGCGCCGACCACGTCGACGTCCTTCTCGACCGCGAGCTTCGCGCTTTCCTCCGGCGTCTGGAAGAGCGGGCCGGCGACGACCTCGAAGCCGAGATCGCCGAAGGCGGAGGCGACGAGGTTGGCGCCGCGGTCGTGGCCGTCCTGGCCCATCTTGGCGACGAGCAGGCGCGGCTTGCGGCCGAGCCGGCGGCCGACGGCGCCAACCCCGTCCTCGGCGCGCGCCCATCGGGCATCGCCCTTGTAGGCGCCGCCGTAGATGCCGCTGACCGGCTCGGGATTGGTGTCGTAGCGGCCGAACACGTCCTCGAGCGCCGAGGAGATCTCGCCCAATGTGGCGCGGGCGCGCGCCGCCTCGACGGCGAGGCCGAGGAGGTTGGAATCGCCCGCAGCGCCGTCGCGCAGCGCCTGCAGCGCCGCCTGCGCCTTCGCCTCGTCGCGGCCGGCACGCACGCGCTCGATCCGGGCGATCTGGCCGGCGCGGACCCGGGCATTGTCGATCTCGAGCGTCTCGATCGGCGGCTCGTCCTGGAGGCGGTAGCGGTTGACGCCGACGATCACCGTCTCGCCGCGGTCGACGCTGGCCGCCCGGGCCGCGGACGCCTCCTCGATCCGGCGCTTGGGCAGGCCTTCGGCGACCGCGGCGGTCATGCCGCCCATCGCCTCGACCTCCTCGATCAGCGCCCAGGCGCGGTCGGCAAGGTCCTTCGTCAGGCTCTCGATGAAGTAGGAGCCGCCGAGCGGATCGGCGACGTTGGTGATGCCGCTCTCCTCGGCGAGGATCAGCTGGGTGTTGCGGGCGATCCGGGCGCTGGTGTCGGTCGGCAGCGCGATCGCCTCGTCGAAGCTGTTGGTGTGGAGCGACTGGGTGCCGCCGAGCACCGCCGCCATCGCCTCGATCGTGGTGCGGACGACATTGTTGTACGGATCCTGCTCGGTCAGCGACACGCCCGAGGTCTGGCAATGGGTGCGCAGCATCTTCGACTTCGGGCTCTTCGCGCCGAAGCCCTCCATGATCCGGTGCCACAGGGTGCGCGCGGCGCGCAGCTTGGCGATCTCCATGAAGAAGTTCATGCCGATGCCGAAGAAGAAGGAGAGGCGTGGCGCGAAGACGTCGACCTCGAGCCCCTTGGCCCGCGCGGCGCGGACGTACTCCATGCCGTCGGCGAGGGTGAAGGCGAGCTCCTGCACCGCCGTCGCCCCGGCCTCGAGCATGTGGTAGCCGCTGATCGAGATCGAGTTGAAGCGCGGCATGTTCGCGCTGGTGAAGGCGATGATGTCCGCGACGATCCGCATCGAGGGCGCCGGCGGATAGATGTAGGTGTTGCGGACCGCAAACTCCTTGAGGATGTCGTTCTGGATCGTGCCCGAGAGCTGGGCCTGGGACACGCCCTGCTCCTCGGCGGCGACGATGTAGAAGGCCATGACCGGGAGGACGGCGCCGTTCATCGTCATCGACACGCTCATCGTGTCGAGCGGGATGCCGTCGAACAGGATCTTCATGTCGTCGACCGTGTCGATCGCGACGCCCGCCTTGCCGACGTCGCCGACGACGCGCGGGTGATCGCTGTCATAGCCGCGGTGGGTGGCGAGATCGAAGGCGACCGACAGGCCCTTTTGCCCGGCGGCGAGGTTGCGCCGGTAGAAAGCGTTCGATTCCTCGGCGGTCGAGAAGCCGGCGTACTGGCGGATCGTCCACGGCCGGCCGGTGTACATCGAGGCATAGGGGCCGCGGGTGAACGGCGCGAAGCCGGGCAGGCCGGGATCGACGTCCGCGACGTCCTCGGCCGTGTAGAGCGGCTGCACGTCGATGCCCTCGGGCGTGTGCCAGACGAGGTCCTTGCCTCTCACCTCCTTCGCCGCCGCCGCATCCCAGTCGGCGCGGCTGGCGGAGGGGGCGGCGGAGGCTGCGGGGCCGCCGTTGGGGGCGGCGCCGGAATCCTCGCCGGTGTTGCTCTCGATCGTCGGTCGTTCAGACATTCTTCTGTTTTCCGTCTCGTCCGGCGCGCCCGTTCGGGCGCTGCACGGGCTCCTGGTTCAATGCGTCCCCGACTACGCTCGCGTCGCGCGAAGAGCCAGTGGCTTCTCCTCAATGACCCTCTCCCCTTCAGGGGAGAGGAGGGCGAGCGCAGCGAGCAGGAGAGGGGGAGTCATTCGCGCGCGCAGGAGCAAGCGGAGACTCCGCTCTCCCCTTCCCCCTGAAGGGGAGAGGGGCGCCCTCAATGTGCCTCTTTGGGGGTCTCCATCAGCTCGACGAGGACGCCGCCCATGTTCTTCGGGTGGACGAAGATCACCGGGGTGCCGTGGGCGCCGATGCGGGGCTCGCCGAGGACCCTGGCGCCCTTGGCCTCCATCTCGGCCTTGGCCTGGTGAATGTCGGGGACCTCGAAGCAGACATGGTGCTGACCGCCGGCCGGGTTGCGGGCGAGGAAGCCGTGCAGCGGGCTGTTCTCGCCGAGCGGCTCGATCAGCTCGATCTGGCTGTTCGGCGTGTCGACGAAGCAGACCCTGACGCCCTGGGGCGGGAGGTCGAACGGCGCGTGGATCCGCGTCGCGCCGAGCAGGTCGCGATAGAGGGCGACGCTCTGCTCGATCGAGGGGGTGGCGATGCCGACGTGGTTGAGGCGGCCGAGGGTCATGAGCGGATCCCGAGATTGAGGTTGAGGAGCAGCTCCGCCGCGATCGCCGCCATCAGCAGAGCGGCGGCGACGAACAGGAAGAGCAGGGTGGAGAAAGCGCCGGGCCGCTCGGCGCGGAGCAGGTGGCTGCGGCCGACCGGCAGGCGGCCGTCGCGCAGCCCGCGCCGCACCGTCCAGGCGATCCATGGCACCAGGCCGAGCGCGATCAGCCCGACGATCAGATCCTCGCCGCGGCTCAGCATCCCTGGATTCGCGGCGTGCCGCCCCCCGCGACGACATAGGCATTGCCCTGGCGGACGTAATGCTCGCTATAGGCGTGGCTGCCCGAATAAAGGACGTCGAACGACTCGTCCTTGTTCGCGTTCAGGATCTTGCCCTCGATCGTCAGCCGGGCCGCACCGGGCTCGGCGCTCTGGAAATCGTAGAAGAGCGGCACGCTGACGAGCTCGACCGGACCGGTCGGACGCAGCTCGGTGAGCGTCAGCGACCGGGTCGTGCAGCCCTGCCAGCTGCCGCCGCCTTCGGTCGCGATGACTGGCCAGGTCGAGAAGCGAGGGCTGACGCTCCACCCGGCGACCTCGCCGGAGGAGCCGGCGACCACGGCCGACGGGAAGGCGCGCTCGACCGCAAATTTCTCGCCATCGGGCTTCAGGTAATGGACCGCGATGCGGCCGGCGCTGGCGTGGGAGGCGCCTTCCGCCCGGCCTTCGCTGATCAGCACCGGGCCGAACGGCAGCCAGAGCAGCCGCCCGGGCGTGTAGCGGACTGTCTCGGAGGCGCTCTCCGCCTGTCCGCCGGCCGCGTCGACGTCCTGCGGCGCCTCGACGGCGAGCAGCGCCTCGCCGCGGCTGCCGAACGCCGCCTCGAAGGCGCGGGCGAGCTGCTCTTCGGCGGGCAGAGCGCGCAGGTCGACCGGCGGCGGCGCCTCGACCAGATTGACCTCGGTCGCGGCATTCTCCTCGACCGGCGCGACGACGTTGGCCTCTTCCCCGCCGTCGCCGCTCCTGCCGACCAGGCCGCCGAGGAACAGGCCGGCGACGATCGCGGCGATCAGCGCGGCGATTCCGAGGATGATGTAGAGCGGCCGGCGCGACGGCGCGGCGGGCGCGTCTCCGGCGGCACCGGCTTCGGGTTCCGGCGCCGCCTCGTGGCCGAGCAGGCGCTGCTTTTCGGCCTCGAACTCCGCCTCGCTCAGCGCGCCGCTCTCGCGCAGCCGCTGCAGCCTCTCGAGCGCGTCGTAGCGCGAGCTCATCGCCTGGTCCTCCGTCGCCGCCGCCTGGTCACAGCGGGATGTTGTCGTGCTTCTTCCACGGATTCTCGAGCTGCTTGTCGCGCAGCTTGCGAAGACCGAGCGCGATCCGACGACGGGTCGAGTGCGGCATGATCACCTCGTCGATGAAGCCCTTGGACGCCGCGACGAACGGATTGGCGAAGCGCGCCTCATATTCGGCGGTACGGGCGGCGATCTTTTGCGCGTCGCCCACGTCCTTGCGGAAGATGATCTCGACCGCGCCCTTGGCGCCCATCACCGCGATCTCGGCGGTCGGCCAGGCGTAATTGAGGTCGCCGCGCAGATGCTTGGAGGCCATGACGTCATAGGCGCCGCCATAGGCCTTGCGGGTGATGACGGTGATCTTCGGCACGGTCGCTTCGGCATAAGCGAACAGCAGCTTCGCGCCGTGCTTGATGATGCCGTTATGCTCCTGGGCGACACCGGGGAGGAAGCCGGGCACGTCGACGAAGGTGACGATCGGGATGTCGAAGGCGTCGCAGAAGCGGACGAAGCGCCCCGCTTTCTTCGAGCTGGCGATGTCGAGCACGCCGGCGAGGACCATCGGCTGGTTGGCGACGATGCCGACGGTGCGGCCCTCGATCCGGCCGAAGCCGACGATGATGTTGGCGGCGTGGGCCGGCTGGATCTCGAAGAAATCGCCCTCGTCGACGACCTTCCGGATCAGTTCGTGCATGTCGTACGGCTTGGCGGCGCTGTCCGGGATCAGGGTATCGAGGCTGTCCTCGATCCGGTCCCAGGGATCGTTGGTCTCGCGCTGCGGCAGCTCGTGGCGGTTGGAGAGCGGCAGGAAATCGAAGAAGTCGCGGGTGGCGAGCAAAGCGTCGATGTCGTTCTCGAAGGCGACGTCGGCGACGCCCGACTTGGTGGTGTGGGTGACGGCGCCGCCCAATTCCTCCTGGGTCACCACCTCGTTGGTCACCGTCTTCACCACGTCGGGGCCGGTGACGAACATGTAGCTCGAATCCTTCACCATGAAGATGAAGTCGGTCATTGCCGGCGAATAGACCGCGCCGCCGGCGCAGGGGCCCATGATCACGCTGATCTGCGGCACGACGCCCGAGGCGAGGACGTTGCGCTGGAAGACCTCGGCATAACCGGCGAGGGAGGCGACGCCTTCTTGGATGCGCGCGCCGCCGCTGTCGTTGAGGCCGATCACCGGCGCGCCGACCTTCATCGCCATGTCCATGATCTTGCAGATCTTCTGCGCGTGGCGCTCGCTGAGCGAGCCGCCGAAGACGGTGAAGTCCTGGGCAAAGGCATAGACCAGGCGGCCGTTGATCGTGCCCGAGCCGGTGACCACGCCGTCGCCGGGCACCTTCTGGGTCTCCATGCCGAAATCGGAGCAATTGTGCTCCACGAACATGTCATATTCCTCGAAGCTGCCCGGATCGAGCAGCACCGAGAGGCGCTCGCGTGCGGTCAGCCGGCCCTTGGCGTGCTGCGCCTCGATCCTCTTCTCGCCCCCGCCCAGCTGCGCCGCCGCGCGGCGCGATTCCAGTTCCTCGATCGTGGTCGCCATACATCCTGTCCTTTTGCGCCGTCTCTAGGCGGGAGGAGAGGGCGAAGGCAATGCGCGTGCTCACTCCTCCCCGTACCGGGGAGGGAGATAACTCACCGCCCTTCGAAGCGGGGCTGCTGCTTCTGCAGGAAGGCCATCACCGCCGCGCGGAAGTCCTGCGTCTCTCCGGCGGGGCATTTCGGGGACACTTTACTAAATTCGGCGGGAATGCAGGGCGCGACGAGGCTGCCGTCTGGAATTAGGTATAGTGTCCGCGAAATAGATCAGCGCCCCTCGAAGCGAGGCTGCTGCTTCTGCAGGAAGGCCATCACCGCCGCGCGGAAGTCCTGCGTCTCTCCGGCGGGGCATTTCGGGGACACTTTACTAAATTCGGCGGGAATGCAGGGCGCGACGAGGCTGCCGTCTGGAATTAGGTATAGTGTCCGCGAAATAGATCAGCGCCCCTCGAAGCGAGGCTGCTGCTTCTGCAGGAAGGCCATCACCGCCGCGCGGAAGTCCTGCGTCTCTCCGGCGGGGCATTTCGGGGACACTTTACTAAATTCGGCGGGAATGCAGGGCGCGACGAGGCTGCCGTCTGGAATTAGGTATAGTGTCCGCGAAATAGATCAGCGCCCCTCGAAGCGAGGCTGCTGCTTCTGCAGGAAGGCCATCACCGCCGCGCGGAAGTCCTGCGTCTCTCCGGCGGGGCATTTCGGGGACACTTTACTAAATTCGGCGGGAATGCAGGGCGCGACGAGGCTGCCGTCTGGAATTAGGTATAGTGTCCGCGAAATAGATCAGCGCCCCTCGAAGCGAGGCTGCTGCTTCTGCAGGAAGGCCATCACCGCCGCGCGGAAGTCCTGCGTCTCTCCGGCGGGGCATTTCGGGGACACTTTACTAAATTCGGCGGGAATGCAGGGCGCGACGAGGCTGCCGTCTGGAATTAGGTATAGTGTCCGCGAAATAGATCAGCGCCCCTCGAAGCGAGGCTGCTGCTTCTGCAGGAAGGCCATCACCGCCGCGCGGAAGTCCTGCGTCTCTCCGGCGGGGCATTTCGGGGACACTTTACTAAATTCGGCGGGAATGCAGGGCGCGACGAGGCTGCCGTCTGGAATTAGGTATAGTGTCCGCGAAATAGATCAGCGCCCCTCGAAGCGAGGCTGCTGCTTCTGCAGGAAGGCCATCACCGCCGCGCGGAAGTCCTGCGTCTCTCCGGCGGGGCATTTCGGGGACACTTTACTAAATTCGGCGGGAATGCAGGGCGCGACGAGGCTGCCGTCTGGAATTAGGTATAGTGTCCGCGAAATAGATCAGCGCCCCTCGAAGCGAGGCTGCTGCTTCTGCAGGAAGGCCATCACCGCCGCGCGGAAGTCCTGCGTCTCTCCGGCGGGGCATTTCGGGGACACTTTACTAAATTCGGCGGGAATGCAGGGCGCGACGAGGCTGCCGTCTGGAATTAGGTATAGTGTCCGCGAAATAGATCAGCGCCCCTCGAAGCGAGGCTGCTGCTTCTGCAGGAAGGCCATCACCGCCGCGCGGAAGTCCTGCGTCTCTCCGGCGGGGCATTTCGGGGACACTTTACTAAATTCGGCGGGAATGCAGGGCGCGACGAGGCTGCCGTCTGGAATTAGGTATAGTGTCCGCGAAATAGATCAGCGCCCCTCGAAGCGAGGCTGCTGCTTCTGCAGGAAGGCCATCACCGCCGCGCGGAAGTCCTGCGTCTCTCCGGCGGGGCATTTCGGGGACACTTTACTAAATTCGGCGGGAATGCAGGGCGCGACGAGGCTGCCGTCTGGAATTAGGTATAGTGTCCGCGAAATAGATCAGCGCCCCTCGAAGCGAGGCTGCTGCTTCTGCAGGAAGGCCATCACCGC
>NZ_SPDV01000064.1 GCF_004564275.1 Sphingomonas parva (ex Maeng et al. 2020)
GCAACGGCCTGCACGCGTGCAGGCCGTTGCTTCACATGCGCCGATGCGCGATCACAACCGCCGGTCTCTGGTCCCGGCTGGATGAAAGTTGGGGGTCACGTCACTGTCGAGCAATTTTCGTTTCGTCTGGACGAACGCGTTTTCGTTGGTACGGAACATCACCCCTTCGTCTACCACCATGCCGCATCGCCCTGTCGGGGCCAGAGCATCGATCACGTGCTGCAGGAACAATATCGTCGTCGCCGAGGTGCGATAGGCGAAGCCGGTCTGGACGTCCGCATTCTCCTGCCCACCGAATGGCGGATTGGTGACGATCACGTCGAACAAGGGCGGCGCGCTTTCCCACAGCCCTTCATACTGCGAATGGCCCGATAGCGTATTCCCGTGCCAGAGGTTCGGGGCGTCGATGCCGTGCAGCACCATGTTGGCGAGCGCGATCGGGAAGACGAGCGTCTCCTTCTCGCGCCCGTAGATGCGTCGGTCGCCCATCGCCGAGATTTCGGCGCCGGTGGCGGTCTCGCCCAGATTGCGGCGCATCTGCTTGAATGCCTCGATGAGGAATCCGGCCGTCCCGCAGCAGGGATCGTACACCGTCTCGCCCGGCTTTGGATCGATAGTCTGAACGACGGCGCGGATCACGTCGCGCGGCGTGAAGAACTGGCCGCCGTCATTGCCCTTCTCGCCCATCTTGAGCAGCAGGCCCTCATAGACCTGGCTCAGCGGGAAAAGGTCGTCATAATCCTCGCCGGCAAGGTCGAGCGCGTGAATGCGATCGAGCACGTCGGCTAGATTGCGGTCGGTATCGACCCGGGTTCGCTCGGTCGAGGCCACGATCTCGCCGATCACCTTCTGGCGCGCCGTTGCCCCCGGTGCGTCCCGCAGCGCGCGAAGGTGCGGCAGCAGCTCGGTATCGACGAACCCTTTGAGAGCTCCAAGCGCCCCGGCCGCCAGTTCACGGCGTTTGGGCCCGTCCGGAGCTGCCCAATCCTGCCAGCGGTACGGCGCGACCAGCGACGGCGTGAACTCCTGCCCGAAGGCCGCGCTCTCGTCCGCCTCGCGCGCTTCCCGGGAATCGAGCACCCGCAGGAACAGCAACCACGAAAGCTCCGGCACGTATTGGAGAGCCCCGGCAACGTTGGAACGACGCAGGATGTCGCAGGCACCCCAGACGGCGGCGTTCACATCGGCGCGCGCCATTGTCGGATCATCAAGGGCCATGTCAGATTTCTCCACGGAAGGCGGCGCTAAGGAGCGAGGTAGGGAGGGTGTCGAGGTCGGCAGATTGTGTCTCAATGGCCGCTCGCGCTTCGTCTGTGAAGGAGTGGGAAGTCCTTATCTGCTCCACCATCCCATCCTGCTCCTCGAGAGAAGCCAACCGGACATGGAGGCTCTTCAAGGTCGGCATGTAGATTGTCTTGTGCACGGCGCCCGACGAGAGGCCTCGTAGGTAGTCGCGTGCGCCGATCAGTGCATAGGCCAAGTACCAAGATCGCAGCGTCGGCCCTGGCACCCAGTTCACGAAATCCTGGCTCGTGGCCATTGGCCGGCCCATCACAGCGACGAATCCCACCGATGCTGTGCGCGACAATACAACCGTTGCCTTAGGAAGTAGGCGCGCGGAGGAGTTCGCCAAGCCTAGTTCGTTGGTGTTTTCGATGGTCCTTCCGATCGTGGTGCCGTCCACCGCTCTAATGTCCGGTAAGGCCAGCCAAGGCACGTCGCCACCCCACCATTCCGGCCGCTTGCGGCTTGGCGTATGGCCGCTTTCAAGACGTGCCACGCTGGACAGCGGCACCCAGCCCGCACCAGGCTGGTCATTCTTGTCGTCGGTAGCAATCGCTCGGCCGCCGAGGGCCTCTTCGGTCAGCGCGAATCTAAGGCGGCCGCAATCGTCAATCTGCCTCTTCAGGGCCCCCCGCGCGCGTGCGACATTCGTCATTGCCGCGTCTAGCAGGTCTGCAATACGGCGCTGCTCCCCAAGAAGCGGGACCGGAATTTTACCCCCAAGTACATCGCTCGGCTTGACTCGTTCTCTGCTTTTCGTTGCGGCGCTTGGCCCGGCTATGGATCGTACAAAGTCCGGCGAACGAAGCATCCAAGCGAGATAACGGCCATCGCAACGGGTCGTGTCGGGGTGCAGGGGCAGGAACTCCGTCGAACAGATGCGACGTGCCTCCTGTTCATCGTCGACGTGCCAGACCCTGGATATCCTTGGGTTCAGCTTCGAAAAAAGCACCGCTCCACGGGGGAAGCCTGTCTTGTTGCTCTTGATGGCTGAGCCGGGCTCGAGCACCGGTCCCCGGCCTTCGTCATAGGCAGGGATGCTGTAGTGCGCAAAAACTGTGCTTCGTGCTCTTTGTGGATCAAGCGTCTCACCGACGAGCGGAGCGACCTCTCGGACGGTCAAGAATCTGGTGGACGTCACGCCGCAAACAACCTTTCACGGGTTTGCCGCAGCACTTGCGACGGTTCCCCAACTTTTCTGAGTGCCGCAAGTCCGCCGACCCGCGCCACGGCAGGTGTCTGCAGGACCTCTCGTGTCTCTAGCTCCTCGGTGCCGCCCCGTGCGAACTGCTGCGTCAGCGCCAAGATTGCAGCGCGGCTGTCCGCTGGCATAGGGCCCAGCCAGGTCCCGTTGTCCAAGGCAAATCGCGCCGCCCGATCATCGCGAGTCCGCGGCGTAGCTTCATAGGCGGCGGAGGCGAGCACGTCATATTCATCATAGGCGGTGAGGCCGTCGACATGTTGGATGACGCGTGGCGCGAAGCCCTTGCCGAGCAGGCTGTCGATCAGGGTGCGCCGGCGCGGCGGCTCGATCCAGATCTGTCGGAAGGCGTCGGCGTCGGGCGCCTCCGCCCTAAGTTCCGCCGCCATCTTCTCCCTATATTCCGCTATAGGCATTCGAATATCCCGACCATCCTGCTGCATCAGCACGTAACGGCCGGCATCCTCGATCCGGACTGACAAGCCCTCGACCACGATCACCGTCGGCAGCGGCTCATGATCGTCGCCATCGTCACCGCCGGGAACAGTCGTCTTGGTCGGGTTGCCCACGGTGGGCGCGCGCGACTTGAATTCCTCGCCAAGCAATCGGGTGGCGTCGGTATAATCGTACGCGCGAAACATAAGCTTGCCGGTTGTCTCGTCGATGCGCGTGCCTCGGCCGAGCATCTGATAGAAGCTGATTGGCGACTTCATGTAACGGAAGAAGACAACGTTTCTCAAAGCAGGCACGTCAACGCCGGTGGTGAGCAGGTCCACGGTGCATGCGATGAAATGGCTGCGCGCCGCGCCCTTGAAGTCGGGGATCAGGCTCTGCCCGCCCGCCTCGGCCGTACATTTGAAGGCGAAGTTCGCCACCCGCTTCTGTCCATTGTCGGTGCACCATTTGGCATAAATGTTGTTTAGCGCCGTCGCTGTCTCGCCCGCGTGATCGTCTCGGTGGCAGAAAATAATCGTTTTCTGCTCCGGCCCGCCCGTGGCGAGAAGGTTATCGAACAGGTCTTGCGCCATTCGCCGGGTGCGCTCGGGGATGGTGATCTCGGATTCGAACTGGCTCGCGTCGTAATGCGGCTTGGCGGAATCCGCGCCGACCGCGTCGCCGCTGTGGCGGTAGGTCAGTGTCTTGTCGGCCAGCTCCCGGCGCCCGAGGCCGGTGACCGCCTCGTGCTGCGCCTGCTCCTCGATGAAAACGTCGCGGCGCACGATCTCGCAGGCGGCGAGATAGCCGTCCTCGATACCTTGGGCGATGTCGTAGCTGTAAACCGGCTCTCCGAAATAGGCGACGTTGTCGGCGATCCGGCGGCGGTCCTCCTCCACCTCATCATCGGATGCTTCGATGTCGAGCTTTCGGGGGGTGGCGGTAAGGCCGATATGGACAGCATCAGGATTGCGCTCCAACACCTGGAACCACTGGTTCCACGCCGACCGATGGCACTCGTCGATGACGATATGGCTGAAATAGTTCTCAGGGTAGAACTCGCGCAGGAAGCTGGCCGTGTCGGCGTCGCTATCCACCCCAAGCGTCTGATATGTGGCGACGTGCACTCGCGCATTGGCAGCATTGTTCCGGCCGCCACGGCGATACACCTCAGCGGCGTCCGATCCGAATTGCGAAGTCATCGCCAGCAGCCCCTGCTTTCTGAGCTCGTCGCGATCGCAGAGGAAAAGCGCGCGGGTAAGCTGTCCCGCCTCAGCAATGCGGTGGAGCAGGTTGGTCGCGATGAAAGTCTTGCCGGTGCCGGTAGCGAGCGTCAGCAGCGCGCGCTTCTCGCCCCTCGCCATTTTCTCGAACACCGCGCGGATTGCGGCATCCTGATAATAGCGCCGCTGCCCTTCACCGCCGCGATAGGGCGTGAGGAGCGGCTTCGCCTCGGGCGCGTCGAGCTTGAAGCCCTTGCCAGCTTCAAATCGCGCACGAAGCTCCTCGGGCGTGGGAAACTGTGTTAGGGGCTTCGGCTCCGACGTCACACCGGTGAAGTCGTCGTATTCGACGAAGAGATGGCCGTTGGAGGAAAAGACGAACGGCACATTGTGTCTATCGAGATAATCCTTTGCCTGCTGTAGCCCGTGTCCGGGCGTCTTGCTCTCCGCCTTGGCTTCAATCAGTGCCAGCGCCACGGGCTGCGTGCCAGGGTTCAGACGGTACCGGAGAAGATAGTCCACCCTGCCATCGCCGCGGCGCTTTGCCTTGCCTTCTATGGTGTCGATCTCGACGCGCGCCTTGGTCTTCTCGCGGCGAATATGATCCGCGGTCCACCCGCATTTCGCGAGTGCGGGGTCGATGAGGTTCGCACGTGTATCCGCTTCATTGTAAGGCATTGCGCAGCCCCTATGCCAACACCACGCCCCTGCTCAAGGTCCTCGCGAAAACGCCTGTGCACGCCATGTTTGAACCTTCGTCTAGGTTCTCGCAGCTAGCTCTTCCGGCAGCAAAAGGGGAGGACGGTGGGCGAGCCGCGCCGTCCGAAGGGCTTGGAACAGGTAAGTCTCTGAAAAGGGTGGTGGACGCACTAGGGCTCGAACCTAGGACCCGCTGATTAAGAGTCAGCTGCTCTACCAACTGAGCTATGCGTCCAGTGCCTGTCGGGCAGGAGGGGCCTCTACTGGGCCCTCGCCGCGATTGCAACCGCCTTTTGCAGTTGCAGCATGAAATCTTTCCCAGCGCCTCGACTGCGCTGGAATACCCAAGCGTTCTCAGGTGCTTGGAAGTCGCGGTGAGGGCCGCGCCGAGGCTGGCCTAGCGGCGGTTGAGGCGGTTGCGGCGGTCGATCGCCATCAGCGCGCCGAGGCAGATCATCACCGTCAGCATCGCCGAGCCGCCGTAGGAGACGAGCGGCAGCGGGATGCCGACCACGGGCGCCAGGCCCATCACCATCATCAGGTTGATCGCGATGTAGAAGAAGATGGTGAGCGTGAGGCCGGAGGCGGCGAGGCGGTCGAACCGGTCCTTGGCCTCCAGCGCGACGCTCCAGCCCCAGCGCAGCAGCAGGAAGAAGAGGATGATCAGCACGACACCGCCGATCAGCCCCCAGTCCTCCGCGATTGCGGAGAAGACGAAATCGGTATGCTGCTCCGGAAGATATTCGAGGTGGCTCTGGGTGCCGTTCAGATAGCCCTTGCCGAAGATGCCGCCCGATCCGATCGCGATCTTCGACTGGGAGAGGTGATAGCCGGCGCCCAGCGGATCCGCCTCCGGATTGAGGAAGATCAGCACCCGCTCGCGCTGGTGCGGCAGCAGCAGCGAGAAATAGACCGTCGGAAGCGCCGCGGCGACCGCCACCGCGCCGCCGATGAACAGGCGCAGCGGCAGGCCCGCCAGGAACATCAGCGCGATCGTGTTGAGGATGATCAGCATCGCGGTTCCGAGATCCGGCTGCAGCAGGATCAGCAGCAGCGGCGGGCCGAGGAACACCGCCACCGGCCAGATCGCGGACCAGCGCCTGATCTCGCGGGGCGGCACATGGCTGTAGAAGCGGGCGAGCACGAAGACGATGATCGGCTTCATCAGCTCGGACGGCTGCAGCCGGACGAAGCCGAGGTCCAGCCAGGACCGCGCGCCGCCGCCGATCGCGCCGAGCATCAGCGTGAGCACGAGGAGGATGAGACCGCCGCCATAAGCGACGAACGCAAGATCGTGGAAGCGGTCGGTGCGGACGCGCGAGATCACGATCGCCATGCCGAGGAAGGCGAAGAAGCGCACCGCGTGCGGCGCCGCCCAGGGCAGCAGCGATCCGCCGGCGGCCGAATAGAGGCCGAGGAACCCGGCCGCCGCGAGTGCGAACACGATCCACAGCATCCGCCACGGCAGCGTCGCCACCGGCGCGGGAACGAACGATCCGCCTCTCACCGTCCGGCCGCTCCCGCTGCGCCGCCGGCGGTGCCGGCGCGCGCCTTCTCCGCGGCCTTTTCGGCCAGCCACTTCTGGGCCCGGGCCTCCATGCGCTGGGCGAGCGTGCCGCCCCATTGCTCCTCGAACTTCGCGAGCGAGGCCATCGCCCGCTCCTTGTCGAACAGATAGGTGAGCACGTCCTTGGCGACCGGGGCTGCGGCGCGGGCGCCGCCCATGCCGTGCTCGATCACCACCGAGGCCGCATAGCGCGGGTTCGAGGTCGGCGCGAAGCAGACGAACAGGCCGTGGTCGCGATATTTCCAGTCGCCGCTCTGACCGCGCTGGGTGCCGACGATGCGGCGAACCTGGGCGGTGCCGGTCTTTCCGCCCATCTCGATGCCGGGCAGCTCGAGGCGGCTGCGCCCGGCCGTGCCGGCGCCGTTGACCACCTCCCACATGCCGCTGCGCACCGTCTCGAAATGCTCCTTGGTGAAGGGCAGAGGGGCAGGGGCGGGGTGCCTTTCGCGCAGCAGGCGCGGCTGGACGTTGAGCCCGGACGCGATCCGCGACGCCATCACCGCCAGCTGCAGCGGATTGACGATCACATAGCCCTGGCCGATCGACGTGTTCAGCGTGTCCGACTGCGACCAATCGTCGTCATACTTGCGCTTCTTCCACTCGGCGCTCGGCATCGTCCCGTAATTCTGCGAGACGACCGGGAGATCGAACTTCTGGCCGAAGCCGAGCGTCTTGCCCATCGCCGAGATGACGTCGATGCCGGCGCGGCGGCCCATCGCGTAGAAATAGGTGTTGCAGCTCCGCGCCAGCGCGGTGTGCATGGTCATCGAGCCGTGGCGGCCGAGGCAGCGGAAGAAGCGGCTGCCGAGCTGGAAGCCGCCGGGACAATGGATGCGGTCCTCGGGATCGATCCCGGCCTGGAGCAGGGCCATGGCGACCATGGGCTTGAAGGTGGAGCCCGGCGGGTAGAGGCCGTTCAGCGCCTTGTTGATCAGCGGGTGGCGCTCGTCCTGCGACAGCATCTTCCACTCGTTCTGGCTGATGCCGTCGGTGAAGCTGTTCGGGTCGTAGGCCGGCATCGAGGCGAGCGCGAGGATGTCGCCGGTCAGGCAATCGATGACCACCACCGAGCCGGATTCGTCGCCCAGCCGCCGTGCCGCGAAGGTCTGCAGGCCGCCGTCGATGGTGAGCGGCAGCGGCTGGCCGGAAACGTCCTGCAGGGTGGTCAGCTGGCGAACCAGCGCGCCGCGCGCAGTGACCTCGACGCGCTGCGCGCCGGGCTTGCCGCGCAGCCGCTGCTCCATGGTCTTTTCAAGACCTTCCTTGCCGATCTTGAATCCGGGCGTGATCAGCAGCGGGCTCTTGTTCTCGGCCTCATATTCCTTCTTGTTCGGCGTTCCGACGTAGCCGATCAGGTGTGCGACGGCCGCGCCGTCGGGATAGAAGCGCGAGAAGGCGCGGAGCGGCGCGACCCCCGACAGCTCCGGCAGGCGAACCATCACCGCCGAATATTTGTCGAACGCCAGATTCTCGGCGACCGGCACTGGCTGATAGCCGGCAGCCTGCTTGAGCTCGTGCCGGATCCGCTCGAGCTCGTCGGGCGGCAGCTGGAGAAGGCGGGCGAGCTCGCCGAGGACGCGATCGGGCTCCTTGAGCCGGTCGGGGATGATGTCGACCCGGAAGTCGGACCGGTTGATGGCGATCGGCTGTCCGTGCCGGTCGACGATCCATCCGCGCCGCGGCGGGATCAGCCGCATCTGGATCCGGTTCTCGTCCGAAAGCAGGTTGTAGCGCTCGTTCTCGGCGATCGAGATATAGCCCATCCGCGCGGCGAGGCCGGCGGCGAGCACGCCCTGCGCCGCGCCGAGCACCAGCGCGCGACGCGTGAAGGTGTAGGCCTGGCTGTTCTCGGTGATGACCGGGGCGCCGCGCCGCTTCATCGCGCCAGCCGCCAGCGATCGAGGCTGAGCACGAGCCGTGCGACCAGCGGATAGGCGAAGACCGACAGCGCCAGCTGCGGCAGCAGGATCTCGAACTGGACGGGCGCGCCGGCGAGCCGCGCGACGTACCAGCCCGCCGCGCTGTTGCCGGCGATGGCGAGGCAGGCGAACAGCCAGTCGAGCCAGTAATCCCGCCAGCCGACCCGGCTGTCGATCACGTCGAGGAGCAGGAAGGTGACCGTCCAGATCGCCATCGACTGGCCGAGCGGATGGCCCGAGACGAGATCGTTGAACAGGCCGAGCGGCAGCGCCACCGACGCCTGCCACATCTCCGGGCGCAGCAGACGCCAAGCGATCAGCACCAGAAAGGCGAAATCGGGGACGAGGGGCGCCTGGATGACGATCGGCAGGGCGTCGAGCAGGGCGGCCGCGAGCGTGCTGAGCACCGGCACCAGCTGGCGCCGGGCGCTCCACCACGCGACGTCGCGGTCCGAGCCTGCGATCCGGCTCATTGCGGCGTGCCTTGCAGGGCCGAGCTGGTCGCCTCAGAAAGCGGCTGGTCGGCGAGCGGCTGGAACGGCTTGAGCACCATCGCGAAATCGACGGTGCTCGGATCGGCAAGAGGCTTGGCGATGGTGTTGTCGCCCTCGGTCCTCAGCACGACCGCGACCGGGACGTTCGGCGGATAGACGCCGCCGACCCCGGAGGTGACGACCACGTCGCCGCGGCGGAACGGGTTCTTGCCCACCTCGAGCGTCTTGAGATCGATCGTGCCGTCGCCCCGGCCGGTGGCGATCGCCGGCGTGCCGTCGCGAACCAGGCGCACCGGCACGTTGCTGGCGGCGTCGCTGACGAGCAGGACGCGCGCGGCCCAGCGGCCCGTCTCGATGACGCTGCCGATCAGCCCTTCGGGAGCGCGGACCGGCTGGCCCGGGCGGATACCCGAGGACGAGCCGGCCGAGAGGGTGGCCAGCCGCCGGACCGAATCGAACGAGGAGCCGACGACGCGGGTGACCGCGACTTCCTCCTCTGCCGTCTGGGCGAGCTTCAGGATCGCCTTCAGCCGCTGGTTCTCGAGCTCCGTGGCCCGCGCCTCGATCATCTTGCGCTTGCTGGCGGCGAGCTGGCGCTTCAGATCGTCATTCTGGGCGGCGGCATTGAAGTAATTGCCGATGCCGTCCCCGATGCCGCCGAAGAAGCCGACGACGCTGCGCCCGGCCGAGGAGATCGGCCGGGTCGCGTCCAGCGCGGCACCCTGCAGGGCGGTGAAGCCGCGCGGGTCGACGATCGACAGAGTCAGCAGCAGCAGCGCGAACAGCACGCCCGCGACGGCGACGACGTAGCCGAGGAACAGTCCGTATTGCGCCTTCCGGGAGAAACCGGGGCGCCGGTTGGATGGCGGCGCCATGATCTATGGTCCCGTTCAGGCGGTCTGCAGGACGCCGCGGAAGATCTCTTCCTCGAGCGCGCGGCCGGTGCCGATCGCGACGCAGGTCAGCGGATCCTCGGCGACGGTGACCGGCAGGCCGGTCTCGTCGCGCAGCACCTCGTCCAGGCCCTGGAGCAGGGCGCCGCCGCCGGTGAGCACGATGCCCTGGTCGACGATGTCGGCGGCCAGTTCCGGCGCGGTGTTCTCGAGCGCGATGCGCACGCCTTCGACGATCGTCCCGACCGGCTCGGAGAGCGCCTCGGCAATCTGGCGCTGGTTGATCGTGATCTCCTTCGGCACGCCGTTGACCAGGTCGCGGCCCTTGATGTGGACGGTGAGACCGTCGCCATCGACCGGCGGCTTGGCGATGCCGACCTGCTTCTTGATCCGCTCGGCCGTGGCTTCGCCGATCAGCAGATTGTGGTTGCGGCGGACGTAGGAGGAGATCGCCTCGTCCATCTTGTCGCCACCGACGCGCACCGAGGTGGTGTAGGCGAGGCCGCGCAGCGAGAGCACGGCGACCTCGGTGGTGCCGCCGCCGATGTCGACGACCATCGATCCGATCGGCTCGGTGACCGGCATGTCGGCGCCGATCGCGGCGGCCATCGGCTCCTCGATCAGCCACACCTGGCTGGCGCCGGCGTTGGAGGCGGCGTCGCGGATCGCGCGGCGCTCGACCGAGGTCGAGCCCGACGGGACGCAGATCACGATCTCCGGCCAGCGCGGGAAGCGGCGCTTGCCGTGGACCTTCTGGATGAAGTGCTTGATCATCTGCTCGGCGACGTCGATGTCGGCGATGACGCCGTCGCGCAGCGGGCGGATGGCCTCGATCTGATCGGGCGTCTTGCCCATCATCATCTTGGCGTCGTCACCGACCGCCTTGACGCGCTTGACGCCGTTCAGCGTCTCGATCGCGACGACCGACGGCTCGTTGAGAACGACGCCGCGACCGCGGACGTAGACGACCGTGTTCGCGGTGCCGAGGTCGATCGCCATGTCATGGGACGGGAACTTGAAGAAACGCGTGAGGGACATGGTGGCTGGTCTCGCTTCCTGACGTCCGCGGGGCCGATTTTCCCAGTCCCGCCCGAATGTTGCTTCTATGAGATGCTCCCGTCGCCAGCGCCACAGGACATGTGAAAGCCGCTCGCGGGATGAGCCCGCTTAAGCTAGAGCGGTAACCATGTCTATACGCAGACTTCCTGAGCATCTGGTCAATCGAATCGCGGCTGGCGAGGTCGTCGAACGGCCCGCCAGCGCGCTCAAGGAGCTTATAGAGAATGCGATCGACGCCGGCGCGTCCCGCGTCGCAATTTCGCTCGGAAACGGCGGGATCGGCCGCATCGAGGTGATCGACGACGGTTGCGGCATGGCGCCGGAGGAGATGGCGCTCGCCCTGGAGCGCCACGCCACCTCCAAACTGCCTGGCGACGACATCGACCAGGTCGAGACGCTCGGCTTTCGCGGCGAGGCGCTGCCGTCGATCGCCAGCGTCGCCCGGCTTCGGATCGAGAGCCGGGTGCGCGGCAAGGACGGCTGGTCGCGCACGGTGGACAATGGGGCGGTGGTCGCCGAAGGGCCAGCGGCGCTTCCGCCGGGCACGCGGATCCTGGTGGAGGATCTGTTCGCGCGGGTTCCGGCGCGTCGCAAGTTCATGCGGTCGGACCGATCGGAATATGCGGCGTGCGTCGATGTGGTGAAACGCCTCGCCATGGCGCGGCCGGACATCGGCTTCACCCTGGAGCATGACGGCCGCCGCACGCTGTCGGTCCAGCCCGGCGAGGACCGCCCGGCGCGGGTCGCGGCGCTCACCGATCGCGCGCTCGCCGAGAACAGCGTCGCGATCGACTTCGAGCGGGGGCGGGCGCGGCTCGGCGGCGTTGCCGGCCTGCCGACGTTCAATCGGGGCATCGCCGACCATCAGTTCCTGTTCGTCAACGGCCGGCCGGTGAAGGACCGGCTGCTGATCGGCGCGGTGCGCGGCGCCTATCAGGACATGCTCGCCCGCGATCGTCACCCGGTGGTCGCCTTGTTCATCGATCTCCCGGGCGAGGAGGTGGACGTCAACGTCCATCCGGCGAAGACCGAGGTGCGCTTCCGCGATCCGGCGCTGATCCGCGGGCTGATCATCGGCGGCTTGCGCCATGCCCTCGACGCGGCGGGCCACCGCAGCGCGCAGCGGCCGCAGGAGGTCGCCTGGCAGGCCGCGCCCGCCGCC
>NZ_SPDV01000065.1 GCF_004564275.1 Sphingomonas parva (ex Maeng et al. 2020)
TCACAAGCGCGTGCAGCGCCTCCGGCAGACCGACAATCTGCTGTGCATCACCGGGCGCACGTTCCGTCCGCCGACGACCGACAGCCGGCATCGTTTCAGCGTCTACCCCAATCTGGCGCGCAAGATGATGCCCACGGGCGCGAACCAGCTGTGGGTGGCCGACATCACCTACGTGCGGCTGGCGGAGGGTTTCGTCTATCTCGCCGTGATCCTCGACGCCTGGAGCCGCCGCGTGGTGGGCTGGGCGCTGGCGGACCATCTCAAAGCTGACTTGGCTCTCGCGGCGCTCGACATGGCGCTCGCCGCCCGGGCGATCGCGCCTGGCGAACTGGTGCACCACTCTGACCGCGGCATCCAATATGCCTGCACCGCCTATGTCGAGCGCCTCACCGCGGCCGGGATCCAGCCGAGCATGAGCCGCGCCGGCTGCCCGTGGGACAACGCCATGGCGGAGAGCTTCATGCGCACGCTGAAGCGCGAGGAGGTCGACGGCCGCTGCTATCGCGATCAGGCCGACGTCGAGGCGCGGATCGCCATCTTCCTCGAGGAGGTCTACAACCGCCAGAGACTGCATTCCGCCCTGGCCTACCGGTCACCGGCGGCATTCGAACGCGACAATCGATTGCTATCGGCTCCGCCGCATGCGGCGCAGCCGATAGCGGTAGGCACAACAATCTGTGTCTAAGCTTTTTGTCTCACCGAGGGGGTGCACTCCAGGAGGACATCCGCGCCGCGCCGCCGTCACCGAAAGGGTGACGGCAGAAGGCTCAGGCCGCGTCGCTGATGCCGAGCTCGCCGAGCTTGCGGTAGAGGGTCGAGCGGCCGATGCCGAGCCGGCGCGCCACCTCGGTCATCCGGCCGCGGTAATGGCCGATGGCGAGGCGGATGACGTCGGCCTCGATCTCGTCGAGCGAGCGCAGGTTGCCGTCGTCGCCGTACAGGGTGATGCCGGGGCCGCTGCTCAGCGCCGCGCTCTGCGACGCGCCGTTCAGCGCCCGGCCGTGATAATCGTCGGCGCGGCGGCTGAGGCTCGATTCCTGCGCGATCTGCGGGAAATCGGCGGCGGTCAGCGCATTGCCCTCGCACAGCACGGCGGCGCGGAACAGAGCGTTCTGGAGCTGGCGGACGTTGCCCGGCCAGCCGTAGCGCATCAGCACGGCGAGCGCATCGTCGGTGATCGACAGGTGGCGCATGCCGGGCTGCTCGGCGATGCGGCCGAGCAGATGGCGGGCGAGGGGCGGAATGTCGCTGGCACGGGCGCGCAGCGGCGGAATGTCGACGTGGACGACGTTCAGCCGGTAATAGAGATCCTCGCGGAAGCGGCCGGCGGCGATCTCGTCGATCAGCCGGCGGTTGGTCGCCGCGATGATCCGCACGTCGACCATCTGGATGGTGCGGCCGCCGATCCGCTGGATCTCGCCGGTCTCGAGCGCGCGCAGCAACTTGACCTGGGTCTCGAGCGGCAGCTCGCCGACCTCGTCGAGGAACAGGGTCGATCCGTCGGCGTCCTCGAACTTGCCGATGTGGCGGTCGAACGCGCCGGTGAAGGCGCCTTTCTCGTGGCCGAACAGCACCGATTCGACGAGATTGGCCGGGATCGCGCCGCAATTGACCGTGATCATCGGCTTGCGGCCGCGCGGGGAGGCGGTGTGGATCGCCTGGGCGATCACTTCCTTGCCCGATCCGCTCTCGCCCTCGATCAGCACCGAGACGCGCGCCCGCGCCGCCTTGGCGGCGATCGCCATCGCGGCGCGGAACTGGGGCGCCGATCCGACGATCTCGTCGAAGGCGAGCGGCTGGGAAATCTTCTCGGACAGCGGGCGGAGCTCGCCGTTGCGCTGGCGCCGGTCGGTAGCGGCGTTGAGCGCGCTCAGCATCCGGTCGGGCGCGATCGGCTTCACGAGGAAATCGTTGGCGCCGGCGCGCATCGCCTCGACCGCCACCGCGACCGAGGTCTGGGCGGTCATGACGAGCAGCGGCAGCTCGGGCTTCAGCGCGCGGATCTGCTCGATCAGCCGCGTGCCCTCGTCGCCGGGCAGCCAATGGTCGAGCAGGATCGCGTCGATCGGCGGCCCTTCGGTCTCGGCGAGGATGGCGGCGGCGCTCTCGATGTCCGGCGCCCCGCGCACCGACCAGCCGGCGCGTGCGCCGATGGCCGTCACCAGCCGTCGCTGGGCGGGCTCGTCGTCGATAAGCAACAGGCAGCGCGTCGGATCGGGCCGCATAGACTCCCCTTCTCAAGAGCCCAAGCCATTACGGAAAGGGAGTAAAGGTCGCATTAATCGCGCGCCGGGATCGCGCGTATTTGGGGGCTTGGGCGGGCCGTGCTCTCTTGTTACAGAAGCGCCACGCAATCGCACGTCACGCAAAGGATCAAGAATGGCCGCCGAGCTGGACCTCGAAAAGGAAACCGCTGTTCACGCACAGGGATATTCCCGCTTTGTGGCGCTGCTGAAATGGGGCACGATCGCCGCTGCGGTGATCACCGCCCTGGTCGTCCTCATCATCGCGAACTGAGGCAAGCTCATGAAGATCGCCGTCCTCAAGGAAGCAACTGAGGGCGAGCGAAGGGTCGCCGCCACGCCGGAGACCGTGAAGAAGCTGGTGGCGCTCGGCGCCACCCTCAATGTCGAAGCCGGCGCGGGCGCGTCGGCCTCGATCCCCGATCAGGATTACGAGGCGGCCGGCGCCGCCGTCGGCCCGCGCGAGGCGATGCTCGCCGGCGCCGATGCGGTGCTCGCGGTCCAGGGGCCGGAGCCGGAGGCGCTCGCCGGCCTGGCGCCCGGCGCGCTGGTCGTCGGCGCGCTCGATCCGTTTCGCCAGCGCGCGCGGATCGACGCTTATGCCGCGGCCGGGCTCGAGGCGCTGGCGATGGAGTTCGTCCCCCGCATCACCCGCGCCCAGTCGATGGACATCCTCTCCTCCCAGTCGAACCTCGCCGGCTACAAGGCGGTGCTCGACGCCGCGGCCGAATATGGCCGCGCTTTGCCGATGATGATGACCGCCGCCGGCACGATTCCGGCCGCGCGCGTCTTCATCATGGGCGTCGGCGTCGCCGGCCTGCAGGCGATCGCCACCGCCCGGCGGCTCGGCGCGATCGTCTCGGCGACCGACGTTCGCGCCGCGACGAAGGAGCAGATCGAGAGCCTCGGCGCCAAGGCGATCTTCGTCGAGAAGGTCGCCGGCATCGAGGGCGAGGGCTCGGGCGGCTACGCCACCGAGATGTCGGACGAATATAAGGCCGCGCAGGCGGAGCTGGTGTCGAGCCACATCGCCAGGCAGGACATCGTCATCACCACCGCCCTGATCCCCGGCCGGCCCGCGCCGCGGCTGATCAGCGACGCCCAACTCGCGACGATGCGGCCGGGCAGCGTGATCGTCGATCTCGCCGTCGAGCAGGGCGGCAACGTCGAGGGCGCAATGCCCGGCGCGATCGTCGAGCGCCACGGCGTCCGCATCGTCGGCCACCGCAACGTGCCCAGCCGCCTCGCCGCCGACGCCTCCGCCCTCTACGCCCGCAACCTCTACAATTTCCTCAGCGCCTTCTGGGACAAGGAGGCGAACCGCGTAATCCTCCCCGACGACGACGAGATCGTCCAGGGCGTCCGCCTGACCCGCGGCGGCCAGGTCGTCAGCGAAAGGCTGAAGGGGTGAGGGCGAGGGCGCAGCCACTCCGGATCCTCCCCGCCAGAGGGGAGGGGGACCACGCGGCGCAGCCGCGGGGTGCAGGGGGTGGCTCATCTGGCCAGAGGCCGATCCTCCCCGCTCGCGGGGAGGGGGACCGCGCGAAGCGCGGTGGAGGGGGCTCCTCATCTGGCCAGAGGCCGGCTGTCGACACGGCCCGTCGGCTGCGCAAGCAGATGAGTCTCCCCGAGGTCCTGCTCTGGCGGGAGTTGCGCAAGCGACCTGCCGGTCTCAAGTTTCGACGCCAACATGCGGTGGCGCCCTATGTCGCAGATTTCTACTGCGCGCAGGCGCATCTCGTCGTGGAAGTCGATGGTGCTGCTCACGAGGGCACCGGCGCTGAACGCGACCTGTTGCGCGACGCGTCCCTCGAAGAGAGAGGGATGACGGTCCTGCACGTTGCAGCCTCCGAGATTCTCGCCGACCCGGTGAGCGTCACGTCTTGGATCGCCGAGCGGGCGACGAACCCCCTCCACCACGCCGCTCAGCGGCGTGGTCCCCCTCCCCGCAAGCGGGGAGGATCCCCTGATGCGCCCCTCCGGACTGGAGATTAGTCAGTGGACTTCATCACCATCCTGTCGATCTTCGTCCTCGCCTGCTTCGTCGGCTATTACGTCGTCTGGTCGGTGACGCCGGCGCTGCACACGCCGCTGATGGCGGTGACCAATGCGATCTCGTCGGTGATCATCGTCGGCGCGCTGATCGCGGCGGCGGCTGCGGGGGTGCCGGGGGCGAAGTGGCTCGGCCTGCTCGCGGTGGTGCTGGCCAGCATCAACATCTTCGGCGGCTTCGCGGTGACGGCGCGGATGCTGGCGATGTACAAGAAGAAGGAGCGCCGGTGATGGCCGCCCATGCGCTGGCAATTCTCCCCTTGAACGGGCGTTGGCGGCCCGAAGGGCCGACGGAGGGGTATCATCGGCCGGCTGGATTCTCCCGTGCTGAGACACCTCCGCAAACCTGCTCCTGCATGAGCAGGCACGCCGTGCCCCCGGCGCGGCTGCGGTTCGCCGGGGGCGAGCCGCACCGGCTCATCCCCGCGGCCCGGAAGGAGAGCCACTGATGCACGGTGCCGCCCTCCCGGCCTGGGTCGCGCTCGCCTATCTGGTCGCGGGCGTGTTCTTCATCCTCGCGCTGCGCGGCCTCTCCAGCCCGGAGAGCAGCCGCCGCGGCAACCGTTTCGGCATCGCCGGCATGGCGATCGCCCTGGTCACCACCCTGCTCCATTATTACCCGACCCGGGCCGAGGACTTCCCGATCGAATGGCACGCGCCGATCGACTGGAACACTCTCTGGCTGATCGGCGGCGCGATCGCGATCGGCGCGGTGATCGGCCTCACCACTGCCCGGCGGATCGCGATGACGGCGATGCCGCAGCTGGTCGCCGCCTTCCACAGCCTGGTCGGTCTCGCCGCGGTGCTGGTCGCCGCGGCCGCCTATCTCAACCCCGACGCTTTTGGAATCGCCGCGGACGGCGTGATCAATCCGGTCAGCCGGATCGAGATGGGCCTCGGCGCGGCGATCGGCGCGATCACCTTCTCCGGCTCGGTGATCGCCTTCCTCAAGTTGAACGGCAACATGTCGGGCAAGCCGATCCTGCTGCCCGCCCGCCACGTCATCAACCTCGGCGTGATCGCGCTGATCCTCGGCCTGATCGCCTATTTCACCACCGACCAGAGCCCCTTCGTGTTCTGGACGGTGGCCGGGCTCTCCTTCCTGATCGGCTTCCTGCTGATCATCCCGATCGGCGGCGCCGACATGCCGGTCGTCGTCTCGATGCTCAATTCCTATTCGGGCTGGGCGGCGGCGGCGATGGGCTTCACCCTTCAGAACAGCGCGATGATCATCACCGGCGCGCTGGTCGGCTCGTCGGGCGCGATCCTCTCCTACATCATGTGCCGGGCGATGAACCGCAGCTTCCTCTCGGTGATCGCCGGCGGCTTCGGCGGCGACGCCGCGGTCGCGGGCGGCGCGGGGGCGGCGATCGACCGGCCCTACAAGCGCGGCTCGGCCGAGGACGCCGCCTTCCTGATGAAGCAGGCCGAGCAGGTGATCATCGTCCCCGGCTACGGCATGGCGGTCGCCCAGGCCCAGCACGCTTTGCGCGAGATGGGCGACCTCCTCAAGAAGGAGGGGGTGAGCGTCAAATATGCGATCCACCCGGTCGCCGGCCGCATGCCCGGCCACATGAACGTCCTGCTCGCCGAGGCCAACGTCCCCTATGACGAGGTGTTCGAGCTCGAGGACATCAATTCCGAATTCGCCCGCAGCGACGTCGCCTTCGTGATCGGCGCCAACGACGTCACCAATCCGGCCGCCAAGACCGACAAGAGCTCGCCGATCTACGGCATGCCGGTGCTCGACGTCGAAAAGGCGAAGACCGTGCTGTTCATCAAGCGCTCGATGGGCGGCGCGGGCTATGCCGGCGTCGACAACGAGCTCTTCTACCGCGACAACACGATGATGCTCCTCGCCGACGCCAAGAAGATGGTCGAGGAGATTGTGAAGTCCTTAGGGTAGCTCCCGGGGGGAGCTACCCCTTCACAATCTCGTCAAGTCTCTTGGCTAGGCTCCGGGGGAGCCTAGCTGACTTGACGATCTCGTCAAATCCCTGGGGTAGCTCGCTCCAGCCCGTCATTCCGGCGGAATCTCGGCGAGAGTGGTCGCAACCCCAACTGGCGCGCGCCATCGATCCCGATGTCTCTTCCGGCTTGAGATCCGGCCTGCACCGGAATGACGGACAATGGCGGCTCCCTTCGTGGCGTCGTGATCTTCGCGGCGTCGCGGAAATTCGACGGTCGTCCCGGGCGGAGAGCCTGTCGTTTCGCGCGAAGGGCGCGAGGAAGAAGCAAGGGTGCGAAGCGCCTTCGGATCCCGGGAGCAAGCCGCATTCCGGATTGGGCCCGGCTGGCGCTTCGCGCCCTTGGCGCCCGTCACGCCCTTCGCGTGAAACGGACGGCACCCGCGCCGCGCCGAGGCTGGAAGGTCAGCGGGGTTCGTCGCCGGTGAAGATGGGCACGGCAGCCCGTTCTCCGCGGCGTCGTTCTTTTCCGGCAGCCCGCCGCACCTTTAGGTAATATCCCGCTATCATAGGGTTGGGGAGATGGTTAATCGCTGGACCCCAGGACGCCGCCGATCGCGGCGGGATCGCTTTGGTGGGACGGGTAAGCGGACATGCGCAAGCTGGGCTTGATTGGCGGGATGAGCTGGGTCTCGACCGCGATGTATTACGAGCAGATCAACAAGGGCGTGGCGCGCCGCCTGGGCGGGCTCGCATCGGCGCCTTTGCTGCTCGACAGCGTGGATTTCGCCCCGATCGCGGCGCTTCAGGCGGCCGGCGAATGGGGCCGGCTCGGCGACATGATGGCGGAGTCCGCCCGCCGGCTCGAGCAGGCCGGCGCCGAGGGCATCCTCCTCGCCAGCAACACCATGCACAAGACCTACGACCAGGTTTCCAGGGCAGTGCGCGTGCCGATCCTCCACATCGGCGAGGTCACCGCCGAGCGGCTGGCGGCCGACGGAGTCCAGCGCGCCGGGCTGATCGGCACCCGCTTCACCATGGGCGAGACCTTCTACCGCGAGCGGCTGGAGGCGAAGGGCATCGCCGTCACCACGCCCGACGCGGTCACCGCCCAGGAGATCGACCGGATCATCTTCGAGGAGCTCGCCAGGGGCCAGATCTCGCGCCAGTCCGAGCGCCGCCTCAAGACGTGTCTGACCGAGATGGGCAAGGCGCGCCAGCAGGCGGTGATCCTCGGCTGCACCGAGCTCGTCCTGCTCGTCGATCCGGGCGCCAACGTCCTGCCGGTCTACGACACCACGGCGCTGCACGCCAAGGCGGCGGTCGAGTGGATCCTCCAGGGCGAGAAGGTCGCCGCGGCGGCCTGAGCCCGCTCAGCGGCGCTCGAGCGACAGCCGCTCGAACCGCACCCGCGCCTCGGGATCCGGCGCCACGCCGGTGACCCCGCTCGTCGCCTCGAACAGCAAAGCGTCGGCCTCGCCGCCGATCCGGTCGAGCGCATCGGCCGCGTCGAAGGCGAAACGGGGCTGGTGCGGCGCGTCGGGCGCGGTCTCGTTGTAGAAATTGATCACGCCGAGCGGCGCGGTGCGTCCGTCGGGCCCGCGCAGCCGAAGCCTGTAGAGCGCGGCGGGCGGACGGGCGTAGCCCAGGCCCTCGATCACCAGCACCGGCCGCGTCGGGCTCGCCGCGCCGCTGCGCAGCCGGATCGGAACGATCGTCGTGCCCGGGCCGATCGCGGTCGCGCCCGCCAGGCGCTGGCCGCCGGGCGCGAGCTTGCCGCAGGCGCAGGCCGGCGCCGGGGAGGGCGGCAGCACCGCCAGCATCGCGGCCGCCGCAAGCAGCATCGTGCGCATCGGTCTCTCCTCGCGTTGAAGCCGATCCCGACGCTGCGCCCGCCGAAATTGACCGGCGCTGAACATCCTCCCCTGCAAGGGGATGAGCCGGTGCGGCTCGCCCCGCGAGCCGCAGCCGTGCCGGGGGCACGGCGGGCCTGCTCATGCGCGCGTCAGCGCGACGGAGGGGTGTCAGCGTCTCCTCCCCGGCAGAGTAGGTCGAAGAGGCTGACACCCCACCACCGCGCTTCGCGCGGTCCCCCTCCCCTCGAGGGGGAGGGTAGAAGGGTTCCGGGCCCGGAGACCCTCCCCGCGAGCGGGGAGGATCTTCCGACGCCCCCCC
>NZ_SPDV01000066.1 GCF_004564275.1 Sphingomonas parva (ex Maeng et al. 2020)
CCGCGCGAGAATTTGTAGACGTCGTTATGGGCTGTGCCGCGCAGATAGTCGTCGCCCGCCCCGCCGATCAGGACATCGTCGCCATTGTTGCCGTACAGCGTGTCGTTGCCGGCGCCGCCGGAGATCGTCTCGTTGTTGTAGGTGCCGTGGAACACGTCGTCGCCGGCGGTCGGCGCGAACGCCCTGGTGATCAGGTCGGCATGGGTCCAGACGGTACCGTCGGCGAAGCGAACGAACTCGATCCGATAGTCGCCGTTGCTGATCGTGTTCTCGATGGTGATCCGGTCGTCGGTGCCGGCGACCTTGAGGATCAGATGGTTCGGGTCCGCCGCTTGCTGGACGATGATGTCGGCGGGCGCGATCGTGGCGTCGAACTCGATGGCGTCGTTCCACGATTCGTTGGACCAGCCGGCATCCGAAATGATGTCCTGGCCGAAGCCGCGCGAGAATTTGTAGACGTCGTTATGGGCGCTGCCGCGCAGCCAGTCGTTGCCGAAGCCGCCGATCAGCGTGTCGTTGCCGTTGCCGCCGGTGATCGTGTCGTTGCCCCAGCCGCCGGTCAGCGTGTTGGCGGCCGCGTCTCCGTTCAGCGTCAGATTGGCGGCGCTCTGGAACGGCGCGCCGTTGAAATTGCCGAGGGTCAGCGCGCCGGTGGTGACACCCTGCAGGCGCAGCAGCATCCGCGCGTCCTCAAGGCGTGAGACGCCCGCCTGCGCGAAATAGACGTAGGTGTCGGTGCCTTCCTGCCGGGTCACCACCGCGCCGCTCAGGCCGTCGGCGAGGCGGATGTCGAGGATGTCGCCGGAGTCGCCGGTCTGGAAGTTGGTGATCGTGGTGACGCCGATCTCGCCGGCAAGCGGCACGAACAGCGAATAGGTGTCGCGTCCGGCGGTGCCGGTCAGTGTCCTCGGCCCGGTGGAAGGATCGGTGCTTCCGCCCGTCCCGCCGCCCGTGCCTCCGCCGGTGCCGGTGCCGCCTCCGGTGCTGCCGCCCGGCGAGCCGCCGCTCGAGGTGAACAGCGGCGCCGTGAACGGATCGGCGCCCGCCACGGGCGGGTGAAGCAGCCGCTCGGCGGCGTCGGCGGTGATGATCCTGCCGGCCAGTTCCGCGGCCGTCCACTGCACGCCGCTCGCGAACACGACGCGATCGATCGGCGCGTAGGACGCGGTCGCCTGGCCCTCGATGACGATCCGATCGTCGCTGCCGATGATCCGCAGCACGACATTGTCGCCCTCCCGAGTCACCACCACGTCGGTGGGGACGATGCCGCTGGCGAGCTCGAGCCGGTCGTCGGACCACCACCAATTGCCGGATTCGCGGATCGTGTCGCGGCCGTCGCCGCGCGCGAAGCGATAGACATTGTCGCCGCTGCTGCCGGCGAGCAGATCGTCGCCCTTGCCGCCCTGAAGGGGGATCGAAAGCTCGAGCGAAGTGCCGAGATCGATGACGTCGGCCGCGGCCGTGCCCGCGCCGATGCGGGCATGGATGTCCGCCAGCGACCAGACGGTGCCGTTGGCGAAGGCGATCTCCTCGATGCCGTGATCGCGCGGGAAACCCGGCTCGGTGAACATGTCGGCGATGGTCACGCGATCGTCGGTGCCGGCGATGCCGATCACCAGGTCGCGCGGTCCGATGGCGAGGAAGCGGATGTCCTCGGGCGCGATGCCGGGGCCGAACCGCAGCCGGTCGATCTTCGCGCGGTCCGCATCCTCGTAATCGGCGATGACGTCCTGGCCGTCGCCGCGTTCGAAATAATAGGTGTCTGCGCCGTTATGGCCCTCCAGCCGGTCGTTGCCGCGGCCGCCGGTGAGGATGTCGTTGCCGCGGCCGCCTTCGAGCCGGTCGTTGCCGAAGCCGCCGTAGATGTCGGCGCCGCTGTTCACCCCTGCCGGGGGAGCGATCGACGAGATCACCACATGATCGTCGCCGTCGGTCTCGCGCACCGAGGCGGCGAGCTGCGCGAAGCTCAGGCTGCGCCCGTCGGCGAAGCGGATGCTCGCGATCACCGGGTCGATGTCGGCCGGCGGTTCGACCAGGGTGACCCGGTCATTGGTCCCGGCGATCGCCAGGATCAGATTGCCGTCCGCGTCGCGCCGGGCGACCACGTCCTCGAGCGCGATGCCGGCGCCGAACTCGAGCACGCCGCGGCCGTCGCTGGTCCCGCTGCTCTCGATCCTGTCCTGGCCGTCGCCCTTTGCGAAGCGGTAGACGTCGTTGCCGCCGCCGCCGATCACGACGTCGTTGCCGGCGCCGCCGGTGAAGGTCTCGTCGCGGGCGCTGCCGACCAGCCGGTCGTCGCCGCTGCTCCCGCTGCCGGTGACGAGATCGAACAGGGCGTCGCGGCTGAGGCGGGTGCCGTCGCCGAACTCGACGGCGTCGACGCCGACCAGATTGGCGTCGTAGCGCAGCACGATCTCGTCCTCGCCGTCGCCGAAGGTGAGGACGAGCTCGTTGCGGCCGGGCGCCGCGCGCGAGACGCGCATCTCGTCCGGCCGATAGCCGGAGACTCGCAGCGTGTCGGTCCCGGCGCTGTCGTCGATCACGTCGCGGCCGTCGCCGCGGGCGAAGGTGTAGACGTCGTTGCCGCCGGCGCCGCGCACCTGGTCGTGGCCCGGGCCGGCCGCGATCACGTCGTCGCGGGCGCTGCCCAGCACGATGTCGTCGCCCGGCCCGGCCTGGTCGGTGATCGAGCGCTGGATCAGCTGTGCAGCGTCCCAGGTCTGGCCGTCGTCGAACGCCAGCGCCGGAACGGCCCCGCCGCCCGCCGCGCCGACCAGCACGATCTGGTCCCCGGTCGCCGGAAAGGCGACGATCAGGTCGTTGCTGTCGAGGGCGGACAGGCGCACGACGGCCTCGGCGGCGATGAAGCCCTGCAGCGTCACCGTCGCGCGGGTCACCCCGGACGGCATCTCGATCCGGTCGATCCCGTCGCCGCGCCGGAAGATCAGCTGGCCGTCATTGGCCATGATGATGCGGTCATGCCCGGTGCCGGCGGTGACCACTGCATTGGGCACGAGGTCGCGCAGGTCGATCCGGTCCTGGCTGCCGTGCGGCTGCTGCTCGTGGATCAGCATCCGGATTTCGGCGATGCTGAGCAATGTGCCGTCCGCGAAGCGGAAGCTCTCGACCGGCTTCTGGCTGTAGCCGCCGAGCACGACGAGGCGGTCGGACCCCGCCACCAGCGTGATCAGCAGGTCGCCGTCCACCTCCTGGAAGCGGAGCTGGTCACGGGTGAGGCCGGTCCCGAACTCGATTAGGTCGATGCCGCCGCTGTCGCTGATGCTGTCGCTGCCGTCGCCGACCCCGAATTTGTAGGTGTCGTTGCCGAGGCCGCCGGCCACGGCGTCCGATCCCGCCCCACCGGCGATCGTGTCGTTGCGGCCGTCGAGGCCGGTCAGCTGGTCGTCGCCGGCCGTGCCGGTCAGCAGGCGATCGATCACCTGGTCGAAGCTCAGCACCACGCCGTCGGCGAAGTGGAATTCCTCGATCCGCGTGCCGGCGAGGCCGCCGACGACGGTCACCACGTCGACGCCGTTGCCGAGATCGATGACGAGGTCGTCGGCCACGCGCCGGACGATCAGGGCGTCGCGGGTCACGGAGGCGCCGAAGACGATTTTGTCGATCGCGCCCGCGCGATCGGTCTTCTCGATGATCCGGTCGAAGCCGTAGCCGGCGCTGAACGCGTAGGTGTCGCCGGCATTTCCGCCCTTCAGGACGTCGTCGCCCTGGCGGCCGTCGAGCGTGTTCGGCTGGTCGAGCGTGCCCTCGATGACGTTGTCGCCGCGATTGCCGCCCTCGATCTGCAGCAATTCCTCGACGTCGGAGATCTTGAGGAAGGTGCCGTCCTTGAACTCGAACCGCTCGACGCCGTCGTCGGTGCTGCGGAACTGGTCGCGGATGCGCAGCGTGTCGGTGCGCTGCAGCACCGAGACGATCAGGTCGTTGCCGTCCTTGGTGAAGACCACGTTGCTGCGGGTGATGTCGTCGCCGAACTTGACCACGTCGTCGACCGGCACCTTCATGCCCGGCCGATCCTGCCACGAGGCCCGGATCCGGCGGTCGACGATCACGTCGTGGCCGTAGCCGACGTCGAACTTGTACGTGTCGCCGCCGTCTCCGCCTTCGAGCGTGTCGTCGCCGCCGCGGCCGTCGAGCAGCTCGGCGAAGTTCGAGCCGGTGATCGTCTCGCCGGCGCTGGTCCCGACCAGGTCGATGTCTTCGGGGTTGAAATCGGTGAACAGCAAGGTCCGGTCGGAGAACTCGAAATATTCGACCGCGGCGTGCTGCGCGCCGTCGCGGACATATTGGTTCTCGAGCACGACGCGCTCGCCGGTGGCGCGCACGGTGATGATCAGGTCGAGCGCCGTGCGCGAGAATTCGACCTCGCTGCTGGCGATCCCGTCGAAGATCAGCCGCTCGCTGCCGTCGCTGTCGTAGATCGTGTCGTTGCCGTAGCCGCGTCCGTAGACGTAGACGTCGTTGCCGCTCTGCCCGACCAGGCGATCGTTGCCGGCGCCGCCGTCGATCCAGTCGCTGATCCCCTCGAAGCCGTAGATGATGTCGTCGCCGCCGGTCTTGGCGATGTCGACATAATGCTGGAGGAGCTTCAGATAGGACCATTGGGTGCCGTCGCCGAAGACGATGTCCTCGAGCAGGTTGACGTAGCCGATGAACGGCAGCTCCTTCAGATACTCCCTGAGGGTGACCTGGTCAGCGCTGCCCTTGATCCGCAGGGTCAGCGTGTCGCTCGGGCCGTCGCGCAGGAAATCGAGATCGGTCCAGCGGACGTCGTCGATGAACTTCAGCGTGTCGTGCTGCGGGCCTGAGAAAGCCTTGAAGCTGAAGTCGTTGTCCTCGATCACGTCCTTGCCGTAGGCGCGGCCGAACACATAGGTGTCGCTGCCCTCGGCGCCGGTCAGATAATCGTTGCCCTTGCCGCCATCGAGCGTGTTGACGTTGAGCAGGCCGTAGATGGCGTCGTCGCCGTCGGTCCTCGCGTTCTCGAGCACGCGCTCGACGATATCGGTGAACTCGAGCGAGGTGCCGTCCTCGAAGATGAAGCGCTCGATCAGATTGGGCGAGACATAGTCCAGCCCCTCGCTGCTCCCCATCAGCTCGGCGAACGCGCCGAGGCCGAGCGTGATTCCGCCGAGCTGTCCGACGATCTCGATCGTGTCGCTCGTCTCCTGCCCGACCTTGAGCAGGGTGATCTTGAGGTTGGGGCTGGGTCCGTCCCGGGTGAGCTTCAGGTCGTCGGCGGAGATGTCGCCCTTGAACTGGAGGAAGTCGAGACCGGCCTTGATCGGCCCGAACGAGAAGCTGCCCCGCTCGTCGATGACGTCCTGGCCGTCGCCGCGCGCGAAGATGTAGACGTCGCCGCCGGCGCCGCCGCTCATCAGGTCGTTGCCCTTCCCGCCCCACAGGAAGTCGCCCGATCCCGATCCGATCAGCGGATCGTTGAACACGCCGGCGGCGCGCTCCTTGTCGACCACTTCCAGGGCCATTCGGGTGCGGTCCCAGACCACGCCGTCGGAGAAGACGATCGAGGTGACGCCGCTCTCGAACTGCTTGCCGTTCGACAGATACTGGTTGAGCTCGCCGAGGA
>NZ_SPDV01000067.1 GCF_004564275.1 Sphingomonas parva (ex Maeng et al. 2020)
CCGTGTCGGTGATCGTGTCCTGGCCGTCGCCGATCGCGAAACGGTAGACGTCGTTGCCGCCGCCTCCGGCCAGGCTGTCGCCGCCGCGGCCGCCGTCCAAGACATCGTCGCCGACATCGCCGGTGAGGCTGTCGTTGCCTTCGTCGCCGAACAATTGGTCGTTGCCGCCGAGCGAATTGAGGCTGTCATCGCCGAGCCCGCCGTGCATGACGTCGGCCGCGCCGGTGCCGTAGAGCACGTCGTTGCCGTCGGTCGAGACCATCGCCTTCGCGATCAGCTGCGCGTGCGTCCAGACCGTGCCGTCGGCGAACTTGACCTCCTCGATCGCATTGCCGGCGACGCTCTGCGCGTTGACGATGGTCAGGCGGTCGGAGCTGCCCGCGATCGCGAGCATCAGCCCGGTCGAGCCGACCTGCCGGACCTCGATCTCGCCGGGCAGGATGCCTTCGCCGAAATCGATCCGGTCGATGCCGGCGGTGTCGGTGATCGTGTCGTCGCCGTCGCCCCGGGCGAAGCTGTAGACGTCGTTGCCCGCGCCGCCGATCAGCGCGTCGCGGCCGGTGCCGCCGACCAGGAGATCGTTGCCGGTGTCGCCGGTCAGCGTGTCCGCGCCGGCATTGCCGAACAGCTGGTCGTCGCCGCCCAGCGCGTTGATCGTATCGTCGCCCAGCCCGCCGCTCATCACGTCGGCCGCGCCGGTCCCGTAGAGCACGTCGTTGCCGTCGGTGGAGGCCATCGACAGCGCCAGGATCTGCGCCTCGCCGAGCACGCTCCCGTCGTCGAAGCGGAATTCCTCGATCCGGTTCGCGGCCGTGCCGAAGGCGTTGAGCAGGGTCAGGCGCTCGTCGGTGTCGCGGATTCGGACTACCAGGCCGGTCGAGCCCTGCTGGCGGATGACGAGGTCGGCGGCGGTGATCCCGGGGCCGAACACGATCGCGTCGATTCCCCCGGCATCGTTGACCGTGTCCTGGCCGTCGCCGAGGTTCCAGCGGTAGACGTCGTCGCCCGCGCCGCCGGCGAGGGTGTCGTTGCCCTGCCCGCCGATCAGCGTGTCGCTGCCCGCGTCGCCCGAGAGATTGTCGTCCCCCGTCCCGCCGTCGAGCAGGTCATTCTCGGTGCCGCCGATCAGCTGGTCGTCGTTTGCGCCGCCGAGCAGCGTGTCGTTGCCGGCGCCGCCGTCGAGCACGTCCTTGCCGGAGGTCGTCCCGGGGATGAGGATTGGGCGATAGAGCTGGACGTTGTCGAGCGAGGCGCCGCCGCCGTCCACGGTGCCGGTGCCCCGGAAGGTGAGCTGGTTCATGCCGTCGCGAGCGACGAGGTTGATCACCTCGCCGATCATCGCGACGCCGGTGGTCGTGTAGCTCGCCACCAACTGGTCGTTCCACAGCACCTCGAACGATCCGCTCGCCGCGTTCATGCGGTTGGCGTGGTCGAAGCGCAGCACCAGGGACTCGCCGGCGACGAGGCCGGTCACCTGCTGAGAGATGACCATGTTGCCGTCGGTGCCCGAGCCGTCGAGATCGAGCCAATAGCGGCCCTCGGTGGCGATGACGCTCTGATGCCCGCTGTCGACCTGCTCGAACGCCGATGCGTTGGTCTTGGTCCAACCCGGCAGGGTCGGGTTCGAATAGCCCCACGAGGCCCGGCTCGGCGACGGGCCCGATTGCTCGAAGCCGCCGTTGACGAGCAGGTTTTCGTAGTAGCCGCCGCTGTCGCCGATCAGAATGTCGTCGCCGCCGCCGCCGAGCAGCCGGTCGGAGCGCGAGGTGCCGGTGATCGTCTCTCCCGCACCGGTGCCGGTGAAGGTCGATCCGGCGGGGATCGGGGCGACCGCGCGGGCGAGCACGTCCGCATGGGTCCAGATGGTCCCGTCGGCGAAGCGCACCTGATCGATCCGGTAATTGGCGTCGGTGACCGCCCATTCCATCGTGATCCGGTCTTCGCTGCCGGCGATCTTCAGGATCAGATGGTTGCCGTCGGAGGACTTCTCGACGACGATGTCGGCCGGCGCGATCGTCGCGTCGAACTCGACCGCGTCGTTCCA
>NZ_SPDV01000068.1 GCF_004564275.1 Sphingomonas parva (ex Maeng et al. 2020)
ACCCTTCGGGTGGTCCCCCTCCCCATCGCCTTGGGCGACAGGGAGGACTGCTCATTAACTCAGCCCCAGCACCTTGCGGTTGCGGGCGGCGTCGGGCGCGGCGCCGGCGAAATCGTCGAAGGCCTTCTCCGCCTTGCGGATCATGTGCGCGGCGATGAACGGGGCGCCTTCGGCGGCGCCCTGCTCCGGGTGCTTCAGCGCGCATTCCCATTCGAGCACCGCCCAGCCCTCGTAGCCATATTGGGTGAACTTCGAGAAGATCGCCTTGAAGTCGATCTGGCCGTCACCGAGCGAGCGGAAGCGGCCGGGCCGCTCGGCCCAGTCCGAATAGGAGCCGTAGACGCCCGCCCGGCCGTTCGGCCGGAACTCGGCGTCCTTGACGTGGAAGCATTTGATCCGCGCGTGGTAGATGTCGATGAAGGCGAGATAATCGAGCTGCTGCAGGACGAAGTGGCTCGGATCGTAGAGGATGTTGGCGCGCGGATGGTTGCCGACCGCGTCGAGGAAGCGCTCGAAGGTCACGCCGTCGTGCAGATCCTCGCCGGGGTGGAGCTCATAGGCCGCATCGACCCCGTTCTCCTCGAACACGTCGAGGATCGGCTTCCAGCGGCGGGCGAGCTCGGCGAAACCTTCCTCGACCAGGCCCGCCGGGCGCTGCGGCCAGGGGTAGACGGTCTGCCAGAGGAGGGCGCCGGAGAAGGTGGCATGGGCGGTAAGGCCGAGCCGGCGGCTGGCGCGCGCGGCCATCTTCACCTGGTCGATCGCCCACTCGGTGCGCGCGGCCGGCTTGCCCTGCACCTCGGGCGCGGCGAAGGCGTCGAACAGATCGTCATAGGCCGGGTGGACGGCGACGAGCTGGCCCTGGAGGTGGGTCGAAAGCTCGGTGATCTCGACTCCCGCCTCGCGGCAGATGCCGGCGACCTCGTCGCAATAATCCTGGCTCTCCGCCGCCTGCTTCAGATCGAACAGCCGGCCGTCCCAGCTCGGAATCTGGATGCCCTTGTAGCCGAGCCCGGCGGCCCATTGCGCCATATTGGCGAGCGAGTTGAACGGCGCCTCGTCGCCCGCGAACTGGGCGAGGAAGATTGCGGGACCCTTCATTGCGTGTCTCCCAGAAATAGATCCTCCCCATCAGCGCGCAGCGCTGATGGGGAGGGGGACCGCGCGTAGCGCGGTGGAGGGGCCGGGTAGAGGAAAGGGGCTGCCTGCCCCTCCACCACCCTTCGGGTGGTCCCCCTCCCCATCGCCTTGGGCGACAGGGAGGACTGCTCATTAACTCAGCCCCAGCACCTTGCGGTTGCGGGCGGCGTCGGGCGCGGCGCCGGCGAAATCGTCGAAGGCCTTCTCCGCCTTGCGGATCATGTGCGCGGCGATGAACGGGGCGCCTTCGGCGGCGCCCTGCTCCGGGTGCTTCAGCGCGCATTCCCATTCGAGCACCGCCCAGCCCTCGTAGCCATATTGGGTGAACTTCGAGAAGATCGCCTTGAAGTCGATCTGGCCGTCACCGAGCGAGCGGAAGCGGCCGGGCCGCTCGGCCCAGTCCGAATAGGAGCCGTAGACGCCCGCCCGGCCGTTCGGCCGGAACTCGGCGTCCTTGACGTGGAAGCATTTGATCCGCGCGTGGTAGATGTCGATGAAGGCGAGATAATCGAGCTGCTGCAGGACGAAGTGGCTCGGATCGTAGAGGATGTTGGCGCGCGGATGGTTGCCGACCGCGTCGAGGAAGCGCTCGAAGGTCACGCCGTCGTGCAGATCCTCGCCGGGGTGGAGCTCATAGGCCGCATCGACCCCGTTCTCCTCGAACACGTCGAGGATCGGCTTCCAGCGGCGGGCGAGCTCGGCGAAACCTTCCTCGACCAGGCCCGCCGGGCGCTGCGGCCAGGGGTAGACGGTCTGCCAGAGGAGGGCGCCGGAGAAGGTGGCATGGGCGGTAAGGCCGAGCCGGCGGCTGGCGCGCGCGGCCATCTTCACCTGGTCGATCGCCCACTCGGTGCGCGCGGCCGGCTTGCCCTGCACCTCGGGCGCGGCGAAGGCGTCGAACAGATCGTCATAGGCCGGGTGGACGGCGACGAGCTGGCCCTGGAGGTGGGTCGAAAGCTCGGTGATCTCGACTCCCGCCTCGCGGCAGATGCCGGCGACCTCGTCGCAATAATCCTGGCTCTCCGCCGCCTGCTTCAGATCGAACAGCCGGCCGTCCCAGCTCGGAATCTGGATGCCCTTGTAGCCGAGCCCGGCGGCCCATTGCGCCATATTGGCGAGCGAGTTGAACGGCGCCTCGTCGCCCGCGAACTGGGCGAGGAAGATTGCGGGACCCTTCATTGCGTGTCTCCCAGAAATAGATCCTCCCCATCAGCGCGCAGCGCTGATGGGGAGGGGGACCGCGCGTAGCGCGGTGGAGGGGCCGGGTAGAGGAAAGGGGCTGCCTGCCCCTCCACCACCCTTCGGGTGGTCCCCCTCCCCATCGCCTTCGGCGACAGGGAGGATTGGTGACCAATGCTCACAGGTCCACCCATTCGCCGCCCCGGGCGCTGCTGTCGTAGGCGGCCTGGATGAAGCGCATGCCGGCGATGCCGTCGTGTAGGCCGGCGTAGACCGGGCGCTGCGGCGCGCGGCCACGCACGGCCTCGGCGAAGTCGTGGTAGATGTTGGCGAAGGCCTCGAGATAGCCTTCCGGGTGGCCGGACGGGGTGCGGGTCACCGCCATCGCCGTCTCGTCGAGATAGGTGCGGTCGGCGCCGGGGGTCCAGATCTCCTCCGGCCGGCCGCGGCGGGCGACGCGCAGGCTGTTCGGCTGCTCCTGGCGCCAGTGCAGGCCGGCTTCCTCGCACCAGACCGAGATCTCGAGGCCGTTGGCGTCGCCGGTGCAGATCTGGCTGGCAACCAGGGTGCCGCGGCCGCCGCCTTCGAGGTGGAACATCGCCGCGCCGTCGTCGTCGAGGCTGCGGCCCGGAACCGCGGCGCGGATCTCGGCGCTGAGGCGGCTCATCCGCTCGCCGGTGATGAACTCGACCAGGTTGAACGCGTGGGTGCCGATGTCGCCGAATGCGCCGCCGAGGCCGGAGCGGGCCGGATCGATCCGCCATTCGGCCTGCTTGCCGACCGCATCCTCCTGCTTGCCGAGCCAGCCCTGGGTGTATTTGACCGCGACGCGGCGGACCGCGCCGAGCTCGCCGCTGCCGACCAAAGCGCGGGCCTGCCGGACCATCGGATAGCCGGTGTAGGTGTGGGTGACGCCGACCAGCCCGCCGGTCCGCCGCGCCGCCTCCTCGACGGCGCGCGCCGCGTCGAGCGTATCGGTCAGCGGCTTGTCGCACAGAACCGGAAAGCCGGCCTCAAGCGCGGCGATCATCGCCGGCGCGTGGACGTGGTTCGGCGTGACGATCGCGACGAACTCGGCGCGCTCTCCGGCGGGTCGCTCGCGCTCGCCCTGGAGCAATTCGTCGTAGCTCGCGTAGCTGCGCTCCGGGGGAAGGCCGATCGCCTCGCCCGAACGGCGGGCGCGCTCGGCATCGGAGCTGAGCGCGCCGGCGACAAGGCGGCAATTGCCGGCGATCGCCGCGGCGATGCGATGGACGGGTCCGATGAACGCGCCTTCGCCGCCGCCGATCATCGCGTAGCGGACGGGATCCCTGGTCATTTCCGCCTCAGGCCGAGAGGGTGCGCAGGTATGCCGCGCTCTTCTCCAGCGCCTGCAGAGGCGGCTCGCTGAACGGATCCTCCTGCTCGACGAAGATCGAATGGATCGGGGCGCGACGGGTCGCCTCGAACACCGATTTCCAGTCGATCATGCCTTCGCCGACCACGGTGCTGCGCGCGTCGGCGATGCGGCCGGGCGTGCGGCTCGGTGCGGTCATGTCCTTGATGTGGAGCAGATGGACGCGCGGCGCATAACGGCGGATAGTCTCCGCCGGATCGTAGCCGGCACCCCAGACCCAGCCGAGATCGAGCTCCAGCACGACGTTGCGCGGATCGGTGAGGCGGACGATCTCGTCGATCGGCAGCTTGCGCTCATAGGCGACGAACTCGGCGGCGTGGTTGTGATAGCCGAAGCGCAGGCCCATCGCGCGGGCGCGCTCGCCGATCCGGTTCATCGCCTCGGCATTGGCCTGCCAGTCGGCGAGGCTCATCGCTTCGGCGAGCGCGACGTTCCAGTCCTTGCCGCCGGAGATCGGCCGGCGCGGGGCCGGCGAGGAGGCGACGACGTAGCGGGCGCCGACCTCCCTGGCGAAGGCGAGCCGGGCATCGGTATTGTCGATCAGGTCCTGCAGGCCGTGATGGGCCGAGGTGCATTCAAGGCCGGCGGCCCGCAGCGATTCGCGGAACTGGCGGGCGGTGCGATCGTACCAGCCCGCCGCCTCGATTCTCTTGTAGCCGAGCTTGCCGAGGGCGCGCAGCGTGCCGTCGAAATCCTTCTTGAGCTCGTCCTTGACGGTCCAGAGCTGAAGGCCGAGCGGCGCCGGCAGCGGCCGGGCGAACGCCCGTCCGGCAGGCAGCATCGCGGCCGCGGCGAGCAGCCCCGAATGGCCGAGCATGGCCCTGCGAGTGAGTGACGACATCCCTTCCTCCCTGTTCTTTTGCCATCCTTGTTAGCGCTCTCACCGCCGGCGGCAAGGGGCGTTGACGCGCGGCCGCGCGCCCGCTCTACCGTCGTCGCGGAGCCTCGGAAGAGGGCGGGAGGGGTATGATGCGCGTTCGGTTGATCCTGGGAGCGGTGCTGGCCGCGACGACGGCCATGGTGGCCGCGGAGCCGGGGAGCCTCTGGGAGGTCGCCGGCGGCGGGCCGGGCAACGGCAAATATTCGCCGCTCGACGAGATCACGCCGAAGAACGTGGCGAAGCTCGAGATGGCGTGGCGCTACGACACGGGGGAGGGGTTTCCCGGGTCGGAGATGCAAACCAATCCGATCGTGATCGGCACCAGCCTGTTCGCGATCACACCGAAGCAGCGGCTGATCGCGCTCGATGCGACCAATGGCCGGCTGCTGTGGAAGTTCGATCCGCATAATGGCGAGGACTACAAGGGCGGCTCTCGCAACCGCGGGCTCGCCTCGTGGAGCGACGGCCGGCGGCGCACCCTGTTCTACGCCGTCGGGCCGAGACTCTTCGCGATCGACGCCGCGGACGGCCGGCCGGTGGCGGGCTTCGGCAGCGGCGGCGCGATCGACCTGCGCGAGGGGCTGGGGCGCGATCCGAAGACGATCTCGGTCTCGGCCAATTCGCCCGGGGTGGTGTGGAAGGACCTGCTGATCATCGGCAGCGCGCTTGCCGAGGACCTGCCCGCCGCCCCCGGCGACATCCGCGCCTATGACGTGCGCACCGGCGCCTTGCGCTGGAGCTTCCGGACGATTCCCGCGGCGGGCGAGCCGGGATCGGAGACCTGGCCGGCGAACGCGAGGACGAGCAGCGGCGGCGCCAACAGCTGGGCCGGGCTGACGCTCGACGAGGCGCGCGGCCTGGTGTTCGCGCCGACCGGATCGGCCGCGTTCGATTTCTGGGGCGGCGACCGGCCCGGGAACAATCTCTACGCCAACAGCCTGGTCGCGCTCGATGCCGCGACCGGCAAGCGAATCTGGCATTTCCAGACCGTCCGCCACGACGTCTGGGACCGCGATCTGCCCGCCGCGCCGACGCTGGTACGGGTGAAAAGGGACGGCAAGCTGATCGACGCCGTCGCGCAGATCACCAAGACCGGCTTCGTCTATGTGTTCGATCGCGTCACCGGCAGACCGCTCTTCCCGATCGGCGAATTGCCGGTGAAGCCGTCCGACGTGCCCGGGGAGTGGTCGGCGCCGAGCCAGCCTTACCCGCTGGCGCCGCCGCCGTTCGCGCGGCAGCGGCTGACCGAGGCCGATCTCACCCGCCGGACCCCGGAGGCGCACGCCGCGGTCGCCTCGCGCCTCGCCCGGCTCCGTCACGGTGCTCTGTTCGAGCCGCCGAGCCTCCAGGGCACGATCGTCTATCCGGGGCTCGACGGCGGCGGCGAATGGGGCGGCGCGGCGTTCGATCCGGCGACCCGGCTGCTCTACGTCAACGCCAACGAGATGGCCTGGGTGGTGCGGCTCCTCGCCCGCGAGACGCCGCAGCAAGGCAACGCCAGCGCGGCCTCGCTCTACCAGGCGAATTGCGCCAGCTGCCACGGCGAGGACCGCACCGGCTCGCCGCCGCAGGTGCCGGCGCTGACCGACCTCGGCGCCAGGCTGCGCGAGGCGCAGGTCAGGAAGACGATCCGCGAGGGATCGGCGCGGATGCCGGCCTTCGCCGAGCTCGGCGAGGACGCGATCGGCGCGCTCGCCGCCTTCCTGCTGACCGGCGAGGACCGCCACGCCGCCGCGGGAACGGTCGCGTCGAACCGGCTGCCCTTCACTCACGACGGCTACAACCGCTTCCTCGATCCGGACGGCTATGCGGCCGTCGCCCCACCGTGGGGGACGTTGAGCGCGATCGATCTCGATCGCGGCACGATCCGCTGGCAGGTGCCGCTCGGCGAGGTGCCGGCGCTCGCCGCCAAGGGCATGAAGGGCACGGGCAGCGAGAATTACGGCGGCCCGGTGGTCACTGCCGGCGGGCTGGTCTTCATCGGCGCGACCACGCTCGACCGCAAGCTGCGCGCGTTCGACAAGAAGACCGGGACGCTGCTCTGGGAGACGCTGCTTCCGTTCTCCGCCACCGCGACGCCGGCGGTCTACCGCGCCGGTGGGCGGCAATTCGTCGTCATCGCGGCGGGCGGCGGCAAGGCCGGGCAGCCGTCGGGCGGCAGCTATCTGGCCTTCGCGCTGCCCGAGTGAGGAGCGACTTCAGCCCAGTTCGTCACCCCGGCGGAAGCCGGGGTCTCCGTTAGAGTTCACGCGAGCGCGAATGGAGCGCTCCATTAACGTCAGCGCGAACTCACCCCGAGATTCCGGCTTCCGCCGGAATGACGACTTGGAAATGCGCGCTCGCGGATCCTACAGCTCGCGGACCCAGATGTTGCGGAAGCTGATCGGCTGGCTCGGGTCGCCATGGTCCTGGAGCTTGATCGGCGAAGGGCCGTGCGCCTTGTAGGCGGGCTTGCCGACATAGGTGGTCTCGCCCTGCAGGGTGACGTCCTGGACGAAGACGCCGTTGTGGAAGGCGATCAGCTTCGCCGGCGTCTTCAGCGTGCCGTCGGCGGCGAAGGTCGGCGCGGTCCAGACCACGTCGTAGGTCTGCCACTCGCCGGGGCGACGCATCGCGTTGGCGCGGGGGGCGAACTGCTTGTAGACGCTCGCCGCCTGGCCGTTGACGTAGGTCTTGTTCTCGAAGCTGTCGACGATCTGGAGCTCGTAGCCGGCATCGCCGCCGCCGGTCGAGGCGAGGAAGAGGCCGCTGTTGCCGCGGCCCTGGCCCTCGCCCTTGATGCCGACCGGGATCCGCCATTCGAGGTGGAGCTGGTAGTTGGTGAAGCGGCGCCTGGTCTGGATGTTGCCGGTGCCCTTCTTGACCGTCATCACGCCGGCGTCGTTCAGCCAGGCCGCGGGCGAGCCGTCGTTCACCGACACCCATTCGTTCAGGCCCGAGTTCGCGCCGAGCAGGACGATCGCGTCGGACGGCGGCGGCACGGCCACGGCCGGGCCGGGCGTGACGATCGGCGGCACGGGGGTCCACTGCTCGGTATCCTCCGGGCGCGGCTTGGCGGCCTCGGCAGCGGGCGACGTGGCGGGGGCGGCGGTGGCCTGCGCGAGCAGGGCGAGGGCGGCTGCGATGATCATGACGGTGTCGATATCATCGAAAATCGCAGCAGGTAAGTCTCTTGCCATGCGCCCGCCGCCTCGGCCACATGGCCCGAAATCACGATGCGAGGAGGGGACATGACGTACCAACAGCAGACGCGGCGCGGCTTCATGGCGGTGACCGGCGCGGCGGCCGCGATGGCGGCGCTGCCGGGCGAGGTCCTCGGCAAGACCCGGCGGATCGCGCCGAGCGACAGGGTCAACGTCGCGGTGATCGGCGCCGGCGGCATGGGCGCGTCGAACATGGCCAAGCTGACCAGCCAGAACATCGTCGCCCTCGCCGATGTCGATTTCGAGCATGTCGCCGAAAGCTTCGTCGGCGATGCCGGCCAATCGCCCGAGCGCATCGCGCTCAAGGCCGCGTACGACAAGGCCGCCAAATTCTCCGACTATCGCCGGATGCTCGACCGTCAGAAGGACATCGACGCGGTCGTCATCGCGACGCCGGACCATCACCACGCCTTCGCCGCCAAGGCAGCAATGGAGCGGGGGCTCCATGTCTACGTCCAGAAGCCGCTGGCTTATTCGGTGCGCGAGGGCCGGCTGCTGCTCGATCTCGCCCGCAAGGACCCGAAGCTGGTCACCCAGATGGGCAACCAGGGCCATAGCGGCGACGACGGCCGCCGGGTCGTCGAGATGATCCGGGGCGGCGCGATCGGCCGGGTGCGCGAGGTCCACGTCTGGACCAACCGCCCGGTGTGGCCGCAGGGCGAGGCGCGGCCGGAAGCGGTCGAGGCGCCGGCGAGCCTGAACTGGGACGTGTGGCGCGGCCCGGCGAACGTCGACTGGGGCTATCATCCCGATTACGCGCACTTCAACTGGCGCGGCTGGGTGCCGTTCGGCGTCGGCGCGCTGGGCGACATGGGCGCCCATCTCATCGATTTTCCGTTCTGGGCGCTCGAGCCGGGCCTGCCGACGCGCATCGAGACTCGCCACAGCCGCTGGGGCGGCGACACCAATCCCTGGGACGGCAAGGGGCCGGATGAGCTCACCTCCTATCCGCTCGCCAGCGTGACTCATTATCAGTTCGGCAACGCCAAGGGCGGTCCGCTGCACATGACCTGGTATGACGGCGGGCTGATGCCGCCGACCCCGGCCGGCCTTCCCGCCGGCACGCGCATGGACCCGGGCGGCGGCGTGCTGTTCGTCGGCGACCAGGGCATGCTGATGCACGAGACCTACGGCAGCAACCCGACCCTGATCGGCGAAGGCGTGGCCGCGCGTGCGGCGGCGATCCCGCAATCGCTGCCTCGCATCGCCGGCGGCATGGGCGGCCACGAGATGAACTGGATCCGCGCGATCCGCGGGGAGGAGAAGATCTCCTCGCCGTTCGATTACGCGGTGCCGCTCAACGAGACGATGGTGCTCGGGATCGTCGCGCTGAAGGCGGAGCAGCCGATCGATTACGACGGCGGCGCCGGACGGATCACCAACGCGCCGGACGCGAACCGCTTCCTCGACCGCGAGTATCGCAAGGGCTGGGAGCTCTGATCGCGCGGGCCTGACCGATGTGGGCCTATGGCGACCAGGCGCGCGAGGCGAGCCTCGCGTCGCTCCTGGAGGAACTGCGCGAGGCGGGAGACGTGCTCGCCTCCGCCGAACCCGGGCTGCCCTGGCATTCGGCCTGCGTCGCGCTCTTCCTGCGCCTCGCCGAGCTGCTCCAGGCGCTGGCGGACGCCGAGCGTGACGCGCGGGGCGAGGACGATCTCTCGCCGGGCCAGGAGATGCTGATGCGCGGCCTGATCGCCACGGCCGGCGCAATCGACCGATCGTGGCGATCGGGCCTGGCCGAGCAGGTGCCGCCGACGCTGGCCTGGCTCGGCCTGCTCGGCGGCGGCGAGGACAGGGCGCTGACCGTGCGACGCTGCGAAGGCTGGGCCTTTTACGCCGTCTATCCGGAGCTCTATCTGGAAGCCGCCCGCGCGCTTCCCGAAGGCGCCATCGTCATCGGCCTGCGCAGCATCGGGGCCGGCCTCGCCGCCCTGGCGGCCTCCGCCTCCCGTGCCCGCGCCGTGGTCACCGTCCGGCCGGTGGGCGAGCCGTTCGATCGCCGGATCGTTGCCGGTCCCGGTCTCGAGCGGCTGGTCGCCGGCAATCTGGAGCGGGACTTCGTGATCGTCGACGAAGGTCCCGGCCTCTCGGGCAGCTCGTTCGGCGGCACTGCCGACTGGCTGGAGCGGCTGGGCGTGCCCGGCGAGCGCATTCATTTCATGCCGAGCCACGATGGCGATCTCGGCCCGCAGGCGCGCGACGACCATCGCGCGGGGTGGCACGCCCGGCCGCGTGCGGTGGCGCGATTCGAGGACGTGCTGCTCGTGCCCGGGGCGCCCGCGCCGCTCGCGCGCTGGTTCGAGGATCTGACCGGTCCGGCGCGAGCGCCGCTGCGCGACCTTTCCGGCGGCCTGTGGCGGAGCCTTTCGCCTTCGCCCGGAGCGCCCGCCGATCCGGGGCGCGAGGCGCGCAAATACCTGCTGGAAACGGAGCAGGGGCGTTTTCTGCTCAAGTTCGTCGGGCTCGATTCGGCAGGCCGCGACAAGCTCGCCCGGGCGCGTAGTCTGTTCGAGGCGGGTTTCTCGCCCGAGCCGCTGGCGCTGCGCCACGGTTTCCTGATCGAGCGGTGGATGGACGGCACAAGCCTGGAGGGCTCTCCGCCGAACCTCGCCGACTATCTCGCCTTCCGGGCCCAGGCCTTCCCGGCCGGGAAGGCCGGGGCGGACCTCGCCCGACTGGCGGGAATGGCGCGCTACAATCTCGGCCAGTCGGTCGGCGGGGCAGGGGAGCGGCTGCTGGCGCCATGGACGCCCGAACGGCTCGAGGCGCTGCAGGGTGCCGTGCGCCCCGTCCATGTCGACGGCCGCCTCCACGCCTGGGAGTGGATCGTCGTGGACGGACGGGTGCTCAAGACCGACGCGGTCGATCACAGCGTCGCGCACGATCTCGTCGGCTGCCAGGACATCGCGTGGGACGTGGCGGGCGCCGCGGTCGAGCTCGACCTCGCGCCGCCGGCGCTCGAGGCGCTCGCCGCACCCTTGCTCGGCGACCGCCGGGCTCTGCTCGACCTGCTTCTGCCCTGTTACCTCGCCTTCCAGATCGGCTGGTGGAGCTATGCCGGCGAGGCGGGGGCCAGGCAGCAGGCCCGCTACATCCGCGCGGCGGAGAAGTTGATGGAGCGCTGAGGCGTAGCTCCCTCCCCTCGACGCGGGAGGGCTTAGCCTTTGCGGACCGGTTACGATGCAGCGGCGCGGAACGCGCCGGGCCGGCGCAGCGTTGGCGCGGAACATCTTCTTCGAGGTTCCTTTCACGCATGTTCCAGGAAATGGCGGACGCCGGTGAAGCGTCGGCGAGCGCGGGCGCGGCGGGTCCGCCGGTGACCGCCGCTCCGCTCGGGCCGACGGTGGCGCGCCTGTGCGACGCTCTCGCGCAGGGCGACATCATCGCGGTCGCCGCGAACGAGCAGCGCGGGGAGGCGATCGCCCGCGCCGCTTCGGCGCTCAGCGATGCTCTCGTGGTCTGGTATCCGGCCTCGGACGGCCTGCCCGGCGAAGCCGCGGCGCCGGCGCTGGCCGGGCGGCGGTTCGCGGCGCTGGCGGCGGTCGGCGGCCGCGAACGCGAGCCGGTGCTGCTCGTCACCGATGCCGCGGCCGCCTCGTTCCGCGTGGCGCCGCCCGAGGCCTATGCCGCGCCGCCGCTGCGACTCGCGGCGGGCGACGCAATCGAGGGCGAGGCGCTGGCCGCGCAGCTCGAGGCGATCGGCTATTTCCCCGACGATCGCGTGGACGAAGCGGGCGAGTTCGCGGTCCGCGGCGGCGCGATCGACATCTTTCCGGCCGACGCCGACGCGCCGGTCCGCATCCGCGTCGAGGGCGGCCGCATCGTGGAGATCGAGACCTACGATCCGATCAGCCAGCTCGGCCGCGACGAGATGCTCGATGCGCTGACGCTGCGGCCGGCGGTGGAGCCGCCGGCCGGCGAGGCGAGCCTGTTCGACCATCTGCCGGGTGCCCAGGTGGCGCTCGATCCCGACGCGCTGGAGCGCCGCGACAGCAGCATCGCGCTGGCAAGGGAGAGCGGCGGGGCGGAGCAGATGCTGACCGGCGGCGCCTGGACCAGGGCGCTGGCCGGGCGACGCCGGATCAGCCTGGCCGCGAATGGCGAGGTGCCCGGCAGTCGCTTCGTCGAGAGCCGCTGGCCCGACCGCGCGTTTCTCGCCGCCGTGCGCAAGGCGCGGGAGGCCGGCGACGTCGTCCTGCTCGCCGGATCGGCGCGCGACCTGCGCTTCATCGCGCGGCGGATGGAGAAGCAGGCCGGCGAGGCGCCGCAGCCGGTGGCGCGCTGGCATGAGGTGCGCGCCGCGGCCGGCGGGAGTCTGCTCTCGATCGTCGCCGAGCTCGACCGGGGCTGGACGGAGAGCGGGCTGACCGTCATCGCCGCCGCGGACCTGCTCGGCAGCCGGGCGGCGAGCGAGGGTCCCGCCGCCGCGATCGATCCGCTCGCGCAGGGGGTCGCCGAATTCCATGTCGGCGACGCAGTGATCCACGAGGAGCATGGCCTCGCGATCCTGCGCGGCGTCGAGCCGCTGGCGAGCGGCGGGATCGAGAGCGACGCCTTCCGGCTCGAGCACGCCGGCGGCAAGATGCGGCTGGTGCCGGTCGAGGAAGGCGGCAAATTGTGGCGCTACGGCGCCGATGCCGACGCTGTGACGCTCGACAGACTCGATGGATCGAGCTGGCAGAAGAGGCGCGGCGAGATCGAGGCGACGATCGCGACCACGGCACGCCAGCTGATCGCGCTCGCCGAGGAACGCGAGCGCCGCAGCGCGCCGGTGCTCGATCCGCCGGTCGCCGATTACGAGAGCTTCTCGGCCGGATTCCCCTATGCCGAGACGCCGGACCAGCTGCGCGCGATCGAGGCGGTGCGGGCGGATCTCGCCTCCGGCCGCCCGATGGAGCGGCTGGTGGTCGGCGACGTCGGCTACGGCAAGACCGAGGTCGCGCTGCGCGCGGCGGCGGTCGCCGCTCTGGCCGGCAAGCAGGTCGCAATCGTCGCGCCGACCACCGTGCTCGTCCGCCAGCACCTCGAAGGCTTCCGGAAGCGCTTCGCGCGCCTCGGCATCGAGGTCGCCGGCCTGTCGCGACTCACGCCGGCCGCGGAGGCGCGCGCGGTGAAGAAGGGGCTGGAGGACGGCAGCATCCGCATCGTGGTCGGCACCAGGATGGTCGCCGGCGCGACGTTCGCCGACCTCGGCCTCGTGGTCATCGACGAGGAGCAGAGGTTCGGCACCGCCGACAAGGCGAAGCTGAAGAGCCTCGCCGAAGGCGGCCATGTGCTGACGCTGACCGCCACCCCGATCCCGCGGACGCTGCAGACCGCCCTCGTCGGCCTGCAGGATCTGTCGCTGATCACGACGCCGCCGGCGCGCCGGGTCGCGACCCGGACTGAAGTCGCCTCGTTCGCCGACCAGACCGTCCGCGGCGCGCTCACCCGCGAGCGCCGGCGCGGCGGGCAGAGCTTCGTCGTGGTGCCGCGGATCGAGGACATGGCGCCGATGGCCGAGCAACTGGCGCGGCTGGTGCCCGGGCTCACCGTCCGTGAGGCGCACGGCAAGATGCCGGCGGCCGAGATCGACGAGGCGATGGTCCGCTTCGCCGCCGGCGACGGCGACGTCCTGCTCGCCACCAACATCATCGAGGCGGGGCTCGACATTCCGCGCGCGAACACGATGCTGGTCTGGCGAGCCGACCTTTTCGGCCTTGCCCAGCTCCATCAGCTTCGCGGCCGCGTCGGGCGTGGCCGCGTGCGCGGTCACTTCGTGCTGCTGACGGAGGCCGAGGCGGAGATCGCGCCGGCCACGCTGAAGCGGCTGAGGACGATGGAAGCGCTCGACCAGCTCGGCGCGGGCTTCGCGATCAGCGCCCGCGATCTCGACCTGCGCGGCGCCGGCGAGCTGCTCGGCGAGGAGCAGGCCGGCCACGTCAAGCTGATCGGCACCGGTCTCTACCAGCATCTGCTCGAGCAGGCGATCCGCACAGCGCGCGGCGAGGAGGCGGAGGCGTGGGTGCCCGAACTCAACCTCGGCGTTTCCGGCCGGCTTCCGGAGGCCTGGATCCCCGAGGAGGACGTGCGGATCAACCTCTACGTCCGGCTGGCGCGGCTCGCCGGCGGCGGGGATGCGGACTCCGTCGCCGAGGAACTCGACGACCGCTTCGGCGAGCTGCCGGCCGAGGCGGAGCGCCTGCTCGCGATCGCCGACCTGCGGCGCCTGGCGCGCGACGCCGCCATTGCCCGGGTGGATGCCGGACCGGCGGCGATCGCGCTGACGCCGCGCCGCGGCTTCAAGGGCAAGACCAAAGGCCTCGAGAAGAAGGAGGGACGGCTGTTGCTGCGCGAGGCAAGCGACGCCGACGAGTCCCGGCTCGAGAAGGTGAGGGCGTTGCTCGAGACGCTGGTGGACTGACCCCGAAGGTCGGCCCGCCCGACCTCTGGCGGGGATCCTAGCTGCCGAAGCCCTGGTTGAGGAAGCTCGGGACCGGGCCGTTCCAGCCTTCGTCGGGACCGTCCTGATCCTGGCTGGGTCCCCGCTCGCGCTCGCGGCGCGGCTCGTCGCGACGGCCGCGCGGCGCCTCGTCGCGTGTCTCCCGGCGCCGGCTGCGTGGCGCCTCGCTGCGCTCGACGGGTGCTGCCGCCGGCGGCTGGTCCTCGACCTCGGTTTCGGCCGCGGCGTCGCGGCCGCCGCGCCTGCGCCGTCCGCGGCGCGGGCGCTCCTCTTCGGCCGCCTGGTCGTCATGCTCGACGACGCGGTCGGCGACCTCCTCCGGCGGATCGACCGGGCGGATCGGCATGCCGATCAGCTTCTCGATCGCCTCCAGCGCCTCGGCATCGGCCGAGGTGGCGAGGGTGATCGCAACGCCGGTCCGGCCGGCGCGACCGGTGCGGCCGATGCGGTGGACGTAATCGTCCGGGTGCCAGGGCACGTCGAAGTTGAAGACGTGGCTGACGTCCTTCACGTCGATGCCGCGGGCGGCGACGTCGGAGGCGACGAGGATGTTGATCTCGCCCTGCTTGAAGCGGTCGAGCTCCTTGATGCGATCGGCCTGCTCCATGTCGCCATGGATCTCGCCCGCCTTCAGGCGCGCGCGCTTCATGCTCTGCGCGAGCTCGCGCACCGTGGTCTTGCGGTTGCAGAAGACAATCGCGGTGCGGACGTCGTTGGCGCCGATGCGGTCGATCAGGATCTGCTTCTTCTTGCGCGAATCGACCTTGAGCACGCGCTGGTCGATCGACGCATTGGCCGTCGCCGGACGGGCGACCTCGATCGTCTTCGGGTTCGACAGGAACTTGTCGGAGAGCTTCTTGATCGGCGGCGGCATCGTCGCCGAGAAGAGCAGGGTCTGGCGATTGGCGGGAAGCTTCGAGCAGATCTGCTCGATGTCCGGAATGAAGCCCATGTCGAGCATGCGGTCGGCCTCGTCGATGACGAGCAGGCTGCAGCCGGTGAGCAGGATGTTGCCGCGGCCGAACAGGTCCATCAGCCGGCCCGGCGTGGCGATCAGCACGTCGACGCCCTTCTCGAGCGCCTTGATCTGGTCGCCCATCGAGACGCCGCCGATCAGCAGCGCCATGGAGAGCTTGTGATGCTTGCCGTATTTCTCGAAATTCTCGGCCACCTGGGCGGCGAGCTCGCGCGTCGGCTCGAGGATCAGCGAGCGCGGCATCCGCGCCCGGCTGCGGCCGTGGGCGAGGATGTCGATCATCGGCAGCACGAAGCTGGCCGTCTTCCCCGTGCCGGTCTGGGCGATCCCGATCAGGTCGCGGTTCATCAGGACGGAGGGAATCGCCTGGCGCTGGATCGGGGTCGGCTCGTCATAGCCGGCCTCGGTTACGGCGCGGAGCAATTCGTCTGAAAGGCCGAGATCGGCAAAGGTCATCGTTGTTCCGGAAAGAAAGCCCCCTCAGAGGGGGAGCGTCAGGGTGCCGCTTGCGCGAAGCGCCGAGCAATTGTCAAGGCGCGGCATCCGTCTCAGCGCGCTGCGGAGGCCTGGAGGGTGCGAAAGGCGTCGATCTCGCACTGGCCGCCGACCCGGGAGCGGATGATGTCGCGATCTGCGCAGATCATGCCGTCCTTGTTCGGCGTGATGTAGAAGCCGTAATAATAATCGAGCGCGGGGCACGAGCTCTCGAGCTTCGCGCGGATCCTGCGGCGATCGCGCAGCACCAGATCGACGCTGTTCTGGCTGACCAGCGCCGCGCCGGCAATCGCGCGCGCCGGCACGCACTTCGGCCCCTTGGCCTCCTTCCAGTGGATGGCGGGGGCGGCGGCACGGCCGTGCATCCGCACGACGATCTGCTCGCGCACGATCACCGTCTCGCGCGGCGCCTGGGCAGGGGCCGACACGGACGCGCCGACGCTCAGCACCAGCAGCGCGGCTGCGGTCCATCTCGAGAAGGTAAGCTTCATTTGCGCTGCACAGTCGGTGATCAGGCTTGAACGGGCGATTAATCCCGGATTGACCTAGAGCCTGGCCGATCCTCCGGCAATTGCGGCGGCAGGCGGGCGGCAGGCGGACGACGAAAGGGCGATTCTCGGTCCCGCCGCGTTCGTCCGGCTTGCGCATCGTGTTTCGGCACCATAGACGATGGGAGACTGAGCGGCCGCGGGGGCGGTTCGCTTCCAAAGCCTTAGGAGATCGATGATGGCGACTCAGCCGCCGGCCAACACCCTGCCGCTTTTCTACGGAGGCCTCGAGCCGCTTTCGAGCAACCAGCACGCCAATTACAAGAGCCGCTCGGCCCAGAAGGCGCCGTTCCTGGCCCAGACCCACGCCGTGCCGCTGACCATCGACGAATTCGTCGCCTCGCAGCGCTTCTTCCCGATCGTCTTCTCCTCGGGCGAAAATCCCGTGCCGCTGGCGCTGATGGGCCTCAACGAGGGCGTCAACGTGTTCGTCGAGGAGGACGGCAGCCTGCGCGGCGAGATCTACGTGCCGGCCTATATCCGCCGCTATCCGTTCATGCTCGCCCGTCTGCGCCCCGACGCCGAGGAGCTTTCGCTTTGCTTCGATCCGGGCAGCGAGCTGGTTGGCGAGTTCGATGAGGGCAACGTCCTGTTCGAGGACGGCAAGCCCAGCGAGACGACCAACGCGATCCTCAAGTTCTGCGAGGAGTTCGAGATGGCGGCGCAGCGCACCGCCTCGTTCGTCGCCGAGCTGAAGAGCATGGATCTGCTGATGGAGGGCGAGGTGTCGATCCAGCCCACCGGCAGCGAGCAGCCGTTCATCTATCGCGGCTTCCAGATGGTCAACGAGGAGAAGCTGCGCGAGCTGCGCGGCGACGAGCTCCGCAAGATGAACCAGAACGGCATGCTGCCGCTGGTCATGGCCCATCTCTTCTCCATGGCGCTGATGCGCGAGCTGTTCGGCCGTCAGGTACAGCAGGGCAAGGGCCCGCAGCTGCCGGCCGGCGCGGGGGCTGCCGCGGCCTGATGGCCTCATCGGCGGCGATGACCGGTCAGGAGGCGGCGCGCTACACGCGCGTCGCCATCTGGCTGCACTGGATCATCGCCGCTTTGGTCGTGGCCAACCTCTTCCTCGGCTTCTTCCACGAGGACTTCGGCAAGGCGGCGACGCCCTGGATGATGTTCTACCACAAGTCGTTCGGCCTGACCGTGCTCGGGCTGACCCTGGCCAGGCTCGCCTGGCGACTTGGCCATCGCCCGCCGGCCTTCGATCCGGCGTTGAAGCCTTGGGAAGCGCGGCTGGCGGGGGTGATCCACGCGCTCTTCTACGTCGCCCTGATCGCCATCCCGCTGAGCGGCTGGCTGCTGTCCTCGAGCAGCGCGCGGGGGACCAATTTCTTCGGCCTGTTCGACATCGCGCCGCTGCCGATCTCGCGCAGCGACGACGTCCACGACCTGTTCGAGGAGCTCCACGAGCTGCTCGGCCTCGCGATGGTCGGCCTGCTCGCGCTCCACGTCGCCGGAGCGCTCAAGCACCACCTCCAGGGGCATCGCCATCTGATCGGCCGGATGGCGCCGTTCCTCTATCGGAGCTGAGCCGGGGCGGCTTTTTCAGCGCCATTGAAACCAATTAGGCCGTTCCTACATTGTTAGGGCACGGCCGTCGTATCCCCCCTTTGCGGCGGCGTGTAGCGCCCCAGCGGGCGCTTCCTCCCTGAACCTGGGCCACCTCGCGCATGCGAGGTGGCTTTTTTCTGGGTGCGTGCCGGCCTATTCGGCGGCGACCGAAGCCGGCGCGCGCGCTTGGGCGGCGAGCGCTTCCACGATCGCGGCGATGAGCGCGCTGACCCGATCGAAGCCGGGTCCGGGCGCGCGCAGGTCCGGCCCGAGATAGAGGCTGCGATCGATCTCGAGCTGGAGGGCGTGGATCCCCGCCTGCGGCCGGCCGTGCTGCGCGGTGATATGGCCGCCGGCATAAGGCGCGTTGCGGGCGACCGAGAAGCCGGCCTCGCGGACGGCGCCCTCCGCGGCGGCGACCAGATCCGCCGCGATGCTGCTGCCGTGGCGATCGCCGAGCACGATCTGCGCCTGGCTGCCGTCGGTGCGCGGCGGCATCGAATGGCAATCGAGCAGAATGGCGATGCCGAAGCGCTCGCGCAGCGCGACCAGCTCTTCCGACAAGGCGGCGTGGTAGGGACGGTGGATCCGGGCGATCCGTCGCGCGATGTCCGCTGCCGGGATGCGGTCGCGCCAGATCGGCCCTGCACCGGACATCCTCGCCGGGACCAGACCGAGCCCGCCGCGCGTGCGCGGCGATTCGAGGATCGTCGAGGCATGGGGCCGGGGCACGACCATCCCCGGATCGAGCTCGCGCTCGTCGCGGTTGAGGTCGATCTCGGCGCGCGGCGCCTCCGCGACCACGGCCACCGAGCCGGCTTCGACCGCGCGCCAGACCAGCCTGTCGACCAGCCGGTCTTCCAGCATCTCGAGGCGCGCGAGCGGCACCCGGGCCGCCTTGATCAGCGAATCGGAATAATCACGGCCGGCGTGCGGCACCGAGAGCAGGACCGGGGATCCGGCCCGATCGGGACCGAGGCGTCGGAAGGCGGGTGCTGAAGGGGAGTCGGCCATTTCCGGGTTCAGAATAAGTAGTCCGCTTTTGGCACGCAAACGCAATCGGCGGCGCCAAGGGGCCACAAAGCGGCCTCGCGTGCTGGAAAAAAGTAACGACTTTGGGCATATCGGGACAATCGATCGCGCGCATCGGGCGCGTGCACGGCGCGGAGCGCGAATGATCAGGATCCTTCTGGCAGAAGACGACGAGTCGATGCGCGTCTACCTTGCGCGGGCGCTGGAGCGCTCGGGCTATGAGGTGGTCGCCGTCGACCGCGGAACGGCGGCGCTGCCGCTGATCGAGGCGGGTGCCTTCGATCTTCTCCTCACCGACATCGTCATGCCCGAGATGGACGGCATCGAGCTTGCCCAGAAAGCGGCGGCGATTGCACCGGATATGCGGGTGATGTTCATCACCGGCTTTGCCGCCGTCGCCCTGAAGGCGGGCCGCGCGGCGCCCTCCGCCAAGGTGCTGTCCAAGCCGTTCCACCTGCGCGATCTGGTGGCCGAGGTCGACCGGCTCTTCCAGAGCGAGGATCAGCACGGAAGATTGTGAGGAAAGGCTGTTGCGCCGCGCCCGAGGCCCCGCTACAGGGCTGCGCAGCGGTTCCCGGCGGAGAGCTTTCGGCGGGGTCCCGAGTGGGCGTGTAGCTCAGTGGTAGAGCACTGTGTTGACATCGCAGGGGTCGCAAGTTCAATCCTTGCCACGCCCACCATTTAAAAACCCTCGGAAATCAGCCGATTTCCGGGGTTTTTTATTGCCCGGACGAATTCGGGATGCGGTGAGGGCACGATCCGAACGCCGCCCGGATTCGTCTCTTCGCGGACACGAACAGTCCGGTCGCGGACCGCAGCGCCAGCCTGGACGAGAGCTCGCCGGGGGCCGGAGCCCATTATCTGGGGCTGGAAGCGGAGGGTCTCGTCACCGTCGCCCTCGCCGCCGAGGGGGGCTGACGCGAATCCTGGGAGGGGCGATCCGGTCCCGGCTCGGCGGCGACCGACGCGCTGGCCGACGGCGACGCTTTCTGGCAGCCTTGGCGCGATGGCGAGGACGATCATTCCCTATGCGCTGGTTCTGGCGGCCGCCGCGGCCCTGCTCGACTGGCTCGAATATCGCTATCTGACCCATGCCTATTCGACCGAGATCTACGTGCTGCTGATCGCGCTCGGCTCGGTCGCGCTCGGCCTCTGGGCAGGGCGCAAGCTGACGCCGGTGCACGCCGCCTCGCCGTTCGCGCGCAACGACGCGGCGATCCGCTCACTCGGCCTCACGGCGCGCGAGTGCGAGATCCTGGAGCTGCTCGCGTCCGGGCGGTCGAACAAGGAAATGGCCCGCACGCTGGGCATCTCCCCCAACACGATCAAGACCCACGTCACGCGGGTCTATGAGAAGCTCGAGGTCCAGAACCGGGTCCTGGCCATCGCCAAGGCCCGCTCGCTCGCCCTGATCCCCTGATTTGCCGCGCCCAGTGGGACGACCCGGGCGAAATCACCCGTTCGGGCGATGGATTCACATGCCGTCGTGCCGCATCAAGGTGGGCATCGCCACGCAAAGGAGGGGCATATGCCGGTGGTCGGATTGGGAGGGTTGATGTTCCGGGCGAGGGATCCGGAGAAACTGAAGGCCTGGTACCGCACGCAGCTCGGCATCGGCGGCGGATGCGTCAGCGAGGGCGGCGAGCAAGGGTGGCGCCCCGGCACCGGCCCGGCACCGGGAGAGCAGGGGCATCAATATATGTGGTACCCCGCGCCCGGCCCCATGGTGTTCGATCCGTTCGAGGCGGAGAGCGACCGGATCGCGGCGGACAGGAATGTGCTGATCAACCTGCGCGTCCGCGACATGGAGGGTCTGCTCGCGCAGCTGCGCGCGGCGGGAACCGAGATCGCCAGCGACGACAGCTACGAGGGCGTGGGGCGCTTCGCCCGGATCCACGATCCCGAAGGCAATCCGCTGGAGCTGTGGGAGCCGCCGGCAGCCTGAGCGGGAGGGAGGACATCATGCGATACGTTCTCGTCTACGGCGGCCTCGCCGGGGCCATCGTGATTTCCGTCCTCTGCGCGAGCTTCGCGCTGGAGCTGCCCAACCACACCAGTTCCTTGTGGTTCGGCTATCTCGTCATGCTGGTGGCGCTGTCGCTGATCTTCGTCGGCGTGAAGCGCTATCGCGACGTCGAGTGCGGCGGAGTGATCCGCTTCGGCCGCGCGCTGGGGCTGGGCCTCGGCATCGCAGCGCTGGCCGGGGTGGTCTACGTCATCGGCTGGGAATTGTACCTGGCGATGACGGGCTGGGACTTCATGGCCGAATATGGCGCGAGCATCGTCCAGGGCATGCGCGCCAAGGGCGCTTCCGCCGCGGCGATCGCCGCCAAGACCGAGGAGCTGCGCGGCTACGCCGAGATGTACCGCAACCCTGTCTACCGGACGGCGATGACCTTCGCCGAGATCTTCCCGGTCGGGCTGGTCGTCGCGTTCGTCTCGGCGGCCGTGCTGCGCAACCCGAGGATGCTGCCGGCGCGCGCCTGAGACGCGGTGCCGGCCGGTACGAAAAGGGGCGCCCCGGCACGGCCGGAGCGCCCCCTCGTCCGATCGGATTTCGATCAGAGCGTCGCGGTCGTTCTCGCCCGCGACGCATTGTGGCCGCCGTGACGGTAGAGGATCTCGCGGGCCATCTCGGCGTCGATGCCGGCGTCGCGCGCGTCGACCGACACGAAGGTGCCGCCCTGGTTGATCCGGCTCTCGTAATAATGCGCATCTTCGTCGCTGACGCCGTGGCGGGAGAGAAGACCGCTCAATCCGCCGGCCGTCGCGCCGAGCGCGGCGCCGACCGCCGCGCCTTCCGGAACGGCCGAGGCCGCGATCGCGCCCGCCGCGGCGAGCGGACCGACGCCAGGGATGGCCAATGCGGCGATGCCGAGCAGGGCGCCGACGCCGGCGCCGCCGAGTGCGCCCTTGACCAGGCCGCCGGTGCCGTCGCCATGGTGCTCGCCGGCGCCGTCGGTCGTCGTGGTCTTGCCCTCATGCTGGCCGATTATCGAAAGCGCGCTGTCGCGCACCCCGGCGCGGCGAAGATCCTCGACCGCGCGCTCCGCTTCCAGGCGATTGTCGAAGACGGCGGACACGATGCTCTGATTCATGAAACTCTCCATACTCTGAATACTCTGAGGGGGCTGAGTGCCCGCGCGGCGAACGGGCGTGACCGGCCGCCGTTCCGTCGGCGCGGGGTGATGGAGACGGACCGGGTGACCGGCGCGACCAAGAGCGAAGGTGACAGGAGTCGGCGGACATCCGGCGCCGCGGAGCATGCCGCCGCCAAGTTTGTCGATGCGCGGAACGGGGGCAGCGCCGCTTCGTTCTTGATCTATGTCAATTGAAAGCGAGGAGCTGCGGGACACGGCCGCCAAGTGTCGCCGTCTCGCGGGGGGCGTTGGGGACCGTCGGACCGCGACGGCGCTCCAGGAGATGGCGGCCGATTACGAGCATCGGGCCGATCGCATGGAAGATTCCGAGCGCCGCCTGAGAGCTGTCGATCGCCAGGCCTGCCAAGGCACTGCTCCCGATGCGTCGAAAGCCTCGAAAGACCCGGCCTGACGGGGTCGACGTCTCAACGCGGCTGCTGGTCCAGATAGAGGTAATCGGGATTGAATTCCGCTGCCTGCTCGAGCCCGCGCTGGTCGAGGATCGTCACGCGCCAGTTGCGGAATTCGACGAGACCGCCTTCCCGCAGCTCCTTCAGCGTCCGATTGACGTGGACCGAGGTCAGGCCGAGGCATTCGGCCATGTCGGTCTGGGTGAGCTTCAGCTCATAGCCGGTCTCGTCCGCGAGGCCGACGATGCCGAGTCGGATCTGCAGCTCGCAGAAAAGATGGGCGACCCTCGCCAGGGCGGTTCGCCGGCCGAGCGAAAGCTCCCACTCCCGGTGGATCGCCGCATCGAGGTTGGTCGAGAACCACAGCATCCGGGTGAGATGCGGCAGGCGCTCGGTAATCTCGGCAATCCGCTCATGGGGCGCGAGCGCGATGCGGCAGGGAGTCAGCGCCAGGATGTTATGATCGAGCCGCTTCAGCGTGAACGAGTGCAGATCGGCGAAGTCGCCCGCGACGTGGAGCTCGGAAATCTGGCGCTGGCCGCCGGCGAGATCTTTGTATCGGCACATCAGGCCGTCGAGCAGCAGCGTGCAGACCGTCATCTCCTGTCCGGCGCGGATCACCACCTGGTCGGCAGGGACGTCGCGCACATCGCTGATCGCATCGCGAAGCGCCTGCTCCTCCTCGGGGCCGATCTCGTCCCGGGCCCGGAGCTTCATGAGGAAGCGATCGATCATCCTGGCTGCTGTCCCGGTTCGGGTCGTCGCGGCATGCTGATTCGAACCGCCTCCTCGAACGGGATCTCGGCGAGGAGATTTCCGCTTTCGTCGGTGATCTCGATCCGCCCGGCGAGATCGATCCTGCCGGTCTTGATCTCGTCGCTAAGCATCGAGCGCACCCCCTCGATCGCCTTTTTGCGGGCCGCCGCCAGGTCCGGCAAGTCCATGCCTTCGTCATCCTGCGCAAATCCGAGACCGTTGTGGATGTTCAGAAAGAACAGGGGCATGGTCCCGCAACGCATCTTGATGACGCTTGTTTCCCCGCGCCGCAGCAGCGACGAACGCGGCAGCCATTCTTAGCCGTTCCTTCACCCGGAGGTGGCAAAAAGGCGCGATGCAGAAGGCGCTCTTCTTCATGATCGTGCTCGGGACGGGGATCGGACTTGCCTGGCCGAGCGGCGAGCGGCCGGCCCCGCAGCGGGAGGACCGCGTTCTCGCCACGCCGGCGCCGGAGGCCGCGGCAGCAGACGGCGGCCGGGTGCTGCGCGAGACAATTCTCGAACGCAGCGAAGGCGGGCATTTCTACGCCAATGTCGAGGTGAACGGCCAACTCGTCCGCTTCCTGGTCGACACCGGCGCGACCGGAGTCGCGCTGACCGAGGCGGACGCCAAGAGGATCGGAATTCCCTTCTCGCCCAGCGACTATACCGTCGTGGGAGAGGGCGCCGCGGGGCCGGTGCGCGGCAAGCGGATCACGCTGGCGCGCGTGGCGCTCGACGGCAAGGAGGCCCGCGAGGTCCACGGCGTGATCCTCTCCGGCGGCGGGATGTCGCTGCTCGGCCAGGCCTATCTCGGCCAGTTCGCCGTCGAGATGCGCGGCGACACGATGCGGATCCAATGAGCGCTGACGGCTGACCGAAAGAGAACGGCCGCGGAAGAAACTCCCGCGGCCGCCCAATGCCGAAGCCCGGCGCTTACCAGATGCGGACGCGATCCTCCGGCGCGATGTAGAGCTTGTCGCCCGGCTTGACGCCGAACGCCTCGTACCAGGCATCGACGTTGCGCAGCGGCCCGACCGCGCGGATCTGGCCGGGGGAGTGCGGATCGCCGACCAGCTGCTGGCGCAGCGCCTCGTCGCGGGTCAGGGTCCGCCAGACCTGCGCCCAGCCCAGGAAGACGCGCTGGTCGCCGGTGAACCCATCGAGCACCGGCGCGGGTTGCCCGCCGAGCGAGGCGCGATAGGCCTCCAGGCCGAGCGTCACGCCGCCGAGATCGCCGATGTTCTCGCCCATCGATGCGCGCCCGTTGATGTGCACGCCCGGAAGGTTCGGGAAGGTATAGGCCTCGTACTGCGCGCCGAGCTTGGCGGCCTGCACCTCGAACTTGGCGGCGTCCTCGGCCGTCCACCAGTCGCGCAGCACGCCCGCCCAGTCCGACTTGCGCCCCTGATCGTCGAAGCCGTGGATGATCTCATGCCCGATCACGCCGCCGATGCCGCCGTAATTGATCGCCGGATCGGCATCGGGGTCGAAGAACGGGGGCTGGAGGATCGCGGCCGGGAAGACGATCTCGTTCTTCACCGAGTTGTAATAAGCGTTCACCGTCTGCGGGGTCATGCCCCACTCGCCCTTGTCGACCGGCTGCGCGATGCGGTTGCGGCGGTAGTCCCATTCGAAGCGGGCGGCGCGCTCGACATTGCCGACCAGATCGCCGGGCACCACTGCAAGAGCGGAATAATCCCGCCACTTGTCGGGATAGCCGATCTTGACGTTGAAGCCCTCGAGCTTCTTCAGCGCCTCCTGCTTGGTCGCCGGTCCCATCCAGGCGAGCTGCTCGATCCGGCCGCGCAGGGCGGTGCGCAGGTTGACGACGAGCGCGTCCATCTTCGCCTTCGATTCCGGCGGGAAGTAGCGCGCGACATAGTCGCGGCCGATCGCCTCACCGAGCGCATTCTCGGTCAGGCCGATGGCGCGCTTCCAGCGGTCGCGCTGCTGCGGCTGGCCGTTGAGGAACTTGGCGCGGAAATCGAAATTGGCATCGACGAAGCGCTTGGACAGCAGCGGCGCGACATCGTCGGCGGTGTGGAAGATCTGCCAGGCCTTCAGCGTCTGGAGATCGGCGTCCGCGAAGATCTTCGCCAGCTTCGGGAAGGCGGTGTTCTGCGCGACGATCGCCCGCTCGGCGGTGCCGACGCCGGCGGCGTCGAGGAAGGTCGCCCAGGGGAAGCCGGGCGCCTGCGCCTCGAGATCGGCCCGGCTCATGAGGTTGTAGGTCTTGTCGCGGTTGCGGCTCTCGGCGCGGGTCCAGTGCGCCTCTGCGATTTTCGTCTCGAGCGCGAGGATGTCGCGCGCCGAGGCGGCCGGGGTCGGCCAGCCGGCCATCTCGAGCATCTGCTGGACATAGGCGCGGTAGCGGTCGCGCTGCGGCTGGAACTTGGCGTCGAGGTAGAGATCGCGGTCGCCGAGGCCGAGGCCCGACTGGCGCAGATAGAGCGAATAGATGTCGGGCTGCTTGGCGTCGTCGGAGACGCCGGGGCCGAAGAAGCTCGATCCGAAGCCGCCGACCGCACGGCCCATCAGCCGCGCCATGTCGTCCTTCGAGCGCACCTGGTAGATCGGCGCGATCCGGTTGAGCAGGGGAACGGCGTCGAGCCGCTCGGCCGCCGCCTCGTCCATGAAGCCCTGATAGAGCGTCGCCGCCTTGCCCTGGTCGCCGCCGGCGTCGACGCGATAGCCGTCGACCAGGCTGCGCAGCCGCGCTTCGGAGAGATCGCGCAGCACCGCGAACGCACCGAACGAGGAGCGGTCGGCCGGAATGGTGTTGGTCTTGGCCCAGGTGCCGTTGGCGAAGGCGTTGAAATCGTCGCCCGGCTTCACGCTGCGGTCCATCCCGGCGATGTCGAGGCCCCAGCTGCCGTAGCGCGGCGCTTCGACCGTGGCGCCGCCGGCCTCACCCTGCGTCGCGACCAGGGTCTGGACGGTGCAGCCGTCGTCGACGCAATCGTGGCGCTCATGCGCCGCCGCCGGCGCGGCGGTGGCCAGGGCCAGCAGGGACGCGGCGACAACGAGGCTCTTCTTCATCAGGATCGTCTCCAAATCTTTTACTGAAATCAGGCGGTTCCGAGGGGATCGCCGAGCCCGCCGGTGTGTAGGATGCCGGGTTTCCCGACGCAACTCATATGCAGGGGACCAAAGCGAGGGACGGCGACAAGCCGCACCGGCTGGGCTAGGGAAGGGTGATGACCAAATCCGCCACCGATCTCATGCAGGAGATCGTCTTCTCCGCCGTGCTCGACGCGATCGCCGCCCTCAAGGCCTCGTCCAGGGGCCTCCCCAACAATCTGCTGCGCGATCTCAACGCGATCCACGCCAACACGACGTTCGCCGACCTTCCCAAGGAGTTGCAGACGGCGATCTCCGCCAGCGTCAGCGCCGCGTTCACCCGGCTGATGAAGGGCGGCTATTCGGTCGCCCCGGCCGAGGCGGCACGGCCGCAGCGCGCGGCGCCGCGCGGCGACGGACCCCGCGGGGACGGGCCGCGCC
>NZ_SPDV01000069.1 GCF_004564275.1 Sphingomonas parva (ex Maeng et al. 2020)
GGCAGGCGCCGGCCAGGCAAATGGGCCGCGCGGCCCCGGCCAGGGCGGGTTCCGCGGACCGGGCGGCGGACGCGGGTTCGGCGGCGGACGCTTCGGCGGCGGCGCCGGCGGGCGCCTGCAGCTCGGCCTGTTCCACACCTGGGTGCTGGAGCATTCGCGGGTGATCCGCGACGGCCTTCCCGAGCAGGACTTCCTCGACGGATCGGCGATCGGCAATCGGGGCGGCACCCCGCAGCACCAGATCGAGCTGCAGGGCGGGCTCAACCGCAACGGCTTCGGTCTGCGCGTCAACGGCACCTGGCAGAGCGGCACCACGGTCCTCGGCGGGCCGGTCGCCGGCGGCGGCACGCGCAGCGATCTCACCTTCTCCGATTTCGCGACGCTCAACCTGCGCCTGTGGGCCGATCTCGGCGCCCAGCGCTCGCTGGTCCGCAAGATGCCCTTCTTCCGCGGCGCCCGGGTCTCGCTCGCCATCGACAACGTCTTCGACCAGCGGCTGGAGGTCCGTGATGCATCGGGCGCCACCCCGATCAGCTATCAGCCCGGCTATATCGATCCTTTGGGCCGCTCGGTTCGGCTGTCGCTGAGGAAACTATTCTTCTGAATCGTTATACTCACGGGAATGCGGCGTCCGGGCGAAAGTCCGCCGCCGGCGAGCGAAGGAGAAGCTGACGATGAAGTCCCTGCTGCCGATCATCGGCACCGCCCTGGCGCTGGGCGGCTGCGCCGCGGGCTCCTCCGACACGGCGCCCACCCGGGACCAGGAGGCCTTCTCCCGCGAGATCGCCGGCCTGACGGCAAGCGAGCCGCAATCCTGCATACCGGTCGAGCAGAACGAGGCGCTGACGATCGTCGACACCCGCACCGTCGTCCGGCGCAGCGGCCGGACGATCTGGGTCAACCGGCTGAAGGCGGATTGCCCGGGGCTGCGGCCGCTCGCGACGCTGATCGTGGAGGTGCATGGCGGCCAATATTGCCGCGGAGACCGGGTGCGCGGTCTCGATCCGGGCAGCACGATCCCGGGGCCGCAATGCCCCCTCGGCGACTGGACCGGCTACCGCCGCGAGGGCTAGCGATCGGCTGAGGCGGAAGCGCTTCGCGCGTCGCGACGGCCTGAATGGCGCTCTAGCCAGATGGTCGAGACCAGGATTTACGCCTCAGGCTGATTCAGCCTGAGGCGGTCCTGGCCTAGCCGGCCGCGCGGATCAGGCCCGGCGCGAGAGGCTGCGCCGGCAGCGGCAGCGCCGGGACGGCGGGCTTCGCCCAAGGGCCCGGCGCATTCGCCGCGCGGGGCGTCGGAGTGAGCCCGGCACGGGCGGCGATCAGCGCCGCTTCGGCAAGGCTGCGCACGCCCAATTTCGCCATGATGTGGGCCCGGTGCATCTCGACGGTGCGGACGCTGATCCCGAGCGCGTGGGCGACGGCCTTGTTCGCCTGCCCGGCGAGCAAGGCGAGGACGATCTCGACCTCGCGCGGAGTCAGCCGCGCCACCTGCTCGCGCGCCGCGCGGGCGCTCGCGCCGGAGGCCAGCGCATGCTGGAGCCGCTCCCAGGCGGGGATCAGCGCGCCGGCAAGGGCGTCGAGATCGATCGGTTTCTGGAGCACGTCGAGCGCCCCGAGCTTCATCGCCTCCACCGCAAGGCGGACCTCGATCCGCGCGCTGGTCGCGATCAGCGGCCAGGCCTCGTCCCGAGCGGCAAGCGCAGAAAGGATGTCGAGCCCCGCGCCGCCGACCAGATCCACCTCGAGCAGAACGCAGGCGGGGGTGAGGTGATCGACGATGTCGAGAAACTCGCCGGCAGTGGCGAAAGGCCATGCCTCGGCGCCGAGACTTGCCAGATGACTGGTAATCGCCCGGCGGCTGCCGAGATCGTGGTCTACCACGTAGACCATACGTTGGTGCGACATAAGCCCGCTCCCCCGGTTGGGCCAAACACACGGCCCTACCCAGCCAACCGTCTGAGTTGTCTGGTTAATTAGCAACCTAGTAAAAGTACGAGGTCGGTGCAAGGGGGCCGAGTCGCCGCCGCGCGCCACCCGGGACGAGGCGAGTCCAAACGTTTCCTGCCCCTGAGGCCGAGGCTATTGCGCAGGCGTCGGCGGCCGCCGCGCAGAGTCCCGGGGGCCGCGACGTCTGATCCGTTGGTACTAATACTGAAGTATAAGTCCGAAGGTGCGCCCTTAAGCCCTTAACCATATCCTGCACCCGTACGAGCCAGTTCTTGCTCGTGCCTGTCGCGTAGCGGGGGCAGCGAACCGTGTCGTTCGAGCATCTCTTCAGCGGAAGTGCAGTCGGCAGAGTAGCCGCCGACGGAACCGTTTCGCTGCCCCCGTTCATCGTGCGGGCGCTGCAGGCGGCGGGTGAGCCGCGCCTGATCGTGGGCGCGCACGAGCAGGACCCGTGCCTGAAGGCGTACCGGCCGGCGCATCGCGCCGCCCTGCTCGCCGAGGTCGAACGCCGGCGCCTGCGGGACGAGGCGAGCGGCGGCACGGTCACCGACCACCATCAGCGTGCCCGGCGCGCCTTCGGCTTTGCGGAGGAGGCGCGGCTCGACGACCAGGGCCGGCTGAGGCTGCCGGCGATGATGCGGCGCAAGGGCGGGATCGGCGGGCGGGCGCTCTTCGTCGGCACCGGCGAGAGCTTCGAGATCTGGGATCCCGAGGCGGCCCAGAGCGCCGGAGACGAAACGCTTCGCGAGATTGCCGCCTATCGGCTGGGCGGCGAATCGGAGGAACGAGGATGAGATTTCTGTGCGCGCTCGGCGGCCACGAAGCCTCCGACGAGACGACCTACAACAGCGGCTACTATTTCAGCGCCTGCCGCCGCTGCGGCACCGACATGGTCCGCTCCGGGGCGACCTGGCGCGAGATTCCGGAAGGCCACAAGGTGGTCTGGAAAGCCGGGCGCCACGCCCATTCGGTCGAGCCCGATTACGGGCCCGTCCTGCCGACCGTCCACGAAAGTGCTGCCGCGGCCGCCCCCGAGACCCCGCGGCGTCGGCGGAGCCGCAAGCTGGTGCCGGTGCCTTCCGAAGGCCTCCGCCGCACCAACGCCGCCGTTGCGACGCCGGCGGATACGCAGGATTATCCGGTGCTGCTCGCGCTCGCCGCGCTGGTCGGCGCGGCCCTGCACTTCGCCCTCGGCCTCAAGGATTTGCGCGGCGGCTTCTGAATCACCGACGCGGCCGCTGAACGGAGCCGGCAGCTGAACCGCGGCTAACCAGCGCATTCAGCCGCGCCTCAACCGAATCGGGCAATAAGCCCGCGTCGACCGCGGTCGACCTCTCGAGTCGCGTATCGAGGGTGGGGCCGGCGCTTCGGGAACGAGGCGCCGGCCCCTTCCCTTTTGCGGCAACGCCTGCTTCCCCGCCCGCTCGTGCCGTTCTACAGGCCGGCCGATGAGCGAGGACACGCCTTTCGACCGCCGAGTTCGGCGGCTGCGCCGCAACCGTGCCGCGCCGCATATCGACCAGGCCGATTACCTCCACCGCCTCACCGCCGAGGAGCTGCTCGAGCGCCTGGACAGCGTCACCCGCAGCTTTTCGCGTGCGCTGATCCTCGGCGCGGCCGGGGAGACGCTGCGCGACGGCCTGCACCGCCGCGGCATCGAGACTGCCTTCGCCGATCCCTCCTTCCGGTTCGCACGTGAGCACGCCGGCGTGCAGTGCGACGAGGACCGCCTCCCCTTCGCCGACGCGGGCTTCGACCTCGTCGTGTCGATCGGACTGCTCGACAGCGTCAACGATCTTCCCGGGGCGCTGCTGCTGATCCGCCGGGCGCTGCGTCCGGACGGCCTCTTCCTCGGCGCCTTTGCCGGCGCGGGGAGCCTGCCGCGGCTGCGCAGCGCGATGCTCGCCGCCGACGAGGCACAGGGCGGCGCGGCGCCGCGCATCCACCCCCAGATCGACGTCCGGGCTGCGGGAGACCTCCTGACCCGCGCCGGCTTCGCCCTGCCGGTCGTCGACTGCCATGGCGTCGACGTCCGCTTCCCCCACCTCCTCGCTCTGGTTCGGGACCTGAGGGCGATGGGCGCGACCAATGTTCTCGCCGCCCGCTCCCGCCGCCCGCTCGGCAGGCATGCGCTGGCCGCCGCGCTGGCGGACTTCGCCGCGTCCGCCGAGGCGGACGGCAAGACCGCGGAAAGGTTCGAGATCATCCATCTGCTCGGCTGGGCGCCGGCGCCCGACCAGCCGAAACCGGCGCGGCGCGGCAGCGCGACCATGTCCCTCGCCGCCGCCCTGAAGGGCCGCTGACGGCGCCTCAGACGCCGAGCACGGCTTCGAGAATGGGGATGAAGGGGATGTCGGCGGGCGGCATTGGCAGCAGCCGCATCTCCGACGGGTGCACCCAGGCGAGCGCCGCCGCGTCCAATGCCTCCGGCATGCCATCCCATGTCCGGCAGGTGTAGAGCAGGAGCAGCATGTGTCGCCCGCCCCCACCCGGGAGATCGGCGCTGGCGAAGGTGATCGGCACCAGCGCTTCCGCGGCGACCGCGAGTCCGAGCTCCTCCTCGAGCTCGCGCGCCAGGGCCGTCTCCGGCCGCTCGCCCGCCTCCATCTTGCCGCCGGGAAACTCCCACAGGCCTGCCATCGATCGTCCCGGCGCCCGCTGCTGGAGCAGGATCCGCCCCTGATCGTCGATCAGGGCGGCGGCGACCACGATCATCGTTGCTTGCTCGACCAGAATTCTGCTCCCCGATGCTGAGGGTTCGACCGGGCAGCCGAACCAGTGGCGAACGCCGGCGAAGGATCGGCCGGCGGCACCGGCCGCCGATCCCGAATCGTTCCGGCCCTAGGATTTCCTTAACGTGCCCGCGTTATCCAGAAGCGACACATTATGCGTGGGGCGGCGGACGATGAAGCGATTTGCGAAGCTGATCCGGGACGAGAGGGCGGCGACCGCCATCGAATATGCCCTGATCGGGGCGCTGATCGTCGTCGCCTGCGTCGGTGCGTTCGGCCTGTTCGGAGACGAGGCGTCGAACATGTGGAACGGCGTCTCCAGCAACGTCACCGGGGCGATGTGAGCGGGCCTGTGCGTAGAGCACGCTAACGTTTTCGAAACTTTCCGGCCCTAGAAATGCAGACTGCCCGCGTGATCGGACGAGCGGGGGCGGGAAGTGTGGACTTCCGAGCGCTTTGGAACAGGAGATCGGACATGAAGATTTTTCGCAAGCTGAAGAAGAACGAGAAGGGCGCGACCGCCATCGAGTACGGCCTCATCGCCGCCCTCATCGCGGTTGCCGCGATTGCCGCGATGCAGAGCGTCGGCGACAGCGTCGGCAACACCTTCAACAACGTTTCCGGCTGTCTTGCCGACAGCGACAACTGCCCGGAGTAATCCGTCGGCACTAGTCGAGTTGGGGGGCGGCGGAACTTCGGTTCCGCCGCCCCTTCTCTATTTGAGGTTTCGCAATATTCCTGACGCTCAACGCGACCCGAATACGACGAGCTTCACTTTCTGACCGGGCGTGACGTTCGCATTTGCCGCCAGTCCATTGAGGACGCGGAAGCGTTCGACCTTGAGGTCGTTATAGGCCATGCGATTGGCGAGCGTCTGGACGGTGTCGGTCCGCCCGACCGTGACCACGTCGATCACCCGCGGCCGGATCGCCGCCGCCTCGCTGGCCGACAGACGCCCGACCGACTGAACCATCGAGGTGAACGGGCCAAGGCCGGATCCGGCCGGCGCGACCAACGCAAAGTGATAGGCGCTGTTCGAGTCCCACTGGTAGGCGAAGATGGTGAGATCGACCTGCCCCTGCTGGGTGGCGACTCGCGCCGTCGAATAGGCCGCGGGGATGCCGTTCACCGTCGTGCTGCGCGGCTGCGACGCGTTCACCTGGGCGTTTTCGCCGACCACCGCGCGAAACGCCGCCGCCATATAGGTCGAAAGATCTCCGTTGAACGCGCCGCCCAGGAATTGCGCCTGGCCACGCTGGCCGACGATGCTGACCGCCCTGGCGCCGTTCTGCATGCCGTAGCCGTCCGGCACCGTGAACCGCAGCTTGAGATCGGGGTGACTGAACGTGCGGCCGTCGATCACGCCCTGCTTGGGATCGTCATCGACCATGACGCCGTCGATCTGGGCGAGGAACTGGTCCCGGTTGCGCAGGCCGCCGGTGCGGCGGGTGGCCTGCGCCTGCTTGGTGGCACGGGTGACCCGGTCGGCGCTGAGCGGATGGGTTCGTGCCCAGCTCGGCGTCGAACGTTCGTCGTCCCGGCCCGCGGCCCGCGCCTCGAGCGAGGTCGCGGCGCCGAGCGAGCCGAGGAAGCTCGCCGAGGCCATCGGATCGTAACCGGCGGCAGTGATGTAGCGCACCCCGAGATCGTCCGCCTCGAGCTCCTGCTTGCGCGAGTAGCTGAGGAACATGCCCTGCGTCACGGTGCTGGCGAGCTGGCCGATCTGGCTCGATCCGGTGACCAGCGCGGCGCCGACGGCGAGGATCTGGCTGAGGAGCCCGGCGCGCTGGCGCTCCTTGCTGTGCTGGGCCGCGATGTGGCCGGCCTCGTGGCCGAGCACCGAGGCGAGCTCGGCTTCGTCGTTCATCAGCCCGACGAGCTGGCGGGTGACGTAGAGATAGCCGCCCGGCACGGCGAAAGCGTTCATCACCGGAGAGTTCAGGGTGGTGATCCGAAAGGCATTGGCGCCGCCGGTGATGTTCGTCTGCGCGGCGACCTTGGCGCCGACCGACCGAACATAGGCCGAGCGCGCCGCATCGTCCTCGCCGCCGAACTCCTCGACGATCTGCGGATGCTGCTGCGCGGCCTCGGCGGCCGTGCTCTGGGAGATGCTGCGGGTCTTGCTCTGTGACTGCGCCGGCCCGGAGGCGAGCGCGATCATAGCGACCGAGGCGGACAAGGCCGCCAGCGCCTTGATCTTCATCGAGGATACTCCTTCACAAGACGATTCGTCGTCTCGAAGGAACACGGCACCCGGACCTAAGGTTCCTGCGTGCCGCCCCGCGCACCGCGGCGCAAGGCAGTCCGGATCTAGGCGCCGATGGCGAGGTATTTGGCGCGACGCTCGGCGAGCAGCTGCTGCGGCGTGAGCGCCGCCAGGGCGTCGAGCTCCTCGCCGATCGCCCGCCCAAGGGCAGCGATCGCTTCCTCGGGACGGCGATGCGCGCCGCCCAAGGGCTCCGACACGATCCGATCGATCACCCCGAGCTGCTTCAGATCCGCCGCGGTGACCCGCATCGCTTCGGCGGCGTCGGGTGCGCGATCGGCGGTGCGCCACAGGATGGAGGCGCAGCCTTCGGGGGAGATCACCGCATAGACGCTGTGCTCGAGCATCAGCACCCGATTGGCGGCGGCGATCGCGATCGCGCCGCCGCTCCCGCCCTCGCCGACGACGGCGGCGACCAGCGGCACGCCCAGCGACAGGCAGCGTTCGGTCGAGCGGGCGATCGCCTCGGCCTGGCCACGCTCTTCGGCCTGCACGCCGGGAAACGCGCCGGCGGTATCGACGAGGGTGACCACGGGAAGGCCGAACCGGTCGGCGAGCTCCATCAGCCGGATCGCCTTGCGATAGCCCTCCGGCTTGGCCATGCCGAAATTGTGCTTGAGGCGGCTCGCCGTGTCGTCGCCTTTCTCATGGCCGATGACGACCACCTTGCGGCCGCCGAGCTTGCCGAGCCCGCCGATAATCGCCTGGTCCTCGCCGAAATTGCGGTCGCCGGCCAGGGGCACGAAATCGTCGATCAGCGCGGCGACATAGTCCTTGAAGTGCGGCCGGTCGGGATGCCGGGCAACCTGGGTCTTCTGCCAGGGCGTCAGCCTCGCATAGATGTCGCGAAGCATCTTTTCCGACTTGCCCTGCAGCCGGTCAATGTCCTGATCGATGTTGAGATCGGATCCCTCCGCGGTCTCCCGCAGCTCCTCGATGCGGGATTCCAGTTCGGCGATCGGTTTTTCGAATTCGAGATAGGTCGGCATAAGCGCACGGGGGTTAGGGCCGCCACGCCGTTCCGTCAACGCGCTGGCAGCGTGCAGGATCGATATACCTTGCGGCGCACAGTACTATGTGTCATACAGTGTGTGACACAGAGTGAAGGACTGCCGGTGCCGGTCGGGGACGATCTCTTCGAGAAGCTGCGGGTGGAGCTGCGTCGCGGCTCCCTGATCCTGGCCGTGCTCGGGGCGCTGCGCGAGGAACGCTACGGCTACACCTTGCGGGCGTCGCTGGAGCAGGCCGGCCTGCCGATCGAGGAAGGCGCGCTCTACCCGCTCCTTCGCCGGCTCGAGGCGCAAGGCCTGCTCGCGAGCGAATGGCGGGAGGAAGCACGACGCAACAAGCGCTTCTATCGGCTCACCACCGACGGCGAGGCCGTGCTGGCGCAGCTGCTCGCCGAATGGAACGCGATTTCGGAGTCGATCCTCCGCCTGACCGAAAGGAAGATGTGATGGACCTGCTGGACCGCTATCTGGCGGCAATCCGCCGCAATCTGCCGCGCGACAGGGCCGACGACATCGTCGACGAGCTGGCCGACGAGCTCGAAAGCCGCCGCGAGGAACGCGAGCATGATCTCGGGCGACCGCTGACGCCGGACGAGACGAGCGCCATGCTGCGCTCGTTCGGCCATCCCCTGACGATCGCCGCCCGCTACCGCTCCCACCAATATCTGATCGGGCCGCAGGTCTTCCCATTCTATCAGCTGGTCATGAAGGTCGTGCTCGCGATCGGCGGCGCCCTGCTGATCGCCGCCGCCGGTATCGGGCTCCTGTTGCAGGATCGCGACCTCCTCCAGACGCTGCTGCAGATGGCCGGCGATCTGTGGCTGTTCTTCCTCGCCGCCATGGCGATCGTCACCTTCATCTTCGCGATGCTCGAACGCCAGGGCTTTCCCGCGGACCACCTGGCGCGCTGGCGACCCGAGCAGCTGCCGGATCTCACCGACAGGCCGCAGAGCCATTGGGAATCGGCGCTCGAGATCGGCTTCGGCATCGCCTTCCTGCTGTGGTGGATCGGCGCCGTCACGCTTCCTTCGTTCGGCGGCAACGGCATGCGGATCGCAGCGGCGCCGGTGTGGGACGCCTTCTTTCACCCGATCCTGGCGCTGATGATCGTCCAGCTCGCGCTGAACGTGATGAAGCTGGTCCGGCCGCGTTGGAAGACGGCGCAGAGCCTCCTCACCATCGTCACTTCGGCCGCGACCCTGGTGATCGTCGCCGGTGTCTACCGGGCCGGCAAGTGGATCATCGTCGAAGACGGTGCGAGCAATTCGGCCGCGACCGCGGAGATTGAAGCGAGCGTCAATCTCGCGCTCGAGATCGCGCTCGCCGTGGTGGCGGTCCTGATGATCCTCCAGGCGCTTGGCGAGCTGTGGAAGCTCGTCCGGACTACCGGCGGCCGGACTGCCGCGCGGCGGATCTAGACCGGGGAGCCCCCGCTCCCCTGCTCCCGCCGCGCGACCGGGACGTCGGCAAGCGGATGACGGCTGTTGACCAAGTCGACGAGGCGGCGGCTGTCGACATGGGTGTAGATCTGGGTGGTAGCGATGTCGGCATGGCCGAGCAGCAGCTGCAGCGCCCTGAGATCGGCGCCGCCCTCGAGCAGATGGGTGGCGAAGGCGTGGCGCAGGACGTGCGGGCTGATCCGCTCTGGCGGAATGCCCGCACCGGCGGCGAGCTCGCGGACCAGCTGGTAGAGCCGCATCCGGCTGAGATGCTTCTTGCCGGAGGGGAACAGCCACAGGCTGTCGCGCGGAACGTGCTCGGCCCAGGCCGCGACCGCCGCCTGCGCCCGATCGGAGATCGGCACCAGCCGCTCCTTCGCGCCCTTGCCGCGCAGAATGAGAAAGGGGCGGCCCGGCTGCAAGGCGTGGCGCGGCAGGGAGACGAGCTCGGTCGCGCGCAGGCCCGAGCCGTAGAGCAGCTCGACCAGCGCGGTGAGTCGCAGCGCGAGGGCGCCGCCCTCCCCCCGGCGCCTTTCGAGCTCGGCGAACAAAGCGTCGATCGCCTGATGGTCGAGGATTTTGGGCAAAGGGCGGCGCCCGGTCGGCCGCGGCAGGGCTGCCGAGGGATCGTCCTGGCGCATGCCCTCGTCGTGCAGAAAGGCGTAGAAGCGGCGCAGCGCCGCCGCCTTGCGCGCGACCGTGGCCGGGCGCAGCGGCATCCAGGCCTCGGCGAGGCGCTGGAGATCGTCGGATCCGGCGCCGGCGAGGCCGCTCTCGAGCAGCTCCGAGGCGCCGCGCAGATCCGCCTCGTAGGCGAGCAGAGTGTTGCGTGCGGCCCCGGCCTCCGCCGCCATCATCTCGAGGAAGGCAGCGATGAGCTGCCTGTCCCCTGCAAGGCTCACAGCCGAGTCATCGCCTCGGCGGCGATCATCCGCGCTTCATAGTCGAGCCCCACCTGACGCAGCGCTCTCAGCATCTGGTAGAGATGGTGCGGAGGAACGCCCTGCCACCCGCCGGTCTGCATCCCGACCGCCGCAAGCAGGGCAACGGTGCCCGGCTGACGGTTGCGCGCGGCGGCGGTGATCATCTGCGCCCAGCGGCTGCGCGGCGCCGGATCGACGCCGAGCGACGCCGGATCCTCGAGCCGTCCCAGCCCCGCGAGCGCCGCCACCAGCATGCGACCGCGATGGCCGCCGTCACGATCGACGAACGCCTCGACGCGGCTGCGGCTGACGTCCACCACCGGCCTCGGCGTTCCGACGGCGAGAATCGACCAGGCGCGGTCGCCGTCGTCGCCCATCGCATCGACGATCCGTCCCCAGCGGGAGGCACGCCGATCGAAGCCTGCGCTCATCGCCGAGGCGATCAGGTCCTCGGCGCGATTCGACTGCGATTCGAGCGCCGGCACCTCGGCGGCCGCCGCAGCGGTGAGGATCAGCCGGCCGTAGCGATCGCCGCCGATCTCCTCGTCGCCCCACAGATCCCGCATCGCGCCGATCCGGGCGCCGTAGGTTGGCGAGGCATACGCACGGCGCAGGCGCCCGGCCACGCTCGCCTCGATCTCGGAAGGATCGGTCGCGTCGCCGACGAGGCTGTGGATGTCGACCAGCGCGGCGTTGGAGAAGACGCCGATGGTCGCGGCATCCTGGGCGGATTTCAACCGCTGCTCGATCGGGATCATCGGCGCCTGGGCTTCCCAGGCGCGAACGTGCGGACCGGCGCTGCGCATCAGCGCATCGGGGATCTTGAGCCCCGTCGCGCTGGCCAGGCCGAAGCGCCAGCTGTTGACGCTGTCCACCCCGTCCCACTGGATGGTGACCGCGCGGCGGGTGTTCGTCCCGGCGCCGACCACCTTCTCCGCCAGCAGCAGATCGATCGTCTCGCCCATCCGGCGGCGCTGCTGATCGATCAGCGCGCTGGCCCGCGCGGCATCGCCGCTGAGGGCCGCGCACATCGCCTCGGCGAGAGGCCAGAAGCGCTCCTCGCTCACCGCCTTGCCCGGTCCGACCAGCGGACACAGAGCGGCGGGATCGGCCGTGGCCAGCGCCGTCTGCACGGCGACCGTGAACATCCGCGGCGTATATTGATCGACGTCGATCGCCTGGACGAGCATGCGGGCGCTGTCCGCCTCCCCCATGCGGAGCAGCAGCCAGGCGCGCTCGGCGACCCAGTCCACCTCGTTGACCTGGCGGGGGGCCGGAACCTCCGAGAGCAGGGCGCGGCGGAGCAGGATCGACGTCCAGCGCGACGGCAGCGGCGCATCCAGCCGCCCCATCAGGCTGGTGAGGAGGCGCCCGTGCGCGCTGCCGAACGCGTTGAAGCCCAGCCCCCAGTTCTCCGCCCGGAGAGGCCCGACGATGTTGGTCGGACGGCGCGATTCCTCGGGAATCTCGATCGGCGGCACGATCTCCTGCGCCGCGAGATCCTCGAGATCCTCGACGGCGGCATTCTCGATCACCGGCCGGTCGCTGGCGGCGACGCTCGGCTCCGCCGCCACGGGCGGCAGGGCATTGCCGGCCGGAGCGCCCGATTCCTCGGTGTCCGGCGACGGCGGCGCAGGCGTCGGCGCGGTGTCCTGATCGCCGAAGCCGGGCGGCAGCAACGGCTCGGGCGTCTCGCGCTGCCCGAGCGCCGGGAGGGCGAACCCGAGGCCGGCGACGCCGGCCAGCAGCAGGATCTTACTTCGCCAGCGCTTCATTGGTCACGTCCTGCTCGACCTTCTGGGTCGGCACCTCGGTGTCGACGGTGCTGAGCCAGACGAGAAAGCCGATCAGAAGCACGACCAGGGTGAGGAGGATCATCGGCAGCCGCGACTTGCGACGGCGCGCCGGTGCAAAGGAGGAAGAGGATCTGCGCATGGCCGGCCTTTTGCCCCAGGAGACCGCGCCATGTATAGCCCCCGAAGCCATGGAGCATGCGTTTCCCCGCCCCGACCGCTCGATCGTGCTCGTCGGCCTGATGGGCGCGGGCAAGTCGACCGTGGGAAAGCGGCTCGCCCGCAAGCTCGGCCTCCATTTCCTCGATTCGGACGAGGAGATCGAACGCGCCGCGGACCGCACCATCTCCGAGATCTTCGAGCATTTCGGTGAGGCAAGCTTTCGCGACGGAGAGCGCCGGGTGATCGCGCGCCTGATCGGCGGCGTGCCGAAGGTGATCGCGACCGGCGGAGGCGCCTTCATGGATCCGCGGACCCGGGAATTGATCCTCGAACGCTGCATCGCCGTCTGGCTCGACGCGGACATCACCACGCTCGCCGACCGCGTCCGGCGGCGCGATCACCGTCCGCTGCTCGCCGGCAAGAACCCGGTCGAGGTCCTCCAGGGCCTCGCCGCGGTACGCAACCCGGTCTATGCGCTCGCCCATCATCACGTCCGCAGCGAGGCGCTGCCGCACGAGCGGACGGTGGATCAGATCATCGCCGCGCTTCGCGCTCGTGAGGACGGCTCAGGACAAGGAAAAGCCGGTTGAGGCGAGTCGACGTCGGACTTGGGGAACGCAGCTATCCGATCCTGATCGAGAACGGCCTGCTCGACCGCGCCGCGGAGATGCTCGCGCCCTACGCGCGAGGCCGCCGCCTGATCGTCGTCGCCGACGAGCAGGTCTGGGCGCAGCAAGGCGGGCGGATCGAAGCGAGCGGCCTGGACGTCACCGCGCTAACCGTTCCGGCCGGCGAGAGCAGCAAGAGCTGGGATGTCCTGGCCGGGCTCGTCGATCGGCTGCTCGCCCTGGAGGTGGAGCGGAGCGACCATCTCATTGCCTTCGGCGGCGGCATGGTCGGGGACCTCACCGGCTTCGCTGCCTCGATCCTGAAGCGGGGCTGCCCGTTCGTGCAGGTGCCGACCACCCTCCTCGCCCAGGTCGATTCCTCGGTCGGCGGCAAGACGGCGATCAACGCGCCCGCCGGCAAGAACATGGTCGGCAGCTTCCACCAGCCGGCCGCCGTGCTCATCGATCCGTCGACCCTGGAGACCCTCGATCCGCGCCAGCTTCGCGCCGGCTATGCCGAAGTCGTGAAATACGGGCTGATCTCGGATCCGCATTTTTTCGCCTGGTGCGAATCGCACGGCGCCGCATTGCTCGCCGGCGAGAGGGAGGCGCGGCTGCACGCGATCGAGACATCGGTTCGCGCCAAGGCGGCGATCGTCGGCGAGGACGAACGGGAGACGAGCGGGCGGCGCGCCCTGCTCAACCTCGGCCATACCTTCGGCCACGCCTTCGAGGCCGAGGCGGGCTTTTCGGACCGGCTGCTCCACGGCGAGGCGGTCGCGCTCGGCATGGCCCTCGCCTTCCGTTTCTCGGCGTCGCGCGGCCTCTGCCCGGCCGAGGAGGCGGCACGGGTCGAAGCCCATCTCTCGGCGGCGGGGCTGCCGGTGCGCAGCGCGCTGGGGACACCGGCAAGCCTCGTCGCCCACATGGCGCATGACAAGAAGAAGACCGGCGGCCGCGTCCCCTTCATCCTGGCACGCGGCATCGGCCAAGCGTTCGTCGACGCCACCGTCGAGCTGGCGGAGGTGGAGCGCTTCCTCGAGGAATGGCGCGCCGGGGCTTAGTCTTCCTGCGGCGCAGGCGCGGGCTGCGGCGCCTCGGCCGCCGGACGCCCGTCGCGCTCGCCGAGCGGATTTTCGGGCGTGAACATGCGGTGGCTGAGGGCGTGGAGATCGCCGGACTCGCTCTGTCCCTGGAGCCGCTCGCGGTCGCGGGCACGATATTCCTCCTCGACGCGCCTCACCTCCTCGGCGTCGACACCGAAAAAGGTCAGCGCCTCGCGTCCCATCAGCACCGCCGATTCGAACACCTCGCGGATCACGAACGAAAGGTCGGCGGCGGCAAGATCGATCAGGTGCAGGCGGTCGAACGCCCGGACGAACACCGCGGCCTGGGGAAAGGCTTCGAGAATCGGCTCGAGCCGGTGTGCGGTCAGCCACTTGCCATCGATGCAGAACAGGATCGCCTTCGCCTCGGCGGCTCCCGCCAGGCGCAGCAGGTCGAGCCGGGTGCCGTCGCCATAATAGACCTTCAGCCCGAAGCTGCCGCTGAGCTCGATCTGCGACGGCTTCGAATCGATCAGCGTGACGCTGATCCCTTTCGCCATCAGCATCTGGGCCACGGTCTGGCCGAACCGGCCATAGCCGACGACGATGGCGCTGGTCTCCGGCGATTCCTCGGGCCCGACGAGGCCGTCGCCGTCGCCGCGGTGGCTGCGCCGGTCCATCCAGTCGTTCAGCATCATCAGGAACGGCGTCGATGCCATGGAGGCCGTGACGACGGCGCTGAACAGGGTCGCGGCCTCCGGCGCGATCAGGGCGGAGCTTTGCGCCGCGGCAAAAAGGACGAAGGCGAACTCGCCGCCCTGGCTGAGCAGGAGGCCAAGCTTCAGGGCCTGGCGCTTCTCGATGCGGAAGATGCGCGCCAGCGCATAGAGCACCACCGCCTTCACCGCGATCAGGCCGAGCGCCATACCGATCACGAACAGGGGCCGGCTGGCGATCGCATCGAGATCGAGCATCATGCCGACCGCGACGAAGAACATGCCGAGCAGGATCGAGCGGAACGGATCGATGTCCGCCTCGAGCTCGTGCCGGTAGGGCGAATCGGCGAGCATCACGCCGGCGATGAAGGCCCCGAGCGCCGTCGAAAGGTGCAGCGACTCCATCACCGCCGCGCTGGCGAGAACGATGAAAAGGCCGGCGACGATGAACAGCTCGCGCTCCGAAATCCGGCCGACCAGGCGGAACAGCGGGTTGATCACGAAATGGCCGACGGCGACCAGGCCGACGATCGCGGCGACCGTATAGCCGGCGAGCACCAGCCCGGACGGCGCGCTCGGATCGACGGGCGCGCGCGAGAGCGCGGCAATGATGGTGATCAGCGGCACGATCGAGAGATCCTGGAAGAGCAGGATCGAGAAGGCGCGCTCTCCGGGCCGCGTGTTGATCGAACCGTCGGAACGCAGGCTCGGCAACACCTGGGCCGTCGAGGACAGCGCGAGCGGCAGCCCGATGGCGAGTGACGCGGCAACGCTCAAGCCGGTGGCGAGGTAGACGAGCCCGCTGATTGCCAGGCCGGCGACGGCCACCTGCAGCAGCCCGAGCCCAAAGATATCCTCCTTCAGCCGCCACAAGCGGCTCGGATTGAGCTCCAGCCCGACCAGGAACAGCAGGAGGACGATGCCGAAGTCGGCGACGTGGAGCACCTCCTCGGGGGCGTTGATCAGGCCAAGACCGTCGGGGCCGATCAGCGCGCCGGCGAGCAGATAGCCGAGCACGGCGCCGAGCCCGAGGCGCCGGAACACCATGACGAAGACGAGAGCCGCGCCGAGGATGATCACGCCGTCCCGGAGCAAGAGGTCGGTGGCGGAGCTCTCCATCAGCGCATCGCCCCGCTCGGCTGCGGCGTTGCCGCGGCGGCACGGGCGGCGGCTTCGGCCACCGCCTCGAAGGCGAGCAGGATCGAAGGGTGGCGTGCCGGGAAGCCGCGGGCGACGGCCAGCGCGTCCAGGCCGGGCCAGGTCCCGACATCCTCCCGCCGGCCGGCGAGAAAGCCGGAGAGCGCGTCGCGCGCCGCGGCGAGTTCAGCCACCGTCGTGCCCAGAGCATGCGCCCCCATCAGGCTGGCAGCCGCCTGGCCGAGCGCGCAGGCGCTCACCTCCTGGCCGAGCGCGGTTACCCTCCCCTCGGCGTCGAGCATGACATCGACGGTCACGCGGCTGCCGCAGACCGGGGAACGCCGCTCGGCGCTGCCCTGGGGCGCGGCCAGGCGGCCGGCATGCGGGATCGATGCGGCGAGGCGGAGGATTTCGCGATTGTAGAGAGCGCTGGGCACGCTGCGCCTATATTATGCGCCCGGGCCGAGCGCCACCCGCCGTGCCAGCGGCGAAAGGAGCCTGTCTGCTCCGACAGGCGCCCTCCGCGCGGCTGGGCTGGAACGGCCGTTTCTCGCTCTCTAGGCTCGAGGCATGAAAAGCCTGCTCTTCCTGCTCGCGCTTCAGGTTCCGTTCCTGCTGTTCATGTGGCTGGTGCCGCCCGAGCAGCGCGCCCCTTCGCGCAAGGTCGGTGCCTGGCTGCTCGCCGGCCTCTCCCTCCTCGCCGCGATCGCCGGTGTCTACTTCCGTGCGCACGGAGACGGGTTCGCCGTCGCCTGCTTCGTCTTCGCGATCTGTGCCGCACTCGCTGCGGCGGCGCGGGCGAAAGGCTGGATCGGGCCACCCGACCGGGAGCGTCACGATGGCTCCGGCGGCTGAACGCCAGCTTACGGCCGCGTTCAGCAAGGACTCAATGCTGCCGCCCCAGGATGATTCGGGAGAGTGGGAGAGCCCGCCGCGCAAGCGGTGAAAAGGAGTAGAACATGCTTAGGAAGATCGCCCTCGGAACCGCCGCCGCGCTGACCATGGCCAGTGCCGTCCCCGCCGCGGCCGATGCCCATCCGCGCGGCCGCGCCCATGGCTATTACAACAACTCCGCCCATGCCCGGGCCTATTACGGCAATCGCTATGACCAGCGCCGTACCGCCTATCGCGCCACCCGCTGCCGGTCCGGCACGACCGGGGCGATCGTCGGCGGCGCCGCCGGCGCGCTGCTCGGCCGCGAGATCGCCGGCCGGGGGGATCGTACCCTCGGCACCATCCTGGGCGGCGCCGCGGGCGCGCTCGGCGGCCGCGCGCTCACGCGGGATCGCAACTGCCGCTGATCTCCGACCGTCCGCACCCGCCGCACGGCCGGCCGCGCAGCGCGGCCGGCCGCATTCTCCTCCCGGTGCAGCGCTGATCGCGTCGAGTCAGCGCAGCCGCGCAGAAATCCCGGCCGTTCATCCTCGGGCTGCGACCGGCCGCCGCGCCATTCTGGTTCCGATGCCAGGTCAACCGATCCCGACGTCGCGCGTTGCACGTAGCGAGAGGAGAGGAGAGCCTCATGGCAACCAGGAACGCGGACACGCGCGCTCCGTCCGAAGTGGCGGGAACCACCGACTCCGGGATCCCCGTCATAGGCCCCGTCTTATGGGGCACGCATTGCTGCCTCTTCTTCGAGACCGTCGAGGATTATCTCGCGGTCGTCGCCCGTTATTTCAGCGCGGCACTCGAAAACGGCCAATACTGCCTCTGGATTCTCTCCGGGCGGCTCTCTCCCGACGAAGCCCAGGCGGCAATGGAGCGGCTGGTGCCCGCCGCGAAAGAGGCTTTCGCCAGAGGGGCGATCGAGATCGCGCGCGCGGTGGACCTTGGCTTCCGGGAGAGGCCCTTCCCGCGCGACGCGCTGTTCCGGACGTTCGAGCAGAAGCTCGAGCAGGCGCTGGCGCAAGGATTCGAAGGGATGCGCGTCGCCGGTGAGGTCGCCTCGATGATGCACGACGATCTGGCGGCGCTGTCCGATCTCGAATGCACGATCAACCGCAAGCTTCAGGACAGCAAGGTGGTCATGCTCTGCTGCTATTGCCTGGGCAGCGCGAGCGGCGGCCAGGTCTTCCGCTTCGCGAGCAGCCACGAATTCGCCGTCGGACGCTGCCACGGCGAGTGGCAGGTCATGGAGGTCTCCCAGGCGGTCGGAGCCGGTGCTCAGATCAAGCGCCTCAACCTGGATCTGACCCGTCGGATCGGCCAGCGGACGCGACAGCTGCAGACCGTCAACGACGCGCTGGTCGACAGCGAGGAGCTGTTCCGCTTCATCGCCGAGAACATGACCGACGTCATCGCTCTCTACGACACCGAGGGGCGGACCATCTACGTCAGTCCCTCTGCCCCGCTGAAGGGCCGATCGATCCAGGACATGCTGCAGGAGGCCGTCCGACCGGAAGACCGGCCGTGGCTGCAACGCTGCTGGGAGCGCGCGGTCAGCGGAGAGCAGGTGACGATGACGCTGCGGTACCTCCATCCCGAGGGCAGCTGGCACTGGCTCGAATCGACCGCGGTGCCGGTCCATTACCGCGGCCGGCCGCACGTCCTCAGCGTCAGCCGTGACGTCAGCGCCCGCCGCGCGCTCGAGGAGCAGCTCCAGCATGCGCAGAAGATGGAAGCGCTCGGCCGGCTGGCGGGAGGCGTCGCCCATGATTTCAACAACGTGCTGACCGCCATCTTCGGCTTCGCGGCGGTGCTGCGCCGGCAAGTCGCGCCGGACAGCAACGCGCAGGAGGCGATCGAGGAGATCAGGAATTCGGCCGAGCGGGCGCGCAAGCTCACCCGGCAGCTCCTCACCTTCGCGCGACGCGACGTCCAGGAACCGCAGATGATCGACGCCGCCGCCGTGATCCGCGAGGTCGAAGGCATGCTGAGACTCGTCGTGCGCGAGGAGGTGGCATTCTCTGTGGAGCTTCCTGTGGAGCCTCTTCCGATCACGATCGATCCCGTCTCGCTCGAGCAGGTGCTGATGAACCTGGTGGTCAACGCGAGCGATGCCACGCCTCCCGGCGGCAGGATCGTGGTGCGATGCGATCGCCTGGAAGCCGCCGCTGGGGCGATCGGCACGCCCGCTTTCGTGGAAGCGGGCGCCTATGTCCGGATCGAGGTCGCGGACACCGGTTCCGGTCTCCTGCCCGAGGTGGCGGAGCGCGCATTCGAGCCCTTCTTCACCACCAAGACGGCCGGGCAGGGAACCGGCCTCGGTCTCTCGACCGTCTTCGGGATCGTCAAGCAGGCCGGCGGCTACGTCTGGATCGACAGCGAGCCGGAACAGGGCACGAGAGTCTCGATCGTGTTTCCGGCAGCGGACCAGAGCCCGGCCTAGCGCAACAGCGGCGCGTCAGCCGGCGGTGACGAACGGCTGGCTGAGCCGGACATCGTCGAGAAGCCGCTCGATCGCCGATATTTCGGCGGCGCTGCCGGACGGAGACACCGACCAGTTGCAATGGGGGTGCGTGGCGCGATCCCGGACCTTCACGGGGCCGATCGCAATCCGCCACTGCCGGCGTGTCCCGCCACGGGTGCGCACCAAAGAGGTAATCAGGAGGTCCTGCAGCTCGCTCGCCTTCATTCGATCCGCTTTGCTGATGGAGCGATCGAATGGCAATCGCGCTCGTATCCGGCTGACCCCTGCGCGGCTACACCAAGAGCCCCTCAGGCTGAATCAGCCTGAGGCCTGAATACTGGTCTCAACCATCTGAATAGAGCGCGATTCACGGCATCGGCGGAAGCGCGAAGCGCTGCCACCTCAGCCGATCGCGCTCTAAGCGCGGCGCCAGGTCGTGCCGGAGGGCCCGTCCTCCAGGACAATGCCCTCCGCCGCGAGCTCGGCGCGGATCCGATCGGCCTCGGCGAAGTCTCGCGCCTTCTTGGCCTCGGCGCGCGCGGAGACGAGGCCGTCGATGCGCGAGTCCCCCTCGCCCTGGAACCAGGCGGCCCCGCTGTCGTCGAGCAGTCCGAGCAATCGGCCGGACGCCTTCAGCACCGCCGGATCGTCGATCGCGGACAGGCGCGAGATCGCCAGCGGCGTGTTGAGATCGTCCGTCAGGGCTGCCAGCACCGCCGGATCCACCGTCCCCGGAGACGCCTCACCCGCCAGGCGATAGAGCCGGTCGAGCGTCGCCTTGCTCTGGGCAAGCAGGGACGAGGTCCATTCGAGCGGCTGGCGATAATGCGCCGAGAGCAAGGCGAAGCGCATCGTCTCGCCCTTGTGCCCCTCCCCCAGGAGCTCCGCGACGGTGACGACGTTGCCGAGGCTCTTCGACATCTTCTCCGTGCCCATCGACAGGAAGCCGTTGTGCACCCAGTAGCGGGCGAGCGGCGCGCCGCCATGGGCGCAGCGGCTCTGGGCGAGCTCGTTCTCGTGGTGCGGAAAGATCAGATCGAGCCCGCCGCCGTGGATGTCGATGGTCGGGCCGAGGTGGCGCTCGATCATCGCCGAGCATTCGATGTGCCAGCCGGGCCGGCCGCGGCCCCAGGGGCTGTCCCAGCCGATCACGCCCGGATCGGACGGCTTCCACAGCACGAAGTCGGCCGGATCCTTCTTGTAGGATGCGACCTCGACGCGGGCGCCGGCGATCATCGCCTCCCGGTCGCGGCGGCCGAGGGCGCCGTATTGCGGGTCGGACGGGACGTGGAAGAGCACGTGGCCGTCCGCCTCATAGGCATTGCCTGAGGCGACGAGCCGCTCGATCAGCGCCACCATCTCGGCCACGTTCTCGGTCGCATGCGGGGCGAGGCTCGGCGGCCTCACGCCCAGAGCGCCCATGTCGGCGAGATAGAAGTCCTCGAAGCGACGGGTGATGACGCCCGGATCGACCTCCTCGCGGCGCGCGGCGTCGATGATCTTGTCATCCACGTCAGTGACGTTGCGCGCATAGACCAGGCTGTCCTCGCCGTAGACGTGGCGGAGCAGCCGGGCGAGCACGTCGAACACGACGGCCGGCCGCGCATTCCCGATATGGGCACGATTGTAAACGGTCGGCCCGCACACATACATCGTCACCCGTGCCGGATCGGCGGGAACGAAAAGGCGCTTCTCGCGCGCCATCGTGTCGTGAAGGCGGATCTCGGTCATTCGCTCTCGTTCTTCGGCTCGGCCTCGTCCGCCGGCGCCTGCCTGTATTTGGGGTCCGTGGGCCGGCCGCGGCGCCACTCGACGAAATCGACGATTGCGCGGCCGCTCGCCGAGAGCAATGGATAGGTGCGCGACTGGGCCATCCACTCCGGCCGCGTCGACTCCCGCCCCCAGATCGTGTCGTAGACGAGGTTGGCGCCGAGATAGAGCAGGGTCGCGCCGATCAGGCCTTTCAGCGCGCCGAAGCCGCCGCCGAGAACCCGGTCGACCGGTCCGATGACCGAGCGCTTGACGCCGCCGCCGACCTGGCGCGCGACCAGCTTGCCGATGAAGAAGGTGATGCCGAAGACGAGCGCGAAGGCGAGCACCGCCGCGCCGGGCCTCGTGCCGACCGGCCCTTCCAGCAGATCGGTGGTCGGGCCGTGCAGCAATTTCAGGAAGACGATGGCGACGATCCAGGCGGCAAGGCTCAGGACCTCGCCGACGAAGCCTTTCAGGACGCCGGTGACGAGCCCTCCGCCGACGAGGAGCAGAACGATGATGTCGAGCGCGGTCATGCTGCGGGTGCTAATCGGAGAATGTGGCGGAGAAAAGGTGGGTCCGGCGCACGCGACGGGACGGACGGGGCGTCAGCCGCGCCCCAGCAGACTGTCGACGAGCTCGCCCAGGCTTCGGAACGAGGTCAGGGCCATTCCGGCCTTGTCCTCCTTGAGCGAGGCCGGGACGAGCGCACGCTCGAAGCCGAGCTTGGCGGCCTCCTTGAGGCGGAGGCCGCCGTGGGCGACCGGCCGGATCTCGCCGGAGAGCGCGACCTCGCCGAAAGCGACCGCCTCGGTCGGCACCGGCCGCTCGGACAGGGCGGAGACCAAGGCCGCGGCGACGGCGAGATCGGCCGCAGGATCGCTGATCCTGTAGCCGCCGGCGATGTTGAGATAGACTTCCGCAGTCGAGAAGCTGAGCCCGCAGCGCGCTTCCAGCACCGCGAGGATCATTGCGAGGCGGCCGCTGTCCCAGCCGACCACCGCCCGGCGCGGCGTGGCGCCGCTGGCGAGGCGGACGGTGAGCGCCTGGATCTCCACCAGGACGGGCCTCGTGCCCTCCAGCGCCGGGAAGACCACGGCGCCGGAAACGGCCTCGCCGCGATGGGTGAGGAACAGAGCGGACGGATTGCCGACCTCGTCCAGCCCCTCCTCGCCCATGGCGAAGACACCGATCTCCTCCGTCCCGCCGAAGCGGTTCTTCACCGCCCGCAGGATGCGATATTGATGGCTGCGCTCGCCTTCGAAGGCGAGCACCGTGTCGACCATGTGCTCGAGGACCCGCGGCCCGGCGATCGACCCGTCCTTGGTGACGTGTCCGACCAGGATCAGCGCGCTTCCGCTCTCCTTGGCGTAGCGGATCAGCTCGCCGGCCGAGGCGCGCACCTGGCTGACCGTCCCCGGCGCGCCCTCGATCAGATCGCTGTGCATCGTCTGGATGGAATCGATGATCAGCAGCGCCGGCGGCGCACTTTCCTCCAGGGTAGTGAGGATGTCCCGGACGGACGTTGCCGCGGCGAGCCGAACCGGCGCGGCACCGACGCCGAGCCGCCGCGCGCGGAGGCGGACCTGGTCCGTCGCTTCCTCGCCCGAGATGTACGCGACCGAGAGGCCCCTCCCCGCGATCCGCGCCGCCGCCTGGAGCAGCAGGGTCGATTTGCCGATGCCGGGATCGCCCCCGATCAGCGTCGCCGATCCTGCGACCAGCCCGCCGCCGAGCGCCCGATCGAACTCGGCGATGCCGGTGGACGTGCGCGCCGGAAGCGCGATATCGGTGTCGAGCCCGACCAGCTCCACTCTCTGGCCGCCGCCGCGCAGGTTGTGGCGGGCCGAGAAAGGCGTGACCACGGCGCCCGCATCCTCGACGAGGGTGTTCCACTCGGAGCAATCGGGGCACTGGCCTTGCCAGCGGCTCTGCACCGAGCCGCAGACCTGACAGACATAACGTTTACGCGGTTTCGCCATCGCGCAACGGTTAGCCGCGCGGCCGCGCCCCAGCCAGCGTTTTCGAGGGAACCACCGCGCTGCGGCTGGCATTGATCCTCCAGCCAGCGATGGAGAGTAACTTGTACATCCAGATTCACGCCGACAATCAGGTGCCCAGCGACAACGAGCGCGACAGCCGCCTCGAGGATCAGATCCGCCAGCGCCTCGCCCGCTTCGAAGGACGGATCACCGACGTCGAGGTGCACGTCTCCGACGTCAACGGCCCACGCGGCGGCAACGCCGATTTGCGCTGCTCGATGGAGGCGCGGATCAACGGAATTCCGCCGGTGGCTGCGATCGACGAAGGCAATACCGTGGACCGGGCCGTGATCGGCGCCGCGAAGAAGGTCGTCCGGGCGATCGATCACCAGCTCGGCAAGCTGGAGGATCGGCGGGCCTGAGCTTCGTCGCCCTCACGCCGGCGCGGGTTGCGAAGCGTGGCCCGCCCCGCCATCAGGAAACGCGATGATCCGCGTCGCCAGCTACAACATGCGCAAAGCGATCGGCACCGACCGCCGACGCAATCCCGAGCGCACCATCGAGGTGCTGAACGAGCTCGATGCCGACGTCGTCGCCCTGCAGGAGGCCGATCGCCGCTTCGGGGCTCGGGCGAGCGCGATCCCGTTCCACCTCCTCGAAGAGCATAGCGACTACAAGCCGGTTCCGTTCGAGGCGCGCGACGGCAGCATCGGCTGGCACGGCAATGCGCTCCTGGTCCGCAAATCGGTGGAGATCGTCGACAAGACCCTGATCCATCTGCCGTCGCTCGAGCCGCGCGGCGCCGTCCTTGCCGACATCCGCCTCAAGGGCGAGAGCCTGCGCGTCGTCGGCATGCATCTCGACCTCTCGGGGCTGTGGCGCCGGCGCCAGGCCCACGCGATCCTGGAGCACATACAGGCCCGCGACGCGCCGCTGCCGACCGTGCTGATGGGCGATCTCAACGAGTGGAGCCGCGGCAGCGGCTGCCTGCGCGATTTCGCCCAGCATTGCCGGTTCGCGGAATGCGGCCGCTCCTTCCATTCGCGGCGTCCGGTGGCGCAGCTCGATCGGATCATGGTCACCGACGGGCTCGGCATCCTCGAGAGCGGCGTGCACATCAGCCCGGCGGCACGAAGGGCGTCGGATCACCTGCCGGTCTGGGCGGTGCTGGCCCCCGGCCACGCCCATTCCCTGTCCGAGAAGGTGACGCACGCGATCGAGAGGATCGGACCGATGCGGCGCCTGTTGCGGCAGGCGCAACGCGGCCGCGACGCGCTGGTCAATTCCCGGCTTCCGCGCAGGCAGCGCTAAGCAGGCCAAGCGCCTCAATTGCCCTGATCGGCGTCCTGCATGTTATTGCCGACGGCTTCCGGAGCAGGCTGCTCCGGCGTGGTGCGGCCGTCGACGCCCAGCCAGTCGCGCGGCTCGAGCCGGTAGAGCATGTCCAGCACCTCGAACTCGAGGCCGCCCGGCTGGTTGGTCGAGCTGTTCCACAAGGCGACGACGCCGGACTTGAGCTGCGGATCGAACATCACCAGCGAACGATAGCCGCGCACGCCGCCGCGGTGACCGATCACATGGTGGCCGGCATAATCGTAGATGCGCCAGCCGAGGCCGTAGCTCGCGCTCTTCAGCCGCTCGCGGAACTTGCGCATCCGGCCGAGCTCGCCGGGCGTGTTGACCCGGGGCGCCTGGGCCGCGTCGAGCGCGGTCGGCGTGAGCACGCGCGGGGCGAGCCCCATCTGCGCCTGCATCCAGATCGCCAGATCCTTGATGGTGCTGTTGACGCCGCCCGCCGCGGGCACGCGATAATAAGGCTCGGTGACCTCGACCGGCTTCGAATTCTTGCCGCCGACGTGCGGCCGCGCCCAGCTCGCGGCGGAAACGAGCCCTTCCCGGCTCATGTTGGCGCTGGTCATGCCGAGCGGATCGAACAGCCGCTCCTTCACCGCCTCCGGGTAGGTCTTGCCCGTCACCTTCTCGACCACGTCCGACGCGGAATCATAAGCGACGTTCTGATAAGCGTGGCATTGGCCGGGCGCGCAGATCAGGTTCAAGGTCGACAGCTGGGCCCGCAGCATGCGCGGGTCTTGGCCTTCCTCCAGCTTGTTGTCGAACGCATGGCCGGCGAGCCCGAGGCTGTGGGACAAAGCATTGGCCACGGTCGCACGATTCTCGATTCCGCCGGGGAGGCGAATGGCGGCCGAATATTTGCCGATCGGCTCGTAGAGCGACAATTTGCCCTCGGCGGCGAGCAGCGAGACCATGTCTCCGGCCACGCCCTTCGACACCGAGGCCCAGCGGAACAAGGTGTCGACCCGAACCGGTTCCTCGGTGCCGGCGGTGGTCACGCCATAGCCCTTGAGGAAGCGGATCTGGCCGTTCTCGACGATGCCGACGGCGAGGCCGATCATCCGGTCCTCATGCATCAAGGCGGCGAGGCGGCGATCGAGCCGCTCGTAGTCGATCACGCTGTCCGGCGCCTGCTGGCGCTCGCCGATGCGGGCGATCTGCTCGTTCGAGATCCCGACGCCGCGATCGGGCTCCGCCGCAGGCATCTCGACGCGCCGCGCGGCCCACAGGAAGAAGGCGACGGCAAGGAGCAGGAGGACGAGGACGCCGCCGATCAGCGGCTTGAACACTTTACGCTTCGGCAGCTTCCGAACTCCGGTGGCAATATGAGAGGGCCGGCGGAACGCGCCGCCGGCCGTCCCTATCGAGGCTCCGCCGCCGGGATCAAGCCAGGGCCGATCCTTAGCGGAGCCGTATCGTCTTACCAGATCCTGATACGGTCTTCAGGCTTCAGGTAGAGCTTTCCGTCGCGAACGTTGAACGCCTGGTACCACGGATCGAAGTTGCGAACGACGTTGGGGCGGAAATGGCCCGGCGTGTGCGGATCGGTGGTCAGGATATTGAGCAGCAACGGATCGCGATACTTGTTCCGCCAGACCTGGCCGAAGCCGAGGAAGAAGCGCTGATCGCCGGTGAAGCCGTCGACCATCGGTGCTTCCTTGCCCTTGAGGCTCAGGCGATAGGCGTCATAGGCGATGTTGAGGCCGGCGAGATCGGCCATGTTCTCGCCGAGCGTGAGCTCGCCGTTGACCTTGCTGCCGGGCAGCGGCTCGTACTCGCCATATTGCTTCACGACCTTGGCGGTCATCGCCTTGAAGCGCTCGACGTCGGCGGGAGTCCACCATTCGGCGAGATTCCCCTTGGCGTCGAACTTGGCGCCCTGGTCGTCGAAATGGTGGGTGATCTCATGGCCGATCACGGCGCCAATGCCGCCGTAATTCACCGCATCGTCCGCATTGGGATCGAAGAACGGCGGCTGCAGGATCGCCGCCGGGAACACGATCTCGTTGAGCAGCGGATTGGCGTAGGCGTTCACCGTCTGCGGAGTCATGCCCCACTCGCTGCGGTCGACCGGCTTGCCGATCTTGTTGAGCTGGCGGAGGTATTCGAACTCGGTGGCGCGCAGGCTGTTGCCGACCACGTCACCGCGCTTGACGACGAGCGACGAATAATCGCGCCACTTGTCCGGATAGCCGATCTTCGGCGTGAACGCGGCAAGCTTGGCGCGCGCCTTGGCGCGGGTCTCCGGCGCCATCCACTCGAGCTTCTCGAGACGCGCGTCCATCGCCCTGATCAGGTTCTGGACGAGCTCGTCGGCCTTCGCCTTGGCTTCCGGCGTGAAGTATTTGGCGACGTAGAGCTCGCCGACAGCCTCACCCATCGCGCCGTTGACGACGTCCGCGCCGCGCTTCCAGCGGTCCTTCTGCTTCGGCGTGCCGGAAAGCGTGGTGCCGTAGAACGCGAAATTCTCGTCCGCGATCGCCTTGGGCAGCATGTCGGCGGCCGCCGAGAGGGTGCGGAAGGTCAGATAGTCCTTCCAGGTCTGCAGCGGCTCGGACGCGACCAGCCTGGCCTCGCCGGTGAGCGCGCTCGGCTGCGTGGCGATCACCTGCGGCAGGCTGTCGAGGCTGGCCGCCTTGAGGTAGGTCGCCCAGTCGAAGCCGGGCATCTTCGCGGCGATGCCGTTGGTCGCGACCGGATTGTAGAGCTTGTCGATCTGGCGCGATTCGGCGCGGGTCCAGTGGGTCTGCGCGATCTTCTTCTCGAGATCGTAGATCGCCTTCGCCTTGGCTTCCCCGTTGGCGATGCCGGCGAGGCGGAACATGTTGGCGACGTGCGCCTGATATTTCGCACGCGCCTCGACGAACTTGGCGTTGGAATCGTCGAGATAATAATCACGGTCCGGCAGGCCGAGGCCGCCCTGGCCGAGATAGACCGCGTAGGTGCTGTTGTTCTTCAGGTCCTGCTCGACGCCGGCCGAGAAGGGGGTGGAGATGCCCATCCGATTGGCTTCGCCGAAAGCGCGCGCGAGATCGCTGGTGGTGCGGATCGCGTCGATCTTCGCCAGATAAGGACGCAGCGGCGCCATGCCGGCCTTCTCGATCGCGGCCTCGTCCATGAAGCTGGCGTAGAGATCGCCGACCTTGCGCTGGACGCTGCCCGCCGGCGCATTCGACTTGGCCGCAGCCTCGACGATGTCACGGGTGCGCTGATCGGAAAGGTCGCGCAGAACGCCGAAACCGCCCCAGCTCGAGCGATCGGCAGGGATTTCCGTGGTCTTCGCCCATTGGCCGTTCGCGAAATCGAAGAAGCTGTCGCCCGGATTGGCGGCCTTGTTCATGCCCTGAACGTCGAAGCCCCAGGTCCCGAGCTCGGGCTTGCCAGCCTTCGCCGCCGCAGCAGCGTGGCCTGCATGCTGGGCAACGGCCGGAACGGCCGAGCCGACGAGCGCGAGCGCAGCCGCGCCGGACAACATCATGTACTTGATCATATAAGACTTTTCCCCACCCAAGGTTGGTAGCGAACGGCTTAGACGGGCTTACCCGCCTTGGGAAGCGTCGGCAGGTACGGGGGAAAAATTTCTCGCAAGATCGGCCAATAGCGGCCGAAAGAGGATCAGGCGCGCACGATCTCGAGCGTGACCTGGGCCTTGCCGCTGCGCAGCATGGCGATCTCGCGCGCCGCGGCGAGCGAGACGTCGATCACGCGGTGCTTGAGGAACGGGCCGCGGTCGTTGACGCGGACGATGACCGACTTGCCGTTGGCCTTGTTGGTCACGCGCAGCTTGGTGCCGAGCGGCAGGGTGCGGTGTGCGGCAGTCAGGGCAGACGGGTTGAAGCGCTCGCCGCTCGCGGTGCGGTTACCCGCCAGCTCGGCGCCGTAATAGCTCGCTTCGCCACCGCCAATCGCTTCAAAAGCAGCGATTTTCTCTTCCGCGGCAGGAACCGAGAGGGCCTTGATGGGTTCTTCTTCCAATGCTGCGACACTGGTCGCAAGCGTATCGATGCGGCTGGCGTCAGCGGCAACGGCGAAGCTCGGTCCCGTGGCGAGAAGCCCGGCGAGAACAGCGGCGGTTGCGGCGCCCTTGCGCATCGAAGAAATCATACTGGAGCCCCTCGGCCGTTTCAGATGCCAGCGGGGTAGCCGGCGATCGTTACGGAGTCCCATTCGTTACGGCGACGTGAAACGATTCCGGGATGAATCGTTTGCGTTCCCCTCGGCCTCGACAACTCGTCGCTCCGCTGCCACGCTTCACCGGTGCAAGAGAAAGAACTTCGGCTGGCCCTCGTCTGTTACGGGGGAATCAGCCTCGCCGTTTACATGCATGGCATCACCAAGGAGGTGTGGCGGCTGGCCCGCGCGAGCCGCGCCTTCCACGCCCGCGACGCTTCCGACGAAGGTAGCGAAGCAGTCTACCGCCGCCTGCTCGAGGCCATCGCCGCCGAGGCCGGCACCGAGCTCCGCGTGCTCGTCGACATACTGGCCGGCGCCAGCGCGGGCGGAATCAACGCCATCTTCCTCGCCGAGGCGATCTCGACCGGGCGCTCGCTCGATCCGCTCACCGATCTGTGGCTGACCACCGCCGACGTCGACCACCTGCTCGACCCCGAGGTAAGCACCGTCTCGCGCATCGCCAAGGCGGCGGCGGTACCGGTCGCCTGGGCGCTCTCCGCCCGCCGCAACTCCAACGTCGAGCAGACGGTCGAGGCGGCGCATCGCGACGAGATTCGGGCGAAGCTCGCCAATTTCGTCCGGGCCCGCTGGTTCGCCCCGCCGTTCGGCGGCGCCGGCTTCACCGGGCTGCTCCTCGACGCTTTCGATGCGATGGCGGCCAGTCCCGCCGGTCCGCCGCTGCTGCCGGTCTACCAGCCGCTCGACCTCTTCGTCACCGTGACGGATTTCCACGGCTATCCGGTGCGGCTGCGGCTCAACTCGCCGGACGAAGTGGTGGAGCAGGAACACCGCCTCACCCTCTCTTATTCGGACCCCGGCGGGGACGATCGCGGCCTGGCGCACGCCGCCGAGCTCACCTTCGCGGCGCGCGCTACCGCCAGCTTCCCGGGCGCCTTCCCGCCGTTCCAGGTCGGCGAGCTCGATGCCGAGCTCGCCCGGCGCAACCGCGACTGGCCCGAGCGCACGGCGTTCCTCGCCCGCGCGCTCCCGCGCCATTCCGCGATCGGCGACGTCGAGGCGGCGGTGCTGATCGACGGCTCGGTGCTCGCCAACGCGCCGTTCCGCCCCGCGATACGGGCGCTGCGCAATCGTCCGGCGCGGCGCGAAGTCGATCGCCGCTTCGTCTACATCGACCCGAAGCCGGGAGTGGCGTCGGTGCGGCTCGGCGGCGGCGGCGAAAGCGATCCGCCGGGCTTCTTCGCCACCATCTTCGGCGCGCTCTCGGACATCCCGCGCGAGCAGCCGATCCGCGACAATCTCGAGGCGATCGAGGGCCGATCGTCGCGAATCCGACGGCTGCGGCGGATCGTTGCCGCGATGCGGCCCGAGGTCGAGGCCGCGATCGAGCGCGCGTTCGGCGCCACCCTGCTGCTGCTCCGGCCGACCGCGGCGCGGCTCGCCGGCTGGAGGACCAAGGCGCAGAACTTCGCCGCGCGCGAGGCGGGCTATGCCTATGCGGCCTACGGTCATCTCAAGCTCTCCACCGTCGCCGAGGAGATCGCCGCCCTGCTGTTCGATCAGACCGGCGGCGACCGCGGCCGGCGCGAGCGCGTGCGCCAGGCGGTGTGGAAAGCGATCCGGAGACGCGAGCTCGATGCGCCCGAGGCGATGACCGCATCCGGCGCGCGCCCCGAGGTGATCCTCTTCCTGCGCAGCTTCGATCTCGGCTTTCGGATCCGCCGGCTTCGCTTCCTCGCCCGGCACCTGGGGGAGATCGCGGCGCGCGACGAAGCTCCGCGGGAGGCGATCGAGCAGATGCGCGAGGCCGTCTACGAGACGATCGGCCGCTACACGGCGGCGGCCGACCTCAAGGGCGACGTGCTTCCCGATGCGGAGACCGACGCCGAAGCTGCGATGGCGGCGCTTGCGGAACGCATGGGTCTCAAGGCTCTTGATGACGAAGCGGACGCCCGCATCACCGAGGTTCTCGCCCTCTTCCCGAAGCCCGAGCGGCGCTCGCTGATCCTGACCTATCTTGGCTTCCCCTTCTACGACATCGCCACCCTCCCCCTCCTCCAGGGCGAGGGGCTCGACGAATTCGATCCGATCAAGGTCGACCGGATCTCGCCGGACGACGCGATGGCGATCCGCGAGGGCGGTGCAGCGGCGACCCTGAAGGGCATCCAGTTCAACAGTTTCGGCGCCTTCTTCAGCCGCGCCTATCGCGAGAACGACTATCTCTGGGGCCGCCTGCACGGCGCCGATCGCCTGATCGACATCACCGTTTCGGCGCTGCCCGAAGGCTCGCGGCTGCCCGCCGGCAAAGTGGCGTCGCTCAAGCGGGACGCGTTCCGGGCGATCCTCGAAGAGGAACGGTCCCGACTGACCAGCATCGACACATTGTTCGAGGACCTGGAGCGCGAGATCGGCTGACACGGTCGCCGCCGCGCCGCGACACGGTTGCGCCGGCCGCGCCGCCGCCATAAGCAGGAGGCGACGCGCGCGGGAGGCGGTCTCACATGCAATTCCTGAAGACCCTTTTCTGGGTGGTGGTGGCGGTGATCGCCGTGCTGGTCGCCAAGGCCAATTGGCTGAACGTCGAGCTCAAGCTCTGGGGCGGCCTGGTGGCCGACGTGAAGCTGCCGATCCTGCTCATCGGCTTCTTCCTGCTCGGCCTGCTGCCGACGATGCTGATCTACCGCGCCCGGCTCTGGTCGCTGAAGCGCCGGCTCGAGCCGCTGGAGCGCAACGCCGCGCCCGTGCCGGCGACGAGCAGCACGCCCGCGCCGACCGCGGCGCCGGTCTCCGTCGACAATGGCGAGCAGCGGCTCGCGACCGACAGCAAGATCTGGCCGACGGCATGAGCAGCCCGATCTTCGTCGCGATCGATACGCCCGATCTCGAGCGGGCGAAGACGATCGCGACGCGCATCCGCAATCATGTCGGCGGGATCAAGCTCGGGCTCGAATTCTTCTGCGCCAACGGCCGCCAGGGCATCCGCGAGATGGCCGATCTCGGTCTGCCCGTCTTCCTCGATCTGAAGCTGCACGACATCCCGAATACGGTCGGCAAGGCGGTGCAGGCGCTGCGTCCGCTGGAGCCTGCCATCCTCACCGTCCACGCCGCCGGCGGGCGGGCGATGCTCGAGGACGCAAAGGCCGCGGCGCCGCTCGGCACCAAGGTCGTCGCCGTCACCGTGCTGACCAGCCTCGATCGCAGCGATCTCGGCGCGATCGGCGTCGAGGACGAACCGCACGACCAGGTGGCACGGCTGACCGGGCTCGCCCGCGAGGCCGGTCTCGACGGCGTGGTCTGCTCCGGCAACGAGGTGGCCGCCGCCCGCGCATCCTGGCCGGACGGCTTCTTCGTCGTTCCGGGCGTCCGCCCGGCCGATGCGCAGGCCGGGGACCAGAAACGGGTGGTCACGCCGCGCGCTGCCCTCGACGCCGGCGCGAGCATCCTCGTGATCGGCCGTCCGATCACCCAGGCACAGGATCCGGATCTCGCCGCCCGCGCGATCGCGGCGACGCTCTGACGCTGCGAGCTTTAGTCCGGAGGTAGACAAGCCTCTGCCGGGGGCTCTATCGGCGCCCTATATTCTTGATCCGTGCGCGACTGCGCGGCCGGCACCCTCCGCGCCGCCCTCACGCTCCAGGAGATTTCGACATGAGCTGGCTGAACCGAGTCCGCAACTCCATCCCCTTCCTGCCCAAGCGTGAGACGGCGGAGAACCTCTGGCATAAATGCCGCCAGTGCAACGCGATGGTCTTCATCAAGGAGTGGGAGGACAATGATTCGGTCTGCCCGCGCTGCGACTATCACGGCCGTATCGGCCCCAGCGCGCGGTTCGAGCGGCTGCTCGATCCCGGCTACACCCTTCTGCCCTCGCCGCAGGTCCGCGAGGATCCGCTGAAGTTCCGCGATTCCAAGCGCTACACCGATCGGATCAAGGCCGCCCGCCAGCAGACCGGCGAGACCGATGCGCTGCAGAATGCGCGCGGCACGATCGAGGGCCGCAAGGTGGTGATCGGAGTCCAGGACTTCGCCTTCATGGGTGGGTCGATGGGCCTCGCGGTCGGTGCTGCGTTCGTCGAGGGCGTGCGCGCCGCCATCCGCGATCAGGCCCCCTACATCATCTTCACCGCGGCGGGCGGCGCGCGCATGCAGGAGGGCATCCTCTCTTTGATGCAGATGCCGAGGACGACCGTGGCGATCGCCGAGCTGCGCGAAGCGGGGCTGCCCTACATCGTCGTGCTCACCGATCCGACCACCGGCGGCGTCACCGCCTCCTACGCCATGCTCGGCGACGTGCAGATCGCCGAGCCGGGCGCGCTGATCGGCTTCGCCGGCCAGCGGGTGATCGAATCGACGATCCGCGAGAAGCTGCCCGAGGGCTTCCAGCGCGCCGAATATCTGCTCGAGCACGGGATGATCGACATGGTCGTCCACCGAAAGGACCTGCGCGCCACCCTCGCCTCCCTCGCCGACTATCTGGTCCGGGAAAAGGCGGCGGCGTGACCAATCTCCCCTCCCGCGCGCGGGAGGGGTCGGGGGTGGGGCCGACCCGTCTCTGCCCCACCGCGGTTGCGGCCCAAGGCGAAGGCCGCTGATGGCCGATCGCGCCGTCTCCGACGATCCGCGGGTCCAGCGCCAGCTCGACCGGCTCGCCAGCCTCTCGCCCGGCGCCGACATCCTCGGCCTCGATCGCATCTCCGCTCTGCTCGCGCGGCTCGGCAACCCCGAGCGGCGCCTGCCGCCGGTGCTCCATGTCGCCGGCACCAACGGCAAGGGCTCGACCTGCGCCTTCCTGCGCGCGGCGATCGAGGCGTCGGGGCTGAGCACCCATGTCTACACCAGCCCGCATCTCGTCCGCTTCAACGAGCGCATCCGGATCGCCGGCAGCCTGATCGATGACGGGCTTCTCGCCGAGCTGCTCGGGGAAGTGTTCGACGCGGGCGTAGGCATCGGCCCCAGCTTTTTCGAGGCGACCACCGCGGCGGCTTTCCTCGCCTTCGCCCGCACGCCGGCGGACGCGTGCATCGTCGAGGTCGGCCTCGGCGGCCGGCTCGACGCCACCAACGTCATCCCCTCTCCCGCGGCCTGCGGCATCGCCCAGCTCGGGCTCGACCACCAGGCCTTTCTCGGCAGCCGGATCGAGGACATCGCGGCGGAGAAAGCCGGGATCGCGAAGCGGGGCGTTCCGCTCGTCACCCAGCAATATGCCGAGCCGCTCGCCGCACGCGTCGCGGCCGCGGCGGACGCGGCGGGCGCGAGATGGCTGCCGCGCGGACAGGGTTGGGAGGCGGCGCCCTATCGTCAGCATCTTCATTATCGCGACGAGTCCGGCCGGCTCGAGCTGCCGCTGCCGCGCCTGGCAGGCGCGCATCAGGCGACCAACGCGGCGCTCGCGGTGGCGATGCTCCGCCACCAGCACGAGGTGCCGGTGCGCGAATCGGGATTGCGCGCGGCGATGGGCTGGGCCGAATGGCCGGCCCGGCTGCAGCGGCTCGGCGACGGGCCGCTTCACGCGCTCCTGCCGAGGGGATCCGAGCTCTGGCTCGACGGCGGCCACAATCCGGCCGCGGCGCGGGCCATCGCCGACTTCTTCCGCAGCCACGTGCCCAGCGAACGGCCGTTCCACATCGTCTTCGGGCTGCTCGCCAACAAGGACGTCACGGGCGTGCTGAAGCCCTTCTCCAACCGGGCGATGACGCTGCACGCCGTGCCCGTCCCCGATCATGACTGTCACGCGCCGGCTGACCTGGTGCAGGCGGCGCGCGCCAGCGGAATCAGCGCGGTCGCGGCGGAGGATGTCGAGCGCGCCCTCGCCTGGATCGGCCGTGACGCCGACCGGAGCCAGTCGCCGATCGTGCTGATCATGGGCTCGCTCTACCTCGCCGGCGACGTCCTGCGCCGGAACGGCCAGCCGCCGGTCTAGCCGATCAAGGCTGGGCCGCGCGCAGCTCGGCGAGAGTACGCGCCGCCCATTCGTACATCGCGGCGTCGCGCATCCGCTCGAGGCGATCGATTCGGCGGGCGCGCCGCTCGGCCTCCTCGAGCGGGGCGATCGCCTCGTCGAACCGGCCGACCCGGATCAGCAGCGCCGCCTGGCGGCACTGCGCCTCGGCACCGGCAAGACGGCTGCCGACGTCCTCATACAGGGCGAGCGCACGATCCTCGTCGCCCATTTCGTCGAGGCTTCGTGCCAGCAGCAACGTGACCCGATCATTCTCCGACGCCGATCCGGACGGAGGGAGCTCCTCGAGCAGGGCATGGGCGGGACGTGCGTTGCCGGCCTCGAGCTCGGCCCGGGCGAGCTTGACCTTGCAGGCCCGATCGCGCCCGCCGGCGCTCTTCGCCAGGGCCTGGGCGTAATGGACCGCGGCCTCCGCCCAGGCGCCCGTCTCCGCCAGCGCGTCGCCGAGCGCGCTCTGATTGGCGGCGGTGTCGGCCATGTCGAGCGCCTCGCGCGCCCTGCGGACCGCGCGCTGCGGATCGAGCTTGCGCGACATGGCCGCTCTCACGGCCCGAACCTCGCGGCGTCCCGCATGCGCCGGCAGGATCTCGAACCAGGCATAGGCCAGGCAGCCGAGCAGCGGGAAGACGAGGATGGCGACAATCCACAGCCGGCTGCAGGCGTGCCGGATGCAGTGGACGACGCAGCAAAGCTGCAGCGCCAGGATGAGGACGAGGAGGGCCATCAGCCCGGCGTGTCACCCACCACCGCGTGCGCGGCATCGCTGGGAGGCACCAGTTCCGGAGCGGCCTCCGAGCGCCGGTTCTGCCAGCTCGTGCGGATCCATTCGAGGATGCAGAAGACCACCGCGATGCAGCCCAGCCCCGCCGTCACATAGAAGACGGTGACGTAGCCATCCGTCTCGATCATTTCCCCGAGCGCGCCGCGCCCGAGCGAGCCGACGAGCAGCGTCAACGAGGAAAGCAGCGCGTATTGCACCGCGCTATAGTCCTTGCTCGCGATCGACGAGAGGTAGGCGACATAGGCCGCGCCGGCGAGGCCGCCGGCGATGTTCTCGCCCGATATGGCGATCATCAGCCGCACCATGCGGGGATCGACCCCCATCGCGTTGAGTCCGAAGGTGTTCGCAAAGGCATCGATATACTGCGATCCGGCCGCCAGATCGGCATAGAGGAGGTTGGTCGCCGCGGCGACGATCGCGCCGAGGATCAGCGTCGGGAATCGCCCGAGGACGACGAACAGGACGCCGCCGATCGCAATGCCGGCGATGGTCATGAAGACGCCGAAGACCTTCGAGGCGAAGGCGACCTCGTCGGCGCTGTACTGCAGCTCGGACAGATAGAATGGAAAGGCGAACGGGCCCCAGATCGAGTCGGTGAGGCGGTAGGTGAGAATGATGCCGAGCGCGACGATCACGCCCCAGCGCAGGCGGCCGACGAGATCGACGAGCGGCAGGAGCAGCGCCGAATAAGCGTGATCCGCCGCGCGCTGCGTGCCGCTGGTCGCCGGCGCCGCCTCGGTAAGAACGTTGCGGCCTCGCGCGCGCAGCCAGTTGAAATAGGCGGCGACCAACGCCGGGAGCACGACCGTGGCGGCGATGATCCAGGGCCCGGTCGAGGAGGTGAACTCGCTCGCTTTCGGCGGGTTCGGATCTCCCGGCTGAACCGAGAGGATCCGCACCATGAAGATGGCGACGGTGGCGATCGCCCAGGCCCAGCCGAGCCCGACGATCACCAGGCCCGTAGCCCGCAGCTTGGGATGGACGGCGCCGGGCTCACGCAGCTCGCGAAAGCCCAGGCCCTCGGCGGGCCGCGCCGTGTCGGGCGCGAGCAGGGTGGCGATCACCGTCGCGGCCATGACGACGCCCATCACCAGATAGACGCCGGGCCAGCTGATCCGGGCGGAGAGGACGAGCGCCAGAGCGCCGCCGACGAGCGCCGCGGTTCGAAAGCCCATTTGATAGATCGAGGAGAGGATCTCGACGGTCGCCGTCTCGTCGGCGACGTCGATCCGCCAGGCGTCGATCACCACGTCCTGCGTCGCCGACGCGAAGGCGCCGATCACCGCCACCAGCGCGAACGTGCCGATGGCGAGCGCCGGGTCGGTCAGCGACAACGATACGAAGGTGAGCGCCAGAACGAGCTGGCAAACGATCAGCCAGCCGCGTCGCCGCCCGAGCCGGCCGAGGACCGGCAGCCGCGTGCGGTCGACCAGCGGCGACCAGAGGAACTTGAAGGCGTAGGCGAGGCCGATCCAGGAAATGATGCCGATGGTCGCCAGATCCACCTTGGCTTCGCCCAGCCAGGCATTGAGCGTGCCGACCAGCAGGGAGAAAGGCAGGCCCGCCGAGAAGCCGAAGACCAGCATGATCGCGGTCTTGCGGTTCCGGAGCGCGGCTCCGAGGAGCCGTAGGCCGCCAAGTTTCTTCTCCGCCTGCGCCACGCTTTCGCTCCGTTGTTCTCCGAGGTGGCGAAGCTTTAGCGACTTTGCGGCGCGAGGAAAGCCGCCCCGCTTGCCTTCCGGCCCGAGCGGCCGCACCATGAGCGGCGATGGACATGCCTCTCCAGCAACGCCCGACGGCGGGGCAGCGCGCGCTCGCGGCGAGTGTGGCCCGGAGCGAGAGCACCTATGGCGCGGCGGTCACTCATGTCGAGGCGCGCGCCTACACGGATCCCGTGCGCTTCGCGGCGGAAAAAGCGGCCATCTTCGGCAGGCTGCCGCAGGTGATCGCGCCGTCGGCGCTGCTGCCGCGTTCCGGCATGGCGGTGCCGCACGACGGCTTCGGCGTTCCGCTGCTTCTCACCCGGGACAAAAGCGGCCGGGCGCACGTCTTCTTCAACGTCTGCCGGCACCGCGGCACGCGGCTTGTCGAGGGCTGCGACGCGATGGCAGCGCCGCGGCTCGTCTGCCCTTATCATGCCTGGAGCTACGCGCTCGACGGCGCGCTGGTCGGCCTGCCGCGCACGGACAGTTTCCCCGGCCTGGAGAAGCAGGCGCACGGCCTCAGGGAGCTGCCGTGCCGCGAGGCGGGCGGACTGATCTGGTTCGCCTTCGAGAACGCCGATCTTTCCGAGGCGGAGGCGCTCTCACCCGAGTTCGACGCCTTCGGTCTCGGCGATCACCATCTTTACAAGCGGCGTATCCATGACGTCGCGGGCAACTGGAAGCTGATCATGGACGCCTTCCTGGAGGGCTACCACGTCCAGCGCCTGCACAGCCGGACGATCGGGCGGTTCTTCGCAGACGGCGTCAGCGCCGCCGACACGATCGGCCGCCACCAGAGGTCGGCGGTCGGGCGGAGCGAGCACCTCGCGCTCGTCGACCCGGAGGATCTGGCCGCGGTCCGCGGCGCGATCACCTTCGCCTACCAGCTCTTCCCCGCCACGGTGATCGTGGTCAGCCCCGATTACGTGAATTTGATGGTGCTGATGCCGCAGGCGAGCGGCCGGACCCTGGTCGAGGATTTCATGCTCGTCCCACGTCCGCCCGAGACGGAGGAAGAGGAGGAGCATTGGGCGAAGAGCTGGGCGCTGCTCGACCAAGGCGTGTTCGGCGGCGAGGATTTCCGGGCCGCGGCGCTCGGCCAGCAGGGGCTCGAATCCGGCGCCCTCGACACCCTCACCCTCGGCACGCTCGAAACCGGGATCCGCTACTTCCACGACGCGGTGGAGGCGGCGCTCGACGATCCATGACGCGTCGGACGCCGGGACTTCAGGTCGGAAGGGCGCGGGCGACATGGACGGTCGCTGTGCGGACGCTCCCGGGGATCCCGGCCTCCGCCGGGGATGACGAGGGAGTTCGAGCGGTCAGACTCCCTCGTAGAAGCTCAGGCCCGCAGGCAGGCGCTTCACGGTCTCACCCTGGAGCTTGCGGTCGAGAGCGTTGAGCGCGGTGCGCAGGATCTTGTCACTATAGGGCTTGGCCAGGCAGCCGATGCCGAGGCTGCGCGCCTCGATCGGGCAATTGCCGGTGACGAACAGGACCGGCACCTTCTTCGCTGCCGCGGCGCGCGCGACGTCCATGCCGTCGCCTTCGCCGCGCAGGACGATATCGGAGAGGACGAGATCGATCTCCTGCTCGGCGAGTACGCGCACCGCATCGGCGAGGGTGTCGACCGTCGCCACCACCTCGTAGCCGGCCTCGCCGAGCGAATATTCATTGTCGAAGGCGACCAAAGGCTCGTCCTCGACGATGAGGATACGGCGGATTGCCCTTTCGCGTTTGCCGAACAGCATTATATGCGCGTCTCGCCTTTACCGGTGATCGGTGTAGGCGCGTAACGAGCGACGCGGCCTGCGGTGCCGAGCGCAGCCGGTCGGTCCGGCGCGATTTTCCGGCCGTCCGGCTTCAACGATGGAGATCTCCCCTGCGACCGCCCCGCCGCCCCTCCGATCCGAACAAGCCGAAGCGTCCGGTTAGGGGCCGCGGTGACGCACGCTCCGGCGGCACGCGCACCGGCGGCAGTGGCAGCAGCGGCGGCCGCGCCGCTCGTGAACCGAGCGCGAGCGATCCCCGATCCCCGCGCGGCGGAGAAAAGGGTACGCCGCGCTTCCGCGAGGAGCGCCCGGCGCGCGGCCGCGACGAACGCCCTTCGCGCAGCGGTGATGCGCGCCCGTCCCGGGGGCACGACGGCCGCGCCGCGCGCGGCGGCGAC
>NZ_SPDV01000070.1 GCF_004564275.1 Sphingomonas parva (ex Maeng et al. 2020)
CGGGCCTCGAAATAGACGGCCTTGGCGAGGCAATCCTGCTCGTCGTCATCGGCCTTGTCGCCCTCATGGGCCATGACCAGCTCGTCGACGTTCGGCGGGGTGACGGCGACGGCCGGCAGGGTAGGCAGCGGCGCCGGAACAGCGGCAGCAGCAGGCGCCGAAACCTGCACCTGGACCTGGGCAGCGTCGGCCGGAAGCGCAGCGGCCGGCGCGGCGACGGCCGGCGCGGCGGCGGCCGGCGCGATCGCCGGAACGGGCGTGGAGAGATCCGCAGCCTGGGCCTGGGAGGGCGCCGAGAAGGTCATCGCCACAGCGAATGCGGCGCTGGCCACGGCGTACGCCGCGCCCCGAGTGAACCGGATCATCTGCTTCCAAAACTGTGCGGCTGGTCGACCCCCCGGTGCCTGTTCTGCACCTCCGGTCTTCCCCCGTCTCGCCTTCGCCGCCCCGCGTTCTACGCTGGAACGGCGTCGCTCGTTCTTCGATGGCGGGACGATGCGGGCACGGCCGGGATCGAGCAACCCGGGTAACTACGACTCCACGACGAGTCGTTGCGACGGGGGGATGTGCCGAAGAAATTTAACGTTCGGCCCGGAACTTTTAACCATGTTGTCGATTTCAGCCGGCCGTTTTGGCGCCTGGGAATCGATTCGCGGGCCCTTTCGAGGGGTCCCGCGGCGGGTAGATCAGGAATAGAAGATGTGAAGGCCGATCTGCGCGGTTTTGGTGAGGCGCTTGCCCCAGCTCGGGGAGACGTAATCGGCATGGTACCAGAGCACGTCGCCCGGCAGGGTATCGGCGAGGTGTCCCTGCGCGATGCGCGCGACGGCGACGGCCTTGCGCCAGCTCTCGGAGCCGAAATCGGGGGTCGGGAAGCGGCCCTTGTGGATGAACGAGAATTGCCAGGGCTGGGTGATGACCTCGCAGAGGCTGGCCGGGTAGCGGCCCGAGGCGGCGCGGTTCATCACCACCTCGGCGACGGCGAGCTGGCCTTGGAGCGGCTCGCCGCGGGCCTCGAAATAGACGGCCTTGGCGAGGCAATCCTGCTCGTCGTCATCGGCCTTGTCGCCCTCATGGGCCATGACCAGCTCGTCGACGTTCGGCGGGGTGACGGCGACGGCCGGCAGGGTAGGCAGCGGCGCCGGAACAGCGGCAGCAGCAGGCGCCGAAACCTGCACCTGGACCTGGGCAGCGTCGGCCGGAAGCGCAGCGGCCGGCGCGGCGACGGCCGGCGCGGCGGCGGCCGGCGCGATCGCCGGAACGGGCGTGGAGAGATCCGCAGCCTGGGCCTGGGAGGGCGCCGAGAAGGTCATCGCCACAGCGAATGCGGCGCTGGCCACGGCGTACGCCGCGCCCCGAGTGAACCGGATCATCTGCTTCCAAAACTGTGCGGCTGGTCGACCCCCCGGTGCCTGTTCTGCACCTCCGGTCTTCCCCCGTCTCGCCTTCGCCGCCCCGCGTTCTACGCTGGAACGGCGTCGCTCGTTCTTCGATGGCGGGACGATGCGGGCACGGCCGGGATCGAGCAACCCGGGTAACTACGACTCCACGACGAGTCGTTGCGACGGGGGGATGTGCCGAAGAAATTTAACGTTCGGCCCGGAACTTTTAACCATGTTGTCGATTTCAGCCGGCCGTTTTGGCGCCTGGGAATCGATTCGCGGGCCCTTTCGAGGGGTCCCGCGGCGGGTAGATCAGGAATAGAAGATGTGAAGGCCGATCTGCGCGGTTTTGGTGAGGCGCTTGCCCCAGCTCGGGGAGACGTAATCGGCATGGTACCAGAGCACGTCGCCCGGCAGGGTATCGGCGAGGTGTCCCTGCGCGATGCGCGCGACGGCGACGGCCTTGCGCCAGCTCTCGGAGCCGAAATCGGGGGTCGGGAAGCGGCCCTTGTGGATGAACGAGAATTGCCAGGGCTGGGTGATGACCTCGCAGAGGCTGGCCGGGTAGCGGCCCGAGGCGGCGCGGTTCATCACCACCTCGGCGACGGCGAGCTGGCCTTGGAGCGGCTCGCCGCGGGCCTCGAAATAGACGGCCTTGGCGAGGCAGTCCTGCTCGGTGTCGACGGTCTGATCGCCGGCATAATTGGCGACGAGCTCATCGAGGGTGAGCGGACGCTGCGGGGCGACCGCGGCAACCGCCGGAGCGCCGGTGCCGCCGGCGAGCCACGTGGCGGCCTTGGTCCAGAGCGAGGCGAACAGCCCCTGCTTCGCGGGAGCGGAAGGACGGGCGACCTCGACGTCGACCCGGTCCAGCGCCGCATCGACATTGGCGGCCGTGTTCAGCGAGGGCTGCGCCCCGGCGGTGATCGGAAGGCCATAGCTCTGGGCCTGGAGCGGCGCCGAATAGGTGGCGCCGGACAACGCGACAGTCGCCGCGGCAAGCCCCGCGGCGCGAGTGAATCGGTTCATGTGCTTCCAAAACTATGCGGCCAGCTGATCCCCCGGTGCGAGAACCGCACCCCGATCGCCCCCGTCTCGCAGAGCCGCCGGCGCCGTTGCGCAGGGCGGTCTCGCTCGTTTTTCGCTGACCGGGAAATGAGTTAACGCGTCCGCCGGATCAACCCGCCGGCGCCGAAGTCACGACGAACCGTGTGTCCGCGAGGACACGCCGAAGAAAATTATGGAGCTCGCCGGAACTTTTTACGCAGCTGTAGCTTTCATGCACCTTCGCGCGCCGGCGCCGGCTGATTCGCCGGCGCATCGTCGATGCCCGCGGTGAGCCGCACGAAGGCGCTCGCCACCCAGCCGGAGCGGCACGGCCCGTCGTAGGCGCGCCGCGCGGGCAGCGGCCCGGAGACGCCGCAGCTCTCCTCCAGCCGGCCGCTGTCATGGAAGACGATGCCGAGCCACTTCTGGTCGATCGAGCGCGAGCAGACGAAGAAGCGGGTACCGGCCGCGACGCTGCCGGCGTCCGCCGCGTTCTCGAACGGGGCGGCGCGCACAGGCAGCCGCTCCCCGGCCTTGAGGTGCCGCGTCGTCCCCACCGCGCCGCAGGCGTCGAAACTGGGGCCGAGCTCGCCGACGCGGACCGGCATGGCGGAGGCGGTCTGCGCCTCGGCCGGCGGCTCGGGCGCCTCGGTCCGGTTGGCGAAATGATCGTCCTTCACGGCTTCGCCGCACGCGGCGAGCAGGAGGAGCAGCAGGATCGGGGCGGAACGCATGCGCCCTTGTGGCGCGCGGGCGCGGAAAAATCTACTTGGAGGCTGTTGGCGAAAGGGAGGCGCGAATGGCCTATTGGCTGATGAAGTCGGAGCCGGGGAGCTACAGCTGGGACGATCTGGTGCGCGACGGCGACACCGAATGGGACGGGGTGCGCAATCCCGCCGCACGGCTCCACCTGAGGGCGATGGCGGTCGACGACCGGGCGCTCTTCTATCACAGCGGCGAGGAGCGCGCGTTCGTCGGGATCATGCGGATCGCCCGCGCCGGCCGCCCCGACGGCCCCGACGGCGAATGGGTGTCGGTCGCGGTCGAGCCGGTACGCGCCTTCGCCGTCCCGGTGCCGTTGCGCGCGATCAAGGCCGAGCCGCGGCTCGCCGGCCTCGAGATGCTGCGCCAGTCCCGCCTCTCCGTCTCCCCGATCCGCGAGGAGGAGTTCCAAACGATCGCCAACATGGGCGCCGAGGCCTGACGCGGCCGGCGGGCCATCCTCGGATCGTCACCGCCGCGGCCCCGTCCCCCGATCCCGATCCTGCCGCGACGTACCGGACGACGGAGGGCGCGATGCAAGACCGCGCCTCCCGGTCGCTCGCAGCCGAATCGTGAGCACGGTGCAGCCGGGTCACACCGCGGCGCAGCCGCGCGAGCCAAGCCCGATCGGCCGGACCACGGTGCCTCCGGGCGAATCCGGAGCGGCGCGGACGACGTATCCCATTGCCGGCGCGCCCGATGTGGTCACACGCCACATCGTCTCCTCCATCTCCTGCGTGGATCCGTCGGCGTAGGTGATGGTTCCGCGAATGCAGACGTTGCCGCCCGTGATCTGCATGGCGACCAGCTGCCGGGTGCGGGTGCCCGGCTGGCCCGGCACGGTGCCGTCGACCTGGAAGGTGGCGGGGGTGCCGCCGCCCGGAATGCCGGTACAGTCTCCGCTCACCCGCTGCTCCGTGGCGATGCCGTCGATTCCGTTGAGAATGAAGCACAGCAGCCTCCGGCGGGGCCCGATCGCGGTGCTGCCTGGCGGATTGGGGGGCGACTGGGTGGCGCAGGTATTGCTGATCGTCCAGTCGACGAATCGACGGCCGATCGCCCGGTCGGCAAGGGCGCTGCCAAGGTTAGCGTCGGCACGATCGTGATCGTCGGCGGACGGGTGTCGCATTGCGGCGGCGGCACCGGCCGGCGGTCGATGAAGTCCGGTACGTTGAGCCCCGTCCGGCCGCAGCCGGCGAGCGCAAGAATGACGGACAAAGCCAGGATCGAGTGAGAGGAGCGGCGCATGGGACGTCTCCTGTCGGCGCGTGACGTCCCCTGCCGAATTTATAACACCGTCGTCGTGCCGCCCTCAAGGCGCGCGGCGCGCTTCCTCCTCCGGAACGGCGCAAACCGCACGTCCTCGCCGCCTCGACACGCGGTGAGAGCCGGTGCGACGGCCGCCGCAGCCGCGGCTCGCCGGGCGCGAGATGTCACTCGAGCCGATGAGGTGACGCCGCCGCGGCCTTCAGGAGAAGATCCCGGCGACCTCGTCCGTTCCGCGCTGCTCGGGATCGCGCGGGTTGGGGCCGAAGCGGTTCTCGCCGTCGGTGCCGGGCAGCAGCATCATGATCAGGAAGATGAAGCCGCCGAGATAGGGAATGAGGTTGATCAGATAGAACCAGCCGCTCAGATCCTGGTCGTGCAGCCTGCGCACCGCCGCGGAAAGGCCGGCGATGAAGGCAAAGAAGGCGAACGGAATGATGACGAGCAGGCTCGCCGCGCCGATTCCCTCGCCGAGGCTGCCCGCCAGCATGACCAGGAGCATCACCAGCACCATGGCGATTGCCGCGATCTGCAGCATGAACAGCCAATATTCCGTTCTGGTGGACCGACCCTGAAAGTCGAACAGATGGCGCCATGGGCGCAGCAGGACGTCCGGCATGATAGTCTCCCCCTGAAGAGCAGGAAGAAGACTATCGCATTTTGCCGGGATCGCCAGACCCCGCGGCGCGCAACATCGATGGCGATCAGGAAAAGACGCTCGCGACCGCCTCGGCAGCCGGCTGTTCGCCTTCCCGCGGATCGTAGCCATAGCCGTTCTCGCCCTTCGTGCCCGGCGTCAGCATCATGATCAGGTAGAAGATCCAGCCGAACAGCGGCACGAACGTGATCAGATAGAGCCAGCCGGTCTTGTCGTGATCGTGCAGCCGGCGCACCGCGGCGGTGATCGACGCGACGAACGCGAACATCATGTAAAGCAAGGTGAGGATGCCCAGGATCGCGGAAAGCAGCGGCGTCTGGAACAGGGCGGCCAAGGCACCCACGAGCATCGCCCAGAGGAAGTAGACGGCGATCAGCTGAACGATGAACAGCCAATATTCGGTTCGCGTGGCGCGGCCGCTGAGCTGGATCGCGCGGCGCCACGGCCGCAAGAGCACGTTCGACATCAAAAAGCCCCCTCCGTTTGGAGGGGGCTAAGTCGAACCCGTGAAGGATTCAATATTTCAGGCGGATCAGGCCGCTTCGGATTTCCGCGACTGGCGCTTGCGCTCGTGCGGATCGAGGTAGCGCTTGCGAAGCCGGATCGACTTCGGCGTCACCTCGACCAGTTCGTCGTCCTGGATATAGGCGATCGCCTGCTCCAGCGTCATCTTGCGCGGCGGGGTCAGGCGGATGCCCTCGTCCTTGCCGGAGGCGCGGAAGTTGGTCAGCTGCTTCGACTTCAGCGGATTGACCTCGAGGTCCTGCGGCTTGGCGTTCTCGCCGATGATCATGCCCTCGTAGAGCTTCTCGCCCGGCGCGATGAACAGCACGCCGCGCTCCTCGAGCGCGTTCAGCGCATAGGCCACCGCCTCGCCCTGCTCCATCGAGATCAGCACGCCGTTCTGGCGGCCGCTGATCGGGCCCTTGTACGGCCCGTATTTCTCGAACAGCCGGTTCATGATGCCGGTGCCGCGGGTGTCGGACAGGAACTCGCCGTGATAGCCGATCAGGCCGCGCGACGGCGCCGAGAAGGTGAGGCGGGTCTTGCCGCCGCCGGACGGACGCATGTCGGTCATCTCGGCCTTGCGCATCGCCATCTTCTCGACGACCGTGCCGCTATGCTCGTCGTCGACGTCGACGACGACCGTCTCATACGGCTCCTCGCGGCCGTTCGGACCGTCGCGGAACAGCACGCGCGGACGGCTGATCGAAAGCTCGAAGCCCTCGCGGCGCATCGTCTCGATCAGCACGCCAAGCTGGAGCTCGCCGCGGCCGGCGACCTCGAACGCGTCGTTGTCGTGGGCGGTGGTGACGCGGATCGCGACGTTGGTCTCGGCCTCGCGCTCGAGCCGGTCGCGGATGACGCGGCTCTGCACCTTGTCGCCGTCCTTGCCGGCATAGGGGCTGTCGTTCACCGCGAAGCTCATCGCCAGCGTCGGCGGATCGATCGGGCGCGACGGCACCGGCGTGGTCACGCCCGGCGCGGCGATGGTGTTCGAGACGGTCGCCTTGGTGAGGCCGGCAATGGCGACGATGTCGCCCGCCTGCGCGCTGTCGACCGGCACGCGCTCGAGGCCGCGGAACGCGAAGACCTTGGTGGCGCGGCCCGCCTCGACCGGCTTGCCGTCGACGTCGATCGCGCTGATCGGCATGTTGATGTCGAGCCTGCCGCTCTCGATCCGGCCGGTGAGGATGCGGCCGAGGAACGGATCGCGGTCGAGCAGGGTCGCGAGCATCTTGAACTCGCCCTCGGTGTCGAGGCCCGGCGCCGGCACGTGCTCGACGATCTTCTTGAACAGCGGGGTGAGGTCGCCCGAGCGGACGTCGTCGGTCTCGCCCGCATAGCCGGCGCGGCCCGAAGCGTAGAGCACCGGGAAATCGAGCTGCTCGTCATTGGCGTCGAGGCTGAGGAACAGCTCGAAGCATTCGTCGAGCACCTCGGCGGGGCGCGCGTCCGGACGATCGATCTTGTTGACGACGACGATCGGCTTCAGGCCGAGGCCGAGCGCCTTGCCGGTGACGAACTTGGTCTGCGGCATCGGGCCCTCGGCGGCGTCGACGAGCAGGATGACGCCGTCGACCATCGAGAGGATGCGCTCGACCTCGGCGCCGAAATCGGCGTGGCCCGGCGTGTCGACGATGTTGATCCGGGTCGGCTCGCCCTCGCCCCCGGTCCATTCGACCGAGGTGCACTTGGCGAGAATGGTGATCCCCCGCTCCTTCTCGAGATCGTTCGAATCCATCGCGCGCTCCTCGACGCGCTGGTTGTCGCGGAAGGTGCCGGACTGGCGGAAAAGCTGGTCGACGAGCGTGGTCTTGCCGTGATCGACGTGCGCAATGATCGCCACGTTGCGGAGGCTCATGAGTTTAGGATCCTGTCAGGAGTTTTCGCGGCGCCTATACGCACGACAATGCGGCGTGACTAGGGCAGTCGGTTCGAGATAGGGACGGGCCGCCGAAAGACAAGCCCGGCTATGCGCGCTTGCGGTCGCTCGAAAGCCGCCAGGCGAGCAGCGCCCAGCCGGCGATCATCAGCAGCCCGCCGACAGGGGTGACCGCGCCGAGCCAGCGCGCACTGGTCAGCGCCATCAGATAGAGCGAGCCGGAGAAGACGATCGTCCCGACGGCGAGCAGGCCGGCCGGAAGCCCGGTCCGCACCCCGCGGAGCGAGGCGAGCGCGACCAGGGCGAGCGCGTGCCACATCTGATAGTCGACGCCGGTCTGCCACCAGCCGAGGGCGCGCGCGTCGAGCACGTCGCGCAGCCCGTGCGCGCCGAACGCGCCGAGCGCGACGCCGAGCCCGGCCAGCAAGGCGCCGGCGAGGGCGATGCTGCGGCCGTCAGGCCGGCGCGACGAGACAGGATCTTGCGGTGCGTCCATGGCCGCGCCCTACCACGGCGCCGGCGGCCTTGCACCGGTCCGGCGCGCGCCAATCGTTCCACGCTCCCGCGCCTCCTGTTAGAAGACCTCATGCGTGCACACGGAAGCTGTCACTGCGGCAATGTGCGGATCGAGGTGCCGGCCGCGCCGGCGTGGGTCGCCGACTGCAATTGCTCGCTCTGCCGCCGGCTCGCGTGGCGGGTCGCCTATTATCCGCCGGAGCAGGTCCGCATCTCGGGGGAGACCAGGGCCTATGCGTGGGGCGATCGCCTGATCGGCATCCACCATTGCCCGACCTGCGGCTGCGGCACGCACTGGGCTTCGCTCGGCGAGGACTTCGGCCGGATGGGCGTCAACGCCCGCCTGCTCGACGGCTTCGACGAGAGCGCCATCGAGGTCAGGAAATTCGACAACGCCGGCTAGCGGACGAGCAGCAGGTGCCGCCCGGCCGCGGCTGGTCAATCTGGTCAGAGTACGCTTCGGGCGCGAGCTCGATCTGACGCCGGCAGAGGCGGCGCGGCTGGCGGGCGCGAGCGCCGATCAGCCGTAAAGTCGCGCCGCGCGCTCCGGGCTCAGGCCCAGGCGCCACAGGGTCAGGACGGCGAGGTTGCGCGCCGAGCGGCGGAGCCAGCCGTCGCGCCGCCAGCGCGCGGCCGAGGTGACGGCGTCGGCGGGGAGAACGACCGGCCGCGGCAGGCGGCGGATCAGGTCGACATCCTCCATCAGCGGCAGATCGGCGAAGCCGCCGACGCGATCGTAAAGTGCGCGCGAGACGAGCAGCCCCTGGTCGCCATAAGGCAGGCCGAGGAGGGCGACGCGCAGCGCGACGCCGCGCTCGACCAGCCGCGCCTGCCAGGACGGATCGTCGAGGCGGAAGCGGAAGCAGGCCGGGCGCTGAGGCACGCGCTGCGTATGCTGTCGCACCTCTTCCGCCCAATCGGGCGCAAGGATCGTGTCGGCGTGCACGAACAGAAGCCAGTCGCCGGTCGCGGCTGCGGCGCCGGTGCGAAGCTGACGCCCCCTCCCCCGTTCCGTCTGTATCACACGCGCGCCGGCCGCTTCGGCCAGCGCCGGCGTGCCGTCGCGCGAGCCGCCGTCGGCGACGATCCTCTCGTCGGCGGCTGCGAGCGCGTCGAGGCAACGCGGAAGCGTTTCGGCGGCGTCGAGCGTCGGGATGACGATGCTCAGCCGGAGCAGCTCGCGCCTCCGAGCACGCAGAAGCGCGCGCAATGCGGGTGGTTGAGCATCACCGCGCCGGCCGCGCCGGCCAGCGTCTCGCCCAGCGCGAATTGCGGATCGTAGGGCAGCAAGGTGCAGGCGACGACATGGGGTTGATCGGCGCCGCGCGGCTTCACGACCATCCGGCTCGACGCGCACATCATCGCGTCGGGCGAGAGATGGAGGATGCCCCAGCAGGCCTCGGTGATCTCCGGCACGTCGGCGTGCACGTCCATCGGCGGAAAAAGGACGAGCCCGCCCGCCAAGTCGAGCCCCTCCACCGCGAACAGCCGGGCGTAGCCGGCGCGGGCGTCCACCTCGCTCTCGCCCGGCAGCCGTCGCCCGGCGACGGCGACGCGGAAGCCGTTCGCCGCCAGCCACTTGAGGCCGTCGAGCGCCTTCGGCCAGGTGCCGGCGCCGCGCTCCGCCTCGTGCACCGCGGCGCTGTGGTGATCGAGGCTGACCCGCATGGTCAATTTCGGCCCGGCGAGCGGCTTCAGCTGCGCTTCGAAGCGGCGCATCGGCCGCATGGCGTTGGTGAGGACCAGCACCTCGAAGCCGCGCGCCAGCGCCGCCGCGATCATCGCCGGCGCGTCAGGGTTCATGAACGGCTCGCCGCCGGTGAAGCCGATCTCGCGGGTGCCGAGCGCCGCCGCCTCGTCAAGATAGACCTCGGCCTCGGCCAGCGAGAGATAGACCAGGGCGTCGTTGCGCGGGCTGCTCTCGATATAGCAGCTGGCGCAGGCGAGATTGCACAGGGTTCCGGTGTTCAGCCACAGGGTCTCGAGCCGGCGCAGCGACACCGACGCCCGCCGCTCGCCTTTGGCGGTGACGTGCGGATCGCGGAACTTGGCCGGATCGAGCGGCCGCGCCTCCGGGTCGCGGAACGGCGACGGAACGGGCGCTGGGGCGGTGGCGATGGCGCGTCTCCTGCGGGATGGTCGGCAGCCTCGTCCGCTGTTAAGCCTTCGCCTGGCGAGGGGGAAGCGCGAAAGATGAAGCAGCACGGCAAGATCGTCCTTCTGCTTCTGATCGTCCTGCTGGTCGTCGCCGCCTTCCTTTCGCCGCTCGGCGACTGGCTGACCCTCGAGCGGCTGAAGGCGAGCCGCGACGCGGTGGCGGCGATGGTCGAAGCCCGGCCGCTCGCCGTCGCCGCCGGCTTCTTCCTGCTCTACGTCGTCGCAACGGCGATCTCCTTTCCCGGCGCGGCGATCCTCACCCTCGCCGCGGGCGCCCTGTTCGGCCTGTGGGAGGGGCTGCTCCTCGTCTCCTTCGCCTCGACGCTCGGCGCCAGCCTCGCCATGCTCGGCGCGCGCTATCTGTTGCGCGACTGGGTCGGGCGCCGCTTCGCGAACCGGCTGGCGGCGATCGACGGCGGCGTCGCGCGCGACGGGATCTTCTACCTGCTCACCCTGCGACTGAACCCGGCCATTCCCTTCTTCCTGGTCAATCTCGGCATGGGGCTGACCCGGATGCGGCTGCCGACCTTCTGGATCGTCAGCCAGATCGGCATGCTGCCCGGCACCTTCGTCTATGTGAACGCCGGGACCCAGCTCGCCGGCATCGAGAGCACGCGCGACATCTTCTCGGCCGATCTGCTCGGCGCCTTCATCCTGCTCAGCCTGTTTCCCTTGCTCGCCAAGATCCTGGTCGACTGGCTCCGCCGCCGGCGCATCTATCGCGGCTGGCGGCGGCCGAAGCGCTTCGACCGCAACCTGATCGTGATCGGCGCCGGCGCGGGCGGACTGGTCACCGCCCTGATCGGCGTCACCGTCCGGGCCAAAGTGACGCTGATCGAGGCGCGGGAGATGGGCGGCGATTGCCTCAACACCGGCTGCGTCCCGTCCAAGACCCTGCTCGCCAGCGCGAAGGCGGCACACGGCGCGCGCGACGCCGGCCGCTTCGGCGTCGAGACGGGCGAGGTCCGGGTCCGCTTCGCCGAGGTGATCGAGCGGGTCCACCGCGCGATCGCCGAGATTGCGCCCGCCGACAGCGTCGAACGCTATTCGGGCCTCGGGGTCGACGTGCGGAGGGGCTACGGCCGGCTGGTCGATCCCTGGACCGTCGAGGTGAACGGCGAGCGCCTGACCGCGCGCTCGATCGTCATCGCCGCGGGCGGCGAGCCGGTCGTGCCGGACCTGCCCGGCCTCGCCGAGTCCGGCTTCCTGACCAGCGACACGCTGTGGGCGGCGCTGCGAGGGCAGGAGCGCGCGCCGGAGCGGCTCGTCATCCTCGGCGGCGGGCCGGTGGGCACCGAGCTTGCCCAGGCCTTCGCGCGGCTCGGCAGCCGCGTCACCCAGGTGAACCGCGGCGCGCGAATTCTCGCCAGGGAGGATGCGGAGGTCGCGGCGCTGATCGAGGCGCGGCTCCGCGCCGAGGGCGTCGACATCCGCAATCGCTGCGAAGCGCTGCGCGTCGACGGCCGCAGCCTCGTCGTTCGGTCAGGCGACGCGGCGGCCGAGGCGCTGCCGTTCGACGCCCTGGTCGTGGCGGTGGGCCGACGCCCGCGCCTCGACGGCTACGGGCTGGAGCAGCTCGGCATTTTCGCCGACGGGGACGACGCTCTCGTCGATCCTTGGCTGCGCACCCGCTTCCCCAACATCTATGCGGTGGGGGATGTCAGCGGATCCTATCAATTCACCCATTTCGCCGCCCATCAGGCCTGGTATGCGGCCGTGAACGCTCTGTTCGGCAGCCTCAGGCGATTCCGCGCCGATTATTCCATCCTGCCCTGGGTCACCTACACCGATCCCGAGGTTGCCCACGTCGGCCACAACGAGCAATCGGCGCGGCAGGCCGGCGTCGCTTACGAGATCGCCCGCTACGGCCTCGCCCATCTCGACCGCGCGGTCAGCGAAGATGCGCGTGAGGGCTTCGTCAAGCTGCTGGTCAAGCCGGGCAGCGACCGGATCCTCGGCGCGACGATCGTCGGCGCCCATGCCGGCGAGACTTTGGCCGAGATCGTGCTGGCGATGCGGCACGGCCTCGGCCTGAACAAGATCCTGTCCACGATCCACGCTTATCCGACCATGGCAGAGGCCAATAAATTCGCGGCCGGCGAGTGGAAGAAGGCGCACAAGCCCGAGCGGCTGCTCGCCTTGGTCGAACGCTGGCATGACTGGAGGCGCCGATGAAGACCCGGATCGTCCTGTTCGCCAAGATGCCGGTCCCCGGTGCCGTGAAGACACGGCTGATCCCCGTGCTCGGCCCGGAAGGCGCCGCGCGGCTGGCGCGCCGCCTCCTCGCCACCGCGCTGCGCGAGGCGGTGGCGAGCGGCCTCCCCGTCGAACTGTGCGGCGATCCGGACGCGCGGCTGTGGGGCCCGACCTCGCTCGGCCTCACCCTCTCGGCCCAGGGCGACGGCGATCTCGGCGCGCGCCTGACCCGCGCCGCCGAGCGCACGATCGCGCGCGGCGAGGCGGTGCTGCTGGTCGGGGCCGATTGTCCGGCCCTCGACGCCGCCCGGCTCAAGGCGGCGGCCGCGGCGCTCGACCGCTATGACGCGGTGATCCACCCGGCCGAAGACGGCGGCTATGCCCTTCTCGGGCTGCGGCGGACCGATCCGAGCCTGTTCGATCGCATCCCCTGGAGCAGCCCGGAGGTCGGGCCGGAGACCTGCGCCCGCATCGGCGCGCTCGGCTGGTCCCTCAACGTCCGCGACACGCTGCGCGACGTCGACGAGCCGGGCGACCTCGCGATGCTGCCGCGGCCGCTCCTCCCGGCGGTGGAGCACTGACCTTGGGCAGGGGTGTGGAATTGCCCTGCCGCGCCCTCGCGGCTAACGCCGCGCGATGACCCTGCCGCCTTATGCCGAGCTGCTCGGCCTCAGCACCCGCCGCGGCAACGACGGCGCCCTGCTCTGGGTGATGCCGTTTCGCGAGCAGGTGGTCGGACGACCCGGCTTCCTCCACGGCGGGGCGATCGCCGGCCTGCTCGAGTTCGCGGCGCTCGGCACGCTCTACGAGGCGCTCGCCGGCGAGGAAGGCCTCGCCGCCAAGCCGATCAACGTCAGCGTCGATTTCATGCGCGGCGGCGTGGATGCGGAGACCTATGCCGCCGCGGTGATCACCCGCTTGGGCAAAAGGGTCGCCAACGTCGAGGCCCACGCCTGGCAGCAGGACCGCGCCAAGCCGATCGCCGCCGCGCGGATGAACCTGCTGCTGACGCGAAGCTGATCGGCGGCGCAAGGACGACACCGCCCGACGCCGCTTTCACGCTCAGGCGTGGAACGCGTATTCCGGCAGCTCCGACCGGCTCAGACGGCTCGTCTCGCTCGCCCCGTTGACGCCAAAGGCGTTCATCGCCTCGACCATGCGAACGGTCCGAAGCCGATCCGCCAGGCTGCCCATGCCGTCGTCGGCCGCCAGGCTCGCGGCCGACCCGTGGCCCTCCGAAGGCCGGAAGGCGAAGGCCGTTTCCGCGAAGCTGCGAGTCTCGCCATCGGTGCGGGTGAAGCTCGCCGTGGCGAGGACGACATTCGATCCAAGCTTGTACGCCTGCGACTGGGCGGCCGCTGCTGCGAGGCCGATCGTCTTGATGTTCGCCTCGGCCAGTGTGAGCAGTTCGCCTTCGTCGGTGATCCCGTCCCGATTGCGATCGGCCCAGACCTTCAGTTCGCCGAAGCGGGCGTCGGCCGCGTCGATCTTGCCGTCGCGGTTGGCGTCGAGGACCGAGAGGCCCTGGAGGTTCGTCTCGGCCAGATCGCTTTCCGCCAGGAAGGAGAGCTCCTCCCGATCGATGCTGCCATCGCCATTGCGGTCGATCACGAGGAAGCCGTCGCCCTTGCCGATCCAGCCGATGTCGTCGCGCCCGCCGGCGCCATCGGCGTCGAAACGTGCGTCGGACTTCTTGAGCGAACGAGTCTCGACCCCGTCTCCGTCGAGATCGAGGACGATCGCGCCGAACACGCCCCAACTCCGGTCGGAGAATTCGAGGGTCGCGGCCGAGCCGATGGCCCCGGCGCCCGGGTCGAAATCACCGTTTGCCTTGCGGGGCCGCACGACCAGCTGGCCGTTCGACGCCATGACGGCGAACTTGCCGCTCCTCCCACCCATCGCGTGGGAGTCCCAGTCGAAGCTGGCGGCGCTCGGCCCGAGCGCCGCCGTGTCGAACGCCAGACCGACGTCGCTGAGGCGCCCGTTCACACCGTCGCGGCTGAAGCCGGCGATGTTGAAGATCACGCTCTCACCATTCTTGCGGTCCGCAGCCGTCTTGCCCGTAGCCGTTCCGGCCAGGCTGATCGAGGTGATCCCCGCCTGGGCCAGGCTGAGCAGCTCGCCGGCGTCGGTACGGCCATTGGCGTTGCCATCGACCCAGGCACTGAAGCCGACGAAGCTCGCGTCGTCGCCGTCGAGCACGCCGTCGCCATTGCCGTCGAACGCGACCAGACCTTCGAGATCCGTCTTTGCGCCAGCCTTGTCGGCCACGAACGAAATTTCTCCGATCCCGTCGACGACGCCGTTGCCGTTGCGGTCGCGGACCAGGAAGGCGTCGCCGGAGTCAGCCCAGGCGGTCTTGCGCAGCCGGCCGTCGCCGACCATGTCGAACGTCGTGGCGCTGTCCTTCAGGGCGACGATGGTCTGCCCGTCTCCGTCGAGATCGAAGATGATCGGAGCCGCGAGGCCATCCTCCTGCGCCGGCGGCGCGGGGATCGCCGACGGCGCGGGACCGGCCGGCAGATAGCCGAGCACGAGGTCGAACAGCGAGCGCAGCTCGCCCGCCAGGGTCCGGTAGCTCGCCGTCGCGAGCACGGCATGATCCCCGCCGGCAAGGGATTGGCCGGTCTTCGCCCCGGCAAGCGACAGCGAAGCCATCCCTGCCTCGGTCAGCGTGCGCAGCTCGTCGCGCTGGCTGACGCCGTCCTGGTTGCGATCCTGCCAGACCAGGAATTCGCCGAACCGCGAGTCCCGCGCGTCGAGCTGGCCGTCGCCATTGTCGTCGAAGCCGGCGAGACCCTCCAGATCGGTGGTGGCTCCCTCCTTGTCTCCGACGAAGCTGATCTCGGCGAGACCGGCGATGCGCCCGTCGCCGTCGCGGTCGAAGGCCAGCAGCGCATCCGCAGCGCCCACCCAGGAGGTGCGGTCGCGCAGGCCGTCTCCGTTCATGTCGAAGAAGGCGGTGCTGTCGATCCTCCCGACGAGGTCGAGCCCGTCGCCGTCGAGATCGAGGCCGATCGGATAGCCGCCCCAGGTCGTGTTCTGGTTGTTCTCGTCGTCCGAATAGACCGACCAGACCTGCCAGTTCCCGACGGTGACATAGCCGGGCGCATAATTGGCGGAGCTCTCCGGCCGGTTCCGGGTCATTCCCTCCCATTGGCTCATCTCGGAATAATAGCCAACCAAGCCTTCCGGGCCCCAGAGGAACCACTCGTTGAGCCACTGATCGTAGCCGTAGATCGGGATATGGGTCGGATCTCCGCCAAGCTGGGCCTCGGTCGCGTCGCCGCCGAGACTGCTCTCGGTCACTGTCCCCCCACTCCCGTCGCCTACGGCCTGGAGATAGCCGCCGGGCATGTAGGTCGAGCGCGATTCCGGATGATAGGCGGCATTCAGCACATTGTTGTTCCACAGATACTTGCGCTGATTGCCGACCTCGATGCGGACCGTGGTTGCGACCTCGGCGCCGCCGTCGCCGGCGTAGACCACCAGATCGGCATATTTGCCGGTCGTCCCGCCGGCGAGGAGAGCCGTCGATTCGAAGTCGATGTTATTGAGGCCGACGGTGATCTGCCCGGCCGAAGTGATCGAGAACATGTTGTTCGGGTTCGAGGTCGGCGCGATCCGGTAGCTGACCGGTCCGTCGGCGTCGCGTGCCCGCACGGATGCGCCGGGGATCGCCTGGCCCGGCATCAGGCTGTTCTCCATCACGGAGATCGCACCCACCGGGATCGCCTCGAAATAGGTCGGAGAATCGTTGACGTTGCCGACCGCGATCGAAACGGTCGTGAAGGACTGGGTGTAGCCCGCAAGTCCCGAATTGTCGCGCGCGGTCACGGTGTAGCTGAGTGAGCGGGTCGCCTCGTAGTCGATGCCGGCGTTGGTGCGGATCGCGCCGCTCACCGCATCGATCGCCATTCGGCCATCCGACGAGACGGTGCTCGCATTGACGCCATCCCAGAAATAGTAACGCTGGTCGCGATAGCGGGCGGTCGGATCGGGATCGCTGGCGGTCACGGTCCCGACCGCGGTGCCGATGCCGACGTTCTCGGTCACCGAGAATGCGTAGGACCCCGGCATCGAATTCTGCTCGTTCCGATCCTCGATATAGACGTTGTAGCTGTAGGTGTCGGAGACGCCGCCCAGCCCGTCATTGGCGCGAAGGCCCAAGGTGGCGATGCGGACTTCCAGGATGCCGTTGCCGTTGGTGTCGTAATAATAGCCCGCATCCTGGCCATATTGACCGAGGGTGCCGCTCAGCCAGCCGGTGGTAAAATTCGCACTGGTCACCTGGATGTGGTTGCCGTTCACCTGGAACCAACCGTTCGAATTGCCGCTCACAATCTCCAGGGCAGGCGTGGCACCATCAGGATCGGAGAGGCCGAAGCGCGCCTGCAGCGACCAGGCGTGGGTTTCGCTGCCCATCGTCGCGGTAAAGACGTTGCTCGCCTCGAGCACGAGGTTGTTGGGCCGCTCGTTGACGTTCTGAACGGCGACGGTGACGTTTGCCGAGGCCTGGTAATAGGCGCCCACCCCCTGATTGTCGCGGACGATCACCGAATAGGTGGTCGGCGTGGTCATCGTCTCGTAATTGAGCGCAGCGGCGGTGGTGATGACGCCGGTGGTCGTGTTGATCGCATAGCGGCCGTCGGAGGAAGTGGTGCTCGCCGCACCGGCGTTGGAAAAATAGAAGCGGTGCTGGCCGAACGCGCCTGCCGTGGAATCGTCGTCCCATGCCACGGCCTGGCCGACGACGGTGCCGACCGCCTGATTCTCATTGACGCCGAACGAGTAGCTGCCCTGCGACAAGGAGACCGGGTCGTTCATGTCCGAGACGTAGACGTGCGTGGTGGCATTGCCGGAGGTGAGCACGCCGTCGGTGGCGCGGACGACGACAGCGCCGAGATAGGCGTCGAGACGGCCGTCGCCGTTGACGTCGGCGACGCTGTAGCCGGCGCTTCTCGCCCATTCGAAGTTGATCGCCGAGCTCATCGTCACGCTGCTGCCGGAGACCGAGAACCAGTTGCCGGGATTTGCGACGAACTGGAGCGTCGGGGTGGTGCCGTCCGGATCGGTCGGCGCGTAGCTGGCGATGACGGGCGCGGTGTACGCGCCGCCGGTCCACTCGTTTGGATAGACGTAGCGCGTATCGGTCGCCATGACCGGCGCCTCGTTGACGTCCTGGATGTAGACCTTGACGATCGTCTCGGCCGAGCGGAGCCCGCCATTGTCGTAGGTACGGACGCCGACGTCGCCGACGAACGCCTCGATGCGTCCATCGGCGTTGAAGTCGCCGACGGAATAGCCGGCGGCCTTCAGCGTCTCGAAGTTCAGCCCGGCAGCGAAGGTGATCTGGTTGCCCGAGATGGCGAACCAATTGCCGGGGTTGCGGGTGAATTCGAGCCGGGCGGTGTCGCCGGCATCGGGATCGCTGAACGTGAGACCGGCAACGGCCGTCCCAATGTTCCCGGGCCTCGCCCCGAGACCTGCCTCGTCGAAATAGGCGCTGCCGCCGCCGGCGGGCTGCGTCGGCGCCTCGTTGACGTTGGTGACGCCGATCGTCTTGACCTGGCTCAAGGCGGCTCCATTGGAGTCGACGACCTTGACGGTGACGTTGTGGCTCGCGGCCGCCTCGAAGTTGAACGCGGTGCCGACCGCGGTGATCAGCCCGGTCACCGGATCGATCGCGAAGCGGCCGCCGGCATTGTCGGTAAGGCTGAACGAATAATCCTGCTGCTCGACCGACGGCTGGTACCATTGCGCGCTGTAGCCCGCGGTTCCGTCACCATAGAAGCTGAAGAAGCGGGCGCCGGTGTCGGTCGCGGTGGCGGCGAAGCGGAACAGGTTGGTGTTGGCGATCTTGGCGCCGGTGACCGTGTCGAACACGCCGCCATAAAGGTCGGCCGAGGTCAGGGCGCTGCCGGCCGGAAGCACATAGCCTTCGATCCGGTACCAGCGATCCTGGACCAGCGCATTGCTGGCGCCGTACCAGAAATAGGGGTTGGTATCGGCGGCGCCCGTCGTCGCATTCTCCACGTTGCCGTTGGTGCCGAAGTAGAGGCTGTGCGGCATCGCGTTCTCGGGCTTCACGTAGATCGTGTATTTGTAGACCTTGGTACGATCGATCGTGCCGGCGCTGACGCCGAAGACGCCGCCGCCGGCCGGGTCGCCGGCCGCGCCGAACTGGCCGGTTTCGAGGACCTGCACCGACGTACCGGTCGGGCCCGTGCCGGTCACGATCCGCTCCTCGCCGGTGCCGCGTTTCGGCAACAGGGTGAAGTCGGTCGGAATCCGGTTCCGCTCGAGCGCGTCGGGATCGACCGGCGCGACGACGCCGACCGGCGTTCCGGCCGCAGTCGTCGTCGGGGTGACCTCGTTGATCGACGGCGTCGCGGCGGTGCCCTGGCCGCGCAGCACCAGGCTGGTCGGCGGGGCGTTGACGACGACGGTCGTCGTGGCGGTCGCCGTGGCGGTCTGGCCGGCTTCGCTGGCGCGGGCGGTCAGCGTCAACTTGAGATCCTGGCTCCAGCCGGCCGGCGTGTTGATCGCCAGGCCGATGGCCTGCGCCTTGGTCAGCTTCCAGGTCGCCGTCGCCGTGTCGTAGGTGCCGGCGCTGAGCGTGACGCCGGCCGGGACGCCGGTGATCCACAGTTCGTGGACCTCCGATCCGTCATTGTCCGGGAAGGTGGTGTTGATCGCGAGCGGGATGCCGCCGGTCTGGGCCGCGTTGCCGGGCGCTGCGGAGAAGCCGGAGATCTGCGGCGTGGTCGCGACCGGCTTGAACGAGGTCGCGAAGCTGACGGTGTCGCTCCGCACCCCGCCGGCATCGATCGCCGTCACCGAAACCGTCGAGTCGCCGGAATAGCCGGCGGGCGACAGCAGGGTCAGCGTCCGCCGGCCGAGCGCGTCGGCGGCGCCGAGCGTATAATTGGCGGGCGCCAGCAGGGCGCCGTTGTGCATGATCTCCAGCGTGATTCCGGCGGCGGGCGTGATGTCGTCGGTCGCCGTGACCGTCAGCATCATCGGGCTGCCTTCGTTGACGGTCTGGGCAGCGATCGGCTGCACCACCGGCTTGGCGTTGGTGCCCCAATAGGTCGCCCATTTCGCCTTGTAGGTGAGATCGGCCATGATTCCGTCGCGCGCCGCGGCGGTGGTCGGCTTCACCTTCGCGGCCATCAGCGCGACCAGCCCTTCGACGTTGATCGTCTTGCTCACCCGGTTGCCGGCGATGATGAAGTCGATCTTGTAGTTGGCGCCGTCGATGCCCGGCGTGATGTACCAGTCCTTGATCCTGGCGCTGGCGTTAGCGCCGACGATCGACACCAGCATGTCGTTGCCCGAGCGCTCGAACCACAGGTCCTGATCGGCAATCGCGCCGGCGCTGTCCTGCAGGCCGATCACGTCGATATCGAGGCCTGACGGATCGAAGTTTATGATCGTGTCGTTCCCCGACGCGCGGGTCATCAGATAGGTATCGTTCTCGAGGCCGCCGGTCAGCGTGTCGTCGCCCAGGCCGCCGTCGAGCAGATCGTCGCCATTCTCCGCGAACAGCTGATCGTTGCCGGCACCGCCGATCAGCGTGTCGTTGCCGTTGCCGCCATAGATGATGTCGTTGCCGTCGCCGCCATCGAGCACGACGTCGTCCCCGTCACCGCCGTAGATGATGTCGTTACCGGCGCCGCCCTCGATATGATCGTTGCCGGCCGCGCCGTGGAGCGTGTCGTCGCCGGCAAGGCCGTACAATTTGTTGGCGCCGGCGTCGCCGCGCAGCGTGTCGGCGAGCGTCGTGCCGACCAAATTCTCGATGCTGACGAAGGTATCGCCGGCCGCGGTGCCGAGGTTCGATGCCGGTGCCGCGAGATCGACGGTGACGCCGGCCGTGGCCGCCGTGCCGTTGACCAGGAAGCGATAGTCGGCGGTGTCGTTGCCGAGGCCGCCGTCCAGCACGTCGCCGCCGTCGCCGCCGCTGAGCAGGTCGTCGCCGTCGCCGCCTTTCAGCTGATCGCTGCCGGTGCCGCCGAACAGGCTGTCGTTGCCGAGGCCCCCGTCAAGCAGATCGGCGCCGTCCAGACCGTTCAGGACGTCGTCGCCGCCAAAACCCGTAAGGATGTCGCGGTTCTGCTGGCCGGTCAGCGTATCGGCCGCCGCGGTTCCGTCGAGAATGTCGTCGCGATTGCCAACCGTGATCGTGATCGATCGGGAGATCGTCAGAGGCGTAGCGGTGAGGTCGGTGGCGGTCACCGTCAGCGCGATGCTCGCCCCGGCCTCGTAATCGAGGGCAACGCCCTGCTTGAGACGGAGCGCGTTGCCGACGAACTCGAAGCGGCTGTCCGAGACGGCGTAGCGATAGCTGGCCGAAGCAAGGCCGGCCGTGTCGGGATCGGCCACCGAGAAGGTGGCGAGGGCGAGGGCGTCGAGTGCGGTGCCCGCCGCGACCCGGTCGCGTTCGTCGACCGCGATCGTCGCCGGCGACCAGCTCATCGCCGTCGGCGCCTCGTTGACGTCGGTGATGCCGATGGTGAGAGTCGTCTTCGCCTCGTTGAACGGGGCCACGCCGGCATTGTCCCGCGCCACGACGGTATAGCTCGCGCTCGGCGTCGGCGCCTCGAAGTTGAGCGCCGCCGCGGTCTTCACCGCACCGGTGAGCGCGTCGATCGTGTAGCGGCCGTCGGCTGAGGTGCCGCTCGTCGCCGTGCCGTTGAGGAAGTAATAGCGCTGCTGTCCGAATGCGCCGGACGCCAGATCCGGATCGCTCGCGGCGACGGTGCCGACCTGTGTCCCGACGGCGACGTTCTCCGCGATGGACATCGATTGCGCGGCGGGGAGGCTGTTGGCCTCGTTGAGGTCCCTGACGCCGATCGTGACGTCGCTCGCGGCCTGGTTGTAGGGGGCGACCCCGTCGTTGTCGCGCGCGATGACCTTGTAGGTGCCGGTCGCGCCGGCCTCGAAGCTGATCCCGGTGGCGGTCTTGATCTGCCCGGTGGCGGCATCGATCGTGTAGCGCCCGTCGGCCGAGGTGCCGCTCGCGACCGTCCCGTTGAGGAAATAGTAGCGCTGGCGGCCGAAGGCGGTCCCTGCGCTATCCTTGTCGGTTGCCGTCACGGTGCCGACCAGCGTGCCCACTGAAACGTTCTCGTCCAGCGAGAAAGCGTGCGTGGCCGGCAGGGCGTTGGCCTCGTTGACGTTGACGATGCCGAGGGTGACGCTGGTCTGCGCCTGGTTGTAGGGCGCCGCGCCGGCGTTGTCGCGCGCGATGACGGTGTAGCTGGCGCTGGGATTCGCGACCTCGAAATCGAGCATCGCCGCGGTGGTGATGACGCCGCTGGTCGGGTTGATCGCGTAGCGGCCGTCCGCGGAGGTGCCGCTCGCAACGCTGCCGTTGAGGAAATAATAGCGCTGCTGCCCGTAGGCATGGGCGCCGTCCGGATCGCTCGCCGCGACGGTGCCGAGCGTGGTGCCGGCCGCGCTGTTCTCGGCCACGGTCCAGGCGAGGCCGGTGGGGAGCGTGTTGCGCTCGTTGAAATTGCCGATCGCGATCGCCAGCGTGGCGTCGGAGACGCCGCCCTTGCCGTCCGACGCGCGGACGGCGACCGTGTGGCTCTGGGCGGCCTCGAAATTGAGAAGCGCCGGCGTCTTCACGGTGATCGCGCCGCCGGTGCTGATCGCGAAGCGTCCGCCCGCGTCGTCGAGCAGGCTGAAGGTCAGCGTATCGCCGTCGATGTCGGAGGCGGTCACGCTGCCGACCGGCGTGCCGGCGACGGTGGGGCTTCCCGCCCCCGCTTCGGCCACGGAGAGGGCGCCGCCGCCGACGATTGTGATCGCACCCGGCGCGTCATTCGCCGCGGCGACGCTCACTGCGATCTTCAGCTCGACCGCCTGGCCGTCGGCATCGGTGGCGAGGAGGCTGAACGCATCATCGCCGCTGACGTTTGCGCGCGGCGTGTAGGTGAATGCGCCGGTGGCCGGATCGAGGCCGCTGATCGCGCCCAGGCTCGGCTCGGCGCCGGCCTTGAGGCTGTAGGTGAGCGCGCCGCCGTCATGGTCGATCACGCCATAGCCGCCGCCGACGGCGAGGACGCCGTCCTCGCTCATCGTGAACGACCGGACGGTGTCGGGCGCCGTCGGTGCCGCCTTGCCCCCCTCGTGCCAGAACTCGGCGAGCTGCGCGGCGATCGCCTCCGGCATTTCGGCCGGCGCGGTCACGCCCGCCGCCGTCATCGCGTCGATCAGCCGGCGGGAATCGACATTGTCGAGGTAGTAAGCGTGGCTGGTCGTCTGCACCGCCCGCGCGACGGTGCCGCCGGTGAAGAAGCCGGTGAGCGTCACCGCCGACGTGCCGCCGATCACCGCGATGCGGAGGTCGTTGCCGACGCGGGTCATCCACAGCTGGTCGTGACGAACCGTCTGGTCGAAAGTGATCAGATTCGCGCCGCTCGCGTCCGTGATCGTGTCGCTGCCCGACGTCGCGCCAAAGCCGTAGGTGTCGATGCCGAGACCGCCGCTCAGGCTGTCATTGCCGTCCCCGCCGACCAGGCTGTCGTCGCCGTCGCCGCCGATCAGGATATCGGCACCCGCATCACCGTACAGGCTGTCGTTCTCGCTCCCGCCGTCGAGCGTGTCGTCGCCGGCACCGCCGGTCAGGCTGTCCTTGCCGGCGTCGCCGAGCAGGGTATCGACGCCTTCGCCGCCGTCGAGCCGGTCGTCGCCGGCGCCCCCTTCGAGGCGGTCGTTGCCGTCGCTGCCCGACAGGGCATCGATGCCATCGCCGCCGTAAAGCGTATCGTCTCCGAGGTCGCCGAGCAGCACGTCGTCGCCGGCGAGGCCGCTCAGCACGTCGTTGCCGTCGAGGCCGATCAGCCGGTTGCCGCCGTCGTCCCCGGTGAGCTGGTCGCCGAACGAGGAACCGGTGACGTTCTCGATACCGATCAGGACGTCGCCGGCGGCATCGCCGCCGACCTGGGCGCCGGTGCTGCGCAGATCGACGGTGACGCCGGCGCCCGAGCGCACGTAGCGCACGGTATCGCCGGCCGTGGGGCTGGTGCCGACCGCGGTGTTGACGCCGCCGTCGAGCGTGTCGCCGCCGGCGCCGCCTTCGAGGATGTCGTCGCCGCTGCCGCCGGCGAGGCTGTCGACGCCGGCGTAACCGACCAGCACGTCGTCGCCGCCGAGGCCGGACAGGATCGCGGCAATGCTGCCGCCGGAGCCGACGAGCAGATCGGCGCTCTCGCTGCCGCTGAGCGCGGCGCTACCGGCCGCGACGAGCACGCTGGCGAGCGAGACGGCCTGGCCGTCGGCAAGCTGGAGCGTCTCGATCCGGCTGTTCGCCAGCGCCTGACCCTGAAGGCGGATCTGCTGCGTGGTCGAGCCGCCGTGGCGCAGGTAGAGGTCGTTGCCCGACCAGACGAGGACGAGATCGGTCAGGCTGATGGCCGACCCCAGCTCGAGCACGTCGTCTCCGCCGTCGCTTCCGGTGTCGTAGGTGATCGCCGTTCCCGAGTGGGCGAAGACGGCGTCGTAGATCGTGTCGGCGCCATGACCGGCATTCCAGACGTAAGTGTCGCTGCCGCCGTTGCCGAGCAGCAGGTCATTGCCTGCGCCACCCTCGAGCTGGTTATCGCCGCCGTCGCCGCCGAGCTCGTCATTGCCTGCGCCGCCGACCAGGCCTTCGATGCCGTCATATTCGTCGCCTGCTGCATCGCCAGTGTTCGCCGACGGTGCGAGCAGATGGGCACGCACCGCCGCGGTCGCCGAGCGATAGGACGCGCTGTCGAGGCCGGAGCCGCCGATCAGCACGTCCTTGCCGGCTCCTCCGTCGAGAAGGTCGTTGCCGGTGCCGCCGAACAATACGTCATCGCCCGCCTCCCCGTTCAGCGTGTCGAATCCCGAATTGCCGGCGATGATGTCGTTGCCGAAGCCGCCGGCGATAACGTCGTCGCCGCCGCCGCCGGTCATCCAGTCGTCGATGCTCGTCCCGCCCATCGCCTGGGTCGTGCTGCCGTCAGCGCTGTCGCTGCCGGCGATCAGGTTGCGCTTGATCGTCCCCGCCACGTCCTGGATGTCGAGGATGCCGGTCTGGTAGAAGGCCAGCCGCTCGATCTGACCGGCGAGGCCGGCCGCATACCAGTCCTTGATCGTCACGCTGCCCGCAACGCCGCCGATGCCGTTGATCTCCTGCTCGTCGTCGCCGACGGCCAGGACCAGGTCGTTGCCGCTGCGATAGAGGATGATATCCTGGATGTTGATGCCCGGGGCGAATTCGAGCGTGTCGAATCCAGCGTCCTGCGAGATCGGACCGCTGGTCGGGACGACGAAGCGTCGTAGCGTCCCGGTCTGCGCGTCCCAGTCGACCTTGCTGCGCCACTCGAGGTCGAGATTGTCGAGTGTGCCCTTGTTGTAGGCGATCACCTCGCCGGACGTGGCGACGATGCTGCCGCGGGCATCGATCACATAGCCGGTTTGATACGCTCCGTTGGCGTAGATTACCGACCAGCCCGCGTCATTATAATCGTCGAAGATGGCGTCGTGACCGTCGCCGCGCGCATATTTGAACTTGTCGTCACCCTTGCCGCCGACGACGAGGTCGCCGCTGTCGAGACCGCCCGAGACGATGTCGTTGCCTTCGCCGCCGAACACCTCGTCGATGCCCTGGTCGCCGGTCAGGGAATCATTGCCCTTGCCGCCGAGCACCTGATCGTTGCCGAGGCCGCCGACGACCACGTCGTTATCGTCGTCGCCGGAAACGAGATCGTCGCCGGTGCCGCCCAGGGCGATGTCGTTGCCTGCCAGCGCGCGGATCGAATCGTTGCCGGCGCCGCCGTAGATGAAGTCGTTGTTCTGGGTTCCGATCAGGATGTCGTTACCGGCGCCGCCAACGATGAAGCTGGTGATATCGCCGAGCTTGATCTGGTTGCCGTCGGCGAATTTCAGCCACTCGACGCGCTTGAACGCATCGACGAACCAGTCCTTGAGAATGAGCTGGGCGCTGTCCACCTCGGTGCCGCTCGAGCTGTCGACGACGGTGACGATCAGGTCGCTGCCCGGCGTCGCGGTCGTGCCGCTGCGCTCCAGCCGGATGTCGCCGAGGGTGATCCCCGCGCCGAACACCACCGCGTCCTCCCCGCCGTCGATCTTGCGCTGAGTGACGCCGGCCGCCCTGCCCGCCCAGTCGGCCCGCAAGCCGCCGGCGAGACCGCGCTTCCACAGCTCGATCGCGTTCATGCGGCTGGCGATATAGTCCACTGTTGTGCCGGTGCTGAGCGTCGAGCCGCTCTCCTGGGCCGTATCCACCCCGTCGCCGAAGCGGACCAGATAATGGTCGCTGCCACTGCCCCCCTGGAGCTGGTCGCCGTCGCCCGCGCCACCGGCGAGGATATCGTCGCCCGCGCCGCCGAACAGTTGATCGGTCCCTTCGGCGCCTTCAAGCCAGTCAGACCCCTCGCGCCCGCGCAGGATGTCGTTGCCGGCACCACCATCGAGATAATTGCCGTCACCGCCGAGCGTGCCCGCCGTTGCGGAGCCGGCATCGATCGTATCGTCGCCGTCGCCGCCCAGCAGCCAGTCGTCGAGACGTCCGCCGTAGAGCGTGTCGTTCCCAGCGCCGCCGATGAGGTTGTCGCCCAGGTCCGAGCCATGGATGGTGTCTGCGCCTGCCCCGCCGTCGACGGTGGCCGCGATTGAAATATCGACGCCGCGACGGTCCGTGACCGTGTAGTTGACGGATGCGACGGACGTGGCGCGATTGCGCGAGACGACAAAGGTCGCCCCCCCGCCCTCCTGTACGACGATCCCGTCGATCCAAACCAGCGACGCATCGGAGACACCGCTGACAATGGTTCCCGTGCCGACGATCGGCGCCGATCCATTCGAGAGCGCGCTTGATCCGCTCGTAACGGTCGCCATCAGCTCGAACCGCACCGAGGCCTCCTCGTTGATGCGCGTGCCGTCATCCAGGACTGCATCGTCCGACACGATGCGAGTGCGGACGAACAATTCGGTCGCCCCTGCCGCAAACTGAGCGGTCGTTGAATCGACCCAAGTCACGCCATCGGTCGACACCTGCAGGCCGGGCGCGCCGACGGTACCGAAATCCACTCCCCCGCCGATTGCCGTGAGGTCGGTGAGCGAAAGCGACACAGCGATGGCCTGCGTTGCGGCCTTCGACAGGCTGAGGCGGAAAACGGCAAAACCATCGCTTTCTGTGGCGAAGCTCGATCCGACGAGCAGCGTCGGTAGGCCGCTTTCCGTGATCACGGCGCGTGCGGGATCGCCAACCACCATCACGCCGGAACGGCTGGTCAAATTCGCGAGAAAGCTCTCGTCGATCTCGGCCACGCCGTCGGCTTTCGTGGCGACCGTGAAGCTGGTACGAAACTGTCCGGAGGCAAAGGCGAGGGTGCCGCTCCCGCCGGTGAAATCGGCTCCGGTCACGGCGATGTCGTTCTGGAGGACGCCGTCGACGGTGTACCCGCGCTGGTCTGCCAGCCGCCCGCCCCTCAGATCGATCAGGTCGTTCCCGCTCGTCGCAGTGATGACCGTCTGGCTACCGGTCTCGATCGTGTCGCCACTGGTGCCGAGGAACGCACCGCCGGCGTCAAATATCGCCCACTGCCTCATGCCGGTTTCGACGTCGAGGCCGGCAAGAACCTGCCCGGCAGAGACCTTGTTGCCGTCGATGCTGCCATCGATGACCTCGTCGAAGAAGACGTTGAAGCCGCCGATCCAGTCCGTATAGGCGCGCCGGTTGATGCCGAGCTCCGAGGCGCGCGCAAGAGTTACGAGCCACCCGCCCGCAAACGCGCTGCCAGGCGAGGCGCCCATGAGTGCGCTGATGGCGAGACTACTCTCGAGATAGACCTCGAACTCGCGTGCGACCGTGATGTCGCCGAGCAAGGTGCTCATGTCGAAACGACCGGCTGCACCGGCGCTCAAGCTGTTCGGATTGCCCCCGGCGTTCGCGAGGGAGGAAGCGATCGCGCGCTTCACGTAAATGTTGCCGCCGGCCATCTGGCCGATCATGCTGTTCAGGCCGATGTAGCTTCCGTGGTTGACGAGGTTCGTCGCCCCGTTGGATCCGGAGAAGCGCGCGGTGATCGCATCCGTGTCCCGGGTTGAGGTCGGCCGGTAGACGAAATCTTTCTTCCGCATTCCGTAGTTGCCGGTTTTGACCGCACCGGGATCGAGCAGGGTCGCGCCCGAGGCGGCGAGCACCGCGTTGAAGTTGCCCGCCACGGCGGAGGCGACGTTCTTGGCGGCGTCCTTCGAGCCGCCCTTCTTCGAATAGACGTTGGCGACGGAAAATTGCTGAGTCGCCTCATTCCAGACCGCATCGGCTCCAGACCGAGGCGTTCCGCCGAACAACGAGCCGATCACGCTTCCAACAAGCTGCCAGAACGCCACCACCACGATCGCCGCCACAAACGTCGCTGGATTGAGGCCCGACGCAAGGATCGTGCTCGCGACCCAGGAGCCGTAAGCCGATCCGACGGCAGCACCAATCTGGCCGCCCACGGTATCCGGCGTGTAGATTGCACTCGCCAGCTTCGATCCCAGGAACGATGCCGCCGTACTCGCCAGCATCGTTGGCCCGATGTCGGTGAACAGATCGCGGTACTTCGTCACCTCGACGCCGTTCTCGACCACCACGAACTTCTCGCCTAGTCGGGTGATGTTGGTGATGATCTGGGAAACCACGGCACCGCCAAAACTGTTCGCCACCTCGGCGGACAGTCCGTTGAGCCCGGTGGCACGCACGAGTTCGGCAGTGAGGTAAGACGACAGAGCGCCGATGCCGGCGCCCTTGATATTACCCACCAGCGTGGTGCCGAAGCTCTTCGCGCCCTGATCGAGGATGTGGGTCGAAGGCGTTCCGTGAAAGACGTTCTTGTCGATGAACTCGCCGACGGCGCCAAGCACTGTGCCGATCGTACCAGATGCCAGGATCTGGCCGAACGGGTCGGAGGTCAGCTGCTTGCCAAGGACCGAGCCGAGCGCCAGGCCGAGCTGCCCGCCGTCAAGGGTCGTGACGCCGCGGATCACGCTCTGGAGGAATATCTCGGAAAAACCCTGCTCGCGGGCCGCAATGATGATATCCTGCACCTGGTCGTCGCGGAATACCTTGTTCTTGCCGTTGCCGTCGTAATCGACGAGGCCTCTGTTCCGCCGCGAATAATGCTCGATCCTCGAGCCCCATGGGCCGGAAGCGGCTTCGTCATAGGTATCGGGTTTCGATCGAAGGCTCAGGAAGCCCTGACGCGTGAGGATCGCCAGGACGTCAGCAGTCGGCAGGTTAGCGATCGGAAGCGGCGGTTGCCCCGCCCGCTGACGGCGAGCGTTGGTCTGCAATGCGTCAAACCAGCGGTCCGTCTCCGAGTTGATATGCAGGATCCTCATGTTCTCGTAGAGCTCGGCAGCGCCGGTGAGGACACCCGGCACGCCGCCGCCCCCCATATAATATCTGTCGAGATCGCCTTGGGAGAACTGGTAGCGGCTGAGATCGATCGTCTGACCATCTACCACGATTGATGGGTTCGCGCGGGCGTAGTCCGCAACAAACTTGGCAAAATCCATGTCGAACTTGTAGGTTGGATCAATATCCGTAAAATTTACCTGGTTTGTTCTACCATTTGCATTAGCGTTTTCTACGACAATTTCTTGGTAGACGCGCGGATTATTCACGTTCCCGATCCCATCGAAGTTGGGATGGCCGGCGTTTGCGTGGCCAAACTCGTGGAAGGCGCGAATGATCAGAGCTGCGGTGGCGGTCTTACCATTGTACAAGTCATTGATGTTCGCAACGTTGACGGCGGACTCGAGCTGAGGGTCTCCGTTTCTCCCCCTGTACGCCTCGCCGCCCGCGCCCGTGTTCGGGTGCTGGCCGAAGCCGCGGTCGGCAATGGAGACGAATTCCGAAAAGCCCAGCCCTCCGCTTCGCGCCAGGAAGTCGCGAAGGAACTGCGCCGATGGCGCATTGCTGGCGAGCGCATGATTGACGATGGCGACCACATCGGAGAGCGTCCGACGCTCGCTGTCGCTGTAGTTGAGAAATTGGAAAGTGGGAACGCTGACAGTGGCGCCGTTCAGCTGATATGAGTGACTGTCGAACCTCAGGTTGGAATAATCGCTCTGCCTGTTCGCCGCCTTCTGCGCATCCGCACGAATTGCGCGCGTCGCCCACCCCAGCTGGAAGCTGCGTCCCGAGACGTCGCTCAGGATCGGTGCGATCTGCCCGGAGGTCAGCGTGCCCTCCGTTCGGGTGCCGTAGGTGGGCGGCGGCGGCGGGGGAGGGGGAGGAGGAGGCGGCGGAGGCGGAGGGTTTGTGGCCATTTCAGTGATCCACTTCTGCTGAGCGAATGATGCTGAAGGCACCGGCGGCGCCGATCAGGACCTCGAAGGTCACGGCACCGCGCACCGATGACCCTTCATCGGAGGAGAGCCAGGTTTCCGCCGGGTCGATAAGACCGAGTGGAATGTGCTCGTCGATCGCGGCATCCTCGTCGTTCGTGTAGAGGATGAGATCCGTGAGATCGTAGGTTCGGCCCTTGCGATCGGTCAGGCGATAGAGCTTCGCGCGGCACTGGCCGATTGCGAGGCGGGTGGACGCACGAACGACGTCGGGATCGGTCTCGCAAACGTCGGATGGCCCGACGGTGACGATTACACCTCGGACCGTACGGAGCTTCGTGTCCAGCACACGACCTCTTCGTGCGTCCAATGCGGCAAGGCGCGCGCGCGCGGCCGACAAGCCATCTTGTCGTGGCCCGGTATCGATCGGCACTGCGGCCGCCGGAGTTTTCGGAGTTGCCGGAAAGTGACTGAGCTGGGTGCCGCCACTTGTGGTCGCCGCGGCGGCATACAGCCGGCGGGCCCGCTTCAGATCCACCGGTACCCCGCGCCCTTCCTCGTAGCGGATGCCGAGATCGAGCTGGGCCTGCTTGTCACCGCTCTGCGCGCGGCGGGCGAGATCCTGGAGCGCCGCGTCGGCGCCGCCGGGGCGGAGCGGGATGCCGGCGTAGGAGGAGGCGGCGCAGGCGGTCAGCGCGGCCGAGGACAGCAGAGCGAGGATGCCGATGCGTAGCCTGCGGTAGAGGCCGCGCGGCGCCGCTCGCCACGTCGGGCGCGAGCGCCGAACATCGGGGTGCGCCGCACGACCAAAGCAAAGCTGTCCCCCACCAAGCCGCATCATCCCCCCACGGCCCGCAACGCCGCATCTGAGCGGCATCGCCGGAAGAAACAATGGTTAAAGATCAACAAATTGGGTGCAAGCGATTTATATTTCGCGATCACGACACGGCGAGCGACAGGATCGCGGCGCAAGCGGGACTAAAGCCGTCCCGATCGATCCTGACCGGCATTCGGCACGGGGGGAAGGCGGTTCTCCGGGTGCCATGGACCTCCGCTTTACCGTCGGTTAGGCTCGCTTCTCACACCGGTTGAGGGGGGAACCGCCGATGTTTGTGACCACGATCGCCTTGATGCTCGCCGTACAGGCTCCCGGAACACCGACACCGGGCGACGACATCGTCGTCACCGGCGAGCGGCTGACCCGCGAGGCCGCGCGTCGCTACGTCAACGACATCTCCCGGCCGGTCAACGACCAGCTGCCCGCCTTTCGCAATCCGGTCTGCCCGACCGTGATCGGCATGCCGGAAGAGAATGCAGCGGTGATCGTCGAGCGGGTGAAGAAGGTCGCGAAATATGTCGGCGTGAAGGTCGGCAAGCCGGGCTGCGCGACCAATTTCAGGATCATCGTGGTCGAGGATGCCCAGGCCTTCGTCTCGGAGCTCCATCGCCAGAAGCCGGTCTTCTTCGCAGGCATGGAGAAAAGCGAGATCGACCGGCTGATGAAGGACCAGCGCCCCGCTCTGGCCTGGAGCGCCGTCCAGACCCAGAACGAAGACGGCCAGGTCTATGCCGATTATTCGTCGGGCAAGGGCCAGTTCGACCGCGCCCATGGCAACCGCGTCTCGGCCAGCGGGGTGCCGACCGATTCGGAGAGCGAAGGCGCCGCCGCCGACGTCGGCCGAGCCACTCCGGGCGGAAAGACTCAGCGCAACATGTCGGCCTCGATCATCAAATCGTCGACGCAGCAGGCAATCCTCGATTCCTACGTCGTGATCGACAGCGCCGCGGCGAACGGCAAGACGCTGATGCAGGTCGCCGATTACGCGGTGATGCGCGCCCTCGCCGCGGCGCAGCCGCCGGCCGAGGCGACCGGCGTCGACACGATCCTCACCCTGTTCAACGACGGCGGCGAGACCCCGCCGAGCCTTCGCGCGCCCGACGTCGCCTATCTGAAGGCGCTGTACAGCGCGTCGCCAACGCTGAACAAGATGGCGCAGCTCAACCGCCTGACCAAGGCGGTGCTCGAGACTTCGCCCGAGGAGCCCGCCGGCGCCGGAAAGTGAGCGGCTCGTGGACGCGAAATACCGGCTAGCTCGACGTCGGGACTGAATAGAGGAGGGATTGAGGGATGTTCGCTCTGACGATTGCGCTGGCGCTTGCGGCACAGGCCGCGCCGCAGCCTGCAGGTTCCGACGACATCGTCGTCACCGGCGAGCGGCTGACCCGCGAGGCCGCGCGTCGCTACGTCAACGACATCTCCCGGCCGGTCAACGACCAGCTGCCCGCCTTTCGCAATCCGGTCTGCCCGACCGTGATCGGCATGCCGGAAGAGAATGCAGCGGTGATCGTCGAGCGGGTGAAGAAGGTCGCGAAATATGTCGGCGTGAAGGTCGGCAAGCCGGGCTGCGCGACCAATTTCAGGATCATCGTGGTCGAGGATGCCCAGGCCTTCGTCTCGGAGCTCCATCGCCAGAAGCCGGTCTTCTTCGCAGGCATGGAGAAAAGCGAGATCGACCGGCTGATGAAGGACCAGCGCCCCGCTCTGGCCTGGAGCGCCGTCCAGACCCAGAACGAAGACGGCCAGGTCTATGCCGATTATTCGTCGGGCAAGGGCCAGTTCGACCGCGCCCATGGCAACCGCGTCTCGGCCAGCGGGGTGCCGACCGATTCGGAGAGCGAAGGCGCCGCCGCCGACGTCGGCCGAGCCACTCCGGGCGGAAAGACTCAGCGCAACATGTCGGCCTCGATCATCAAATCGTCGACGCAGCAGGCAATCCTCGATTCCTACGTCGTGATCGACAGCGCCGCGGCGAACGGCAAGACGCTGATGCAGGTCGCCGATTACGCGGTGATGCGCGCCCTCGCCGCGGCGCAGCCGCCGGCCGAGGCGACCGGCGTCGACACGATCCTCACCCTGTTCAACGACGGCGGCGAGACCCCGCCGAGCCTTCGCGCGCCCGACGTCGCCTATCTGAAGGCGCT
>NZ_SPDV01000071.1 GCF_004564275.1 Sphingomonas parva (ex Maeng et al. 2020)
GACGTGTCGCGGCCGGTCGACGGCCAGCTGCCCACCTTCCGCAATCCCGTCTGCCCCGGCGTGATCGGGCTGCCTGCGGAGCAGGGCTCGGTGATCGAGGCCCGGGTGCGCAAGGTTGCCAGGCATGTCGGGGTCAAGCTCGCCAAGGAGGGCTGCTCCCCGAACCTCAGGATCGTGGTGGTCGACGACAGCCAGACCTTCGTCTCCGAGCTGCACAAGCAGAAGCCGGAATTCTTCGGAGGGATGGAGCTCACCGAGATCGACCGGCTGCTCAAGGATCAGCGGCCGGCGCTGGCGTGGAATTCGGTCCAGCTGCAGAACGAGGACGGCAACGTCTACGCCTCCAACTCGGCGGGCCGCAGCTCGTTTGGCCGAATGAGCCAGAATCGGGTGAGCGCGGGCAACGACCAGGCTCAGGCGGCCGAGGGGATGCCGCGCGCCGGCGCCGGCACCGGCACGATGCGGGCGTCCTCGGCCTCGATCATCAAGCAGTCTACCCAGCAGGCAATCCTGCAATCCTATGTCGTGGTCGAGAGCGCGGCGGTGAACGGCAAGACGCCGATGCAGGTCGCCGATTATGCGACCATGCGGGCGCTTGCCGCGGTCCAGCCCCCGAAGGAGCCGGAGCAGGTCGAGACCATTCTCACCCTGTTCGAGGACGGCCGCGAGGCGCCGCCGAGCATTCGGGCGCCCGATGTCGCCTATCTGAAGGCGCTCTACAGCGCCTCCCCGACGCTCGGCAAAATGGCGCAGCTCAACCGCCTGACCAAGGCGGTGCTCGAGACTTCGCCCGAGGAGCCCGCCGGCGCCGGAAAGTGAGCGGCTCGTGGACGCGAAATACCGGCTAGCTCGACGTCGGGACTGAATAGAGGAGGGATTGAGGGATGTTCGCTCTGACGATTGCGCTGGCGCTTGCGGCACAGGCCGCGCCGCAGCCTGCAGGTTCCGACGACATCGTCGTCACCGGCGAGCGGCTGACCAGGGAGACGGCGCGCCGCTACGTGAACGACGTGTCGCGGCCGGTCGACGGCCAGCTGCCGACCTTTCGCAACCCGGTCTGTCCCGAGGTTATCGGGCTCGCCGCCGAGCAGGGCTCGGTGATCGTCGAGCGGGTCCGTAAGGTCGCCCAGCATGTCGGGGTGAAGCTCGCCAAGCCCGGCTGCGCGGCCAACCTGCGGATCGTCGTGGTTCCGGACAGCCAGGCTTTCGTCGCCGAGCTGCGCGAGCAGAAGCCGCATTTCTTCAGCGGCATGGAGCATAGCGAGATGGAACGGCTGATGAGCGACCAGCGCCCGGCGCTCGCCTGGAACGCCGTCCAGCTGCAGAATGAGGACGGCCACGTCTTCGCGTCGAACGGCGCCGGCCGCAATTCCTTCTCGCGCATGCCGCCCAATCGCGTCACCAGCGGCGACGCCAGCCAGGCGGCGGACATGCCCCGCGGCGGCTCGGCACCGGCACGCTGCGGACGCGGTCCTCCTCGATCATCAAGCAGACGACGCAGCAGGCGATCCTGCAATCCTACGTGATCGTCGAGACGGCGGCGGTGAACGGCAAGACGCCGATGCAGATCGCTGATTATGCGACGATGCGCGCGCTCGCCGCCGCCCAACCGCCCAAGGAGCCCGCGCAGGTCGAGACGATTCTCACCCTGTTCGAGGAAGGGCATGAGGCGCCGCCCAGCATCCGCGCGCCCGACGTCGCCTATCTGAAGGCGCTGTACAGCGCGTCGCCAACGCTGAACAAGATGGCGCAGCTCAACCGCCTGACCAAGGCGGTCCTGGAGACCTCGCCGGACGAGCCGCAAGCGGCGAAGTAGCGCGATCCGATCCGGGGGGCGGATGCGCGCCGGCGGGAGGATTCAGAACCTGCCGCTGGTGGCGCGCGCAAGCTCGATCGACCGAGCCTTGGCGTCGGCCATTCCGCCGGCGCCAAGCAGATAGATGGCGGTCCTGTTGCCCTTGCCGACATAGAGGCCGTAATCGGCGGTCCAGAAGGCGGAATCGCCGAGCCCGACAACCGGCTCCGGCGTTCCGCCGGCGTCCACCACGCCTTTGCGCAGGCTCGCGATATCGACCGGCTGGAGCGTCACGCTGACGTTTCCGGCGTCGGCGATCCGCTCGCCCTGATAGCCATATTGGCAGATATCGAGCCCTGCCGGGCCGCCGTCGTTCGGCAGGCGCTGCACCGCCCTGCCGAGCGCCTTCTCCGCATCGGCCGACGTCAGCACGTCGCAGGCGCGCGGCGCCGCCGTCTTCGCTGCCGCCTCGACTGGCTTTGTCGCAGCGTCGGACGACGCGGAATCTCCGCACGCCGTCAGGGCGAGGCAAAGCAGGAGCAGAGCCTCAAATCGCCGGAAACGCGCCATCTTCATCCTCCCCACAAGCGCGCTCCTCATAGCATCGGCGGCGGCGAGGGGACAGAAGCCGCTCGGGCCGCCACTGGCTCGCTCCGTCGCCTCGCTGTTGACGGCCGATCGGCGGCGCACCACCGTCCGCTCATGTCGCGGCTTGTCTCGCTGCTCCTCGCCTTGCTGCTGCTCGGCGGGTGCATCCCGAAATCCGAACGCCGGCCGGAGAAGGAGGCCAGGGTGCCCGCGGCCGCGACGTCGCGCGAGACGCTGCAATGCCACGCCAATCTCACCCGCGAGGGCGTGAAGTTCCGCGCGCTCCCGGATCAGGTCTTCGCCGGCGGCTGCTCGGCCCTCGGCGCGGTGCAGTTGCTCGACATCGGCACCCCGGTCACCAACCTCAAGGCGATGACCTGCCCGGTGGCGCGGCAGTTCGCCCGCTGGGTGCGGGAGGCGGTGCAGCCCGCCGCCGATGCCGCCTTCGGCCGCAGCGTGGTGCGGATCGAAAGCATGGGCACCTACAGCTGCCGGCCGGTCAACGGCCAGGCAGGAAAGCGCCTCAGCGAGCACGGCCGCGCCAATGCGGTCGACGTCGGCGCCTTCGTGCTCGCCGACGGAAGGCGGATCTCCGTTCTGCAGGGCTGGAACGGCGAGGATGAGAAGGTCCGCCGCTTCCTCCGCGACGTTCACGGCGCCGGCTGTCGCCGCTTCGGCATCGTCCTCGGCCCGGACGCCAACGCCTTTCATCGCGACCATCTGCATTTCGACATGGGCCGCGGCCCTTATTGTCGCTAACAAGCGCGGTCGCGGCAGGCCGGCGATTCGCTTGGCGCCGATATCATTCGGAAATCCCGAGACCTCGGTGATTCCCCCTTTCTTCAAAACGCTCTAAGGCACTGCCCATGACTGAGATCGTACCCCCGAAGCGCGTCTTTCCGCGCGCCCGCGAAGAAGCCCAGGTTGCCAATCAGCCGACGCCCGCCCCGCAGACCGGCGATGCCGCCTATCGGCTCGCCTTCCAGGACATGGACTTCCTGCTGCGCGAGGATCTGCGTCCCGTCCGCTTCCAGCTCGAGCTGCTGAAGCCGGAGCTGCTGCTCGACGAAGCGAAAATCGCTTCGACGTTCGTGATGTACGGCTCGGCCCGCATTCCGGAGCCGGAGAAGGCCGAGGCCATCCTCGCCGCCGCGGCGACCGATCACCAGCGCCTCGTCGCCCAGCGCCTCAAGGACAAATCGAAATATTATGACGAGGCCCGGCAGCTCGCGCGCTTGTGCAGCAAGGTCGACAAGGGTCCCGACGGCCAGCGGCACTTTGTCGTCTGCTCGGGCGGCGGTCCGTCGATCATGGAAGCGGCCAATCGCGGAGCCTGCGACGTCGGGGCGGAATCGATCGGCCTCAACATCGTGCTGCCCCACGAGCAGATGCCAAACCCGTACGTCACGCCGTCTTTGAGCTTCCAGTTTCACTATTTCGCGCTGAGGAAGATGCACTTCCTGCTTCGCGCCCGCGCGGTGGCGGTGTTCCCGGGCGGCTTCGGCACGTTCGACGAATTCTTCGAACTGCTCACCCTGATCCAGACCGGCAAGGTGAAGCCGCTGCCGATCATGCTGTTCGGACGCGAGTTCTGGGAGCGGGTCGTCGGTTTCGAGGCGCTCGCCGAGGAAGGCGTGATCGCCCCCAAGGATCTCGAGCTCTTCCACTTCGTGGAGACCGCCGAGGAAGCGTGGAAGTTCGTCTGCGACTATTACCACGCCCGCGAAATGCCGGTGGAGATGGCGAAATAGGATCGCCGCTGGCGAGACGCTCTCACCGGTCCGTTGCACATCATCGTTCGGGCTGATGATGGGCGTCTGGCCGCCGTCCGCGCGATGGCGGCGCCCCATCATTGTCGAAGCCTCTTCCTGCGCCTCTTCGGAAGACGATGAGGAACAGAAGGGGTGGGCTTCGACGGGCTCAGCCCGAACGATTCATTGGTTGTGATGCGCCGGGTCCGCCTGGGGGGCGGCAGCTCGCGGCTGACCATCCCGCCTGAGCATCGCTCTGCGTACGACACCGCGGGAACGGGTGACGGCCGCAGCCGTCACCCGTTCTGCCTTACTTCTTTTCCTGGCCCGCGCGGCCGTCGACGCTCGGCGCGCCGTCGCCGTGGACGTTGCTCTGGCCGCCCTTGGCGGTCGCAGCAGTCGCCTCGTTGAGCACCGGCTCGTTCTCGGCCTTGTCGCCGGCGGCCGGCTGGTCGGCGGCTTCCGCCGCGGCCTCGGCCGGGTTGCCGGCGGCGGCGACCGGCGCCGGAAGCGGCAGGTTGCTGCCCTGGGCGTTCAGCCAGGCGATCAGATTGGCGCGGTCCTCGGCCTTGCCGAGACCGGCGAAGGTCATCTTGGTGCCCGGGGCGAAGTCGCGCGGCGACTTCAGCCACTGGTTCATCTCCTCGAAGCCCCAGGTGCCACCGTGGCCGGACAGGGCCGGCGAGTACGCGAAGCCGGCGGCATGCTGGCCGATCGGCTTGCCCATCACGCCCCACAGGTTCGGGCCCGTGCCGTTCGGGCCGCCCGCGTTCGCGGTGTGGCAGGCGGTGCACTTCTTGAACACGGCCTCGCCCTTGGCGACGTCGGCGCTGGCGAGCAGGTTCGCGATCGGCTGCTCGGCCTCGCCGCCGCCCTCGCCGGTGTCGGCGCCGGTCACGCCCTCGATCGGATAGCCCATCTTCTCGGGCCGCTCGGCGTGGAACATCTCCGCCGTGACGATCGAAGCGCCGAGCGCGACGATGCCCGCGCCAAGCACCCAGCCCGCAATCGTGTTGTTGCGATTGTCCATTGCCGTGTTCAGACCTCTTGAGGGGCGCGCGCCCGGGGCGCGCAGGTGGGAAACTCGGCTGCCCCTTTAGGCGGCACCGCGCGACGGAGCAAGCGGCTCAACGCCGCTCTTGTTCGACCCAGTGGCGTAGCAGGCTGTGCGCGATGGCGAACCGGGGCGGGGCCAGGAAGGACGCGTCCGGAGCCCCCGCGAGCGCGGCGGCGACCTCCTCGCGGCTCGCCCAGAAGCCATGCTCGAGTTCGGTGAGATCGAGCGTGAGCTCGCTCGACAGCGCCTCGGCGACACAGGCCATCATCAATTGCCCCGGAAATGGCCAGGGCTGGCTGGCGACGTAGCGGACGTTGCGCACCTCGATGCCCGCTTCCTCCCTGATCTCCCGGGCGACCGCCTCCTCGACCGACTCGCCGGGCTCGACGAAGCCGGCGAGGGCCGAGTAGCGCCGCGGCGGATATTGCGGCTGCCGCGCGAGCAGCACCCGGCCCTCGTGCTCGGCGAGCATGATCACCACCGGATCGACCCGGGGAAAATGATCGGCGCCGCAGCCGCCGCAGCGACGCCCCCAGCCGCCGCGGAACGGCGCGGTCGCGGATCCGCAGGCGCCGCAGAACATGTGCCGCCCGTGCCAGCCGATCAGGCTTCGGGCGCCGCCCCACAGCGCCGCATCCTCGGCCGGCATGCTGCCGAGCAGGGCGAAGGCGTTGCCGCGCTGCAGGGGGTCACCGCGCACCAGCGGCGCAAACAGCGGAACGTCGCCGGCCAGGCCGAGGAAGATGCGCTCGCCTTCGCTCGCCACCGCCGTCCAGGCGAGCCGCCCGTCCGCGTCGACCACCGGGTCGAGGCCGTCGAGCTGCATCATCCGCGCGCCTTCGTGCGCGGCGAGCTCGGCCAGCCGCGCCTCGTCGAGCCGGAGGTTGTCGGCGCGATCTACGCGGGCGCCGGTGAAGCCGATCATGCCGCCTCCCTCCAGGCGCTGCCGCGGGCGGCCAGCCTGGCGAAGAGGGTCGGCAGGCCAGCCTCGTCGATCCGCTCGATCGGCCACCAGATGCCGTCGTCGCGCCGGTCCGATTCGGCGCAGAGCAGGCGCATCGTCAAAGCGAAATGGGTGAAGACGTGATCGACGCTCCCCGCCTCCCGCCAGGGCACTTCGGCCGGCGCGTCGTCGGTCGGTAGGGCCAGCATGCCGCCGAGCAGGCCCTGCTTCGGCCGCCGGACCAGCCGCACGTGCCCGTCATGCTCCAGCCAGTAAGCGACGCCCTCGCGCCGCGGCCGCGCGCGCTTCGGCGCCTTGACCGGGAAGCGCTCCTGCTCGCCCCGCGCGCGCGCCGCGCAGATCGCCGCGACGGGGCAGCGGCCGCAATCGGGGCTGCGCGGGGTGCAGATGCCGGAGCCGAGGTCCATCATCGCCTGCGCGAAATCGCCGGCGCCGTGCTCGGGCGTCAGTGCGTCGGTCAGTGCGTAGAGGCGCTCGCGCGCGCCGGGCAGCGCCTCCTCGACCGCGAACAGCCGCGAGACCACCCGCTCGACGTTCGCGTCGACCACCACTGCGCGCCGGCCGAAGGCGATCGCCGCGATCGCCGCGGCGGTGTAGCGGCCGACGCCGGGAAGGGCGCGAAGCGCGGCTTCGCTGTCCGGAAAGATGCCGTCGAGCTCGCCGGCCACCTTGCGTGCGCAGGCGACCAGATTGCGCGCTCGGGCGTAATAGCCAAGGCCCGCCCAGGCGGCCATCACATCCGCCTCGGGCGCTGCGGCGAGGTCCGCGACTTTGGGCCAGCGGCTGGTGAAGGCTTCGAAATAGGGACGAACGGCGGCGACGGTGGTCTGCTGAAGCATCACTTCGGACAGCCAGATGCGATAGGGATCGGGCCGCTCGCCCGCCTCCGCGCGCCAGGGAAGTCGCCTCTTATCCACAGCATACCAGCGGAGCAGGGCATTTGATGCATCGACGGGCATGGGCCGCCTATGCCATGCTCCGGGCCATGGGCAAACCGGGCGGGACAGCGAAAAAGCAGCAGGATGCGCCGCGCTCCAATCGCGCGCGCGCCGTATCGGAAATGCTGCCCGTCGTCGGCGGCGCGGCCTTCCGGCGTTTCGGCTTCGTCCAGTCGTCGGTGGTCAGCCGCTGGAAGGAGATCGTCGGCGATCGCTATGCCGGCGTCTCCTGCCCCGAATCGATCCGCTTCCCGCCTGGCCGCCGTTCGGGCGGGGTCCTGACCCTTGTAGTCGAGGGCGCGCACGCGCCGGTGATGCAGCATGTCGCGCCGGTGATCGTGGAACGGGTGAACCGCTTCTTCGGCTATGAGGCGGTCAGCCGGGTGCAGTTCAAGCAAGGCCTGGTTCAGGTCGCGCGCGCGAATGCGCGCACGTCTCCGCCGTCACTGAGGAACCTCAGGGCTCCGTCGGGGCAACCGGAGGCGGAGATACCCGCAGACGTCAGCGAATCGCTGCGCGAGATCGCGGATCCCGAGCTTCGCGCCTGCATGGAGGCGCTTGCGCGCGGCGTTGCGGCGAGTGAAGGGCAGGGCACGGGCGGGTTCACCGTCTCGATCCCCGTCGTGGGCAGGATTGGAGAGAGAAAGAAATGAAGGCATTCACCGGCAGCGCGGTTGCTGCCCTTGCACTGATGGTCGCGGGCTGCGGCGGCAATGATTCCGCCGGCAACGGCGCGGTCGCCGATCAGAATTTCCAGGTCGAGCAGGTCGCGGCGCCGAACGGCGGCGACTGGACCCAGATGGTGAGCGAGACGCCGCAGGGCGGCATGCTGATGGGCAATCCCAACGCGCGGGTGAAGCTGGTCGAGTTCGGCTCGATGACCTGCTCGCACTGCGCCGCCTTCGCCGAGGAGGGGGCACCCAATCTCATCGACAAATATGTGAAGTCGGGCCAGGTCAGCTTCGAGTTCCGGAACTTCATCCGCGATCCCGCCGATCTCGGCGCCGCGATCCTCGCCCGCTGCAACGGCCCGGCGGCCTTCTTCCCGCTGACCGAGCAGCTCTTCGCCGCGCAGGAGGAATGGCTCGGCCGCGCCCAGTCCTTGTCGGAGGCGCAGCAGCAGCAGCTCCAGGCTTCGGCCCAGCCGGCTTCGGCCTTCGCGCAGGCGCTCGGCCTCGATCAGTTCGTCCGCGCGCGCGGCGTGCCGGCCGCCAAGGCGCAGGCCTGCCTTGCCGATCAGGCGCAGGTTCAGCGGCTCGTCCAGGGCACCGACAGCGCCGGCAAGGAATATCAGATCTCGGGCACCCCGAGCTTCCTGATCAACAACAAGCTCGCCGAGGCCTCCGACTGGAAGGCGCTCGAGCCGCTGCTGCAGGCGGCGCTGCGGTAATGGCACGCGGTCTCCTCCTGGCCGCGGCGGCAGCGACCTGCCTCGCTGTTCCGGCGGAGGCCGCGCCCACGGCGAGGCCGGGGTCGGCGCGTCCCGCCCCAGCCCGCGACTGGACCAAGACCGTCGTTGTGACGCCGCAGGGCGGCTTCCGGATGGGCAACCCCGCAGCGCCCGTGAAGCTGGTCGAATATGGCTCGCTCACCTGCCCGCACTGTGCCCATTTCAGCACCACCGCGAGGGCGGCGCTGGAGGCGCGGGTGCGGACGGGTCGGCTGAGCTTCGAGTTCCGCAACTACATCCTCAACGGGACGGACGTCGCGGCCACCCTGATCTCGCGCTGCGCGCCGCCCGCAACCTACTTCCGGCTGACCGAGAGCCTCTACGCCACCCAGCCGCAATGGGTCGCTCGGATCGAGGGGATCACGATCGACGAGAAATTGAAGCTGAGCGCGCTTCCCGATGCCGAGATGTATGGCCGGATCGCCGACATCGCGGGATTGACGCAGCTCGCCGCATCCGCCGGGGTGGCGCCGCAGCGGGCCAAGGCCTGCCTCGCGGACAAGGCCGGCCTCGCCAGGATCGATGCGATGAACGCGGCGGCCGGAAAGCTCGGGGTTCACAGCACGCCAACCTTCTTCGTCAACGGCAGGATGATCCGCACCCAGGAATGGGCCGATCTCGAGCCGCTGATCAGGCAGGCGGGGGGCTAGGAGGAGCGGGATGCGCGCCGGGGGGCGGGGATGCAGATAAAGCGGCTGAAGCTCTCCGGCTTCAAGAGCTTCGTCGAGCCCGCCGAGCTGCGCATCGAGCCGGGGCTCACCGGCGTTGTCGGCCCCAACGGCTGCGGCAAGTCCAACGTGCTCGAGGCGATCCGCTGGGTGATGGGCGAGAGCTCCCCCAAGTCGATGCGCGGCTCGGGCATGGACGACGTCATCTTCGCCGGCACGGCCCAGCGTCCGGCCCGCGATTTCGCCGAGGTCACGATGCTGGTCGAGCGGCAGACCGAGGACGTCTCCGGCGACGTCGCCTTCGCGCCGGCGGGCGACGTCGAGATCACCCGGCGGATCGAGCGCGGCGCCGGCTCGGCCTATCGGGTCAACGGCCGCGATGTCCGCGCCAAGGACGTCGCCTTGCTGTTCGCCGATGCCGCGACCGGCGCGCATTCGCCGGCCCTGGTCAGCCAAGGCAAGATCAGCGCGATCATCGCCGCCAAGCCGACCGAGCGCCGTGCCATGCTGGAGGAGGCGGCGGGCATCTCCGGTCTCCACGTCCGCCGCAAGGATGCCGAGCAGAAGCTGCGGGCAGCGGAGGCGAACCTCACCCGGCTCGATGAGCTGATGGGCGACATGGAGAATCGTGTCGCCGCGCTGCGCCGCCAGGCCAAGGCGGCCGAGCGGTACCGCCGGCTGTCCGATCAGATCCGTGTCGCGGAAGCCCGGATGATCTTCTCGCGCTGGCGCGAGGCCGCGCAGGCCGCGGAGGCGGCGAAGAAGGAGGCCGACGAGGCCGTAGCCCGGGTCGATCGCGCCGCCGACGCGCAGCGCAACGCCGCCGCCTACCAGACCCAGGCCGCGCAGATCCTCGCCGATCGCCGCAAGGCCGCGCAGGCGGCGCGCGAGGCGGCGACCGCGCTCGGCCATCGCCTCGCCACGTTGCGCGCCGAGCGCGACATGGTCGCCCGGCGGATTCGCGAGCTCGCCGATCGCCGCACCAGCCTCGCCGCCGATCGGGTGCGCGAGGCAGCGCTCGCCGAGGATGCCAAGGCGGCGCTCGCCCGGCTCGCGCGGGAGGGGGAGGAGATCGCCGCCCGCCTCGCCGCGGCCGAGGCGGCGCGCGGCACGATCGACATCCGCACGGTCGAGCTCGAGGATGCGGCGCTCGCCGCCGAGGCCGAGCTCGGCAAGGCCCGCACCGTCCAGGCCGCCGAGCAGGCCGAGGCGCGGGTCGCCCAGGCCGCGCTCGATGCGGCCCGCGGCAAGCGCGCGCGCGCCGAGATCGAAGCGCAGCGGCTGGCCGAGCAGATGAAGGCGCTCGGCGACGAGCGGCCGTTGGTCGAGACCCTCCGGGCGGCA
>NZ_SPDV01000072.1 GCF_004564275.1 Sphingomonas parva (ex Maeng et al. 2020)
GCCAGGCGCGATCGCCCGGGCGGCGAGCGCCATGTCGAGCGCCGCGAGAGCCAAGTCAGCTTTGAGATGGTCCGCCAGCGCCCAGCCCACCACGCGGCGGCTCCAGGCGTCGAGGATCACGGCGAGATAGACGAAACCCTCCGCCAGCCGCACGTAGGTGATGTCGGCCACCCACAGCTGGTTCGCGCCCGTGGGCATCATCTTGCGCGCCAGATTGGGGTAGACGCTGAAACGATGCCGGCTGTCGGTCGTCGGCGGACGGAACGTGCGCCCGGTGATGCACAGCAGATTGTCGGTCTGCCGGAGGCGCTGCACGCGCTTGTGATTCACCGCCCAGCCGGACTGGCGCAGCAGCGCCGTGATTCGGCGATAGCCGTAGAAGCGATGCTCGAGCGACAGGCGCTGCACCTCGTCGCGCACCGCCGTCTCCTCCCGCGCCGGCTGTGACGCCTGCCAGTGCCGGTAATAGCCGGCACGGCTGACGCCGGCCAAACGGCACATCCGTTCGATCCCAAGCGCGCCTTGCCGCTCGGCCTGCGTCTGGATCACGACGTAGATCCCGTCCCGCCAGACCCGCCGCTCGTGCGACGATGTCCCGCGAAGTGCTGCAAGGCTGCTCGAAAAAAATCCAGCTCCAGCGCCTGCTGCGCGACCTTCCGCTCCAGCTCGGGAGTGCCCGCCGGTACCGCCGGAGCATCCTTGACCCCGGCGCCGATCGCGCGGTCGCCCGCATCCAGGACTCGCGCCGGCAGTCCCTTGCGCACCCGCTCGCCGGGAAACAGCAACGCATCCGCGCCGCCGATCTGAAAAGCGCGATTCCACTTGTAGAGAAGCCCGCGATCAATCCCGAGCTCTGCCGCCAGGCCCGCCACGTCCAACGCGTCCTGCATCCGCGCCACCGCCGAAAGCTTGAACGCCTGCGTATGCCGTCGTCGCCTCGCCACACCAGCCTCCTTGCTCAGTGTGTCTTAGCTCAGTGTCTCACTTTTGGGGGTCACTCCATGGCCCATGCAGAACCTTCGCGGCTTTGCGGCTTTGCGTGGGATCCTTCTTCTCTTCTTATCTCGGGCGAGCGGGTGCGCCTTCGCCCCGTCGAACGGGCGAACGAGCCCCTCGGACCCGTCGAGGGTCCTCGGTGCTGCCCCACCCCTGGCCCCTCCCCAATGGGGAGGGGGGGAAGTAGAGGTGCGGGTCCCTCCCGTTACCGGCTCTTCGCCTCGAGCCAGCGGGAGATGTCCGGCAGGCGCTCGGTCTTGACCCGGACGCGGTCGCGGATACCGGCGATGGCGGTGTCGGCGGGGCGGCGCGATTCCGGGGTGAGGTAGCGGCGGGCGTAATCCTCGATCTTGTCGACCATCTTCGGATCGGACGAGCCGGCGCCGAGCTGGGCGAAATAGCGCGAGCGCGACGAGATATCGACCAGGCCCTCGACTCTCTCGCGGTTGGCGATGGCGAAATCGAAGGCGAGATCGGGATGCTCGCCGGCGACGGCGCTGACGATGCCGGCGCTGGTCGTCGCGCCCGGCTCGTCGGTCAGCGCGAGGGCGAGGGCGCGCTGCGCCAGCGCCGGATCGCGGTTGACGCCGAGCAGGCGGTAGAGCTGCGCCTTGACCAAAGGATTGGTCTCGGCGCGGGCCTGGGCGCGGATCTTTTCCCAGCCGGCCGCGTCGACGTTCTGGGCCACGACGGCGGTGATCGTGGAGCGCAGCGGGCCGGCGGCGGCGAGCGGATCGTTGGCGGCATAGAGGCGGTTCGCCTCGCGCACCACGGCCGGATCGCCCATGTAGCCCAGGGTCGAGATCAGCTGCGAGCGCAGCACCGGGATGGTCGGCGCCTCGCCGGCCTTGGTTCTCCAGCCGATCCGGTTCAGCACCGGCCCGAGCTTCGCCGAGGCGTAAGCGGCGATCATGCGCTGGTGGGCGGCATCGCCCTCGTAGCGGCCGTAGATGCCGGCGAGGATCGACTGGACGCGGGCCCAGACCTGCGGATTGGCGTTGGCCGGCACCGCATCGACCATGTCGAGCGCCTCGGCGGCCGACTGGTAGCCGGCGAGGCCGAGGCCCCATTGATCGGCGAGCAGGCCGATCTGGTCGATCGGCTTAAGCCGCGGGAAGGCGGCGGTGAGCTTGTCGAGCATCGCCGGCGAATAGAGCGTCCGGTAATAGCCCGACTGGCCCGAGTTGACGACGAGGGCGCCGCAGCCGGGAACGGAGAGGGTGGCGCTGCCGCCCTCCACCAGGGTGCGCGCGTCCTTGCCGCCGACGGTGGCGGCGATCACCGGCACCCGCCAGGCGAGCGGCGCCTTTTGCGGCCGGTCGCGGGTGAACTCGCTCTGGCGCAGGGTGACGCGGGTCGCGCCGCCGGCGCAGGTCCCGTCCTCGACCCGGATCAGCGGCACGCCGGGCTGAAGGGTGAAATCATGGGCGATGGCGGTGACCGGCTTGCCCGCCGCGCCCTCGACCTTGCCCCACAGATCGTCGGTGCGCGTGTTGCCGAGGCGATAGGTGCGGATGTAGTCCTGCACGCCGCGCCGCCACGCGTCCTCGCCGACATAATCCTCGAGCATGGTGATCACCGCCTCGCCCTTCTGGTAGGTGATCGCGTCGAACGCCTGGCTGATCTGCTCGACCGTGGTCAGCTTCTGGACGATCGGATGGGTGGTCGCGACGCTGTCCAGGCCCATCGCGGCCTCGCGGCCGGCGACGATGCCGAGCTCCGGCTCCCATTCGGGGTGGAGGGCGGTGGTCGCCTTGGTCGCCATCCACGAGGCGAAGCCCTCGTTCAGCCAGAGATCGTCCCACCAGGCCATGGTGACGAGATCGCCGAACCATTGGTGCGCCATCTCGTGCGCGGCGACCTCGAAGATGCTCTGGCGGGTCGCCTCGCTGGTGATCGCCGGATCGACCAGCAGGATCGATTCGAACGAGAAGATCGCGCCCCAATTCTCCATCGCGCCGAAGAACTGGCTGCTGCCCGGGCCGGCGACGTTGTCGAGCTTGGGCAGAGGATAAGGCGTGCCGAAATAGCTGTTGTACCAAGGCAGGAGCTGGGCCGAGCCCTCGAGCGCCCAGCGGCCCTTCTCGCCGTCCCCGCGCTTGGTGACGACGCCGATCTCGGTGTCGGCGGCGGTGGTGGTGATCCGGTCGAATTCGCCGACGCCCATGAACAGCAGGTAGGAGGACATCGGCGGGGTGGTGCGGAAGGTGACCGTCTTCATGCCGCCCTCGCGCGGCTCGACGCCGGCCTGGGGCATGTTGCTGATCACGTCGTCGCCCGAGGGCACGGTGACGGTGAGCGTATAGGGGGTGCGGAACTGCGGCTCGTCCCAGCCCGGGAAGAAGCGCCGCGCGTCCGGCGCCTCGAACTGGGTGAACAGGGCGCGCTTCTTGCCCTGGGCGCTGTCGTAATCGAGCGCGAACAGGCCGGCGGCCTGGGTGTAGATCTTGCCGGCATAATCGAAGGTCAGGCGGTAGCGGCCCGGCTGCAGGGTGCGGCCGAAGCGGACGGTGGCATTCTGCTTGTCGGCGTCGACGTCGACCCGGCCGTCCTGGCCGGCGCCGGTGGTGCGGCCGTCGGCGCCGAGCGCGGCGATCGTCGCGCTGTTGAAGGTGAGATCGGCGGCGTTGACGGTGATGCTGTCGGTCGCCTGGAGCACCTCGACATCGGCGGTGGTGATGCCGGTGAAGCGCAGGTTCTGCGCGTCCGGGGTGACCGAGATGCTGTACTGGAGCGGGCGGGTGTGGCGCGGCAGCTGGGTCGGCACGTCGGCGCGGGCGGCGGCGGCCGGCGCGCGGGCGGCGCTCTCCGGCGCGGCGCGGTCATTGCTCGCGCAGGCGGCGAGGGAGAGGGAGAGGGCGAGGAGGGAAGCGGCGGCGGCAAGACGCATCGGGCGGTCTCCGGATGGTGAGATGGCGGGACTCGTGCGCGGCGGCCCCGGCGATGTCAACGCGCAGCTACGATGCTCCGGCCTCGCGCCCGATAGGGGCATCTCCCCAGCCCGTTCGGAAGTGTGCGCTGCAGGCTGACCACCCCGGCTGGGCGCTTCCTCTCCTAGTAGCCGAACACCTGTCGCGCCCGTTTGCCGCGACGTGCCCCGCACGTCGCGTGAGTGGGTGAGGTACGTCGGCGTTTTCCCTCCATCTCCTAATAGCCGAAGACGGGCGCGACCTTGTGCCCCTGGAGGACGTGGGCGCGCAGGTCCTCGGGGCTCCAGAGATGCTCGATGCCGAGCTCCGCCTGCTTGACCAGGTCGACGATCGCCGCGTTGACCGGCGCCTTGCGCTTCAGCCGCTGGGCCAGCCGGACGACCTCTCCGTTGAGGAAATCGATCTCGGTGGGGCGACCGGCGCGGATGTCGTCGGCCATCGACGAGCGCGCCTTGGCGTCGATCTTCTGGACCTTGAGGAAGAGGTTGTTGAACACGAGGTTCGGCGCGGCGATGGCGTGGGGCAGCAATTTCGGCGGGATCGGGCCGATCTGGGCGGGCGCGATTCCGGCGGCGGCGAGGACATCCAGCGCCTCGACGATCGAGGCGGCGACGACCCGGCGATAGTCGCGTTGCTTCAGCTGCTCGAGCAGGCTGCGGCCGCTGAGCGCGTTGACCGCATTGTTGAGGTTGATCAGCAATTTGCCCCAGGCGACCGCCGGCATGTCGTCGGCGAGGCGGAGCCGGGCGGGGGCGCCCTCCGGCGCGCGCGCGACCGCGGCGGCGAGGGCGCGGGTCGCGGCGTGCTCCTGGACGATCAGATCGCCGGCGACGCCCTTGTGGAAGCGGCCGTGGCCGAGATGGGCGACGTTGAACGGGACGATGCCCTGGATCACCTCGAACCGGTCCTTCAGCGCCGCGCGCAGCGTCTCGACGTTGCTGACCCCGTTCTGCAGGCTGAGCACCAGCGCGCCCTTCCTCGCATGGCGGGCGATCTCCTTTGCCGCCTCGGCCGTGCCGTGGCTCTTGACCGCGAGCACGATCAGATCGGCCCCGGCGAGCGCGGCCGGCCTGGTGCCGAAATCGACCGCGTCCGGCGCCAGCCGCGCCTGCCAGCCGGAAAAATCGGTGAGAGTGAGCCCCTCGGCGGCGACCTCCTCCGCGATTCGCGGCCGGCCGACGAAGCGCACCGCCACCCCGGCCGCCGCCCAGGCGCCGCCGACGAAGCAGCCGACCGAGCCGGCGCCGAGGATCGCGACGTTCATTTCCGCTGCCATGTCCGCCCGTCCTCCCTCATCGCGCCGGTGTGTGGCGAAGCGCGGCGCGGATCAACCATTTGTGGCGGGGCACGAAACGTGTTAGGAGAACAGGAAGGGAACAAGGAGATCGCCATGTCGAGTCTCGTTCGCTTGCCCTTCGCCGCGTTTTTGCTCCTCGCGACGGCCTCCACAGGCTGCTCGAACACGAACCCCGCGGACGAGGAGTCCAAGAACCAGCTCCAGCTGATGGACATCGCGAAGGTTCGGACAGCCGTCGAAGCAGGCGATGCCGAGGCCATGCACATTCTCGCAACGGCCTATCTGCTCGGCGGCGGTGGCGTTCCCGAAGATGACGTAAAGGCGGTACAGCTATTCCGCCGCTGTGCTGCTCTGCGAAATCCGGAATGCGAGCGGGCGATCGGACTGGCGTATCGCACCGGGCAAGGCGTTCCGGTTGATGCGGTGGAAGGGCTGCGCTGGGCTCGCCGCGCGGCAGAGCATGGAAGCAGCGACGGCTTGGCCGATGTTGCAGCCGCCTACATGTACGGAGAGGGGATCGGGAAGGATCTCGACGCCGCTTTCCAATGGTACCGCAAGGCCGCCGAAGCCGGGAACGATCGCGGCCTGACCTACGCCGGCGGCGAATATCTTTTCAGCGAACGCGTCCCGCACGATTTCGAGCGCGGACACGACTATCTTCGTCGTGCTGCGTCCCAGGGAAATCCCCGCGCAAAAGCCTATCTCGGCATGGCTCATCTGGAAGGCGTGGGCGTCCCGGCCGACGAAACGACCGCCCGGCGGCTGCTCCGGGAGGCTGCTGCATCGGACGACGCGCTGGCTCGCGACCTCCTCGCGCAGATGGATTGAACGACGGCAAACGGCGCCGTCTCGAGCGCCGCCAGGAAAGGGGCCAAGATGCTGAACCTGCTCTCCCATGTCGTGCGTAGCGTGAAGCAGGCCGTCGCGCCCGAGCCCGGGCTCGAAGACGCCGTGTCCTTGACGATGCAGAACGAGTGGCGGGCGGCTATGCCGATTCTCCGGCGCCTGTGCGACGAGGGCGACGTCGAGGCCGGGCGCTTGCTCGCCAACATTCTTGGCTTCGGTCCGCCGGACGTCGCCGATCCTGCCGAAGCATTGCGCCTCTACCGCCGCGCGGCGGAGGCCGGCTCGGCTCTGTCGCTGCTCCATATCGGCGAGCTCTACCACGTCGGCGTCGGCGTCCCGGAAGACCCGGAAACTGCCGTCGCTTACTACCGTCAGGCCGCCGAGGCCGGTCATCCTGCTGCATACGAGAGGCTCGCCGCCACCTTGTACGACGGCGACGGCGTCACGGCCGATCCCGAGGAGGCGGTCCGCTGGCTCCGCCGCGGCATCGAGGAAGGCGAGCCGGGACCTCTCTATCGCCTCGGCATAGCCTATCGCGACGGGCGCGGCGTATCGCAGGATCTCGACGAGGCGCTGCGCCTGTTCCGCGCCGGCGCAGCGCAGAACCGGGGCGAGTGCGACCACGCGCTGGGCGCGATGTACGACCAGGGGCTCGGCGTCGAAGAGGATCCGGACGAAGCCTTCCGCTGGTACATCCGCGCGTCCGCCAGTGAGGTCGCCGAGGCGCGGGCGGACGCGGGTCATTGCTATTGGCGGGGGCGCGGCGTCGAGAGGAACCCGGCGGCCGCGATGCACTTCTTCGCGGCGGCCGCCGACGCGAGCGTCGCGCGCGCGGTGAACGGCCTGGAGGAGATGCGGCAGCAGGGGTTCGCCGTCCCGCCGGTCCGACAGGGATGGGCGCAGATCGTGCCCACCGCGCCGAGTCAGCCGCGGGCGCCGACGCCCCGCGAACTGATCCAGTGGATGCGCGAGATGAATCGAACCTGCCTGTCCGAGGCGGAGGAACAGGAGATTCTCGCCGCGCTGAACGCAGCTTCGGACGGCGGCGACGACGATGCGGCGTTCATGCTCGGTGTATTCCTCGACACCGGTCGGCTGGGCTCCGAGGACACAGATGAGGCGCTTCGCCTGTTCCGCCGCGCCGCCGCGGCTGGCCATGCCGAGGCGGAGCGCAGCATCGGCGTGATGTACCAGAACGGCCGCGGCGTTCCGGCCGATCTGGACCAATGGCTGGCGTGGTGCCGGCGCGCCGCCGAGCACGGCTCGGCGCAGGCGCAGGCCGATCTCGGCGAGCTGCTCCTGGTCGGGCAGCTGCTCCGTCGCGATGTCGGCGACGGGATGATGTGGCTGGAGAAGGCGGCGGAGGGCGGCAGCACCAAGGGCATGGCCCTGCTCGGCCACGCGCTCGCCATCGGCGAACTCGTTCCTCAGGACCTGCCGCGCGCGATCGGCCTACTGCAGCAGGCCGCCGGCCTCGGCGATGCGTTCGCAATGACGACGCTCGGAATCATCTGCGCCGGCCTCGACGGCCTGCCGCTCGATCCCGACGGAGCCGAGATCTGGTTCGGCAAGGCGATCGCCGCCGGCGACGACCGGGCCGCGCCGCTGCTGGAGGCGTTCCAGGCCGAGCGCTACGAGGTGTTCTAGCTGGTACGGGGGAATGCCGGGAGGGCAGGTTGAGGGCGCGAGCCATGAGATCAGCGCATTCCGCTCTTGTCCTGGCGGCCGTGTTCGGCTGCGCGCAGCCGGGCGCGGGCGCGTCTCCGGCCGCCGACTGGTGCGCGTCGGGCGCGATCCCGCGCGACATGTCGGCCTGGACCTCGATCCCCCGCGCCAACGTCACCTTCGTCGCGATCGAGCATCAGGCGCGGGCGGTCGCCCGCCTACAGGAGCGCAGCCACGTCCGGATCAGCGCCGCCGAGGCCGCGGCGCTCACCGGATCGGCGCTGTCCGGCGCGCGCGGAGAGGCATTCCTGCTGGCGAGGGCCGGGCTGCTGGCCGCGCCCGAGGTCAGCACCCGCGACCATGTGGCGGGGGCCGACGGCCGGCTCAATTTCGTCGCCGAAATGAGCCCGGGCCGCAAAGCGTTGCTGATCTATACGCAGCAGATGGTCCCGCCTTACCCGTCGCGCCAGGTCGCGCTGGTGGTGCGGGCGCCCTCGACCGTGCGCAACGTGGCGTCCCGCTGCCTTGCCGTCCGCTGACGGGCGAAAGCGCGCGGTCGGCGGGAGGGGCGCCGCGCTCCGTGGCGGTCGCGCGCCGGTCCCCCGGTGAAACCTTTTCCGCCTCCAGCGCATTCCCCGGCGATGGCGCGGTTCTACTTCCACATCTTCAACGACGAGACGACGATCGACGAGGAGGGCCAGGAGCTGCCCGACCTCGCCGCCGCCCGCGAGGCAGCGGTCGAGGCGGCGCGGGAGCTGGTCTGCGAGTCGGTCAAGAAGGGGCACCTCAACCTCGACCACCGAATCGAGATCACCGGCGAGGGCAATGCCCGGCTGATGACGGTGACCTTCCGCGAGGCGTTCACGCTCACCGGCTGACCGGCTGACCGGAGGAGCCGCACCGGAGCGCGCGGCGAGGCGCGCGCGCCCCGCGCCGACCGCTGCCCGCAAGCGGGGCAATCGGCAACCAGCCTAACATGGGTTGGTGACGTGCGGCCTTTGGAGTGCGAGCGCGTTCCGGACCCGCAATGACCATCGACGATCCCGCCTTCCTGCGCCGGCAGGCCGACCGCTGCCGGCGTCTCGCCGAAGGCTGCGACGACGTCCGGACCGCCCGGGTGCTGCGCGACATGGCCGCCGAATATGAGGCGCGGGCGCTCGCCGCCGAGCCGGACAATCCAATGCCGACCGGGTGATCCCCGTCCGTAGTTCAACGATATCGCGCGCACCCGCCAAAAGGCCGTATCGCAGGCGCATGCACGAGAGGGAGCGCTGGGACCTGCTGACGCACGCGACGCTGTCGCGGCGCCTCGCCGCGGGCTGCCGGGACTCGCGATCGGCCGAAGCGCTCCTCGCTCTGGCCGAGGAATACGAGCGGCGCGCCCGCGCGCTCGAGCGGCGCGACGCCGCCTGAGCGGAGGGAGGGCGACCCTCGACGTCCTCCCCGCTGCGCCCGGGCCTCAGCCGCGCAGGATCTTCGCCATCGGCCGGCCCCTGGCGAGCTCGTCGATCAATTTGTCGAGGATGCGGATCTCGCGCATCAGCGGTTCCTCGATCGCCTCGACCCGGACGCCGCAGATCGTGCCGGTGACCAGGCTGCGCGCCGGGTTGAGCGCCGGCGCGCCGGCGAAGAAGGCCTCGAAATCCACACCGTCGGCGAGCACCCGCGCCAGCCCGTCTTCCGAATAGCCGGTCAGCCAGCGGACGATCTCGTCCACTTCGGCCCGCGTCCGCCCCTTCCGCTCCGCCTTCGCGACGTAGAGCGGGTACACGCTGGCGACGCTCGTTGTGTAGATGCGGTGTCCTGCCATCGGCTGCTCCCTGGGGGCGCGGGGTGGGGGGAGCCGCAGGGTAGCAAAGGCGGGGCGGAGCGCCAGCCCGGGCGGACGTGCCGGCAGGGGCGGCAATTCGAGCCCGCGCCCGATCGCAGGGCAGCGAGACTCGATGCAGGACGGATCGGCGCCTTCGCGGACGATCCCGCCGAAATCAGTCGAGAGGTCGGGCCCACTCCTGCATTCTGGCTGCAACGGGTGGGTCTATGCCGATCCAGCGGCGCCGGGTTTTCTGTCAGGTCTCCCCTCCACGATTTCGTGGAGGGGCTGGGGGTGGTTCTTGCTGCCTTCGTCCGCGCTGACGCTGCATTGAAACAGAAGAGCCACCCCCCCCAACCCGCTCCAGCAAGTGCTGGATGGGGAGCGAGGTCCGCTATGGGTAGATAGTGTTGAAAAACTCCCCTTGCTGCCGTGACTCCGCTCTGATTCAATCGTCCTGCCAGAGCGGGAGGCGAGCCGATGATGGGCGAGCGGACGGTGATGCAGGAGGCGCTGTTCTACGGGTTCAGCCTGGAGCGCCACGTCCCTGACGACCACCTGCTGCGGCGGATCGATCGGTTCGTCGATCTGGCCGACATTCGCGAGCACCTGCGGCCCTTCTACAGCGCGACAGGGCGGCCCTCGATCGATCCGGAGCTGATGATCCGTATGCTGCTGATCGGCTATTGTCTCGGCATTCGTTCCGAGCGGCGCCTCTGCGAGGAGGTGCATCTCAATCTCGCCTACCGCTGGTTCTGCCGGCTTGGCCTCGACGGGGCGGTGCCGGATCACTCGACCTTCTCGAAGAACCGACACGGCCGCTTCCGCGACAGCGATCTGCTGCGCCGGCTGTTCGAGCTCACCGTCGAGCGCTGCCTGCTCGAGGGGCTGGTCGGCGGCGAGGGCTTCGCGGTCGACGCCAGCCTGATCAAGGCCGACGCCAACCGGCAGCGGGGGGTTGCCGGCGGCGAGGGACTTCCTGCGGAGGCGA
>NZ_SPDV01000073.1 GCF_004564275.1 Sphingomonas parva (ex Maeng et al. 2020)
CGCCGCGCGGAAGTCCTGCGTCTCTCCGGCGGGGCATTTCGGGGACACTTTACTAAATTCGGCGGGAATGCAGGGCGCGACGAGGCTGCCGTCTGGAATTAGGTATAGTGTCCGCGAAATAGATCAGCGCCCCTCGAAGCGAGGCTGCTGCTTCTGCAGGAAGGCCATCACCGCCGCGCGGAAGTCCTGCGTCTCTCCGGCGGGGCATTTCGGGGACACTTTACTAAATTCGGCGGGAATGCAGGGCGCGACGAGGCTGCCGTCTGGAATTAGGTATAGTGTCCGCGAAATAGATCAGCGCCCCTCGAAGCGAGGCTGCTGCTTCTGCAGGAAGGCCATCACCGCCGCGCGGAAGTCCTGCGTCTCTCCGGCGGGGCATTTCGGGGACACTTTACTAAATTCGGCGGGAATGCAGGGCGCGACGAGGCTGCCGTCTGGAATTAGGTATAGTGTCCGCGAAATAGATCAGCGCCCCTCGAAGCGAGGCTGCTGCTTCTGCAGGAAGGCCATCACCGCCGCGCGGAAGTCCTGCGTCTCTCCGGCGGGGCATTTCGGGGACACTTTACTAAATTCGGCGGGAATGCAGGGCGCGACGAGGCTGCCGTCTGGAATTAGGTATAGTGTCCGCGAAATAGATCAGCGCCCCTCGAAGCGAGGCTGCTGCTTCTGCAGGAAGGCCATCACCGCCGCGCGGAAGTCCTGCGTCTCTCCGGCGGGGCATTTCGGGGACACTTTACTAAATTCGGCGGGAATGCAGGGCGCGACGAGGCTGCCGTCTGGAATTAGGTATAGTGTCCGCGAAATAGATCAGCGCCCCTCGAAGCGAGGCTGCTGCTTCTGCAGGAAGGCCATCACCGCCGCGCGGAAGTCCTGCGTCTCTCCGGCGGGGCATTTCGGGGACACTTTACTAAATTCGGCGGGAATGCAGGGCGCGACGAGGCTGCCGTCTGGAATTAGGTATAGTGTCCGCGAAATAGATCAGCGCCCCTCGAAGCGAGGCTGCTGCTTCTGCAGGAAGGCCATCACCGCCGCGCGGAAGTCCTGCGTCTCTCCGGCGGGGCATTTCGGGGACACTTTACTAAATTCGGCGGGAATGCAGGGCGCGACGAGGCTGCCGTCTGGAATTAGGTATAGTGTCCGCGAAATAGATCAGCGCCCCTCGAAGCGAGGCTGCTGCTTCTGCAGGAAGGCCATCACCGCCGCGCGGAAGTCCTGCGTCTCTCCGGCGGGGCATTTCGGGGACACTTTACTAAATTCGGCGGGAATGCAGGGCGCGACGAGGCTGCCGTCTGGAATTAGGTATAGTGTCCGCGAAATAGATCAGCGCCCCTCGAAGCGAGGCTGCTGCTTCTGCAGGAAGGCCATCACCGCCGCGCGGAAGTCCTGCGTCTCTCCGGCGGGGCATTTCGGGGACACTTTACTAAATTCGGCGGGAATGCAGGGCGCGACGAGGCTGCCGTCTGGAATTAGGTATAGTGTCCGCGAAATAGATCAGCGCCCCTCGAAGCGAGGCTGCTGCTTCTGCAGGAAGGCCATCACCGCCGCGCGGAAGTCCTGCGTCTCTCCGGCGGGGCATTTCGGGGACACTTTACTAAATTCGGCGGGAATGCAGGGCGCGACGAGGCTGCCGTCTGGAATTAGGTATAGTGTCCGCGAAATAGATCAGCGCCCCTCGAAGCGAGGCTGCTGCTTCTGCAGGAAGGCCATCACCGCCGCGCGGAAGTCCTGCGTCTCTCCGGCGGTGCGCTGCGCGACGCGTTCGGCGGCGAGCGCTTCGCTGAGCGGCAATTGCTCGGCGTCGCGGGCGAGGCGGCGGATCAGGCCGAGGGCGACGGTCGGGCCCTGCGCCACGCGCGTGGCGAGCGCCACCGCCTCGGAGGCGAGCGCCTCGTCCTCGACGACGCGGGAGATCAGGCCCCAGGCTTCGGCGCGCTCGGCGGAGATGCGCTCGCCGAGCAGCATCATCTCCAGCGCCCGGGCGCGGCCGGCGAGGCGGGGCAGGAGCCAGGTCGCGCCGGCGTCCGGGATCAGGCCGATGTTGACGAAGGCCTGGAGGAAATAGGCCGATCGCGATGCGACGACAATGTCGGCGGCGAGCGCGAGCGAGCAGCCGGCGCCGGCGGCGGGGCCGTTCACCGCCGCGACGATCGGAATCGGCAGCGCGAACATCGCCTCGATCAGGGGATTGAAATGCTGCTCCAGCGCAGCGCCGGCATCGGCGGGAAGACCGCCGCCGGAGGCCAGATCGGCCCCGCTCGAGAAACCGCGTCCGGCGCCGGTCAGCAGCAGGCAGCGCGCCCCGCAGCGGCCCGTCTCCTTCACCGCATTGCGCAGCTCGTCGACCATCGCACCGCTCAATGCGTTGAGCGTCTCCGGCCGATCGAGCGTGATCGTCGCGACGTCCGCCGGACTCCGCTCGAGCCGGATATGCTGATAGTCCATCGTCTCTCCTTTCGGCCGTTACAGCATCGGGAGACCGGGTGTGCAATCACCGACGTCGGTGCGTGACCGAGGCTGTTGATTATCACGCGATGGCGCGATGATCGCGACGACATCGCGAAGCGATCATCAAGTCCTTCCGCCTGCGCACTACGTTTGACTTCGGAAAGCTTCCATCGCGCCATCGCGCCATCGCGTGCTATCATGCAGCGGCTTGATCGCACGACAGGGAGCGAATTGGCTGGGGTCGAAGCACTGGCCACGACCACCATTGGTTGCGCCTTGCGGCTGCACCGACGGCTTGGACCCGGTCTTCTCGAGAGCGCCTACGAGATCGTGCTCGCTGCCAGCCTTGTTCGCGAGGGGGTGGCGGTGGAACGCCAGGTGCCGATCACCATCGAAGTGGACGGTTTGACGATCAGGGACGCGTTCCGCGTCGACATGATCGTCGGTGGAGCCCTGTTGGTCGAGATCAAGTCCGTCGAGAGGATTGCTCCCGTTCATTCGAAGCAGTTGCTGACTTACCTCAGGCTCACGAATCGCAGCCTCGGGCTGTTGATGAACTTTGGCGGAGAGACCTTCAAGGAAGGGCAGCAGCGAGTGGTGAATCGCCATGTCACCGCCGCGGGCACTTCCTACGTCGCGCCCCCTCTATCGAGACACTGACCCGGAACCGGGCTCGCCTATTCGGTCAGCGCCGTTTCCTCGGGGGCGTGGAGGCGGAGGCGGGTTACTCGGCGGGAGTCGCTGTCGGTGACCTCGAGGCGCCAGCCGGAGGGGTGCTCGACGATCTCGCCCTGCTGGGGCACGTGGCCGGCGAGGACGGTGGCGAGGCCGCCGAGGGTGTCGACATCTTCCTCGGTGGCGAGGCGGGCGTCGATCGTCTCGGCGACCTCCTCGAGCTCGGCGCGGGCGTCGGCGTCCCAGATGCCGTCCTCGATCGGGATCAGCATCGCGGCCTCGGCCTCGTCATGCTCGTCCTCGATCTCGCCGACGATTTCCTCGACCACGTCCTCGATCGTCACCAGCCCCTCGGTGCCGCCGAACTCGTCGACGACGATGGCGAGGTGGACGCGCTCGGCGCGCATCCGGGCGAGCAGATCGAGCACGCCCATGCTCTCCGGCACGTAGAGCGGCTTCCTGAGCAGGGTGGCGATGTCGGCGGGCGGGGCGGCGCCGGCGACCTGGACGGTCAGCACGTCCTTGACGTGGACCATGCCGATGACGCGGTCGAGGCTCTCCTCATAGACCGGCAGGCGGCTGTGCTGCGCCTCGATGAAGGCGGCGACGAGGTCCTGGAAGCTCATCGTGCACGGCACCGCGATGATGTCGCCGCGCGGCACCGCGATGTCGGCGACCGTGCTCTCGCCGAAGTGCAGCAGGTTGCGCAGCATCTGCCGCTCGATCGGGGTGAGATCGCCGACCGCCGGCACCTCGCCCTCGTGGCTCTCGATCGCCTCCTCGATCTCCTCGCGCAGCGTCGCCTCGCTCTCCTCGCCGAACAGGAAGGTGCGCAGGCCGCGCCAGAAGCTCTGGCCCTCGGCGGGCTGTCCGGGACTGTCCTCGTCGTCAGGCATCGTGTTGGGTTCGAACCTCCTTGTAGGGATCGGCGATGCCGAGCGAGGCGAGCGCGCGGCGCTCGGTCTCCTCCATCGCCTCGGCTTCCTCGTCGCTCTCCTCGTGATCGTAGCCGAGGAGATGCAGGGTGCCGTGCACCACCAGGTGACACGCATGATCGTGGATCGAGACGGCCTTGTCGTCGGCCTCGCGGGCACAGACGCCGCGGGCGAGCACGACGTCGCCGAGCAGGGCCTCGCCGGCGCCGGCGGCGACCATTGCCTCGAGCAGCTCGGCCTCGAGCATCGGGAAGGAGAGGACGTTGGTCGGCTTGTCCTTGCCGCGATAGTCGCGGTTGAGGGTGCGGACCTCGTCGTCGCCGGTGAACTTCACCGAGACCTCGACGGCGAGCGGCGCCGCGATCAGATCGGCCCAGTCGCTCGCGGCGACGGCGGCGCGCACCGACTTCTCGGCGAGCGCCGGCCAGGCGCTGCTACTGTCCCATTCTCCCGACGTATCGGACTCGACGAGGATCATGCCCTCTTGCCCTCATAGGCATCGACGATCCGGCCGACGAGCGGATGGCGGACGACGTCGCCCGAACCGAAGCGGACGGTGGCGATGCCCTGCACGCCCTCGAGCCGGCCGACCGCGTCGGCGAGGCCGGACTTGCCCGGATCGGGAAGATCGACCTGCAGCGGATCGCCGCAGATCACCATCCGGCTGCGCATGCCGAAGCGGGTGAGGAACATCTTCATCTGCGCGGGCGTGGTGTTCTGCGCCTCGTCGAGGATGATGAAGGCGTCGGAGAGGGTGCGGCCGCGCATGAAGGCGATCGGCGCGATCTCGATCTCGCCGCTGGCGATGCGCCGCTCGACCTGCTCGGCGGGGAGCATGTCGTAGAGCGCGTCGTAGAGCGGGCGGAGGTAGGGATCGACCTTGTCCTTCATGTCGCCGGGCAGGAAGCCGAGCCGCTCGCCGGCCTCGACCGCCGGGCGCGAGAGGATCAGCCGGTCGACCGAGCCGCCGATCAGCTGCTGCACGGCCTGGGCGACGGCGAGATAGGTCTTGCCGGTGCCGGCCGGGCCGAGCGCGAAGATCATGTCGTCGCGGGCGAGCGCCTCCATGTAGACGCCCTGCATCGCCGAGCGCGGCACGATCGTCTTCTTGCGGGTGCGGATCATCACCTTCGGCGGTTCGGCGACATCCTGCGAAATAATCCCCTCCAGAGTCGGCTGGCCCGACATTGCGATCACCGCCTCGACCATGCCGGTATCGACGTCCTGGCCCTCGTCGAGGCGATTGTAGAGGCCCATCAGCACGTCGCGGGCGCGGGCGGCCGCGTCCGGCTCGCCCTCGATCTGCACCCGCGCGCCGCGGGCGGCGATGTAGACGCCGAGGCGGTCCTCGATGGCGACGAGGTTGCGGTCGAACTCGCCGAACAGGGGGCCGAGCAGATGCGGCTGCTCGAACTCGATCTCCAGACGGGCGCGCGGCGCCGCGCCCTCGTTGCCGCGTTTCTGGGCCATCAGGCGGCGACCGCCGTCGGGGGTGCGGCGGCGATCGTGCCGCCGAGCGAGTTCGGCCCGGCGCTGACGATGTCGACCTCGATCACCGAACCGATCGCGGCATCGGTCTCGACATGGACCGATTGCAGCCAGGGCGACTTGCCGAGCATCTGGCCCGGCTTGCGGCCGCTCCGCTCGATCAGGACCTGGGTGCGCTTGCCGATGGTGGCACGGTTGAAGGCGAGCGACTGCTCGGCGAGGAGCGCCTGGAGCCTCTGCAATCTCTCGTCCATCACGTCCGGCGGAACCTGATCTTCCATGTCTGCGGCCGGTGTGCCCGGACGCGGGGAATATTTGAACGAGTAAGCCTGCGCGTAGTTCACCGCCGCGACCATTTTCAGCGTGTCCTCGAAATCGGCCTCGGTCTCGCCCGGGAAGCCGACGATGAAATCGCCGGAAATGGCGATGTCCGGGCGGACCTCGCGGACGCGGGCGAGAACGTCGAGATAGCTCTCGGCCGTGTGGCTGCGGTTCATCGCCTTGAGGATGCGGCTGCTGCCCGACTGCACCGGCAGGTGGAGGTAGGGCATCAATTTGCCGACCTCGCCATGGGCGCGGATCAGCCCCTCGCGCATGTCGTTGGGGTGGCTGGTCGTGTAGCGGATCCGCTCGAGCCCCGGCAGAGCGTCGAGGGTGCGGATCAGGCCGTCGAGGCCGCGGACGGCGCCGGTCTCGTCCTCGCCCTCCCAGGCGTTGACGTTCTGGCCGAGCAGGGTGATCTCGCGCGCGCCGCCGTCGACCAGGGCGCGCGCCTCCTCGACCACCGCCGCCCAGGGCCGCGAGACCTCGGCGCCGCGGGTGTAGGGCACCACGCAATAAGTGCAGAACTTGTCGCAGCCCTCCTGCACCGTCAGGAAGGCGCTGGTCCCCTGGCGGCGGCGGGGCGGAAGCACGCCGAACTTGGACTGGACCGGCATGTCGGTGTCGAGCGCGCGGCCGCCCTCCCGCGCCCGGGCGACCAGCTCGGGCAGGCGGTGATAGGCCTGGGGGCCGACGACGATGTCGACCGAGGGCGCGCGGCGCGAGATCTCGGCGCCTTCGGCCTGGGCGACGCAGCCGGCGACGGCGATCATCGGGCGGGTGCCGTCCTCGCGGCGGAGACGGCCGATGTCCGAATAGACCTTCTCGGCCGCCTTCTCGCGGATGTGGCAGGTGTTGAGCACGACGAGGTCCGCCTCGCTGCCGGCCGGCGCCGCGGACAGGCCCTGCGCCTGCAGCAGCTCGGCCATCCGTTCGCCGTCATAGACGTTCATCTGGCAGCCGAACGATTTGACGTGGAAAGTCCTGGGGTTCTCCATCGGGCGCCTATAGGCGATCCGCGCCTGCGGCGGAAGGGCGGAGCACTGCCTCGATCTCCGCCCGGGCGGCGGCGGCCACCGCCTTGCGCCCGCCGAGCGCCCCCGGATCGAGCGGTGCGAGGAAGTGCAGGGTCACCGGCACGGTGCCGCGCCGCGACAGGATCCGACGCGCATTGGCGCCGGCCGCCTCGGAATCGGTCCAGGCGATCTCGCTGCCGGGGGCGCCGTAATCGATCGCGACCGGCTGGACGCGCACGCCGGGCAGCGGCGGAAACAGGGCCGAGAACAGGCTGGCGCGGAAGGGAAGGAGGCCGGTGCCGCCCTCGGTCGTCCCCTCGGGAAAGAGTGCGACCGGCTGCCCGCCGGCGAGCGCGGCGCGGAGCGTGTCAACCTGTCCCTGGACGGCGCGGCGATCGGAGCGGTCGACGAAGACGGTGTCGTTGAGCCGCGCCAGCCAGCCGAACACGGGCCAGCGCGCGACGTCGTCGCGCGACACGAAGGCGGCGCCGCTCGCCCCGGCGACGAGCATGATGTCCAGCCAGCTGAGATGGTTGGCGGCGAACAGCACGTGGGAGGTGAGCGGCGTGCCGCGCACCCGCACGCGCATGCCGGCGATGCGGCCGACCATGCCGAGGAAGCGCCGCGGCCAGGGCGAGCGCCGGCCGAGCAGGGGCCAGAGATAATGGAGCGGGACGCAGACCAGGAGGGCGCCGAATATGGCGGCGGCGCGGACGGCGAAGCGGATCAAGGCGGGGGCGGCCTCAGCTGTCGCGATCGACGGCGACGCCGTAAAGCTCCATCCGGTGATCGACGAGGCGGAAGCCGAGCTTCTCCGCGATCCGCCGCTGCAGCGCCTCGAGCTCCTCGTCGACGAACTCGATCACCCGGCCGGTCTCGACGTCGATCAGATGGTCGTGATGGGTGGCGTCGGCGGCTTCGTAGCGGGCGCGCCCGTCGCCGAAATCGTGGCGCTCGAGAATGCCGGCTTCCTCGAACAGCCGGACGGTCCGGTAGACCGTGGCGATCGAGATGCCGGCGTCGATCGCCGAGGCGCGGGCGTGCAGGGCCTCGACGTCGGGATGGTCCTCGGCCTCGGAGAGAACCCGCGCGATCACCCGCCGCTGCTCGGTGATCCGCAGACCCTTTTCCGCGCACAGCGCCTCGATGTCGATCCTGCGTGTCATTGCAGAGCCCGGTTAAGACGAATCCGCCTGCCGGACAAGGTGCGCCGGGGCGCGGACGACCGCGACGGAGCCTGGCGGCCCGTCGCGCGATCGGCGCCCCGGCGCTGTCCCGCTTACTTGCGGCCGGTGCGGCGGCGCTTGGTGCCGAGACCGATCTTCTTGGCGAGCGAGCGGCGCTGCTCGGCGTAATTCGGGGCGACCATCGGATAGTCGACGCTGAGGCCCCACTTCTGGCGATATTCGTCCGGAGTCATCTGATAATGCGTCATCAGGTGGCGCTTCAGCATCTTCAGCTTTTTGCCGTCCTCGAGGCAGACGATATAGTCCGGCTTGACCGACGAGCGGATCGAGACGGCCGGCTCCTGCTTGACCGGCGCCGGCTCCGGCTTCGTTCCGAGACCGGTCAGCGCATTGTGCACATTCTGGATCAGGTTCGGCAGATCGTTCACCGCAACGCTGTTGTTGCTGACGTGGGCGGACACGATGTCGGCGGTGAGGGTGATCAAGGTCTCGGTAGTTTCGTTGCTTTCAGCCATTTTTCCCTGTCCGATGTCACCACGACAATACGCTACCCCTTCAGACGCAAATGGTCCGATCTGGATGTTTTTACAAGCGCAAACTATCGGAAGTGGAGGAGAGGCTAGGCCTTAGTGCTGCGGGCTAGAGTGAGCGCATCAAATCGTTGGCCCGAAGCGCCGCTGTAATAGTTGCGGCGTCGACCGACTTCGGAAAAGCCGTGCCGCCTGTACAGGCCGATCGCCTGGTTTCCGTCACGCACTTCGAGATGCAGCCGCTCGGCGCCGCGCTCGCCGGCGTCGCGGATGAAGCGCTGCATCAGCCGGTCGCCGACGCCGCGCCGCTGGGCCGATTTCTTCACTGCGAGCAGCAGCAGCTCGGCCTCGCCGGCCACGGTGCGCGACAATGCGAAGCCGAGCGGGGCGCCGACGCCGTCGCGGGCGAGGACCAGCCACACGCCGGGGAGCGGCAGCAGGCCGGCGCATTGCGGCGCCGTCCAGGCCTCGCCGAACGCGGGATCGAAGCTGTCGATCATGACTCGCATCACGGCGTCGAGATCGGCGAAACCGGCCTCCTCGACGATGACCTGGTCGGCGCTCATCCCATCGGCTTTGCGTCTGGCGCGCGCCCGTAGAGCGGCCGCGCGGCAAGCGACCGGAGCTCGGCCGGAAGCAGCCGCACGTCGGCCGCCCGAGGCAGCGCGTCCGAAGCCTCGCCATGGCCGCGCGCCGTCACCAGCGTCTCCGCTCCGGAGCCGACGACGCGCACGGCGTCGACCGACGCGGCAGCCTCTTCGGGAAACAGGGAACGGAGGGCGTCGATCGGCCGCAGCGGTGCATGCGCGAATTCTTGCACGAAAAGCTGGCCGTGTCCCCCATGAAGCGCGACGGCAATGCGATCCTCGCCGCCGGCCGCCGCGGCGACCGCGGCCATCGACGAATAGCCTAGCACGGGCACGCCCCAGCCGATGCCGAGGCCGCGCGCGGCGGCCAGGCCGACCCGCACGCCGGTGAAGCTGCCCGGTCCGCAATCGACCAGGATCGCGTCGGGCCGGCGATCGCCGAGCAGATCGGCGACCATCGGCAGCAGCCGCTCGGCATGGCCGCGGCCGACCAGCTCGTGCCGCTCGTCGATCAGCCGGTCGCCGTCGATCAGGGCGGCGGAGCAGGCCGCGGTCGCGCTGTCGAGGACGAGCAGCATCAGACCGCTTCGACGGTCTCGACCTCGGGAACGTAATGCTTGAGCAGACCCTCGATGCCGTTCTTGAGCGTCATCGTCGAGGACGGGCAGCCGGAGCAGGCGCCGTGCATGGCCAGATAGACGGTGCCGTCGCGGAAGCCGCGATAGACGATGTCGCCGCCGTCCTGGGCGACGGCCGGGCGGACGCGAGTCTCGATCAGCTCGCGGATCTGGGCGACGATCTCGGCATCCTCGGGGGAGTCGCCGAAATCCTCGGCCGGGCCGTCGACGACGATGCCGGCGGCAGTGGCGGGGCGGAACAGCGGCGCGCCGCTGGAGAAATGATCGAGCAGGATGCCGAGCACCTGCGGCTTCAGCTCGCGCCAGTCGCTGCCCGGGCCGGCGGTGACCGAGATGAAGTCGCGCCCGAAGAACACGCCCTCGACGTCGCCGAGCGAGAAGATCGCCTCGGCGAGCGGCGAGGCCTCGGCATCCTCCGGAGTCGCGAAGTCGCGCGTGCCGGCGTCCATCACGCGCGCGCCGGGGATGAACTTCAGGGTCGCCGGATTGGGCGTGGTCTCGGTCTGGATCAGCATGGCGCTCATGTGGCGCGGCGACGGGGCCGGATCAAGTGGGCGGGCGCCCGTCCCGCCTGGGATCAGCGACGCTCGCGGGAGAGTCGCGTCATCAGGATCGCGGCGCGCTTCGCCTGGCGCCACAGGCTTGGAATGTCGACCGTCTCGCCCGTCGCGTGCGAGCCGCCGCCGGCGGCCCCGAGGCCGACCAGCCCGTCGACATCCGCCGCGACGAAGCCGATGTCGCCGGCGCCGCGCTTCAGCGGATCGATCGGCCGCATCTCGGCCAGGCCGAGGTCGCTATTGATCTGGTTCAGCCGATCGAGCAGCGCGCGGCCGCCGGCGGTCGGCGCCATCGGCGGATAGGCGCCTTCGTCGAAGCTGATCTCGGCGCCGGTGCCGGGCAGATGGCGCGTGACGATCTCGCGCATCTTCGCCGTGACGCGACGGTATTGATCGAGCGAGAGGGCGCGCAGGTCGCCCCGGGCGATCGCCGTTTCGGGAATGATGTTGGTCTTGCCGGTCGCCGTGCCGCGGATGCCGTCCGCATCGAGCGCGGCGGTGGCGCCGCCGACCACCAGGCCGACGTTGAAGGTGAGATTGGGCTCGGGGAGCTCGGTACGAAAGGCGGCGATGATCCGGGCGAGCTCGTAGATCGCACCGTCGCCGAACGTCTCGCCGAACACCGCGCTCGAATGCCCGGTGCGGCCGGTCGTCCGCACCTCCCAGTTGCCGGAGCCGCGGCGGGAGATCGAGCCCATGTCCTGGCCGTTCTCCCGCGACAGGCCCTCGAAATCGAGCGCCGCGTCGGCGCGCCTGCCGGCCTCTATCAGGTCGCGGCGGGCGATCGACACCGGGTTGCCGGCATCTTCCTCGTCGCCGGTCAGCACGATCTCGATGTCGGCGTCGCGCAGCGTGCCCGCCGCCTGCATCGCCCGCAGCGCGGCGACCATCACCACCATGCCGCCCTTGTCGTCGCCGACGCCGGGACCCTCGGCGGTGTCGGCATCCCTGCGCACGAAGCGCTGGAACGGCGAATCGGGCTCGAAGACGGTGTCGAGATGGCCGATCAGCAGCATCCTCTTGCCCCTGCCGCTGCCCCGGTGGGTGGCGACGATATGGCCGGCCCGCTCCACCTCGGCCATCGGCACCCAGCGCACCTCGAAGCCGAGCGGCGCGAGCTCCGCCCGCATCATCGCGCCGACCTTTTCGACTCCGGCAAGGTTGAGCGAGCCGCTGTTCTGATTCACCAGGGTCTCGAGCAGCGCGAGGGTTCGCGGCTGCTCGCGATCGACCGTCGCGATCATCGTCTGCTCGGCCGCCGAGAGGCGTGCCGGAGCCGGCGCGGAGAAGGCGAGGGCGGCGGCGGCGACGGCGGCGGGGAGCAGGCTTCTCATTGGCCGGCGTCTACTTTGCCGGCGGCGCGAGGGCCAGCCTCGCGTGACGAGGGATAGGCCGGGGCGCTTCTAGCGTTGCCGCCGTCATGCTAAGCCCGTGCGGCGTCAGAGAAGGAGTTTGCGCATGCGTCACTTGCTCATCCCGATGGCCCTCGCGCTGGCCGCGCCGGCGGCGGCGCAGGACTGGCGGATGGCGCCTGAATATGACGTCCTGCTCTCGACCTGGAACATCGCGCCCGAGGAGATCCGGCTCAAGGCCGGGACGCCGGTGCGCCTGCGCATCGTCAACAACAGCAACCGCGGGCTGAGCTTCTCGGCCGAGAGCTTCTTCAAGGACGCGCAGCTTCGCCGCCGCGACGGCGATCTGGTGAAGGGCGGCACGATCGACGTGCCGGCGCTTTCGACCCGCACCGTCGTGCTGGTCCCCAAGGCGGGGACGTACAAGGTGCGCGGCGGCAATTTCGTCCATCGCCTCCTTGGCATGAACGGCAAGATCATCGTCGAGTAGGAGACAGCGGAAGATGGCGAAGGACGGCAAGAAGAAGACCAAGATTCCCAAGCAGGTGGCCGGCATCAAGGTGCCGAAGAAGCTGCGCAAGGCCGGCAACAAGGCGGTGAAGCTGGCGCAGGACCCGATCGTCGGCGAGGTCGTCGCCGCGGCCCTGCTCTCTGCCGCCGCCGCGCTGCGCGAAGGCGGCGGGGCAAAGGACGGGGCGGGAGCGGCCGCGAAGGGCGCCGAGGACGCCAGGCAGCAGGCCGGGCGGCTCGGCGACTCGCTGAAGGTTCTCGCCATCGATCTCGCCCGCCGCACGCTCGAGGGCCTCGACGACGGCCACAAGGCCCGGACGCGGGAAAAGGCCAAGCCCGGCACGCCGGAGCCCGCCGGCGACTAAGCTCCTGGCGCGGCTGGAGAGTCGCGCGATTGGTCTCGAATCGAGACTAAACGGGATCCCATTTACCCCCGTTATCCTCGTTATCCACAGGCTGAATCCGCTTGGTGCGACTCGGATTTCGTGAGACCGTCCACCTGTAGCCGGACAGGGTGACGCGGCGGAGACGACGCGGGACCCAGACCGAAAACAGGGCGCCGGACCGGAGCCGAACGTGCAAAGGCCTTTCAGGCCAATGCGGGGACGACATCGGAAAGGACAGTCCTGGCGGAGCCAGGCCCTAGGGCCGAAATCCGCCGAAGCCTCGCAAGACCCAGGGGAATCGCCCTCTGGGAGGCGCAGGGCAGGCCGCGGGATCGGGAAGCTCGCTTTCCGGGAACGAGGTCAAAAAGGGATCCCATCCGGTTCTGCCGGACGGGAGACCAGGGACCTCGAGAGCTTCGGCTCGAAAGGCCCGCCGCGGCGGAAGGAGCCTCGCTCCGACGGCCGTGGAAGGCGCCACCAGGGCTTCGGCCGGAAAGGGCGTCGATCGGCACCGCCGATGCTCCGGCAGACGCGGGGTCGAGAGGGACGCGAGAAGCCCCGGCTGATCGCGAAACTCGAAAGGTGGACCGGAAGGGAGCTTCGGTTTCCGGACGGGCAGCCGAACCGGATCGCAGTGGGTTCGCCCGCCACGAGACGGAAAGACGCTCGCGAGGCTTCGGCCGAACGCGCGTCGATCGGGACCGCGGATGCTTCGGCAGAGGCGGGATCGAGAGCGAAGCGGGAAGCTCCGGCTGATCGCGGAACTCGAAAGGTGCGCCGGACGGGGATCTCGGTCTCCGGCAAGGCAGCCGCACCGGATCGCGATGGGTTCGCCCAGGACGAGACGGAAAGACGCCAGGCTTCGGCCGAAAGCGCGTCGATCGGGACCGGCGATGCTTCGGCAATGCCGGGATCGAGAGCGAAGCGAGAAGCCCCGGCTGATCGCCAAACTCGAAAGGCCAGCCGAACGGGGATTTCGGTCTCCCGACGGACAGCCGAGCCGGATCGGACGGGTTCGCCCGTCAGGAGAAGGCGGACGCGAAGGGGGCTTGCTCCCGGCGCGGACCGACCCGGGCAGACAGGAGGCTCAGGCCTTCGATCGAGCCGGGCCGGCGGGAAGGAGGAAGCTTCGGCTTCATCCCGAAGGCCGGACCTTCGAACGAGGACGGCGTGCCGTTCGACTTCGGAGACGGGAAAAGGTGCGTGCGGCCTTCGGGCCCACGCCCTTGACCCAGAGGGAACCGCCGGGGCTTCGGCCCCGACGGGACCCGGAAGCGGACTGGCCCAGGATTGCAAGATCGAGGGCCGCGACGCTTCCTCACACGGGGAGAGCCGGCGCTTGCGCAAGGCTCGAACCACCCGCCCAGCGGGACGCCGCGCCGGCAGGCGTTGCATGGAGCTGGGACAGTGGGGGCTGGTGGCGACACCAGCCCCCATTACGTCGGGGCTGATCCTGCGCCTGCGAGGCTTGGCGAGGGCGGCGCGGCATGCGCCACCCCGGAAGCGCCGGCGATACGGGCCGCCGGCGTTCGCCGTTCAGGCGAGCTTGTCGGCGTAGATCAGATGGCCGGGGCCGAGCCGGCGCAGCACGTCCTGCAGGCTCGCGTACGAGAAAGCGAAACAGCCCTCCGACCGGCCGAGCTTGCCGTGATCGCGAATGACTTCGGGCTCCGCATACCAGGCGCTGTGCACGACGATCG
>NZ_SPDV01000074.1 GCF_004564275.1 Sphingomonas parva (ex Maeng et al. 2020)
TTGACGGTGGGTGCCTGCGCCCCGCTCTCGGCCTGGTGGACCTGAAAGCGGCGGATATCCTCGGCCGTGGCGGTGTCGGGAGGCCGCCCCAGGAAAGCGGCGAAGCTGCGCACGAAGCGGATGTAGTCGCGCTGCGTGCCCTCGCGCAGGCCGCGCATCGCCATGTCCTCGAGCATACGCTGGCGGAGCGGGGTGATCGGACGGGGGATCTGTGTCGTCATCGCGTCTTCCTCTCGAGCTGAAGGGTGACCCCTCAGGCTCGGAGGACGACTCCGACGCGCTCAAGCGCTATCGATGACCCGCGGCCTCACCGCCCTCACCAATCCCGCGCGAGCGGGTTCGTGCACTGGCGCACTCCCGCCGGACCGCTTTTCGGCTGGACCTGGCGCAAAGCTGCCGTCGGGGAGACGTGTATTCCGCGCTGAGATTGCCGCCAGGGTCGGCGTGCCGGCAAGTTCAGGCCGATGCAAAATAGCGCCGGCTCCGACCTTGCGGGCTTCTTCGGTTCAGAACTCCGGCGCCGCCGGCAGCATCGGAAGGAGCTCGTAACTCACCACGGCGTCGTGCTCTACAGGCAGGATGGGAAAGAGCCTCTCGAACCATTCGCCTCCGCGGAAGGCGCCCTGTTGCTGCTGGTCGGCCGGATCGTAGTTCAGGGCGACGTCGGCGAGCGATCCGGATCTGCCGTTCGTCCGGGTGAACTGACCGTGATTGATGACGATGTTCTCGCCCCACTCCCAGCTCTGCTCCGTCGCCGCCCCAGTCAGCGTGATCGAAGCCACGCCTGCCTTGCGCATCGACAGCAGCTCGCCCTTGTCCTGCACCCCGTCGAGATCCTTGTCCTTCCAGATGCGGAAATCTGCCCAGGCCGCGTCCTTGGCCGAGAACAGCCCGTCCCTGTTGGAGTCGAATGCGCTCAGGCCGTCGAGATCGGAAAGCGCCCCCGGCTTGTCGCCGATGAACGACAGCTCGTTCGCGCCGAAGATCCTCCCGTCCCCGTTGCGGTCGTAGACGAGCAGCCCGTCCCCCTTGCCGATCCAGCCGGTACGCTCGCGCGCCCCGTCGCCGTCGAAGTCGAACCGCGCCCGCGAGGCCGCGAGATCGACCAGCTCGACACCGTCTCCGTCGAGGTCTAGGACGATGGGGGACGCGATCCCGACAGTCTGGTCTTTGAACTTGAGGTGCTCGATCCCGGAAAGGGTGTCAGTGCCTTCGTTGCCGTCGGTGGTGGTGGCAGTGTCGACGACCGAGATCGAGCCGGCCGATGTGGTGATGGTGTAGGTGGCCTTGGCGCCGGCGAATCCAGCCGTGTCGGTTCCGAGTCCTCCCTCGATGCGGTCGTTGCCGGTCGCGCCGTAGATCAGATCGTCCCCGGCGGAACCGGTGAGAATGTCGTTTCCGGCGGCGCCATCGATCTTCCCGATGCCGGTGAGGGTGACACCGCTGAAGTCGAGCGTGTCGGCACCGGTGAAGCCAAACACGTTCACACCGGTGAACCCGCCGGACGTGATCGCTTCGATCCCCGAGAGCGAGATAAGCCCGATCCACGCATTCGCACCGGTGGCGGCAATCGTATCATAGCCATCGCCGCCGGTGACCGCATCATATCCGTCGCCGCCGGTGCTGTAGTTGTACCGGAAGACGTCGTCGCCGACGCCACCGTCCAGCGCATCGTTGCCGGCACCGCCGGTGAGAACGTCGTTGCCGGCGCCACCGCTCAGCACATTCGCGGCGGAGCTTCCGGTGATCGTGTCGCCACCGCTGCCGCCGATCACGTTCTCGATCGCGACGAGCTGGTCGCTTTCCCCGACCATCACCGCCTGGCTCGTCGTGACCGCGAGGCTGATCGTCATTGCCGTCGTGCGGCTCGCGTAGTCGGCGGTGTCAGTACCGGCTCCCCCATCGATCACGTCGTTCCCCAGACCGCCGTCGATCCAGTCGTTGCCCGCGCCGCCCGCCAGCGTATCCGCCCCCGCTGAGCCGATCAGCACGTCGTCACCCCCGGCGGCGTCGATCTTCACAATTCCGCTCAGCGTGATGCCTGAGAAATTGAGCTTATCATTGCCCCCGGCGCCCCAGATGGCGACGCCGCTGAAGCCACCCGAGCTTATCGCCTCGACGCCCGCAAGGGTGCTCAGGCCGATCCACGCGTTGGTGCCGGTTGCGAGGATCGTGTCGTAGCCGTCGCCGCCGTCGACCGCATCATAGCCGTCTCCCGCGGAGCTGAAATTGTAGCGGAAAACGTCGTCGCCCAGGCCCCCGTCGAGCACGTCGTTGCCGGCGCCGCCCTCCAGGATGTCGTTGCCGTCGCCGCCCGCCGCGGTGTCGTTCCCGGCACCGCCGGCAATAGTATCGGCGCCGATCGATCCAGTCAGCCTGTCGTTCCCGCCGGAGCCGTCTATCTTGACGATTCCGGTGAGGGTCACACCACTGAAGTCGAGGGTGTCTGCCGCGGAGGTACCCGATATGCCACACCCGCGAAGCCGCCCGAGCCGATCGCCTCGACGCCGGAGAGCGAGCTCAGCCCGATCCAGGCATTGATCCCGGTTGCTACGATCCCGTCGTACCCATCCCCGCCGGCAACGGCATCAAAGCCGCCTCCGAGGGCGCTGTACTGGAAGAGGTCGTCGCCGGCCCCGCCATCGAGCTGGTCGTTGCCCGCGCCGCCGTCGAGCAGATCGTCGCCCTCCCCGCCGTACAGCGCGTCGTTGCCAGCGCCCCCGGCCAGAGTGTCGTTGCCGGCAAGCCCCTCCACGACGTCATTTCCACCAAGGGCATCGATTGTGTCGGCACCCGAGGTGCCCGTGACATTGTCCGGGCCGTCGCTGATCTGAGCTGCCAGATAGCGGTCGATCAGCTGTGCGCGTGTCCAGCTGCTCCCGTCCTCAAACTCGATCATGTCGATCGAATCGGCCGTGGCCGCCCCTCCGCGAATGGCGACCGTGCTGCCCGGGTACGGGAAGGCCAGTACGATGTCGTTGCTGCCGCCGCCTCCTGTCCAGAACATGACGTCGGCCGAATAGAGGCCGGCCAGCCTGAGCACGTCCCATCCTTCGCCCGGTACGATCGAATCCGAGCCCTCGCCAAGCCGATACACGATCGTGTCGTCACCCGCTCCGCCATCGAACTGGTCGTCGCCACGACCGCCGTACAGGACGTCGTGTCCCTCATCCCCTCGCAGTTGATCCTCGCCGTCCCCGCCACGGAGACTATCGTCGCCGGCACCGCCGGAGAGAACGTCGTTACCAGTGAAGCCAAGCACCAGGTCGGCGCCGGCACTACCCTCTATGTCATCGTCTTCGCCGGTGCCGAGCTGCGGCGCGGAGAGCAGGTCGACAACGCTGCCGTCTCCGTCGAAGACTAGTCTCTCTATGGCTGAGAGCGTATCCTCGCCGTCCGAGTTCCAGAAGTCCGCCACGGTCAGCGTCCCGTCCTCGCCGAGTGCGATCAGGTAGTCGTCTATGTTGCCGGCAAAATGAGCGATGTCGAATCCCGTGCCGCCATCGAGCAGGTCGTAGTGCTCTCCCCCTGTGAGCACATCGTCCCCGGCCCCGCCGAACAACCAGTCGTCTCCGCCAAGGCCATAGAGAACGTCGTTACCCTGGCCCGCGTCGTACGTGTCGTAGCCTTCCGTGCCGCTGAGAATGTCGTCACCGCTGGTACCGCCCGCAAGATCCGCGAGGGAGATCGTGACCCCGTCGTCCTCGAAGTAGAGAGCCTCGACATTCATAAAGCGAGTCACCTCCGTCGTGGAGTAGGCGGACGCGCTCAGCACCGTGCCCTCTTCATCGCGGTACAGGCGCACGTTCGATGAACTGTCGAAGACGTGCGCGATATCGACCCCGGGGCCTCCATCGACGATGTCGTTGCCCCAGCCTGCAATAAGAACGTCGTCGCCGTCGCCGCCCTGGAGGAAATCGTCGCCGTAGTCTCCTACCAGCCTGTCGTCGCCATCACCGCCGGACAATCGATCATTGCCGGGGCCGCCGGCAAGGGTGTCGTTACCTCCAACGCCGCCTAGCACATCGTCCGCCCACCCGCCTTCAAAACTGTCGTCACCTGCGCCGCCATCCATCACCTGCGGCGGCATCATGTAGGCCTCCCAATCGAAACCGGTATCGTCCCACAAGCGCGGGCCGAGATTGTACATGGGATGGGCGCTGTCGATCTTCGTACCGCCGCCGGTGATGAACCCGTCGGGGTTGCCGTCGAGGAAGTCGGCTGTCCCGACCCAGAGCACGTTCCCTTTGTCGCGGTAATCGCCGTAGGGCCAGAAGCCCAGTTCGGGAGTGTTAGTCCACCAGAAGCCCTCTGGCGGCTCGGCGATCACGTTCGCGAGGGCATCGGCTTGGAAGCTGATCCCACCTTCACCGTCCGTGAAGCCGTCGATCAGGATCGTAAGCCGTTCGTCTGCAGATGAAAGTGAAGGAAGCCCGGCCCCAGCCATATCCGTCGACGAGAAGCTGATCAGGCCGAGGCCGGAGTTGTCGACAAGACTATACGAGACGTGCCGGACTGGGCCTGGATCGGCGACGTAGCGGCCATAAGGCGCACCCGTGACGGTCGTGCCCCATTCCACGAAATAAGATTGCAGGTAGACCGTGCCGTAGCTGCTTTGTCCGGAGAGGTTCACCTCACCAAATCGCACGTCGTCATTAGGATGATCCGACCAAGCCTGCATCAAGGTGCTCGAAAGCTTGTTACCGTCGAACAGCAAGTCATTCACGTAGATCTGGTCTTCAGTTCCGAATTTACCGATGAACACCTTGTTCCGTGTGAGGTATGCAACCTTCTCCGCTTCGCTGAGGGACGCAAATTCTTCGGGCACCGTTGTCGTGACGCGGAATACGTCCACAGCGCCTTCATGGCCGTAGGCCTTGTCACCGGCAAGCAGAGTGAAATCGCCACCGGCCGCCCCGGCGCGGAATTCCGCGCCCGTGCCCGCGCCTATGAAGATCGTCTTCGCCGTGTCTGAGCCGCTAACCGTCGTGTGGAAGCCGCTCAGTTCGATCCGCCCGCTGCTCCCGGGGCTGGTCAGCTCCACACCGCCTTCGGTGATCTTGGCTTGAAGCTGCGCTGTGGCCGCCTGCAAGTCGATCAGGTCCGAATGCTGCTGCCCGCCGGCCGCATCGATTTTGAGATCGTATTCGTTCGGCAGTGAGCCGATGAAACTGAACGAATCGTTGTACTGGGTAGCGACGATCTCCTCAATCGAGAGGAGTGTGTCGGTGCCGCCGCTTCCGTCGAGAACGGTCAATGAAGGAGAATTTCCACTTCCATCGAAGCGGACCGTTATGGATGCTTCTGAACCGTCATAGATGGCTTGATCGTGGCCATCGCCGCCGTGGATCCAGTCGCTTCCTCCGCCACCTTCTAGTTTGTCGTTGCCGCCATTTCCGAGGAGGACGTCGACTCCATCCCGGGCATCGATACCCTCACCTGCGCTAGACCCAATGATAAAGTTCTTAGAATTGCCTGGGGAAGTAAGATGCTGCTCGACCCCGGCAAACTGCCCCATAACGAACACCAGGATGGAATTGGCGTCCGTAAACGACAACTCGTCAGGAGCACCGATCTCGATTTGGTAGCTAAGCGCATCGACGATATCGACGATATGACCAGCGGCCTCTCCCGTCGTATCGCTAAGCCACGTTAGCGCCTTCCATGCGAATTCGGCTAGGCCTCCTCCCTCTTCGACAGACGTCAGAATAAGCTCTTCCAACACGTCCGGTTTGTTGACGAGGCCATCTTTAGTCCAAGCCGCATCGGAGAGGTTAATCGTCAGCGCCGAGCCGCTCTCCGCCAGAGAAAGAATTCCGGACGCCGCCTGTGGATCGTCTTCCACCAGCACGGCTCCGAAAGCGAGCCTGCCGGCATTCTCCACCAGGACTTCACCGATCAGGCTCTCGGATTCCCGCACTGCGGAACTGGCGGTCGCGGATACACCCACGGAGAGATCCGCGGCGTCGTCGAACATTGCGCGAATGGCGGTGTCGCCGAAGGGTCGCTCACCTTCCGAGAGAGCGGAATAGGCGATGGCGGAAGAAAGTGAGGTCGCGTCCGCGAACCCGGCGGACTCGCCGACTCGGACCGAGGTGAGGGCCTCGAAAAGCGGATCGATGGCATCTTCCCAGTTCCGCATGCTTGCCTGGAACAGATGCGAATAGAGCAGGATCACGTGGATATCGGCTGCATGCAGCTCCCAGTCCCACAGCGGACCGGTTATCGTCGGGAACGGTATCGTCGTGACGGGCGTATTCTGCACGAGCCGGGTGGACTCGGCGACCTCGCCAGCGACTGCATAGGTCCTTATGCCCGCAAAGTTCGGCGACCATGGCGTTTTGTCGCCATAGGTTTGCTCCGAGTAAATCCGATTTGTCGTGGCCTCGAATGAGATGTTGGCGATGAGAACCGCCTCTTCTTGGAACAAGGCGCCGACCATACCGGCCAACGCCCCACCCAACGAATGCCCGGTCAACACGATTGGAGAAGACGTTAGGTCATCAGCCGATCGGTAAAAGTCGATCGCCTCCTCGATCTGCGGAGCATTCGGATTTGAAAAGATCGTGACCCAACTTCGGATATCTACGATTTGGTCGGTGCCTCTGTAGGCGATTATCGGGGTACCTGCCTCTAAGGCACCGACACCGTCGCCAACCACGCTATACTGCACAGCGCTGAACCCGGAAGAGCTTGGCGGGCTGGTTCGCACGACGACAGCGTTGCCTATCTGGTTTCCTGAGATTTGCAGTTGCGAATTGGGGTTGTTGCGATAATACGCATCCATCGCAGCAATGCTAAGAAAAAGATCCTCGTCCATTCCTACCAACTATCGCTTAAATGAACTTATAGGTTCGAATATAAGTTGACCGTTTGGTATCGCACGGGTGATCGGACTTTTTCTGCGAGGAAGCCAGATCAGATGGCGCTCTAATCTCCTGGAGACTGGTGCACTTGTTGTTTTGGCAATGATACGACGGATCGCATAGCCCGACCCGTAGAGCTTTGCGACGTCGGCGGGATTGATCTGCTCGATAGTTCCCGGATCGCTGAGGTCCGAAAAGCGGACAAACTGCGGATAATCTTCAGGACGAAGGACAGCCTGTCGCTTTTGCGCCGACAGGACACCTCCAACTTCGACGAAGGGAATCGTCTTTCGTTCCTCATCGGTCAGCATTGCAAGTGGAATGGTCTCGGCAGTGCCGCGGCCGCGTGCATCGCCCCCAAGCAGAGCGAACAGCTTCTCCCCTTTCGGCAGCAGGACCGTGACAGCCTCGCCTTCGGCTAACACCGACTGCCCTTGGAAGTTGGGCAAGAGCCGGAATTCCTTTTGCGCGTGCACCTCGAGCACGCTCGAGCCCTTCCGAAGCCCCTCAGGCGTATCGATCTCTACGGTAAGCTCGTAGCGGTAGCTGGGCTGCGGAGCACAAGCCGCGACTAAAATCGCTGCCACGAGCGCACTCAGGAACATCAAACGATGAACCATCACGTTGGTCGTCGTAAGAACATGATCCTTTGGCGTAGAGGGGCACCACAATGGGCTCCCTTGCGCGAAGATTGAGAATGAAGACCCGGCCACCAACCTCTGGAGCTGAGCTGCTAGCCGGCAAAGAAGCGACCGTGCGTGCATCATGCAACGACCGCAGGATGAATAACGGCTGGGACTGGCGACGCCGAATCCCCGTTTTGAAGGTTAGCGTCCATGGAACGATCACGGGCGTAATGACCCCAGTCGCCCGCCCTCGTCGCGCCCACTACACGACTCATAAGGCCTCCAGATGAGGTACCACGTTCACCTCAGGCATAGTCCTGACGGAGCCGAAACAGCTTTGCAAGCCGTTTCCTGGAAGAAATGCATACTCCGCCCCTTCAATATTGCTCCCTCGTCTTGAGTCTTCTGAATTATCCGGGATGCTCGCCGACCGTGCTGTTCGGCCTGGAAACGTTGCCGTCAACGAACATACATCTGCCGGGCTGCCTCATCCTTCTGCGGGAACGTGACGGGATCATGCGGTGACCCGACCCATCGTCGCATCGGAGCACGGCACCCGAGTCCGGAAAAGGTTCCGAAGCGGCCGCAGTTCGCTCGGGACGCGCTTACCGAGCTGCCTGTTCTGTGCAATCAGTGAAGTGGACCGTAAGTCGCCTTGTTTCGACTGCGCATCTGAAACGAAGTCTCAACCTGGACGCAGTATCGATCGCTTCATGATCCGTTCTGCACGTTTCGCCCTGCTCCTCGGCGCCACCGCCCTCTGTGCCACGGCAGCTCCGACCGAAAGGCCCTCTGAAGCGGAAGACGGATCCCTCGACCCAGCAACCTTCGACTGCGCACTGCGGGACTTCTCCCGGGTCCGGGAACCGACGCGCTCCGCCGCACTCGCTTTTTTCAGGACGGTGACGATACCCTACCTGCGCGACGTGCATCGCAGCGGTCTCGAATTCGCACAACACAAGCGACTACCCGGCGACGCGGGAGCACGGGCGATCGCCCACAATTACGCGCAGAGGCGCGCCAGACGCGAACAGTTCGGAAGAGACCTCGACTCATTCATCCAGGCCATCCCACAGGGCGATCGGGACGCGGTCTACCGCGCCGTCCTGCCGATCACCTGTCCTCCCGCGCCACCCGGCGTCCCGCGCTCCCGCTAGGCGGCTTAACGGCAGCGCCAGCAGGAGAGCTCCCGGTGCCTCCAGCAGAGAGCGAGTTGAGACATCGGCGAAGGCGCCGCTTGGGCGCGTCTGTCAGACATTGCTCCCGGGCGAGCTGACGAGGGACCTCCAGCCTCCGAGGGAGACTTCGCACCGCTCAAGTTTTTTCGATTACGTCCCTGCCGCCGAGCCGCGCACCAATCCCGCGCGAGCGCGTTCGTGCAATGGCGCAAACCTGCCGGTCGTCCCAGTGGCTGCGGTCAGCAGAGGTCCTCATTGACGATGAGGACGTCATCACGGCCGTGTCTCCGCATCATCGTAGTTCGCCCCTCCCGCGGATGGACAGTGACGATACGATCATTGGCCTGCGGAGCCTCGTCGGGGCCTCGCAGAAACGGTCCTTCTCGCCGATGCCTCTCACCTCGGTTCGGCCGGGGTGCACGCCACGAGGGTCGAGAAAGCGCTCGACGGCCCGCGCTCGCGCAGAGGAGAGCCGACGGTTCGCTGCCGGGTCGACGACCCGATCAGCGCTGCCCTCGATGACGATGATCGTTTCCTCAGGAAAAGGGCGCGCCAGTCGGCAAAATAATCGAGCACTTTCGGAAAGGGCGGGATGATCCGGCTGCTGCCGCTCTCGAACCAGACGAGCACGCCCGCAGGGGTGTAGGCGGAGCCTCGGCCGCTGACCGCGAGCGCCAGAAGAGCGAGCGAGAGTCGCCCCATGGAAGATTGCAGCCACATGGCCACGGGCGGCCCTCCTTCTCCCGGCATGGTGGTGTGTGCATATTGCCACCGACTAGCAGTCATTCTCACGCGCACGGGCCGGACGATCGTCCGGTTTCAGGAACCGCCTCGCCGGCCCCGAACGTCCGCCTTTGTGAAGGATTTCGGGCGCCGGCAGGCGTATGAAATCCTCCAATGTAGGAACCCGCGGGTGCGGGGCACGGCGCTATGGGGTTTTGAGAGTCCGGCGGCTGACAGCGGCTCGGCGCCGGATGGTCTGGCGTAGCTCGGCGGCAGCGAGAGCATCGGCTTGGCGGGCCAGCGGCGGCAGGATTTGGCCTCGCGATCGGTGTTGGAGGCCTCGGCTGACCCCCTCCGCGGCGAAAGGGACGACTGGGGCGGTCGGCTGGAGCGCTACTGCAGCAGCCTCAAGGTGGAGCAGGCCGTGCCGGGTCACGGCGCCGTCTTCGCGGCAAGCGCGATGGTCCGCGGCGGCGGTCGCTTCTGGCGCCAGCGCTCGAAACTCTCGATGATGCGCATCCGTCCGCCGCAGCAGGGACAGGGCGGCAGCGGCACGGGCCGATCCTCTGGCGGCGGTTCGGGCGGCGGTGCCGCTGCGAGTAGCTCGCGAGCGCGGGCGATGCTGTCCTTGCGGGTGGCGCTGGCGAGCAGGCCATAGTGACGGATCCGATGAAAGCCGCGCGGCAGGACGTGGAGCAGGAAGCGGCGGATGAATTCGTCGGTGCTGAGCGTCATGGCGCCGTAGCGCTCGGCGCCGTTGCGGCGATAGTCCTTGTAGCGGAAGCGGACGCCATCCTCGTCGAAGGCA
>NZ_SPDV01000075.1 GCF_004564275.1 Sphingomonas parva (ex Maeng et al. 2020)
ATCCGCGCGGCGGCATGCCGATCGACGTCTTCTGGCAGACCGGCGCGCCGCCCGAGAGCCTCTGGGTCCCGCCCCAGGACGTCGCCGGCTACCGCGGCCGCGGCTGAGGGGCGGAGCGATCGTCCGGCTGCCCACCGGTCGAGCGGACGCTGCGCCGCATCGTACACACTCCTGAGTGCGGCGTCTGGACGCTGCGGTCGGCTTCGCGCATCTTGCCCTCGCCTCAAGGGGGAGGGTGAGATGGTTGATGGTTCGGTCGCCGGCTTCGCTGCAGGCCTGCTGCTCGTCTGCGGGCTCCAGTCGGCCTGCTCGTCGGAGGCGGCTCGTGACGAGACGATCGAGACGACCGCGCGCTATGATTCCGCGGCGCGGCAGCTGACGATCGGCTGCAGCGCTGCGACGCAGGGGCGTTGCAGCGTCATCGTCGACAACGGCGGCGTGCAGCAGACCGTCGAGATCGCCGCGGGGGCGAGCACGCTCGTCGCGGACGTGCGCCCCGACGCCCGCACGTGCGTGCTTGCAGCACGATCGCAGGTCGCGAACTGCGCCTGGGTTCCCGTTTCGCAGCCAGGCTGAGGCACGAGCGCGCCGCCGGGATCTGACCGGAGCACCGCGACAGCAAGTCTGTTTCCGCCGAAACCTGCCCCTTCAACGCCGCTTCCAACATTCGGGAAGAGGTCGAAAGCTTTCTCACCTTTCCGTCCGGCAGCAGGTCCCGCCCGGTTCGACGAAGGCGCCCCTTTCCGCGCCGAATGCGCCGCGGCGGGACGAGCGCGCCCGACGCGCGACGAATGGGGCTTGGACAGCCCAGCTCCCCCGCCATAGGATCGCTCGCGTAAAGCAAGGGGGGGCGCATTGGAGAGCAGGTTCAGGCAGGTGCTGGGCAGCACCGCGCTGCGATTGTCCGCGATCGTCTGGACGTTCGGCTACATCCTCGTCGAGGTGACGGCGATGGTGCAGGGACGCTCCGCCTGGGGGGAGATGTTCCTCGCCAACGTGCCGCTGCTCCTGCTCGGCATCTGCCAGTCGGTCGGCCTCGGCCTGCTGCTCGACCGGCTCGACGGCCGCCCGGGCTATCAGCGCTGGCCGGCTATCGCGCTCGCCGGGCTGGTCGCCGGCCTGGTCCAGACCGCCGCCGACGATACCTGGCTGCGCTTCCTCTCGCTCACTTTGGTGCCGAGCTGGCAGGCCTGGGCCGTTCCCTGGCAGCCGACCCGCCTGTTCATGATCCTCATCCTCTATCTCTGGACCATGTACCTCACCGCCGCCCTGATCTGGGCGGCGCGCACCTCCGATCAGGCGCGGATGAACCAGGCGCGCGCCGCCGCTTTCGAGGCGGCCGCGTCGCGCGCCGAGGCCGCCGCGCTGCGGCTGCAGCTCAATCCGCATTTCCTGTTCAACACGCTGAACGGTATCGCCAGCCTGGTCGTCCGCAACCGCCAGTCGGAGGCGGAGGACATGATCGGCCGTCTCGCCGATTTCCTGCGTTCGTCGCTGAGCGCGAACCCGACCGATCTCGTGCCGCTGCACCAGGAGCTGGAGACGATCGCCGCCTATCTCAACATCGAGGAGACCCGCTTCGGCGAGCGGCTGCGTACCGAGATCGCGGTCGCGCCGGAGCTGCGCGGCCTGCTCGTTCCGAACTTCATCCTCCAGCCCTTGGTCGAGAATGCGATCAAGCACGGCGCCGCCAAGACGCGTGGGCCGCTGACCATCACGGTCAGCGCCGCCGCGCGCGATGGAGAGGCGGTGCTCGGCGTGCTGAACACCACCGCCGGCGCCGCGCGCGAGTCGGCGGCGGTTGCCGGCGAGACGCGGCGCGGCATCGGCCTCAGCAACACCCGCCAGCGCCTCGCGGCTCATTATGGCGACGCCGCCTGGCTCGAATGCCGTCCCCTGCCCGGCGGCTATCGGGTCGAGCTCGGCATTCCGCTCGCCCCGGCCCTCGAGTCCGCGGCATGAGGCTGGTCGTTGCGGACGACGAGCCGCTCGCGCGCGATCTGCTGCGCACCCTGCTCGAGGAGCTGCCGGGCCTCGCCGTCGCCGCATTGGCCGAGGACGGCGAGGAAGCGATCGCCGCCGCGCGCGCCCACCGGCCCGATCTCGTCTTCCTCGACATCGACATGCCCAATGGCAACGGAGTTCATGCCGCGCTCGAAATCGCGCGGCTCGGCGCCGAGGTGATCTTCGTCACCGCGCACGAGGAGCATGCGGTCGATGCGTTCGAGGTCGGCGCGGTCGATTATCTGCTGAAGCCGGTCCGCCGGCCGCGCCTCGCCCGGGCGATCGAGCGCGCCCGCCTGCGCTACGAGGCGCGGCGGCCGGCTCAATCGACCGAGCCGACCCTGCCCGCCCCCGCCCAGTCTGCGGAAGACGCTGTGGCCGCGCCGGAGCCCGCGGCGGCGCCCGACGACGCTTTCTGGGTGCCGGTGCTGCGCGGCACGGTCCGAGTCGCGGTCGACGACGTAGAGCGGGTCGAGGCGGCGGGCGATCACGTCTATCTGCACGCCGCCGGCCGCGCCTATCTCTATCGCAGCACCATGGCCGAGATGGAGCAGCGCCTGCAGGGCAGCGGGCTGCTCCGCGTCCACCGCTCCGCCTTCATCCGCCCCGAGCGGGTCGTCGCGACCCACCGCCGCGGCAAGGTCCTCGCCCTCGAGCTGAGCGACGGGACGCAGATACCGGTCGGCCCCCGCTTCCGGGCCGCCGCGCTGGCCCTGCTCGGCAAGACGGCATGACGCGGCGCTGGCATCTGCGCCGCGTCACGCCGCGGCTCGGTCAGAGCGGCGCGGCCAGCATCATCGCGCCGACCCCGATCATGAACACGCCGGCGACGACGGTGATGAGCGCCGCGAACAGGCTGGGCCGGTCGAGCACCGGCGCGCTGTCGCCGGGCTGCGCCGGATCGTACCACAGGTCGATCTGCGCTCCCGCGCCGTGGCGGCCCAGCCAGTCCTCGGCCGGTCCGGGGCTGTTGAAATGGGGCACGCCGCACAAGGCGACGCGCTGCCCTTCGTGCGCCACGCCCTCCACCGCATAATGGTAGCGCAGGCGCGGCTCGTAATAAGTGTAGCTGTTGTCGTTGCTGTCGGTCCGCTCGCGCTCGAGGATGCGCGCCTCGACGACGGTGGCGCTGCCCTTCACCCAGCGCGCCGTGGCGTCGGCGTAGCGGCGGTCGAGCCGCCGGTAGTTGCGCACGCCCCAGGTGCCGAGGGCGGCTCCGACGAGCAGCAGGGCGATGGCGACGAGGTGGAGGATATGCATGGGGCTCTCCCGCATCTGATGACGCCTTCTGACTGCCGCCCCTGCCGGGGGCGTTCCACCGCCGCGGGACGAGCGCGCCGCCGGCGGGGTCGAGCGGGCCCGCGGGTGCGACGAGCGGGACGGCGACGCTGCCCCCTGCCCGGCGACGCCTGCGTGGGCGACCGAGGTGCCGCGAGTCGCGCAGCCGGCGCGGCCGCTTCGCCGCCTCGTCGCAGCCAGGCGCCGCTCGTCGTGTCGCGCGTCCCGCCGCTCGCGCGCCGCTGTCGAGGCTCCCCTCGGCCGTGGAAATGGTGCCGCCGCGGCCCCGAGCCGCTGCTGATGAGGAGATTGGCTGATGACCGTCCGAACGAAGCTTGCCGCCGCCGCTGTCGCCCTGTCGGGGCTCGCCCTGTTGCCCGCCCCCGCCCACGCCGGCACCGGCTGCAACGGCGTGGTCAACATCCTCGTCTGGGGCTGCGCGCCGTGGGACAACAACAACGGCCCCAACTTCCCTTATTACAAGAAGAAGCAGGTTGCGCTGCAGATCCCGCGCGGCAGCAAGATCACGATCAAGGACGGCTTCGCCACGGTCAACGTCAACGGCCGTGACTATCCGGTGGTGAACGGCGCCAGCGGCGTGGTCTCGGCCGGCGGCGGCAACGTCGTGGCGGCCGGCGGCGGCAACGTCATCGCGGCGGGCGGCATGAACCTCCAGGTCTGGGTTCCGAACTGAGCGGCGGGCGGCGCTCCGGCCCCAGGTCCGGACGCCGCGCCCAGCCCAGCCGCCGCCGCTCCCGGCGGCGGCGCAGATCCCGGTGAAAGGTGCACACGCGATGAAATCGATTTCCTTTGCCGTGGCGGCCGCCGCGGCGCTCGCCGCCTGCTCGGGCGGAACTCCGTCCGATGGCGGCGACGATCCCGCGGCCGCGCTGGTGACCACCGCCCAGGCGCTTCAGAAGAAGCTCGGCGCTCCCGGCGAGAAGGCGCAGATGCCCGCCGCCGACGATCCGGACGTCAAGGCGTTCGACGCCGAGGCGGACAAGGCGCTGACCGCGCTCGGCACCCCGGCGATGCCGGTTCAGGGCCTCGATTCCTACGAGCGCCTGTGCGGGCCGGCCGCCGGCATCACCGCGGCCTATGTCAGCGCCGGCCTCGGCGCGACCGCGGACGGCGCGCTGCCGACCGACGATGCCGCCAAGGTCGCGAAGATGAACGAGAACGCCACCCGCTACATGGGCCAGATGCTGGTGCCTCTGCTCTATTCGGCGCATTGCACGGCGGTCCATCTGCCCGCGGTCGACAAGGAGCTCGCCGGCCAGGATCTCTCCGGCAAGGAGGCGGCGCTCGCCCAGGTCCGCGACGGCGCCTATGGCCAGGTCGCCGGGCTGCTCCAGATGGCCGCCGCCGGCGACATCGCGCCCGCCCAGCGCAGCCGGGTGATCGATCTGCTGGTCCGCGACGCCGGCCACTTCGGCGTCGGCTTCACCCAGGCCCAGCGCCGCGAGCTCGCCGCGATGATCGACCAGGCCGCCGCCGCCTCGCCCGAAGTGAAGGCGAAGGCGGACGGCCTGAAGCGCGCCATCGCCGGCGCCGCCTGCGCCACCCTCTGCTCCGCCTGAGGCGGGACCGGGAGCGTCCGCGGTTGGGGGACCGCGGGCGCTTTCCGCTACCGGTCGCGGCCGGGCGAGGCCCAGGCCTTGGCGCGCGCGGGGCTCTCGGGCACCATCGCCGGACCTGGCGGAGTCGCGCGCATGGCACGAAGGCGCAGTCGAGCATGGATCGCCGCGTTCGCCGCGCTCGCCGGGTGCAATCCGCCGCCTGGACCTGCGAACAATGCGGCCGCGCCGGCCGCCGCTGACGGCAACGAGTCGCGCGCGATGCAGGCCTGCGCCGACGCCGTCAACGGCACCGGGCTGGTCTGCGAATAGGGCCCGCAGCCCTCACACAAGCCTGGACTCGCCTCGGCTTCGGCACGGTCTCTGCCCCCGCCGGTGCGGGCCGTGACGGTCTTTCCGCTCGATTATGGCGCTTCTCCATATTGCCGCCGGCGCAAGTCTTTGGGATGGTGGGCGAATGCCCCTCCCGACCAGCCAGGCGCCCGCTCAGCCGGCGGCGCGCAAGCCCCGGGGGCCGCGGGGCGCGACCGTCCTGATCGTCTGCGCCGCTCTGGTCATCGCCGCCGCGGCCTGGATCGCCGCCGCCGTCCAGATCCGGTTCGAGCACGGCGTCGCGGAGCGCGACGCCATCGCCCAGACCGAGAACCGGGCGATGATGCTGCAGCAATATGTCATCCGCACGCTCGACACCGCGGCCATCGCCACCCGCCACGTCGCCGAGCTCCAGCTGACCGAAGCCGGCCGACGTCTGCGCGGCGCCCCGGGACGGCCGGCGCTGATCCGCGGCCCGATTCCCGAGAATCACGGCTTTCTCGGCCTCAGCATCGTCGACGCCCGCGGCGACATGGTCGCCTCGACCCTCGCCGATCCCGGACCGACCCGCAACGTGCGCGATCACCCCGCCTTCCGCGCCCATTTGGCCCGCAACGACGGTCGATTGTTCGTCAGCCGCCCGGCCTTCTCCCGCGTGTTCCGCCGCAACGTGATGTGGCTTTCGCGGCGGATCGACGACGCCCGGGGCCGCTTCGCCGGCGTCGTCGCGATCAACATCGATCCGGCGCAGCTCACCGCCATCTACGAGGAATCGGCGGTGCAGAAGTCGGAGGTGGCCTGGGTGGTCGGGCTCGACGGCATCGTCCGCGCCCGCCGGACCAGCGCGGACACGACCTCGGGGGAGGATATCGGCGGCTCGCAGATGATGGCGCTCCAGCCGCGCGCGCCGCGCGGCTCCTACGTCGCCGAAGGGCCCTACGACCACCAGAGCCGCTACGTCAGCCAGCGCCGCGTCCCCGGCTATCCCCTGTTCGTCGCCTACACCGTGCGCCGCAGCGAGATCCTCGCCCCGGTCGCGGCGCATGCCCGCCTGTTCTGGCTCGGCGCCTTCCTCGTCACCCTCGTCGCCGCCGTGCTCGCGGCGTCGCTGGTGGGGGCGCTCCGCCGGCGCGAGCGTCACGCGGCCGAGCTCGCTGCCGCCAAGCAGCGGCTCGAGGAGGCGCAGCGGATCGGCCGGATCGGCGACTGGCAGGTCGACGATGCGACCGGCGTCACCCGCTGGTCGCCGCAATTGTTCGAGATGTACGGCCGCGATCCGGCGCTCGGCCCCCCGGGCGTCGCCGAGTTCCACGGCTGGCTCGAGCCCGGCGCCCTCGAGCGGCACCGCGCCATGGCGGCCCGCGTCCGCGCGACCGGCGAGGCCGAGAGTTGCGAGCTGGAGATCCTTCCACCCGACGGTCGCGTCCGTCATCACCTGCTCTCCGCCGTCCCGACCCGCGACGAGCAGGGCCGGATCGTCGGCCTGCACGGCACCACCCAGGACATCGGCGAGAGCAAGCGGATCGAGGCGCTGCAGGCCGAGGTGGCGCATCTCTCGCGCGTCGACGCGATGAACGCCATGGCCTCGACTCTCGCGCACGAGCTGAACCAGCCGCTCGCCGCCGCCTCCAGCTATCTCGCCGCCGGCCGCCGCATGATCCTCGATCCGGCGCGCGAGCGGGCGGAGGGTGCCGATCTCGTCGAGCGCGCCGGCGGCCAGGTCATCCTCGCCGGGGAGATCATCCGCCGGGTGCGCGCGATGGTCGCCCGCGAGCCGACCCGCCTCGCCCCGGTCGCGCTCGACGCGATCCTCGACGACGTCCGTGCGCTGCTGCCGGCGATCGACCCGGCCCGGCGGGTCGAGATCGACTGCGATTTCGATCCGGCCGCGTCGATCGTGGTCGGCGATCGCATCCAGATCCAGCAGGTGCTGATGAACCTGCTGCGCAACGCGGTCCAGGCGGTGGCGGGCATCCCGCGCCCCGCCGTGCTGGTGCGCAGCGCCCCGGGCGACGACGGCCAGGTGCGGATCTCGGTGGAGGACAACGGCCCCGGCTTTCCACCCGATGGCGATCCGCCTTTCTCCGCCTTCGCCAGCGCGACGCCGGGCGGGCTCGGCCTTGGACTGTCGATCTCGCGGACCATCGTCGAATCGCACGGCGGCCGGATCTGGGCCGGAAACAACGAGGCCGGCGGCGGCCGCGTCTCCTTCACTTTGCCCGCCCCGCCCGCGGCTGCTCCGCCGTCCGCACAGGCGCCGCGCCCGGCCGGGTGAACCGCGGGAACTGCCGCGCTTTCGGCCTCGTTTGACCAGGCCTTGAGGAGGCAGATCGACATGCAGGGCCCCACCGTACCGCCTCCCGAACCGCACTCGCTCAACCGGGCGCTCGCCCGCAACATTGCGGCGCTGCGCAAGCGCCGCGAGGCGGAGGAGGCGGCGGCGAGCGCGCAGGAGAAGATCGCCGGCGCGATCACGCGCTTCACCGGCAGCATGCGCTTCGTCTACGTGCACGCTTTCGCCTACGGCGTCTGGATCGTCGCCAATCTCGGCTGGATTCCCGGGGTGCCGCCATGGGACGCCACCTTCGTCGTGCTGGCGATGATCGCTTCGGTCGAGGCGATCTTCCTCTCCACCTTTATCCTGATCAGCCAGAACCGGATGGCGGCGATCAGCGAGCGCCGGGCCGAGCTCGATCTCCAGATCAGCCTGCTCGCCGAGCACGAGGTCACCAAGCTGGTCGAGATGGTCTCGGCGATCGCCGATCATCTCGGCGTCGGCCACGCCGGCGAGGTCGAGGAGCTGAAGCGCAACGTCGCGCCCGAAGCGGTGCTCGACGCGCTCGAGCAGGACGGAGGCGACTGAGGCGCGCCCCCAGGTCATGGGGTGGCGACGGCCTAGCCTCGCCCGTCGGGAGCCGAGATGATTCTTGTTGGTCTAGTCGGTGCTGCTGGCCGGGTCCGTGCCGCCGTCGATGGTCGCTTCCGGCGGCGGCGACAGCCTCTCGAAGGTGAAGGCCCCGGAGGAGCACATCAGGATCGCGCCGGTCGCCGCCGCGCCCTTGAGGCGAACGGACTTGGTGATGGTGCCCGCAGCGACGGTCAGCAGCCCATTGTCGTCAAGCCTGGCCTCCACGTCGACCGGCGCATTCAACGCCGTCCGGGCGAAGACCTCGGGGCGGTCCGTCCCGGGGCGGCGCAGGCCGATCAGCAGCCCGTCGGGACGCTCGACCGGAACGTAGACCTGCACGCCGGCGTGACGCTTGTCGCCGAGCACGAACAGCAGCCCTGCCGTCGGCGCCCATGTCCGGTCCCGCTCGGTCGCCGTGAGCCGGATCCGCGCCGCCAACGTCCGGCGTGCGTCCGCCAGCGGCGTCGGCGTGTAATCGCCGCCGGGCGCCTCGCAGTGGAACGGCGCCGCGGGATCCGCCCCGCCCGCGGTCGCCGACGAGGCAAGGATCGCCGCTGCGGCGGCCGTTCGCGCCGCCGATCGGGCTCTCGCGAGCATGGCATCGCCTGGTCTCATGCCGGGCAAACTATCCGCGAAGTCGGCCGCACGCCAGCGGCCGCCCGTGTCGCGGGTGAACGGCGCCAGGACGAGCGTCTCCGCGGCCTCCGGCGACACCCAGATCCCTTCCGCGATCTCCGCCCCGATCCGCACCGGCGCGGCCGGCGCGCGCAGATGGAAGAGGCGCGCGGCGCGCCGCGGTGCGGCAGGGGGTGGCGCGATGGCGGCTTCCGGCCCTACTCGACGTAGCTCTCCCCTCCAGCATTTGCTGGAGGGGTCGGGGGTGGTTCTTCTTGCTTTCTCCGGGCGCGGGGCCGGTCATTGAGCGAAGGAAGAAAGAACCACCCCCGGCCCCTCCACGAAGTCGTGGAGGGGAGACGTGATTGTGCAGACCGGATAGGGTGGTGACAGACTAGACCGGATACCTGGGTGACAGCTGTCTTATCGGCGAGGGAGACTCGCCGATGCCTTGGCAAGAGAGCTGTGCGATGGATGAGAGGGTGGCGTTCATCAGTGACTGGCTGGCGGGACATTGGACGGTGGTAGAGCTCGCCGGTCACTACGGAGTGAGCCGCAAGACGGCTTACAAGTGGATCGACCGGTACGCGTGCGAGGGCGTGGCGGGGTTGGCGGAGCGGTCGAGTGCGCCGCTGGTGCATGGCCGAGCGACGGACGAGATGCTCGTCGAGGCAATTTTGCAGCAGCGGGAGGAGCGTCCGAGTTGGGGCCCGCGGAAGATCATCGCAAAACTGGCACAGCGCCGTCCGGACTTGCCGTGGCCAGCGCCGTCGACGGCCGGCGAGATCCTGAAGCGGGCTGGCTTGGTGCAGTCGAGGCGCCGCCGAAATCGGGCGCCGCCGACGCTCGGCGGTCTGACGTGTGCGGAGCGCCCCAATCATGTTTGGGCGGTTGATCACAAGGGATGGCGTCGTCTTGGGGACGGGGAGCGCCTTGAGCCGCTAACGATCAGCGACAGCTTTTCTCGATACCTGATTGGCCTTTCTGCCGGCGCGACCACGCGCGGGGAGGAGGCGATGCCGGTGTTCGAGCGCGTTTTTGCGGCCTACGGGCTGCCCGAGATGATCCGCTCAGATAACGGCACACCCTTTGCCTCGGCCGGTGTCGTCGGCATGACCAAGCTCGGCGTCTGGTGGGCCAAACTCGGCATTCGCCACGAGCGCATCATGCCGGGTAAACCGCAGCAAAATGGCCGCCATGAGCGATTTCACCTGACGCTGAAGGAAGCGATGGAGCCGCCGTCGACAGACCGTGCTGCCCAAGTGCAGCGCTTCGAGGCGTTTCGGGCCTATTACA
>NZ_SPDV01000076.1 GCF_004564275.1 Sphingomonas parva (ex Maeng et al. 2020)
TCGCCTCCGCAGGAAGTCCCTCGCCGCCGGCAACCCCCCGCTGCCGGTTGGCGTCGGCCTTGATCAGGCTGGCGTCGACCGCGAAGCCCTCGCCGCCGACCAGCCCCTCGAGCAGGCAGCGCTCGACGGTGAGCTCGAACAGCCGGCGCAGCAGATCGCTGTCGCGGAAGCGGCCGTGTCGGTTCTTCGAGAAGGTCGAGTGATCCGGCACCGCCCCGTCGAGGCCAAGCCGGCAGAACCAGCGGTAGGCGAGATTGAGATGCACCTCCTCGCAGAGGCGCCGCTCGGAACGAATGCCGAGACAATAGCCGATCAGCAGCATACGGATCATCAGCTCCGGATCGATCGAGGGCCGCCCTGTCGCGCTGTAGAAGGGCCGCAGGTGCTCGCGAATGTCGGCCAGATCGACGAACCGATCGATCCGCCGCAGCAGGTGGTCGTCAGGGACGTGGCGCTCCAGGCTGAACCCGTAGAACAGCGCCTCCTGCATCACCGTCCGCTCGCCCATCATCGGCTCGCCTCCCGCTCTGGCAGGACGATTGAATCAGAGCGGAGTCACGGCAGCAAGGGGAGTTTTTCAACACTATCGGTGGAAAGCCGACTTTGCAAATCCAACCGATGCTGATTAGCCCTTCCTGATGGAGCATCTGGAGCTGCGTCAGAAGCTGGCGGCTAGACGGCCGCGCAGCCGAAAGGTCCGCGTTTCGCGTTGATCATCCAAGAGCGGAAGGTCCGGACTCGGCCACTTTCAGCCGCGGCGCGGCGCTTGCCGGGCCGCCATACTGGTTTGACTTTGAACGTTGTTCATGATATGTTCTACTCTGCGCGGCGGCCCTTCGGCTCCCGCTTGGTCTCGCGTTGGCTCTTTCGATTGTGAAGCCTTGATGATGCGCATCGCGCGCGTACGCCGGCTTTAGAGGTGGCCGGCGCCCGCATATTGCGGTGAAGTCCCGCCGATCCAGGGCCTCGATCGCTGCCGCGCCGCGCGCGCCTGCTCCGCTGCCTGCGCCGGGCCTGGATCGGGCGCTCCCGCGCCTGCATCCCTGCGGATCGGGCCGACGCCGCAGCTTTGCTGCGCTGCAGCGGATTCACCGTAAACAACGGTCGATTTACGGTGTGCAGTGCAGCAGGGCAGGGCGCCGCAGGGAGGGGCAGGGGGCGGACATCGGCCATGCCTTCGTCCCTCGCGGTCCCCGGATTCCCTGTTCCTTACAGGAAACGCCTGTTCCTCCCCGCCCCGGTGCGGCGGCGCCTTCCTTGCCGCTACGCCTAGATCAACCCCATCGCCCTCAGGCTGGCATGGCCGTTCGCCCCGACGATGACGTGGTCGTGCACCGAGATGCGCAGCGGGCGCGCCGCCTCGACGATCTCGCGGGTCAGGCGGATGTCCTGCTGGCTGGGGGAGGGGTCGCCGCTCGGGTGGTTGTGGACCAGGATCATCGCCGTCGCGTGATAGTCGAGCGCCTTGCGGATCACCTCGCGCACATAGACCGCCGCCTCGTCGACCGAGCCCTCCGACATCGGCAGGTTGCGGATCAGCCGGTTCTTGGCGTCGAGATAGAGGACGCGCACCCTTTCGACCGGATTGAACGCCATGTCGGCACGCAGATAGTCGAGCAAGGCCTGCCAGCTGCCGAGCACCGGCGCCTGGCGGAATTTCGATTCGAGCAGGCGGAGCGAGGCCGCCTGGGCGATCTTGATCGCCGCCACCGCGCTCTCGCTGATCTCGCCGGCGCGGGCGATCGCCTCGTGCTCCGCCGAGAGCAAAGGGCCGAAGCCGCCGAAATGGTCGATCAATTTGCGGGCGAGCGGCTTGGTGTCGCGGCGGGGGATGACCAGGGCGAGCAGATACTCGACCAGTTCGTGGTCGAGCAGGGCATCGGGGCCGCCGTCCAGGAGCCGCTGGCGCAGCCTGGCGCGGTGGCCGCTCGCGTCAGGTTGCTGATCGGCCATTAAGGCGAGAATAAGCTTGGCCATGGCCTTAGGCAAACCTCGCGCGCTACAGCGGGAAAGTGACGGGGCCGGAACGGAGCGGGGGCATGGAGGTTGAGCCAGCCATGATGTCGAAGCAGGTCCGCGACGCGCGTCCGGCGCCCAGGGGCTAGGGTCGCGCGGGTGGACGAGCAGGACCCGGAGGCGCCGGAACGGCAGCCCGGCGACGCGCCGGAAGGCGGCACGGTGCTCCGGCGGCGCCGGCGGCTGGTCCTGCCCGTCATCCTCTTCGTGCTCGTCGCCGCGCTCGCTCTGGCCTGGGCGCTGCGCATGCAGATCGCCTCCACCTTCCTCGGCCGCGAGCTCGCCCGCCGCGGCGTCGAGGGCAGCTACACCGTCAAGAGCATCGGCTTCGGCCGGCAGCGGCTCGAGGACGTCGTCATCGGCAAGGCGGGCGATCCGGACCTCGTCGCGAAATCGGTCGAGATCGAGCTGAGCTGGACGGGCCTCAGGCGGCCGAAGATCGCGCTGATCACGGCGCGCGGTGTTCGCCTCCGCGGCAGGGTGGTCGACGGCCGGATCAGCCTCGGGCAGATCGACAAATTGTTGCCGCCGCCGAGCGGCGCGCCGTTCCGCTTCCCGGACCAGGCCGTCGATGTCGCCGACGCCTCGCTCCGCCTCGAGACCCCCGCCGGCCGGATCGGGATCGGACTCGAAGGCCGCGGCAATCTCGCCGACGGGTTCCGCGGCCGCATGGCGGCGAGCGCCCGGGCGCTCCAGCTCGGCACCTGCCGCATCGCCGCGCCGTTCGCGACCGGCGCGGTGGCGATCGCGAAGGGCAGGCCCGGCTTCGCCGGACCGGTCCGTGCCGCCGCTCTGGGCTGCGGCGAATTCCTCGTCGCCGAGCCGCGGCTCGGGCTCGACGTGCAGCTCGCCGAGGCGCTGAACGCCTGGCGCGGCAAGGCGTCGCTCGCCGCCGCGGGCCTCCGGCTCGATTCGAACCGGCTCGGCGCGCTCGCCGGCAGCATCGGCTTCGAAGGCGATGCGGGACGGACTGCCGGCGCGGTCAATCTCGCCGCCGCCTCGGCGCGCGTCGGGGAGGTCGCTGCGGGCCGCACCCGGATCGACGGACGCTACGCTCTGTCGCTGAAGACCGGTTCCTTGTCCCTCCAGGCCGATGCCGGCGCGCGCGGGGTCTCCGCCGTGCCGCTCCTTGCCGGGGCGATCGACGCTCTGGGCTCGGCCGGCGGCACGCCGCTCGAGCGGGTCGGCGAGGCGCTGGCCGCCGCGCTGCGCAGGGCCGGCAGCGCCTTCGACGCGGCCGGCTCGATCCGCCTGGTCCGCGACAGCCACGGCGCCGGGCTGCGCTTCGAGCGGCTGATCGCGCTCAGCCGGAGCGGCGCGCGCCTGACCCTCGAGGGCGGGGAGGGCGTCACCTACGCCTGGCCGAGCGGCCTCTCGCGGATCGACGGTACTCTCGCTTTGTCCGGCGGCGGCTTCACGGCCGTTCAGGTCGCGCTTCGCCAGCCCGCGCTCGGGGGGGCGATCGAGGGCGTCGGCCGTGTCGCCCCGCTCACCGCCGGCGGGTCGCGGCTGGCGCTCGGCCCGGTACGCTTCCGCGCCGCCGGCGGCGGCGTGACCAGCATCGACACCGTCGCGACGATCGACGGGCCGTTCGACGGAGGCAGCGTCACCGGGCTGGTGCTGCCGATCGCCGCGCGCTTCGACGGCCGCGGCGGCTTCGCTCTGGGCGAGACCTGCCTGCCAGCGCGGGTCCGGAGCTTCACGACCGGCACGCTGCGTCTCGGCGCGGCCGCCTTCTCGCTCTGCCCGACCGGGCGCGCTTTGGTGTGGAAGACCCCGGGCGGCGTCGTCGCGGGCGGGGCCTCGGTGCGCGCGCCGCGTTTCGCCGGCACGCTCGGCAGCTCGCCGGTCAGCATTGCCGCCTCGCGCCTGCTGTTCGGGCTGGAGGGGCCCGGCTTCACCGCCTCCGATCTCGCCGTCCGCCTCGGCCCCGCCGACGCCGCCAACCGGCTCGACATCGCCTCGTTCACCGGGCGGTTCGGCGGACCGGGCGTTTCCGGCCGCTATTCGGGGCTCAGCGCCCGCCTCGCCGCCGTACCCCTGCTGCTGTCGGACGGCGCCGGCCGCTGGTCGCTGGCCGGAAGCGACCTCGCCATGCAGGGCGCGCTGCGCGTCGCCGACACGATGGATCCGGCGCGCTTCCATCCCCTGGTCGCACCCGACTTCCGCCTGACGCTGTCGAACAACGCGATCGCGGCAGGAGGCTGGCTCGACGATCCGGAGACCGGCACGAGGGTGATGCAGGCGGACATCGCCCATTCGCTGAACAGCGGCGCGGGCCGGGCGAAGCTCGCCGTCCCCGGCATCCGCTTCGACGAGAATTTCCAGCCCGAGGCGCTGACCCGACTCACCACCGGCGTGATCGCCCTGGTCAGGGGGGTGTTGCGCGGCGATGCCGAGATACGCTGGGATTCGCAGGGGACGACGAGCACCGCCACGTTCGCGACCGACGACATGGATTTCGCCGCCGCCTTCGGCCCGGTCGAGGGCTTCAAGTCGACGGTCCATTTCACCGACCTGCTCGGCCTCGCCAGCGCGCCCGGCCAGCTCGCCGAGGTCGATCTGATCCGCACCGGCATCGACGTCTTCGACGGGCGCATCCGCTACCAGCTCCTCCCCGGCCTGCGCGTCCGGGTGGAGGGCGGACGCTGGCCGTTCGCCGGCGGAGAGCTGTCGCTCGAGGAGACCATCCTCGATTTCTCCCAGCCGAGCACCAAGCAGCTGACGTTCCGCGTCACAGGCCTCGACGCCGCCCGCTTCATCCAGCAGATGGAATTCTCGAACATCTCGGCCACCGGGACCTTCGACGGGATCATCCCGATGGTCTTCGATCAGCAGGGCGGCCGCATCGTCGGCGGCCATCTGATCGCGCGGGAAGGGGGCGGCACCCTCTCCTACGTCGGCGAGCTCACCGACAAGGATCTCGGCACCTACGGCAAGCTCGCCTTCGATGCGCTGAAATCGATGCGCTACAGCAAGCTCACCATCGCCCTCGACGGCGCGCTCGACGGCGAGTTCGTCGCCGGAATCGAGCTCGACGGAGTCGCCCGCGATCCGGTGCTGACCGTGGCGCCGGCCGGGGGCGGGATCAGCGGCCTCGTCGCGCGCCGGGCGCTCGGCCAGCTCGCCAAGATCCCGTTCGAGTTCAACATCACCGTGCGTGGGCCGTTCCGGGCGCTGCTCGCCACCGCCCGCTCGTTCGAGGATCCGTCCAACCTCATCCAGTCGGTCCTGCCGGAGAAGCTGCGCGAGCAATCGGCTTTTCCGTCGCCGCTGGACGATTCTCCCGCCCCGCCGGCGCCCGCGCGGCCGCCGGCGCAGCCCCCGGTGCAATTCACCCCTGTTCAGCCCAAAGAAAGCGAGACTGTGCGATGAAAGCGGCGATATTGACGAGACTGCGTTCGACGCAGGGTGCGGTCGGGAGGTTTCTCCTGCTCGCGCCGGTGCTGGTTTCGACGGCCGGATGCGTTCAGGTGAGCGCGCCGGAGAAACCGATCGAGATCAACCTCAACATCAATATCAGGCAGGAGGTCGTGGTTCGTCTTCAGGAGGACGTGCGCGATCTCATCGAGAAGAATCCGGGAGTATTCTGACCATGAACCGCCGTCTCAAGCTGATCGTCGCCGCCGGAATCGCGGTGTTCGCCGTCGCGGGCGGTGCCTCCGCGGCTTATGCGATGCTCCAGGGCGACGCCGCCGCCGAGCTGCGCGCCAGCGGCCAGGCCGGCGAGCAGGCCGACGGCTATCTCGGCATCGTCGGATCGCCCTCCGCCGCGCTCCGCGCCCAGGTCGATTCGGTCAACATCAAGCGCCGTGCCTATTACACCGATCTCGCCGCCAAGCGCGGCGCCAAGATCGAGGAGGTCGCCGCGACCACCGCCTGCGAGCTGTTCCGCACCAAGGTCGGCCCGGGCCAATATTATCGCGGCACCGACGGTGCCTGGCACCAGCGCGACGGCAGCGCCCCGGTCCCGCTGCCGAGCTATTGCGGCTAATTTTCAATCCTCCCTGTCCGCGAAGCGGATGGGGAATGTCGAGGTGAGACGTGCCCCGCACGGCTCAGCCCTGTCCGGCGGACAGGGCAACCTCGACATGACCGCGCGCAGCGCGGTGGAGGGGCCGGGAAGGCCGACCACCTCCCGGCCCCTCCACCAGGCTTCGCCTGGTCCCCCTCCCCATGGGCTTCGCCCACAGGGAGGACAGCCAAGACAACCTGGCACCAGCGCGACGGCAGCGCGCCCGTGCCGCTGCCGAGCTATTGCGGCTGAGCTTCTTCCCCTCCCTTTGAGGGAGGGATGGGTAGGTCGCCGTGCCCCCGGCACGGCTGCGTCACGCGGGGCGTGACGCACCTACCGATGGTGGGGTGCGGCTGAGGCCCCTCGATGGGGCCGAAGACGCCCATCGGTGCCCGGGCGCCGCAGAGCTCGCTCCGCTCGCGACCCACCCCCAGCCCCTCCCTTGCAGGGAGGGGAGCTCTCTGCTCCGCCACCACCCCCAACCCCTTCCACGAAGCCGTGGAGGGGGCATGCTGCGACCGAGTTCGCCGTCCTTCCCCCCTCCAGCACTTGCTGGAGGGGGCAGGGGGTGTGTGCAGACCGGATAGGGTGGTGACAGACTAGACCGGATACCTGGGTGACAGCTGTCTTATCGGCGAGGGAGACTCGCCGATGCCTTGGCAAGAGAGCTGTGCGATGGATGAGAGGGTGGCGTTCATCAGTGACTGGCTGGCGGGACATTGGACGGTGGTAGAGCTCGCCGGTCACTACGGAGTGAGCCGCAAGACGGCTTACAAGTGGATCGACCGGTACGCGTGCGAGGGCGTGGCGGGGTTGGCGGAGCGGTCGAGTGCGCCGCTGGTGCATGGCCGAGCGACGGACGAGATGCTCGTCGAGGCAATTTTGCAGCAGCGGGAGGAGCGTCCGAGTTGGGGCCCGCGGAAGATCATCGCAAAACTGGCACAGCGCCGTCCGGACTTGCCGTGGCCAGCGCCGTCGACGGCCGGCGAGATCCTGAAGCGGGCTGGCTTGGTGCAGTCGAGGCGCCGCCGAAATCGGGCGCCGCCGACGCTCGGCGGTCTGACGTGTGCGGAGCGCCCCAATCATGTTTGGGCGGTTGATCACAAGGGATGGCGTCGTCTTGGGGACGGGGAGCGCCTTGAGCCGCTAACGATCAGCGACAGCTTTTCTCGATACCTGATTGGCCTTTCTGCCGGCGCGACCACGCGCGGGGAGGAGGCGATGCCGGTGTTCGAGCGCGTTTTTGCGGCCTACGGGCTGCCCGAGATGATCCGCTCAGATAACGGCACACCCTTTGCCTCGGCCGGTGTCGTCGGCATGACCAAGC
>NZ_SPDV01000077.1 GCF_004564275.1 Sphingomonas parva (ex Maeng et al. 2020)
CTTCCTCAGCGAGAGCTACATCTTCGAGCACAATGACCGCTTCGCGGTCGCTGCGGCCGAGGAGGGTGATGCCTTTGTCCCGTTCGTCGGCGATCTCGCCGGCGTGCTCTGCGCCAAGCACGAGCGGGTCGTCAGCAACGACAATTGCATCCGCTTCGAGGGCTTGGTGCTGCAAATTCCCGAGCAGCGTCACCGCCGTCACTACGTCAAGGCGACCGTCCAGGTGCGTCAGCAAGGCGACGGCTCCATCGCGATCTATCACGGTCCGAGGCGCCTCGCCGGCTACATGAGCGATGGCCGCCTGGTCATCGAACAGGGAGGACCCACGAAATCGGCCGCTTAAGTCTGCTCGGCGGCCGACCTGTGGCCTCCTGGTCGGTGCTCCGCACCGCCCACGATCCCACAGGTCGAACAGGAAAGAAGCGGACATTTGATGTGCTACGAAAGCCGGACATCTTTACGTGCTAGCGACAGGGAGCGGCTCAGGATGGCGAGGTCCGTTCCGCTCGGAAAGACTTGACATTTTCGCAACTCTGTTCTATGTCTGTTCTTCTGCCGGCGCGTCCGGCGCTTGCCGGCCCGCGCGACGAAGCGTGAGGCAGGCGCGGTCCCGATTCGAAGGGAGCAGATGATGAGCGAAGGCATTCCGGAAACCCACGTCGCGCCGGGCGGGCGCGCCGCCACCCAGTTCAAGCCGGGCAATCCCGGCCGGCCGCAGGGCGCGCGCAACAAGCGGACGCGGCTGGTCGAGGCGCTGGTCGAGGGCGAGCTCGAGACGATCACGCGCCAGCTCGTCGCCAAGGCGCTGGACGGAAACCTCGTCGCGCTGCGCCTGTGCCTGCAGCACGCCGCGCCGGCCGGGAAGGAGGAGCCGGTCGCCTTCGCGCTGCCGCCGCTCGACAGCCGCACCGACGTCCACGAGGCGTCGAAGGCGCTGATGGCGGCGGTCGCCGAGGGCGAGATCACGCCCGGCGCGGCGGGCCGGGTGATGGACCTGCTGAGGAACCACCTCGCGATCATCGAGGCCCGCGAGTGCGAGGAGCCCGAGCCCGAGCCGGCCCCGCCGCCGCGGCCGCGGCCGATCGTCATCTGGAAGGACTGAGGGGGACGGGGGGCGACGCCGGCACGCGCGTGCCGGCACGGGGATCATCCCGTTGTGCGGGTGATCCCGGAAGAGCGTGACATCGATGTCCCGGTTGCGTTGCTGACGATTGCCGATCCCGGACACGGGCAGAAGCCGCGGAGCCGACGTCGCTCCAGGCCCATCCGCCCGACGCCGGATCCCGCCGGGCCGCGGCCGCGGTTCTGAGGCGGGCAGAAGAATGATCCGAGCCGAAGCCTCCCAGGCTTCCGCCCTGGCCCAACGCCAATCGTAGCCAGCGGCGTGATTGGAGGCTTCCTGCTTCCCGCTGCGACTTGGCGCCAGGTTGCAGTGGGGAGTCGTTCACGGACACGCATCAGGCAGACACAGGCCCGGCCTTGCCGGGTGGAGGAGGCGAAATGGGACTCTTCGGTGGATATGGAAAGCGGCAGAGAGAAGCGCGCGCGAGCGTCGACCGGAACGCGGCGCGGGAAGCGCATGCGCGGCAGCAAGGCGCGGCCGAGCGGAGGGCGCAGGGTGCGGCGGCGGCCGCGCAGGCTGCCCGGCTCCGCGACGCTATCGTCCGTGCGACGATCGCGGCTAGAAGGAGCCGGCAACAGGGGGAGCCGCGCAATGTGCAACCGCTACCGGATGACGGCCAAGCAGCAGGAGCTGGCGCTCAGGTTCGGGATCGACCCGGCGCTGATCATGCCGGAGCCGGACCCGCTGCCGCCGCCGGAGCTGTTTCCGAGAAGGATCGGCTGGGTGGTGCGGAAGGAGGAGGGCCGGCGGGTGCTCGACACGATGACCTGGTGCTTCCCGCCGCCGGCCGCGGCGCGGGCGCCGGTGACCAACGTACGCAACCTCGCAAGTCCTTTCTGGCGCTCGGCCCTGTCCCCGAACAGGCTGTTCAGTCGGCGGATGAGGTCGAGCAGATAAACGGGGGTGCTGCCGGGGGCGGGCGATCCCCCGGCGCCGATCGGCTTGAGGACGGTCTCGTCCTTGTCCCCGCCGGTGGGCACGCCGCCGGCGTCCTCGCGCGGTTTGATCTCGAACCCGGTGAGCGAAGCGCATCACGAAAAGCCGTTCGAAAACTATGTCGTCGAGAAGCTGGTGGGCCAAGGCTGGCTGCTCGGCGATACAAGCGGCTACGACAAGGACTTCGCTCTCTATCCGGAAGATCTGCTCGGCTGGGTCAAGGACACGCAGTCCGCGAAGTGGGACATCCGCTACACCGCCGCGCCGCCGATCCTCGCGGTGCGGCAGTGCTGGTGCCGGGTGTGCCAGTATCTCGCCTGCGGCAGCGGCTCGACCAGTGAGCAGGCGCTTAGCGCCCCACGCTAAGCGATCATGTTCGGGGAACATGATGACCTGCTCACCATGGTTGCGCGCGACGGGATGCGGGTGGAGGGGGCGCTGGCCGACTATCGCAGCGTCGCCGACAGCGGCAAATGAACAGGTCGCGACTGCCCCCGGCAGTCGCTAGCTATGTCGGGGACATAGCTACCTGTTCATATGATTCGAGCTTTTGCCCGACGTGCGGCACGCACATGTTCAGCGCGTCGGAGGAGCGGGCGCATCTGGTGGTGATGAACAGGTGCCCGCTGCCCCCGGCAGTGGGCAGCCATGTGCGGGGCACATGGCGACCTGTTCATGGTCGGCACGCTCGACGAACCGGAGCCGGGGGCGCCGCAGGATGTGATCTGGACGGCGAGCGCGCCGTCCTGGGCGTGCATCGACGCGGCGCTTACGGCGCACGTGGGGCAGGCCCCTCCACCAGCCTCCGCAGAGGCTACGGCTGGTCATGATCGTGTGTGAACTGCCCCCGGCAGTTCGCGGCGCTGCCGGGCGCAGGGCGGCCTGATCATCCCTCGTAAGGGGGCGGAATGCCGCCGGTGGTGAAGGCGGAGTAGAAGGGGAGGGCACCGCGAGCCTGGCGTTCATCAAGCCTCTGGACGCATGCGTCGCACCTCGCCAGTCTAATGGTCCGACAGAGTTTCCGTGGGGGGTGGGATATGGCAACAGCGGCAACCGCGGCGATGGCTGCGAAGCTGACTTTGGACATTGGCAGCAGCGTGATCGTGCGCGCGGTGGGAGCGACCTACCACGTCGCCGGCGCGATCAACGAGTTCATCGACCGCCACATCGCCGAGATGCGCACGTCCGACATCCCGACCGTCGAACGGTCCGGCCGCGTGCTCGAGGCGGCGAAGACCGGGTTCGGGATCGGCTATGCCGCGCCGGTGGTCGTGATCGCGGCGGGGCAGATCCTGCTAGGCAATCCGCTGAGCGCGGTCGTCACCGTCGGCTCGGCGCTCACGCTGTCGAACCCCGTGGCGATGACCTGCGCCGCCGTCGGGGCCGTCTATTACGGCTATGGCGCGCTCAGCGAGAACGAGCGCGAAGCGTTGCTGCTGCGTCTCGGCCACGGCCTGGAGATCGGCATCGAGCTTGTCCGGTCGATCATCGACTTTGCGGTGTCGAGCATCAAGCGAATCCTCAGCAGCGAGCAGATCGCCGAGTTCAAGGCGTTCGTGCGCAGCGCGGCGGAGAGCTTCGGACGGCACCTCAGCGAGGTTACCGGCTTGCTCTCGGACAAGCTCTCGGACGGCTTTGTCGTACTGAAGGAGACATCGGAGTGGGCCGCGTCCGCCGCCGTGGGCATCGCGAGCGGCGGGGTCAGCCAGGTGCGGACCGCATCGGGCTATGTCGCGAGCGCGGCGCAAAGCGGCGCGAGCGCGACCTACGACGGCGTTGCCGCAGCCATCGGAAAGCTGTCGAGCAAGGTCCGCGGAACGGAGGGCGCCGAGGCAGGAGGCACGCTCGCTGGAGAGTGTTCGGAGGGCGGCACCCGGTCTAGCGCGAAGGGTACGACCGAGATCGGCTACGTGAACCGGAATAGGCAAGAGGTCCTCCGCGCTACCGGCCAACCAGGGAATGATCACAACCAGACGATCTATGTGCTCAGGTGCGGAGAGTGCGGGCACGAATATGGCGCCAACGGATCGGACATTTTTCAGAGACGCTGTCCGGAGCATGACGGTGGCGCGGCAGGTCTGGCGTTCGAGGCGTGAGGGGGCGCAGCACGCCTTGGCGGAGACGCTGATGGCGCGAGTATCGAACTATCAGATCATCCTGGCGCTCACACGCGCGAGCCTTGATCAGAGGCTCCCCTCTGAGAGACGCGCCGAAGCCCGCAGGACTGCGGAGCAACTGCAGAGGCTGGACGAGGCGCTGGCGGCGCAGGCGAAGCAGCCAGCACCTCCGGTGGTTAGGGCGGAGGAGTAGGGGAGGCCGGGTATCGGTCGTGCCAGCCCCCCCACCACCGCCTTCGGCTGGTCATGACGAGGTGCAGGCTGCGCCCAGCAGCCTGCAGCCGTGGTCGGACCACGGCGCGCCTCGTCATTCCCCGTACCGGGGAGGAATGGTAACCCCCTCTTAGCTCCTTCCAGTCCAGTCGCCCCCCGCGCCGCGCGACCCGCGCGCGGCTCCTGGAGGAAAGACATTGCGCATCCTGATTCTCGCCCTGGCGCTCGCCGGGCCCTCCGCCGCCTCCGCCCAGGCGTTCGACTGGCGGGCGGCGGGGAGCCTGGCGCGGATCGACGGGGCGCTCGGGCGGGTCGCCGAGATGTGCGTCGGCGCCTATGGCTTCACGCCGGTCGCGGCGGCGGCGCCGGCCGCGCGGCAGCGGCGGATCGCCGCGCATCTCGGCGCGTCGGCCGCGCCCGAGGCCGAGCTCGCGCGCTGGGGCGACATCGCCGCGACGATGCAGGCGATCCTCGAGACCAGCCGGGACGATGCGCGGATCGAGCGCGCCCGCGAGGCGCTGGCCGCGGCCGGCACCGATCCGCTGCGCCGGGCGCGGGCCGAGATCGCCTATGCGGAGACGTTCCTGGCGCCGCTGCGCGCCGGCTTTGAGCAATGCGGCCGCGCGACCGCCGAGCCGTTCCTGCGCGAGGCCTATTTCGGCGGCGAGGGCAGCCTGGCCGAGCACGAGGCCCGGGCGCGGGAGATGATCGACACCTACGAGGCGCGGTTGCGCGCGCTGGCGGGAGGGACGGCGAAGGGGGAATAGGGGGGCGTTGGGGCGGCGGCTCAGCGTGTGAGCGCATCCGTGAACGCCTCGCATGGCTTCGAGTCCACCCCCACCATGTGACGCCCGGATCGTGCCCCCGGCATGATCCGGCGCGGCGTCACATTCCTCCTCATCAAGGGGGAGGAGGCCTGGCTTCGTCGCGCGAGGTGATCGGGCGTTGCGCGGCGGGCGGCGCCCGGCCTTCACTCGGCCGGGATCAGCCGGACGTGCTCCGGACCGCGGAGCCGGATCTCGTTTCCCGTCCAATCGACCCAGACGGCGTGCTGCCGCTGGCCGATCAGGCCGATGATCCTGATCCGATCGGCGTTGGTCGCGCATTCCGGCTGGACGGCGAGGATCGCGAGGGGCGCGATCGCCGCGTCGACCGCGTCCCGGCTCGCCTGAGGCATCGCGACGCCGCCCCGCGACGCGGCGAGCAGCCGCGGCGGCCGCTTCGGCGTGGTGTCCAGCGAAAGCTCCCGGGCGCCGTCCGCGCAGGTCCAGGCCGCCGTCATCCGCTGCGCAGCGGGGCGGCGGTAGGGATAGAAGATCGGCGGCGGCGCCGAGGCCGCGGCGGCCGGGCCGGGGAGCTGCAGGGCGAGGAGCAGGGCGTGAGGCAGCACGAGGACGCTCCGGGGCTTTTCCGCGAGCCTAGCATCGCGTCGCGCGACGGCAAGGGCGGCGGGGAGCAGGAAGTGCGGCCGCTGGAGGGTGGTGCCTTTCCGACCGGAGATCCATGATGGGGCTCCGCTCGCCCCCCGGGCGCGCGGGATGGGGGCCCCGTCATGGCGCCGGGATGACGACCTGGGGACGGGCGGATGCGCTCCCTTGGGCGCGGTGCCTTTCCGACCCGAGATCCCGGCCTTCGCCGGGATGACGATTTGGGGACGGGCGGTAGGGGAGCGCCCTCCACGCCGGTGCCTTTCCGACCCGAGATCCATGATGGGGCTCCGCTCGCCCCCCGGGCGCGCGGGATGGGGGCCCCATCATGGCGCCGGGATGACGACCTGGGGACGGGCGGCTCGAGGCCTGAACATTGCCTCCGGCGCCCTGGGAGTCCCCGAGTCCACCTGCTCATCCGTCAGGGCGAGAGGATCGGGAACCAGGAGGGGTTGCCCCGCAGATGGCCTACGTAGGTGAGGCGCTCGATCGCGATTTTCGCGATCCCCTGCGGCGTGACGCAATGCGCCGGCATCGTCGTGAGCGCGACGCCCGCCTTGTGGAACGCGTCGATGACCAGCTGCGAGCAGAAGAAGGCGGCCGGCTGCGCGCCGGCGATCCGGCAGAGGATCGGATCCGCGGACAGGATCGCGCCGCGCGTGGTGTACTGGCTGCCGAGGTTCGCGTCGGCATGCTTCACCACCTTCGCCGCGATCGCGGGCGTCATGAAGGGCACCCGGTAGGCGACGGCCAGCGCGGCGTGGGCGAGCGACTCCTGCAGGCTGCGCTTGACCACCCCCTGCTCCACCGCCTCGATGACCATGCCCGCGCCGACAAAGAGCGCGGCATGGCTGACCACGGATCCTGTGCCGATGCGGATCGCTCCGGACACCGGCGCGGCCGTCGTCGAGATGATGATGTCCGCGGTCTGCAGCCCCGTGTCGGCGAGGCAATTGCCGCCGACGCCGGGATCGAGCGCGATCGGAGTCTGGATGCCGAACATGGCCTGGCCCCCCTCTGGTCGCGGCCAGTCTAGCAGGAACGCGCGGGGGCCGGAAGCGCGCGCCCTCCGGCGCGCGCCGCGCGGCGCGTCCGCGAGGGACGGCGAAGCGCGAAGGGCCCTAGTGCGCGCAGTCTTCCGCGCTGCCGCCGAAGCGCTGAGGCGGCGGGACGACGACCTCGTCTCCCGTCCACAGCAGATGGACGATGTGCTGCTTCTTCTCGAACATGCCGACGATCAGGATCTCGTCCGAAGAGTCCGCGCATTGGGGGACGATCGCCGACACGATCATGCGCGCGAGCGCCGGGTTGGCTGCGTCGCGGCCGGCCTCGGGCAGCGCCGTTGCGCGCGGCGGCGAGCAGCCTCGCGGGCCGATTCGGAGTCCTGTCCATGACCAGAATGCGGTCACCGTCCGGGCAGGTGTAGGCGATGGTCTCGCGCCGGGCGACGGGATTGATGTGGTGCACCGCGCCGGGCAGCGGGGCCGGCGGGCCGGCCGCGGGGGCGGCGAGCTGCAGGGCGGCGAGCAGGGCGGGACCGACCATCTAGTGCTCCGGGCTTTCGGCGGCAGGCTAGCACGCGCTTGGGCGGCAGGGGAGGGCACGGGGGCGCGCGGCGGGCGTGGGCGCGGCCGGGGC
>NZ_SPDV01000078.1 GCF_004564275.1 Sphingomonas parva (ex Maeng et al. 2020)
GCTTGGTCATGCCGACGACACCGGCCGAGGCAAAGGGTGTGCCGTTATCTGAGCGGATCATCTCGGGCAGCCCGTAGGCCGCAAAAACGCGCTCGAACACCGGCATCGCCTCCTCCCCGCGCGTGGTCGCGCCGGCAGAAAGGCCAATCAGGTATCGAGAAAAGCTGTCGCTGATCGTTAGCGGCTCAAGGCGCTCCCCGTCCCCAAGACGACGCCATCCCTTGTGATCAACCGCCCAAACATGATTGGGGCGCTCCGCACACGTCAGACCGCCGAGCGTCGGCGGCGCCCGATTTCGGCGGCGCCTCGACTGCACCAAGCCAGCCCGCTTCAGGATCTCGCCGGCCGTCGACGGCGCTGGCCACGGCAAGTCCGGACGGCGCTGTGCCAGTTTTGCGATGATCTTCCGCGGGCCCCAACTCGGACGCTCCTCCCGCTGCTGCAAAATTGCCTCGACGAGCATCTCGTCCGTCGCTCGGCCATGCACCAGCGGCGCACTCGACCGCTCCGCCAACCCCGCCACGCCCTCGCACGCGTACCGGTCGATCCACTTGTAAGCCGTCTTGCGGCTCACTCCGTAGTGACCGGCGAGCTCTACCACCGTCCAATGTCCCGCCAGCCAGTCACTGATGAACGCCACCCTCTCATCCATCGCACAGCTCTCTTGCCAAGGCATCGGCGAGTCTCCCTCGCCGATAAGACAGCTGTCACCCAGGTATCCGGTCTAGTCTGTCACCACCCTATCCGGTCTGCACACCACCCCCAACCCCTCCACGAAGTCGTGGAGGGGAGCGCGCCCTTCAGCCGCCCCGATAAAGTGGTGACGGAACCGGAGCGGTTGGCCGGGTGGCGGCAACTCCGGCACGACCGCACAGGTCCGCCGCGCCGCTTACGCCGCCGCCGGCACCTCGTATTGCCGCGCCGCTTCGGAGAGTCTCTCGACGAACTCGGTGACGTGGGAATCCTCGATCACCAGCGGCGGCAGCACGCGCATCACATTGTCGCCGGCGGCGACGGTGAGCAGGCCGTGGTCGCGCAGATAGGTGACGAAGGCGCGGCTGTCGGTCTTCATCTTGACGCCGAGCATCAGGCCGAGGCCGCGGACGCTTTCGAACAGATGGTCGTGATTGGGGATCATCTGCTCCAGCGCGCCGCGCAGGCGCTCGCCCATCCGGCGCACATGCTCGAGGAATTCGGGGGTGTCGACCACGTCGAGCACCGCCTGGCCCGCCGCCATGGCGAGCGGGTTGCCGCCGTAGGTGGAGCCGTGGGTGCCGATCACCATGCCGGCCGCCGCTTTCTCGGTGGCGAGGCAGGCGCCCAGCGGGAAGCCGCCGCCGATCCCCTTGGCCGAGGCGAGGATGTCCGGCTCGATGCCGTAATGCTCATAGGCGTAGAGCGTGCCGGTGCGGGCGACGCCGCATTGCACCTCGTCGAGGACCAGCATCAGGTCCTTCTCGTCGCAGATCCGGCGCAGGCCCTGGATGAATTCGCGGCTCGCCGGGCGGATGCCGCCCTCACCCTGGATCGGCTCGACCAGGAAGCCGGCGGTGCGGTCGTCGACCGCCGCTTCGGCCGCGGCGAGATCGTCGAAATCGACGACGGTGAAGCCCTCGAGCATCGGCGCGAAGCCGTCGCGCAATTTGGCCTGGTCGGTGGCACTGATCGTCGCCATCGTCCGGCCGTGGAAGGCGTTGCGGAAGGTGATCAGCACGTTCTTCTCGGGCCGGCCGTGATGATGATGGTAGCGGCGCGCGGTCTTGATCGCGCACTCGACCGCCTCGGCGCCGGAATTGGTGAAGAAGACGGTGTCGGCGAAGGTCGCGTCGACCAGCCTTTTGGCCAGCGCCTCGCCCTGCGGCGAGCCGTAGAGGTTGGAGACGTGGATCAGCGTCGCCGCCTGGTCCTGGATCGCCTTGGTGAGGTGCGGATGGCCGTGGCCGAGCAGGTTGACCGCGATGCCGCTGGCGAAATCGAGATATTTCTCGCCATTCTCGCCGTAGAGATAGACCCCCTCCCCTCGCACCGGCCGCACCGGCGAGCGCGGATAGACGGGCATGAGCGGCGTGATGGCCATTTCGGGCTCCCTGGCAGGCGAAACAAAAAGGCGGCCCCGGGCCGCACCCTCGCTCTAGAGAGCCCCCGGCGGCCCCGTCAACACGCAGCGGCCGCGGGCGCACGCCGCCGCGGACGCGCAAACGGCCGGAGGAGCAGGCTCCCCCGGCCGCGAAGCCTCAGGACGACGCGCGCCTCAGCGGCGGCGGTCGTAGCGGCCTTCCTGGCGCTCGCTCTGCACGCGATGGCGGAGCGCCTGGATGCGCTGCTGCAGCTCGGCATGCTCGCGCTGCGACAGGCCGTCGCGGCGATAGCGGTCGTGCAGCCGGTCGATCTGCTCGGCCTGGCGCGACAGCCGCTGCGCCTCGTTCCCCGAAATCAGCCGACGGTCGCGCAGGCGGTCGATCTGCTGCTCGATCTGGTCGATCTGCCGCTCGATCCCGCCATTGCGGCCGCGGCCGCCGTCATAGCCGCCGCGATACTGCGCCGCCGCCGGCGCGGAAACCGAGGCGGCGATGAGGGCGGTGACGATGAGCTTGCGCATGATCCGAACTCCTTGCTGAACTTCACGCCCCCCTCTGCACCCCCGCCAATGTTACGCCCCTGAACAGACCCGACAGCCCCCATTCAGATCATGCGGGCCGAAGGCGGATCCGAACCGGGATAGGGCGCTCGGTAGTCGTTCACGATGCGCTTGAGCCCTTCCCGGAATGTCGCGCCTCCGAAATTCATCAACAGGCCGAGGGGGCTTTTCCTCAGCCGCAGGTATGTCAGCAACTGCTTGGAATGGATGGGTGTCAGACGCTCAACGGATTTCACTTCGATCAGCAACTGGCCGCCGACGACAATATCCGCCCTGAAAGCATCCTTGAAGGCAAGGCCATCGATCTCGATCGAGACCGGCACCTGGCGCTCGACGGCAAGGCCTTCTCGCGCGAGACTGGCAGCGAGCAGCGCCTCGTAGACGCTTTCGAGCAGGCCGGGGCCAAGCTGACGGTGGACACGGAGCCCGCAGCCTATTGCCACCCGGGCCAGTGCCTCCACATCGGGCATCCGTTTCTCCCCCTGACCGGCGAGTCCTCACGCCAGGAGAGTAGCACGTTTGGAATGGCCGAACGCGGAAGACGCCCGGCAGACGAGTGAGCTGCGGTGGCGAGTCTCTGCTAGACGAATTCCGGGCATAGCTTGAAGAACGCGGCGTGCCTGTCAGCGCCCTGATTTCACACGAAGCCACGAAGGAGCACGAAGCCACGAAGGAGCCTTTCCAGTTCGCTGGAGTGCACCCCCTCGGTGAGACAAAAAGCTTAGACACAGATTGTTGTGCCTACCGCTATCGGCTGCGCCGCATGCGGCGGAGCCGATAGCAATCGATTGTCGCGTTCGAATGCCGCCGGTGACCGGTAGGCCAGGGCGGAATGCAGTCTCTGGCGGTTGTAGACCTCCTCGAGGAAGATGGCGATCCGCGCCTCGACGTCGGCCTGATCGCGATAGCAGCGGCCGTCGACCTCCTCGCGCTTCAGCGTGCGCATGAAGCTCTCCGCCATGGCGTTGTCCCACGGGCAGCCGGCGCGGCTCATGCTCGGCTGGATCCCGGCCGCGGTGAGGCGCTCGACATAGGCGGTGCAGGCATATTGGATGCCGCGGTCAGAGTGGTGCACCAGTTCGCCAGGCGCGATCGCCCGGGCGGCGAGCGCCATGTCGAGCGCCGCGAGAGCCAAGTCAGCTTTGAGATGGTCCGCCAGCGCCCAGCCCACCACGCGGCGGCTCCAGGCGTCGAGGATCACGGCGAGATAGACGAAACCCTCCGCCAGCCGCACGTAGGTGATGTCGGCCACCCACAGCTGGTTCGCGCCCGTGGGCATCATCTTGCGCGCCAGATTGGGGTAGACGCTGAAACGATGCCGGCTGTCGGTCGTCGGCGGACGGAACGTGCGCCCGGTGATGCACAGCAGATTGTCGGTCTGCCGGAGGCGCTGCACGCGCTTGTGA
>NZ_SPDV01000079.1 GCF_004564275.1 Sphingomonas parva (ex Maeng et al. 2020)
GCGCGCCCGCGCCTGGCAGCGGCCAACCGCCGAATTGCCCCACGTCCGCCGCCGGCTGCGCAGCCTGGTCGAGGCCGGCCTCGCCCCCGTCGCCGAGCCCGAGCGGGTGTGGTGCTTCAGACGCGGTGAGCCGGGCGCGGGCTGAGGCGGGCTTTAATTTCGGGGACACTATACTCAATTCCCGCGCGCCGCGCACCGCGGGAGAGGCGCGGGCCGAATTGAGTAAAGTGTCCCCGAAATTGGAGTATAGTGTCCCCGAAATTGAAGCTGGCGGGTCCATGCGCAGGAGCGGCGCAGGACGATTGGGCGCGAAGCGCCCATTTAGAGCCCTCCATTGGCGGCGGTGTCTGTCCGACCGGAGACCCCGGCCTGCGCCGGGGTGACGGGTCTGGGTTGAAGACTTTTTTTCTTCGCGGCTTCGCGTTCTTCGCGGCGCAGCCTGTCCAGAGCGCCGCCGCAGGCGGCGTCGAGGGGCGGGGAAATCGGGCAGCGGTAACGGACGCGGCGCTGACGGTGAGGCGGTGCGATCGGTCCGCATCGGTCATCGGGCGTTCAGCTTTCGGGCGACAGTTTTCGGCTCCCATTGATCCTTCGAGGAGAGAGTCGATGCTCAAGCCTGTTCTGGCCGCGCTGGCGCTGACCGGGGCGGTTGCGGCCGCACCGGCCCTGGCGGGCGGCGCGCCGGCCGCGGCGCGGCCCGAGGCCGTGAAATTGCTCAAGGTGGCCTTGCCCGACGGGCGGGTCGGCCTGGTCCGCTACACGGGCGAGGTGCCGCCGCAGGTCGTGCTCGTTCCCGTTCGGCAGGTCGCCGACCCGTTCGCCGCGTTCGAGGCGATGTTCGCCGACATGGACCGGCAGATGGACGCGATGATGCGCCAGGCGGCGGCGCTGGCCGCGCGCACGCCGGCCGTAGACCCGCGCCGGGTGACGATGGCCGGCGCTGCGCCGGGCGCGGCGCTGCCGGCGAACACGATCAGCCGCTCGTTCGTGTCCTTCTCCAACGGCGGCAAGGTGTGCAGCCGCTCGACCCTGGTCACCGCCGGGCCCGACGGCAAGCCGCAGGTCCGCGAGAGCCAGGAAGGCGATTGCGAGGGGCTCGCGGCGCCGGCCGCGCCCAACACCCCGGCCAAGCCAGCCGCCGCGCCCGCGGCGCCGGCGATCGACCTGCGCGACACGATCTGAGGGGCCGGCGTTGAAGAGGGGCGTCGCGCGGGCCGCGGCGCCCCTTTTCCGTGCTTCCTGCCCTGGCGCCGCATTCGGCACAGGAAGCCACGACGACGCGACGGGCGGGCTGCCCTGGCGCAGCGCAGGATCGGTCGGCGCGGCCGATCGCACCGAAGCAGCATTTCCAAGCGAAGGACGCGAAGGAGAAGGAAGGCGCGAAGGTGCCGAGGGTCTCGCGTGAAGGAGCTCGGCGCGCCTGCGGAATTTCGGGGACACTATACTTAATTCCCGCGCGCCGCGCATCGCGGGAGAGTCGCGGGCCGAATTAAGTATAGTGTCCCCGAAATTGCTTCTTCGCGGCTTCGCGTTCTTCGCGCCTTCGCGTGGACATTCGGCCGGGGCGCAGCGCCGTCGCTCACCGGAATTTCGGGGACACTATACTTAATTCCTGCGCGCCGCGCATCGCGGGAGAGTCGCGGGCCGAATTGAGTATAGTGTCCCCGAAATTGGTGTCCCCGAAATTCGGCCGGGGCGCAGCGCCGCGGCTCGCCGGAAGGAGCTCGGCGCGCCTGGTGGCGGGCGCGGCTAGCCGGCCGGTTTCTCGTCTTCGTGATGGGGGATGGGGACCTTGGTCGGGCCCTGGCGGGAGGGAGTCTCCTCGCCCTTGTGGGTGTCGTCGAAGCTGCCCTTGCCCATGTCGCCGGCGCCGTGGCCGGGATCGGGGTTGGGGTTCTCGGGGCTCGGGCTCTCGCCGCTCCGCTCGTCGCTCATGTCCGGGCTCATCGTCTCTCCTCCCGCCGTGCCAACGCATGGCGGCGGCCGAGGTGCCCGGTCAGGCCGCCGCCTCCGCCCGGGCGACGATCGCCTCGCAGAGGCGGTGGGTCTCGAGGGCGTCCCCGGCGTCGAGCAGCGTGCCGGCGGCGACCGCGGCGAGGAAGTGCGCGGCCATCGCCTCGAAGCCGCGCACCCAGGTCGCCGGGCGCCAGTCGGGGGCGGGGAGGCGGACGATGCGGCCGGCCTGGTGGACGATCGTCTCGCGCAGGCTCTCGACCCGGCGCTTGCCGCCGCCGCCGATCGCCTCCACCCATTCCTCGTCGCTGCCGCTCATCCGGCTCATCGTGCCGGTCGCGGCGAAGGCGCCGGCCGGGCCGGTGCCGGCGAGGGTGAGGTGGACGTGCGCGAGGTCGGCGCCCTCGCGGCGCAGCTCGATCGTGGTGCGGGCGACCGGGCCGGGGACGAGGAAGCGCAGGGTGTCGGCGACGTGGATGAAATCGTCGAACACGGTCACGCGCGGCGGCGCCGGCAGGGTCGCCCGGTTCTTCTGGAGGAGGATGAGGTCGCGCGGCGCGTCGCGCAGGGCGGCGAGCGCGGGGGCGAAGCGGCGGTTGAAGCCGACCATCAGCGACACGCCGCGCGCCCGGGCGAGGGCGACCAGCCGCTCGGCCTCGGCGAGGCTGTCGGCGAGCGGCTTGTCGACCAGGGTCGGGATGCCGGCGTCGAGCAGGCGCGCGACGAGGGCGGGATGGGCGGCGGTGGCGGCGTGGACGAGGACGGCGTCGGGGCGGGCGGCGAGCAGGGGATCGAGGCTGGCGTGGCGGTGGGGGATCCGCCAGGCGTCGCCGAGCGCGGCGAGGCGGGCCGGATCGCGGGTGGCGAGGTGGAGCTCGATCCCCGGGACCGCGGCCAGCACCGGCAGCCAGGCCTTGGCGGCGATGTCGCCGAGCCCGATCATGCCCACCCTCATCCGCACCTCCCGCCGCTGCGCCCGCGCTTGTGGCGGCGGCGGCGGGGGTTGTCGAGGGGCGGGGACGGGCGTCACGCGGCGCGGACGCGGGCTCCGGGGTTGGCGTCACCGTTGCGCAGTCCGGCGGTTGCACCAGCGCCGCATGTCACACGAAGCCGCGAAGAGCACGACGCCACGAAGGGGCCGCGGGAGATCGGAGACGCTGGGGCCAGTCTTCGTGGCCGCTTGTTTCACGCGAAGCTCGCGAAGGAACGCGAAGGACGCGAAGGGGGCAACGAAGCGCTATGGTAGAGCCCTCTCCCCTTCAGGGGATGAGCAGGTGCGTCACGCCCCGCGTGACGCAGCCGTGCCGGGGGCACGGAGACCTGCTCATGGTTGGCAGAGGGGGAGCCCCAAGCGCTTCCGCGATCGAGAAAAGGACGCCGTCGAGGTTCGTCATCACCTCGGAGTTGGTGAAGCGGATCACCCGATAGCCGCGGTCCTCAAGGAAAGAGGTGCGGCGCTCGTCATAATCACCGCTGCCAGCGTGGGTGTCACCGTCGACCTCGATCACGAGCATCGTTGGCTGTCTGCAGGCGAAGTCGGCGATATAGCGCCCTATGACCACCTGACGTCGGAACTTCGCCTGCTCGAAACGGCGAGCGCGTAGGGCGAGCCACAGCCTCCGCTCCGGCTCGGGCATGTCGCGGCGCATCCGCCTGGCTCGTTCGAGGAGATCCTGGTCTCTCAGCGACTCCCCCTCTCCCGGCCTCTCCCCTGAAGGGGAGAGGGGTTTAGTCGTTCTGGCGCGACGAAGCTGTCGCTCACGCCCCATGCGGCGAGCGGAGGCGGGGGTGCGACGGGGGTGGAGGAACATGGGCCCTCGTGTCTCGTTTCGGCCTTGTCACATTGCGCGGTTCACTGCCCCGCGGCCTCCGTCGCGCCCCGCTCCGCGCCTGTCAGGGAGTAGATCCATGAAGAAGACGCTGATCTCGCTGCTGTTCGCCGGCGCGCTGCCGCTCGCCGCCTGCTCGAGCTACCAGGACAATGAGACGCTGGAGAGCGCCGGGACCGGCGCCGCGATCGGCGCGGGGGTCGGCGCCGGCGTCGGCGCGGCGGTCGGCGGGCTGAACCCGATCGAGGGCGCGGCGATCGGCGCCGCGGTCGGCGGCCTCGCCGGCGCGATCTGGGCCGACCGCGACAATGACGGCTATGCCGACGGCTATACCGACCA
>NZ_SPDV01000080.1 GCF_004564275.1 Sphingomonas parva (ex Maeng et al. 2020)
AACGGTCGATTTACGGTGGTGCACTGCAGCAGGCTACCGCGAGAACCGGCTCCGGCCCGGACGGCCCGCCACAACCGCCCGCGCCTGTTCCGCACTGTAAACGCGCGTTTTTCGCGCTGTTATATCTCTGTTACGGATCTGAGGAATGCCGGCCAAGTCTTTGAAACACCTGCGCCGGACGAATGAGACGGCCTGTATCTTTGCTGTTTTAAAAGCAAAGGGCGCGACGGGCCGGCCGCGCCGCGCGCCGACTCGCCGGGCGGGCGCCGGCGTCCGCCCGCGGATCCCGCAAGAGATCCGCAGTCTTTCCGAACGATGGGGTCGAGGCGGCTTTACGCCCCCTGCAGCGGCCGCGGCTGCGCCTCGGCTTTCGCCGCGTCGCGGCCGATCAGCGGCGGGTTCCAGGGGTCGTGGCGCGGGCGCGGCTCGGCCTTGTGGGCGAGCGCGGCGCGGAGCAAAGCCTCGCCCTCGCGGCAGCTCGCCACCGCCTGCTCGGTCACCGTCATGTCGTCATGCTCGATGACCAATTTATAGGGCTGGGCCTGGCCGGGCGTCATCACCAGCCGCGCGGCAATCGCACGTGTCATCGCCGAGATCCTCCACGAGGCCGCGCCCCGAAGCGCGGCACCTGCCGCGATCATGCGCTCGGCCCTCCGAGTCGCCCAAGCGGATTCCGCCGCGCCCGCCCCCGCGACGCCAGGACGCCACGCCACGGGAAAGCCGCCGATCGCGGCGATTTGCCGGACGCTACCGTAAGAGAAATTGAAGGTCGCACGGCAAGCCCTTGAACCGGCGAGGAATGCATATCGCGAAACGCCCTGTTCCGCCGTAATGGGACCGTATTTACGGCGGCCAGCCCACCACAGCGCGCTCAGCGACACCGCAAAGGCGCCGGCGCGCCGCGTGGCCGCGCCACCTTCCCTGCCGGCCGCCTCCCACCTGCATTCCACCTGCATTGGCAGGTGCGCGACGTCGGGCGCCGATCACTGTTGCCCACCGGTTCGTCGGCGCGGGGAACTCCGCCCCCGCCACCGCGCGCGCAATGGGCCTGCTTTAACAGGTGGCGCCGCGCACCGATGCCGCGCCTTTATCCCATGTTCTCATGGCCTTGCAGGGCGAACCTGCAAACCCACTCCGGTCCCTGTTCTCCTGTTCCGAAGGCCCTGAAACCCGCCTGCGCCCGTTTCATTCGGGCCTGTTACGGGTTAGCCGCCCGGCCCCAGCCACGCTCAACCCCGCCCCTGTCCGCCGACTTGTCCGCCGACTTGTCCGCCGACTTGTCCGCCGTAGCTTCAGCGAAGGCGGAAGCTTCAGCGAAGGCGGAAGCTTCAGCGAAGGCGTAAGCTTCAGCGAAGGCGGAAGCGAAAGCGAAAGCGAAAGCGCCTCACGGAGCGAAGGAGGATCAGGCCGTTCCGAAATCCGCCGTCAGCAGCCTGGGACCTGCCCGCCGTAGCGCCTCATGGCGCGAAGGCGGATCAAGCCGTCCCGAAATCCGCCGTGAGCAGCCTGGGGCCTGCCCGCCGTAGCGCCTCATGGCGCGAAGGCCTGCTTACGCCGTCCCGAAGTCGGCCGTGAGCAGCCTGGGGTCGATCCCGGCGCTCAGGAAACCCTCGGTCCAGCGGGTGTCGACGTCGCTGTCGTAGAGCAGGCGGTCGCTGCCCTCGCAGGCGAACCAGCCGTTGCCGCAGAGCTCCTGCTCGAGCTGGCCGGCGCCCCAGCCGGCATAGCCGAGCGCGGCCAGCCATCGGGTCGGCCCCTTCCCTTCGGCGATCGCGCGCAGGATGTCGAGCGTCGCCGACAGCGCCCATCGGTCGCCGACCTGGATGCTCTCCTGCCCGCCCCAGTCGAGCGAATGGAGGATGAAGCCGCGTTGCGGCTCGACCGGCCCGCCGAGGTGGATGGCGACGTCGGGCGCCACGCCCGGCTCGATGTCGAGCTGCTTCAGCAGGCCGTGGAAGCTGATCCGCGGCACGATCCGCCCGAGCCCGATGCCGAGCGCGCCGTTCTCGTCATGGACGCACATCGCGATCACCGCCCGCTCGAACCGCGGGTCGCCGATCCCGGGCATGGCGAGGAGGAGCTGTCCGGTGAGAAAAGGCGGCTGGTCCATGGCCCGGACATAGGCCCCGCGGCGCCCCCTGCCAATCGCCGCCGCGGGCGGACATCGTCCGATCCGGGCGGAATGACGCGGGTCCGCCTGCGAAGCAGGCGGAGCGATGCCGGGGGCATCGCGGCCCGCGTCATCCGAGCCGAAGGCGAAGGCGGACGCGGGTCCGCCTGCGCAGCAGGGCGGAGCGATGCCGGGGGCATCGCGG
>NZ_SPDV01000081.1 GCF_004564275.1 Sphingomonas parva (ex Maeng et al. 2020)
CCGGTGACGTTGCCGGTGCCGATCTGCAGGCGGCTGACCGACGTCAGGGTCAGCGTTCCTGCGGTGACGTTGCGGATGCGGATGCTGTCGGGCGTCGCCAGGCTCTCGTTGGTGAGCGTGCCGGCGTTGACCGAGCCGAGGGTCGCGCTGCCGGTCACGTCGAGGCGGACCGTCCCCGGCGCGCTGATCGTCGCGCCGCCGGTGCCGTCGTCGAATCCGGGAATCCGGCCGCTGAGCGAACCGGCGAGGGCGGTGATCGCGACATTCCCCGACGCATCGACCAGGTCGGCGCGGATGTCGCCGGCATCGGCGGTGAGGAAGGCCGTGTTCGTGTCGAGCGTACCAAGGACCAGGCCATCGTCCACGTCGCCGGTGATCGGGAGCACGCTGCCGAGCGAGGCGGCGCGAATATTGATGTTGTGGCCGGCCTGCCCGGCAGGGCCCGCGAAGCCGATCGCGGACGTGCTGCCGGCCGAGGCCCGCGCGAACGTCACGGCGCGCGTGTCTGCGCCCGTTCCGGTCGATACGGCCGCGTTGAAGGTCACGACCCCGTTAGTGTCGACGTCGATGTCGTCGCCCGCGGTCAGCGAGGTCAGGCTGACCGCCGCGCCGGCGGAGATCGCAATGTCCTCGCCCGCCGAGAGCGTGCCGGCGGTGACGGCACCCGTCGACGCCGAATTGCCGGCCAGGATCGCGATCGTCCCCGTCGCAGGCGTGCCGCCGAGGGCGGTCGAGGCGCCGCCCACGGTCACGTCCCCCGACGCGCTCAGCAGCATGTCGCCGCCATTGCTCCGCAGCGTGCCCGTGACGATGGAGCCACTGGCGCCGAGGCGAAGCACCCGGCCTGTCCCGAGGACCGAGACGTCCCGCGTCCGGAGCGTGCCGCTGGTCGCGAGGACGCGGATGTCTCCGTTGGCGGCGCTTCCGTCGAGCATGTCGACCGCATCGGCCGAGACGCTGATCTGGTCGGCCGCGAGCAGGCTGGCTCCGGTTCCGGCGGTGAGCGTGCCGAGCTGGGCGTTGCCGCCGGCGCTGACAATGATCGTCTGGCTGGCGCCGCTGGCGGTCAGGTCCGTCCGTCCGAAATTGACGAGAAGTCGCCCGTCGGTGGCGGGAGAGCCGAGCGCCAGGCCGGAGACGTCCCCGGTGGTCGCGGTGACCGCGACCGGCCCGGTCGACGACGTCGCCGAGGCGAGGCGGACATCGGTCTGGCCGAGCACCGTCACCCCGGTCGCGCCGGCGAGCGGGCCGGCGGTGACGCCGCCGAGCGTCGACTGTACCGTGACCAGGCCGCCGCTCGATGTCGCGCCGCCGACGCTGACGTCGGTCTCGCCCTGGACGGTGACGCCGGTCGCGCCG
>NZ_SPDV01000082.1 GCF_004564275.1 Sphingomonas parva (ex Maeng et al. 2020)
GATGCGCACCGCCGCACGCCTCCAGCGCTACAATGCATCGCGGCTGCCCCGCGAAGAAGTCGAGCAGCTTGCCGCGCGTGAGCTTGCGGCTGAACACCAGCGTACCGCGCGCATCTGCGCCATGCGCATGAAAAACACTCTTGGCGATATCCAGACCGATTGTGGTAACTTCCGACACGGACGCCTCCCTCAGTGGTGTTTCAACACCTCCACTTTGGCACATCGATGCCGTCGGGGGGCGTCCACCCCATCAGCTTTCCTTCCGTACACCCGTCGTCGACACCAGCGCGAGACGATCGGCTGGAGAGGGTGGAAGGCGGACTTAGGAGCAGCCCAAGTTCTCGACCTGGCGGTCGGCCTCTATCCGAAAGCGCCCGCAGCCATAGCCAGTAGCTCCCGTCGTTGTTGAGACGGTGTAGGTTTCTCCGACCCGAAGCCTCCTAGCGGCGACCGCAGGTGCTGGACTCCCAATCATGGCATCGGGAATGCCGCCGCTGCCGTAAACGTGCGGACGGCCGCGAAGCGGCACACCGTAGGGAATGGGGAATTTGTTCTCGCAGTCATCTTCGTAGGAGATTGACTGCTCCCACATCGTCTCGGCACTGTCCTCTTCCGACCGGACCTCAACGCGACGGACGCAGTCGGCACCCCACTGCGGATTGGCTTCGAACGCCAAGCGTCCATCTGAGAATTTGGCTCGCACGTCATACGAGTATGAGCAGCCAGACAGGGTGAGCGCACAGAGAACCGGAGTTGCAATTCGGAACATCTGCGTAAGGATTGGGCCGGATCGCCAATTTCCGCAATGGGTCGGATCACGACCAACCGGGCTCGGACGGCCGAAGGTCATCTGTGGACGCCCCTTCGGATGCAAGCGGTAAATCGGGGTAACGTTGGCACGTAGTCGGTTGCTGTCATCTGTCCGGCCTCGATGAGCAGCGCCATAGCTGCGGGCCAGTATGGGAGTTCGCGGACCGGATCCATTTCAGCTTTGCGCGCTTGGGTGGCGCTCTGACTTTCACTGGTTCTTCCAGCCCCGTCTCATCGACCGTTGTGCCATACCCTCCTTCGATCCGCCTACGTCCCCGACGCCTCTGGCTGCCGCCGCGACTTTACGCCGCGACTGCCGCCGGAGCTCTGTAGTCCTCCTTTTTCGTCAGCAGCGCCCAGGCCATGCGCGCCATCTTGTTGGCGAGCGCGACCGTGACGAGCATGCGTGGTTTGCGCGCAAGCATTCGCTCCAGCCACGAGCCTGCTGGCGCACCGTGGCGACATGCTCTCCGGACCATTGAGCTGCCGCCGATAATGAGCAATCGGCGGATGGTGCGCTCTCCCATCTTCGAGATGCTGCCCAGCCGCTGCTTGCCGCCTG
>NZ_SPDV01000083.1 GCF_004564275.1 Sphingomonas parva (ex Maeng et al. 2020)
ATCGTCTGGCTGGCGCCGCTCGCGGTCAGGTCCGCCCGGCCGAAATTGGCCAGCAGCCGGCCGTCGGTGGCGGGAGAACCGAGCGCCAGACCGGAGACGTCGCCGGTGGTGGCGGTGACCGCGACCGGGCCGGTCGACGACGTCGCCGAGGCGAGTCGGACATTGGTCTGGCCGAGCACCATAACCCCGGTCGCGCCGGCGAGCGGTCCGGCGGTGACGCCGCCGAGCGTCGACTGTACCGTGACCAGGCCGCCGCTCGATGTCGCGCCGCCGACGCTGACGTCGGTCTCGCCCTGGACGGTGACGCCGGTCGCGCCG
>NZ_SPDV01000084.1 GCF_004564275.1 Sphingomonas parva (ex Maeng et al. 2020)
CGCCGGCGCGACGATCGGCGCGGTCGGCGCGGTCGCGGTCGGAGCCTGGCGGGGCGGCTCGGGCGCAGGTGTCTGGGCGGCGGGAGGCTCGGCGGGGGCGGGCGTCTCCTGCGCCAGCAGGGGCGTGAACGGGAGCGCGCCGGCCGCGAGCAGCAGGGCGATGGCGCGTCGGGAAGGGATCGGTTGATTCATGACAGGAGAAGAACGACCGTCAGCGGCGCCGGGCGCGCGGCCGCGGCCGTCGCGCGACGAGGCGTGGCCGGCGAGGGACAGAAGGAAGGACCGCCCACGGGGCCGCGGCACTGGCGTGGCGCGATCGCGCTGCTACGCTGGCGGCATGAAGCCCCTGCTCAATCTCGCCTTCCGCATCCGCCAGCGACTGTGGCGGATTTTCCGGCCACGCACCCGCGGCGTGAAGGCAATGCTGTTCAACGCCGCCGGCGAGATCGTGCTGATCCGCAACACTTACGGGCGGTCGGACATGTTCGTGCTGCCCGGCGGCGGCATTCGCCCGTTCGAGGAGCCCAGGGCGGCCGCCCGCCGCGAGGTGCGCGAGGAGCTCGGCTGCGCGGTGTTCGATCTCGAGCCGGTCTCGACGCATGTCAGCGGCGCCGAAGGCAGGAAGGACACGATCTACCTGTTCCGGGGGACGATCGCCGGAGAGCCGGTGCCCGATCGCTTCGAAGTCGCCGAGGCGGCGACCTTTCCGCTCGACCGCCTGCCCGAGACCGTCTCGCCGGCGACGCTTCGCCGGATCGACGAGCATCTCGGCCGCCGCGTCCCCGACGGCGCGTGGTGAGGTCCTTCATCCCGGCGACAGCTGCGCAGCCTTAGCTCCGTCCGATGCGCCGTTGCTGGACGATGCCTCTGCTCCTTCTGCTCGCCTCGGCCGCGCCTGCGACGAGCCCAACGACGAGCGCCCCGCCGGCCGCGCTCGGACTGGACCCCTTCTACGGCCGCTATGTCGATGCCGGCGGCATCCCGATCGTGTCCTCGCTGCGTGTTTCCCCGGAAGCCCTGTTCGTCGCCCGCGACATCATCGACGGGCTGCTGGCGCGGCGCCCCGACCTTCGTCGCGAGCTCGTCCGCCAGGGCGTCAGGGTCGGCATCATGGCCGAGGAGGAGAGCACCACCGATCTTCCCGAGCAGCGCCACTGGAAGAAGCCGTCGCGGGACGATCCGAGGCTCACGCAATGCGAGCTGAAGAGGTTCGACGAGATCGAGCGCATGAGCGATCGCGATTATTGGGATCGGCGCGCCCGGGGCACCGGCGGCACCTACACGACGGTCGGCGTCGAGAATCTGCTCGGGCGCAGCGGAACCCGATATTTCGGCGAGAGCATTCTCGTCCACGAATTCTCCCACCGCATCCTGGCGGCGGTCGAGGTGGCCGACCGCCCGCTGTTCGCGGCGATCGAGCGCGCTTATGCCGACGCGATCCGCGCCGGACGCTGGCGGGGAGATTATGCCGGCGTCACGCTCCAGGAATATTGGGCGGAAGGCACCCAATTCTGGTTCGACACCAACATGCTGGCGCGGCTCGACGACGCCGCGATCGTCTCGCACGACGATCTGCGCCGCTACGATCCGGCGCTGTTCGCGGTTCTCGCCCGGGTCTACGGCCGGCGGCACGTCCTCGCCGCCGACGTGTTCAACCGCCACCCCGCGCGGCTGAACGTTCCCGAAGGCTATAGAAGCGCCGACTGCTAGTGATTGCCCTCCCGGCGTTCGCCGGGATGACGATGTGGGGACAGGAAGGCTTCGAACGCGCTAGTTCATCAGCTCCACCGCGACCGCCGTCGCCTCGCCGCCGCCGATGCACAGGCTGGCGAGGCCGCGCCGCTGGCCATGGGTCTCGAGCGCGGAGAGCAGGGTCGCCATGACGCGCGCGCCGCTCGCGCCGATCGGATGGCCGAGCGCGGTCGCGCCGCCATGGACGTTGATGATGTCGTGGCCGATGCCGAGATCCTGCATTGCGATCATCGCGACGCAGGCGAAGGCCTCGTTGACCTCGAACAGGTCGACGTCGCCGATCGTCCAGCCGGCGCGGTCGAGCGCCTTTTTCATCGCGCCGACCGGGGCGGTGGTGAATTTCGCCGGCAGATGGGCATGGGCGGCATGAGCGACGATCCGCGCCACCGGCGCGATGCCGAGGCGATCGGCGACCGACTGGCGGGTGATCACCATCGCGGCCGCGCCGTCGGAAATCGAGCTGGCGTTGGCGGCGGTGATCGTGCCGTCCTTGGCGAAGGCGGGCTTGAGGCTCGGAATCTTGGACGGATCGCCCTTGGACGGCTGCTCGTCGGCGTCGACCGTGACCGCGCCCTTGCGGCCAGCGATTTCGACGGCGACGATCTCGCGGTCGAACCAGCCTTCCGACTGCGCCTTCTGGGCACGGGTCAGCGAGGCGATCGCATATTCGTCCTGCGCGGCGCGGGTGAATTGATATTCGCCGGCAGATTCCTCGGCGAAGCTGCCCATCAGCCGGCCCTGCTCATAGGCATCCTCGAGCCCGTCGAAGAACATGTGGTCGATGATCCTGTCGTGGCCGATCCGCGCGCCGCCGCGGTGCTTGGTCATCAGATAGGGCGCGTTGGTCATGCTCTCCATGCCGCCGGCGACGATCAGGTCGGCCGAGCAGGCGGCGATCGTGTCGGCGGCCATGATCGCCGCCTGCATGCCCGATCCGCACATCTTGTTCACCGTCGTCGCCTCGATGTGGTTGGGCAGGCCCGCCTTCAGCGCCGCCTGGCGGGCCGGGGCCTGGCCGAGGCCGGCGGGAAGCACGCAGCCCATGTAGATCTTCTCGATTGCCTCGTGGGCGACGCTGGCGCGCTCGACCGCCGCGCCGACCGCGGCGGCGCCGAGCTCGGTCGCCGAGGCGCCGGCCAGCGCGCCCTGGAAGCTGCCCATCGGCGTACGGGCATAAGACAGGATGACGATCGGATCGGTGGACATGCAATCTCCTATTCCTCCCCGGCACGGGGAGGTGGCAGCGCGAAGCGCTGACGGAGGGGCTGGCACGAAGCTGGCCAGCTCGGTGCCAGCCCCTCCACCAAGCTTCGCTTGGTCCCCCTCCCCGTACCGGGGAGGAATTGCCATCCATCTAGTCCTTGGCGCCCGCTTGTTCAAATCGCGCGGGCTCTGCTAGGGCGGCCGCAACAGGAGAGACAGAATGGCCGATTTCGGGCTCGATTTCGCGCTCGGCGAGATGGCGGACGCCATCCGCGAGACCACTGCCCGGTTCGCCGCCGATCGCATTGCGCCGCTCGCCGCGCGCATCGACGCGGAGGACTGGTTCCCGACCGAATTGTGGCCCGAGATGGGCGCGCTCGGGCTTCACGGCATCACCGTCGAGGAGGAGTTCGGCGGCCTCGGCCTCGGCTATCTCGAGCATGTCGTCGCCCAGGAAGAGGTCGCCCGCGCGTCGGCGTCGATCGGCCTCAGCTACGGCGCGCATTCGAACCTCTGCGTCAACCAGATCCGCCGCTGGGCGAGCCCCGAGCAGAAGCAGAAATATCTGCCGAAGCTGATCAGCGGCGAGCACGTCGGCTCGCTCGCCATGTCGGAGGCCGGCGCCGGCTCGGACGTCGTCTCGATGAAGCTCCGCGCCGAGAAGCGCGGCGACCGCTACGTGCTGAACGGCACCAAATTCTGGATCACCAACGCGCACCATGCCGACGTGCTGGTCGTCTACGCCAAGACCGGCGAAGGCTCGCGCGGCATCACCACCTTCATCATCGAGAAGGGGATGAAGGGCTTCAGCCTCGGCCAGAAGCTCGACAAGATGGGGATGCGCGGCTCTCCGACCGGCGAGCTCGTCTTCGACGATTGCGAGGTGCCGGAAGAGAATGTGATGGGGCCGCTGAACGGCGGCGTCGGCGTGCTGATGTCGGGTCTCGACTACGAGCGCACGGTGCTCGCCGGCATCCAGCTCGGCATCATGCAGGCCTGCCTCGACGTCGTCCTGCCCTATGTGCGCGAGCGCAAGCAGTTCGGCCAGCCGATCGGCGGCTTCCAGCTGATGCAGGCCAAGATCGCCGACATGTACGTCGCGCTCAATTCGGCGCGCGCCTATGTCTATGCCGTCGCCCGCGCCTGCGACGCCGGCGAGACGACGCGCTTCGACGCGGCCGGCGCGATCCTGCTCGCCAGCGAGAATGCGGTGCGGGTGTCGCTCGAGGCGATCCAGGCGCTGGGCGGCGCCGGCTATACCAAGGACTGGCCGGTCGAGCGCTTCATGCGCGACGCCAAGTTGCTCGACATCGGCGCCGGCACCAACGAGATCCGCCGCATGCTGATCGGCCGCGAACTGATCGGCGCGGCATGAGCGAGACGCTGATCGATTTGCTGCAATATTACGGCGCAGCAGCGGGCGCGATCGCGGCGCTGATCGTCAGCCTCGATCTCGGGCGGCGCTGGACCGGCTTCGGCTTCTGCATCTTCGTCACGTCGTCGATTGCCCTGCTGCTCTGGGGCTTCCTGTCGAAGGAAGGCGAGGGGATCGGCGCGCAGAACGGAATCCTGTTCGTGATCAACGTGATCGGCGTCTATCGCTATCTGATCCGCAAGGCTCCGCCGCAGCCGGCCGCCGAGGCCGGGGCATGACCGTGTTGACCAGCAGGATCGACGACGGGTCCGACGATTTCCGCCGTTTTGCTGCGCACAATCGCGCGCTCGCCGCGGAGCTTCGCGCCCGCGCCGGCCAGGCGGCGCTCGGCGGCCCCGAGAAGCATCGCGCGCGCCACGTCTCGCGCGGCAAATTGCTGCCGCGCGAGCGGGTGATGCGGCTGCTCGATCCGGGCGCGCCGTTCCTCGAGATCGGCCAGCTCGCCGCGAACGGCATGTACGGCGACGAGGCGCCGGGCGCGGGAATGATCGCCGGCATCGGCCGCGTCTCGGGGCGCGAGTGCATGATCGTCGCCAACGATCCGACGGTGAAGGGCGGCGCCTATTTCCCGCTGACCGTGAAGAAGCACCTGCGCGCGCAGGAGATTGCTCGCGAGAACCGGCTGCCGTGCCTCTATCTGGTCGACAGCGGCGGCGCGAACCTGCCGCACCAGGCCGAGGTCTTCCCCGACCGCGAGCATTTCGGGCGGATCTTCTACAACCAGGCGCAGATGTCGGCCGAGGGCATCGCCCAGATCGCCTGCGTGATGGGCAGCTGCACCGCCGGCGGCGCCTATGTCCCGGCGATGTCGGACGAGACGGTGATCGTGCGCAACCAGGGCACGATCTTTCTCGGCGGCCCGCCGCTGGTCAAGGCGGCGACCGGCGAGGTGATCTCGGCCGAGGATCTCGGCGGCGCCGAGGTCCACGGCCGCCGCTCCGGCGTGGTCGATCACGTCGCCGAGAACGACGAGCATGCGCTGGCGATCGTGCGCAGCATCGTCGCGCGGCTGAACGGCGTGAAGACGGTCGATCTCGACCTCGCCGATCCGGTCGGGCCGAAATACGATCCCGAGGATCTCTACGGCATCATTCCCGACGACGTGCGCACGCCGTACGACGTGCACGAGGTGATCGCGCGGATCGTCGACGGCTCGGAGCTGCACGAGTTCAAGCCGCTCTACGGCACCACCCTGGTCTGCGGCTTCGCCCGGATCTGGGGCATGCCGGTCGCGATCCTCGCCAACAACGGCATATTGTTCTCGGAAAGCGCGCTGAAGGGCGCGCATTTCATCGAGCTCGCCTGCCAGCGGCGCACGCCCCTGCTGTTCCTGCAGAACATCTCCGGCTTCATGGTTGGGGGAAAATACGAGGCAGGCGGCATCGCCAAGGACGGCGCCAAATTGGTCACCGCGGTGGCGACCGCGCAGGTGCCGAAGATCACCGTCCTGATCGGCGGCAGCTTCGGCGCCGGCAATTACGGCATGAACGGCCGCGCCTACGGGCCGCGCTTCCTGTTCACCTGGCCGAACAGCCGGATCAGCGTGATGGGCGGCGAGCAGGCGGCGAGCGTGCTGGCCACCGTCCACAAGGACGCGGAGAGCTGGACGCCGGAGCAGGCCGAGGCGTTCAAGGCGCCGATCCGCCAGCGCTACGAGGACGAGGGCAATCCCTATTACGCCACCGCGCGCCTGTGGGACGACGGCATCATCGACCCGGCGCAGACGCGGGACGTGCTCGGCCTGGCGTTCAGCGCCTGCCTGAACGCGCCGATCGCGGAGCGCGCCAGGTTCGGCGTGTTCCGGATGTGATCATGGACCAAGATGGGTTCAGTTTTGCGCTCGGCCTGCTGGCAATCGCCATTCTGGTATCGGGTCTCCACCGGGGCGCTTTCGATATTCAGTTCCTTCACGCGAACCGCAGGGAGCGGCCGGTGGGATATTGGTTCTGTGCACTTGTGCTGGCAGTAATCGCACTCGAGGCCCTAGGGCGTGCGTGGGCGGGGTGTGCCGAATGCTGAAAACTCTGCTCATCGCCAATCGCGGCGAGATTGCCTGCCGGATCATTCGGACTGCGCGGCGGATGGGGATTCGGACCGTGGCGGTGTTCTCCGATGCGGACCGGCATGCGCTGCACGTGCGCGAGGCCGACGAGGCGGTGCATCTCGGGCCGTCGCCGGCGCGGGAGAGCTATTTGCTCGGCGATAAGATCGTCGTCGCGGCGCGGGCGATCGGCGCCGATGCGATTCACCCGGGCTACGGCTTCCTGTCCGAGAACGTCGCCTTCGCACAGGCGGTGATCGACGCCGGCCTCACCTGGGTCGGCCCCAAGCCGGCCTCGATCGAGGCGATGGGGCTGAAGGACGCCGCCAAGAAACTGATGGACGCCGCCGGCGTGCCGACGACGCCCGGCTATCTCGGCGAGGACCAGGCGCCCGAGCGGCTCCATGCCGAGGCCGATGCGATCGGCTATCCGGTGCTGATCAAGGCGGTGGCCGGCGGCGGCGGCAAGGGCATGCGCCGGGTCAATGCCTCGGCGGAGTTCGCCGAGATGCTGGCGAGCTGCAAGCGCGAGGCGGCGGCGGCGTTCGGCGACGACCGCGTGCTCCTCGAAAAATATATCGAGCGGCCGCGCCACATCGAGGTGCAGGTGTTCGGCGACAGCCACGGCAACGTCGTCCATTTGTTCGAGCGCGACTGCTCGCTGCAGCGCCGCCATCAGAAGGTGATCGAGGAGGCGCCGGCGCCGGGCATGGACGAGGCGACTCGCGCCGCCGTGTGCGAGGCCGCGGTGAAGGCGGCGCGCGCCGTCGACTATGTCGGGGCCGGGACGATCGAGTTCATCGCCGATGCGTCCGAGGGCCTGCGCCCCGACCGGATCTGGTTCATGGAGATGAACACCCGGCTCCAGGTCGAGCATCCGGTTACCGAGGAGATCACCGGCCAGGACCTGGTCGAGTGGCAGTTGCGCGTCGCCGCCGGCGAGTCGCTGCCGCTGATGCAGGACGCGCTGCGGATCCGCGGCCATGCGGTCGAAGCGCGCCTCTACGCCGAGGACCCGAACCACGAATTCCTGCCGTCGATCGGCCGGCTCGACCATTTCGTGCTCGGCCGCGGCGTGCGGGTCGACACCGGCGTCGAGGAAGGCGACCGGATCAGCTCCTATTACGATCCGATGATCGCCAAATTGATCGCCACCGGCGCGAGCCGCGAGGAGGCGATCGACCGCCTGGTCGACACGCTCGACCAGATCGAGGTCTGGCCGGTCAGGACCAACGCCGCCTTCCTCGCCCGCGCCGCCGACGACGCGGATTTCCGCGCCGGCGACGTCGACACAGCGTTCATCCCGTCGCGGCTCGACCGGCTGCTGCCCGAGGCGGCGCCGTCGGAGCCGGTCTGGAACCTCGCCGCAACCGCTCTGCTCGCGTCCGATTTCGGCCGTGCCGAGGAAGGCGATCCGTGGGACGCGCTGCAGGGCTTCCGGCTCAACGCCGCCGACGATTTGCGGGTCGCGATCGCGCATGGCGGCGAGACGCGAACGATCGACGCCGGCGGCGATCCGCCGATCGAAGGCGTGGCCACCGCCGAGGGCGCCGCGGTGCTGGTCTTCTCGTCCGGCCAGGCCTTCGCCTTCACCCTGCCGGGCAGCGGCGGGGGCGGGGCGGCCGGCGCCGCTTCGGACGGGACCCTGCTCTCGCCGATGCCGGGGCGGGTGCTGTCGGTGGAGGTTCGCCAGGGCGACCGCGTGGCCAAGGGCCAGAAACTGGTCACGCTCGAGGCGATGAAGATGGAGCACAGCCTGACGGCGCCGTTCGACGGCGTGATTGCCGAGCTAGCGGCCGCCGAGGGTGCCCAGGTGACCGAGGGCAGCCTGCTCGTGCGGGTCGAGAAGGGGGAAGGATGAACCATTTCCGTCGTCCCGGTGAAAACCGGAACCTCAGGTCGCGAACGCGCCGGCGCCTTTTCCTGCACGAGATCCCGGCCTTCGCCGGGATGACGAGGCGATAGTGGGGGGCCGCTTCTTCGACGAGTGGGTGCTGGGCGACCGACTGCCTCATCAGCCGCATCGCACGGTGACCGAGACCGACAATCTGCTGATCTCGACGCTGACCCACAATCCGCAGCCGCTGCACATCGACGCCGAATATGCCGCGAGCACCGAGTTCGGCCGGATCGTCGTCAACGGCACCTTCACCTTCGCCTTGATGGTCGGCCTCTCGGTCGGCGACACGACGCTCGGCACGCTGGTCGCCAATCTCGGCTACGACAAGGTGCGGATGCCCAAGCCGGTGTTCATCGGCGACACGCTGCGTGCCGAGACCGAGGTGATCGGCCTCAAGGATTCGCGCTCGCGCCCCGACGCAGGGATCGTGACGTTCGAGCACCGGATGATGAACCAGCGCGACGAACTGGTCTGCGTCTGCGAGCGGACGGCGCTGATCCGGAGGCGGGGGTGAGGCTGCGCTCGCTGCTGTTCGTGCCGGGTGACCGGCCGGACCGGATGGAGAAAGCGCTGGGCTCCGGCGCCGACGCGCTGATCCTCGATCTCGAGGATGCGGTGGCGCCCGCGGCCAAGCCCGAGGCGCGGCGGGCAGTGGCAGCGTTCGTCGCCGCCAATCCCTCAGCGAGCCTCTGGGTGCGGATCAATCCGCTCGACGGGCCGGAGGCGGAGCGCGATCTCGACGCCCTGGTCTCGGCCCGGCCCGACGGCATCGTCCTTCCCAAGGCGGAGGGCGGCGTCTCGGTCGATGCGCTGGCGCGGCGGCTGACCGAGCGCGGAAATGCGACGGCGCGGATCCTCGCCATCGCCACCGAGACTCCGGCGGCGATGTTCCAGCTGGGCAGCTACGGCGGCGCCAAGCGGCTCGCCGGCCTGACCTGGGGGGCGGAGGATCTGCCCGCCGCGATCGGCGCCTCGACCTCCCGCGAGGAGGACGGCAGCTACACGCCGCCCTACCAGCTCGCCCGCTCGCTCTGCCTGTTCGGGGCGGCCGCGGCCGGCGTCGCGCCGATCGAGACGGTCTATCCGACGTTCCGCGATCTCGACGGCCTCGCCGCCTATGCCCAGCGGGCGCGGCGCGACGGCTTCACCGGCATGATGGCGATCCATCCGGCGCAGGTGCCGGTGATCAACCAGGCCTTCACGCCGACCGCTGACGAGATCGCGCACGCACGGGCGGTGGTCGCGGCGTTCGCCGCCCAGCCGGGCGCCGGCGCATTGTCGCTCGACGGCCGGATGATCGATCGGCCGCACCTGGTGCAGGCGCAGCGCATCCTCGCGGCGGCGGGGGAGTAAGTGCCTTACCCCATCCGGCACTTGCCGGAGGGGGCAGGGGGTGGCCTTTTTCGGCCCGCGCGCCTGGGAAGAGGAAGAGCCACCCCCCACCCCCTCCACGAAGTCGTGGAGGGGGAGGCGGAGTTGTGCAGACCGGATAGGGTGGTGACAGACTAGACCGGATACCTGGGTGACAGCTGTCTTATCGGCGAGGGAGACTCGCCGATGCCTTGGCAAGAGAGCTGTGCGATGGATGAGAGGGTGGCGTTCATCAGTGACTGGCTGGCGGGACATTGGACGGTGGTAGAGCTCGCCGGTCACTACGGAGTGAGCCGCAAGACGGCTTACAAGTGGATCGACCGGTACGCGTGCGAGGGCGTGGCGGGGTTGGCGGAGCGGTCGAGTGCGCCGCTGGTGCATGGCCGAGCGACGGACGAGATGCTCGTCGAGGCAATTTTGCAGCAGCGGGAGGAGCGTCCGAGTTGGGGCCCGCGGAAGATCATCGCAAAACTGGCACAGCGCCGTCCGGACTTGCCGTGGCCAGCGCCGTCGACGGCCGGCGAGATCCTGAAGCGGGCTGGCTTGGTGCAGTCGAGGCGCCGCCGAAATCGGGCGCCGCCGACGCTCGGCGGTCTGACGTGTGCGGAGCGCCCCAATCATGTTTGGGCGGTTGATCACAAGGGATGGCGTCGTCTTGGGGACGGGGAGCGCCTTGAGCCGCTAACGATCAGCGACAGCTTTTCTCGATACCTGATTGGCCTTTCTGCCGGCGCGACCACGCGCGGGGAGGAGGCGATGCCGGTGTTCGAGCGCGTTTTTGCGGCCTACGGGCTGCCCGAGATGATCCGCTCAGATAACGGCACACCCTTTGCCTCGGCCGGTGTCGTCGGCATGACCAAGC
>NZ_SPDV01000085.1 GCF_004564275.1 Sphingomonas parva (ex Maeng et al. 2020)
CGCCGGCGCTGCTGCCGGCGCCGGCGATCGCCCGCCCCGCGACTGCGCCCCTCGGCCGCGCTCAGGAGAGCCTCGGGACGCGGGTGCCGGCCGAGCTCGCCGCGGCGATCGCGGCGGCGGCGAAGAGCGACAGGGACGTCCGCGCCTTTTACGCTGCGCGCGACTGGCGGCCTCTGTGGATCCGCGGCGGGCGGATCGTGCCCGAGGCGGGCGCGCTGCTCGACCTCGCCGCGACCGCCGACGCCGACGGGCTGAAGCCGGGCGACTATCGGCCGAAGACGCTGGCCAATGCGCTCGACAGAGCGCGCGACGGCTCGCCGCGCGCGCTGGCGCGGGCCGAGGTTTTGCTGTCGCAGATCTTCGCCGATTACGTCCAGGACGTGCGCCGGCCGCGCGAGATCGGCATGCTCTGGGCCGACCAGGCGGTGGTGCCGGTGGTGCCGAACCGGACGGTGCTGCTGCGCACCGCCGCCGAGGCGCCGTCGCTGGCCCGCTATCTCGACGACCAGGCCTGGACCAACCCGGTCTATGCGAAGCTGCGCGCGGCGCTCGCCGCCGAATGGGGCGATCCCGATTCCGAGCCTTTGCTCCGCCTCAACCTCGAGCGGGCGCGGATCCTGCCGCCGGCCGACAGCGGCCGGCGCTACGTGCTGGTCGACGCCGCCGGGGCGCGGCTGTCGATGATCGAGGGCGGCATCGTGCGCGACACGATGAACGTCGTCGTCGGCAAGCCCGAGCAGCCGACGCCGATGCTCGGCGGCATGATCCGCTTCGCCATCCTCAATCCCTATTGGAACATCCCGCCCGACCTGGTGCGCTCGCAAGTGGCCGGCAACGTGCTCAGGACCGGGCTCGGCTATCTCCGCACCAAGCGCTACGAGATCCTCTCCGACTGGTCGGAGAGCCCCAAGGTGCTCGATCCGAAGAAGATCGACTGGCGCGCGGTGGCGGCCGGGCGACGCGAGCTGCGAGTCCGCCAGCTGCCCGGCAAAGGCAATGCGATGGGGAAGATGAAGTTCATGTTTCCCAACGACATGGGCATCTATCTTCACGACACGTCCGAGAAGAACCTGCTGACCAGGGAGGCGCGGCTGTTCAGCTCCGGCTGCGTCCGGCTGGAGGATGCGGCGCGGCTCGGGCGCTGGCTGTTCGGCAAGCCTCTGGTCGCGCCGAGCGCGAAGCCGGAGCAGCACGTCAACCTGCCCGAGCCGGTGCCGGTCTACGTCACCTATTTCACCGCCGCGCCCGAGGGGCAGAGGATCGCCTTCCGCCAGGACGTCTACAAGCGCGACCCGGCGCTGCTGGCGCGGGTGCGGGGCCGGAGCTTCGCGGCGCGGTAGGAGCCCGTTTTGCGGCGGCGGTGCGGGCTCGAGCGCCCGATTTTAGCACACGACGACACGACGGCACGACGGGTTGCGCGGCTCCGGCGCCGGCTGAGGTCACGCACGATCGGCGCGTGGCATTGCGGCAGTATTTCCACGCGAAGCCGCGAAGAAGAAGGGAAGACGCGAAGGGTTGCGCTGCATCTGTGACGGCGTCTTGATGGACCTTTCTTGCGCCGCCTCCGGCGGCGCTATCGGACTGTACCGGGACTTTTTCGAGCCGGTTCGACCGGCCCGCTTCGCGGCTTCGCGTCCTTCGCGCCTTCGCGTGAAACCGGGCGGTGGAGACGGGCCGCGCCGCTTCGGCGGGCGCGGCGGTCAGGCGAGGCGGGCGAGGAGGAGGGAGAGCTCGCTCTGCCGGCGGGTCGAGGTCTTGGCGTAGACTCGCTTGAGCTGGGAGCGGATCGTCTCGGGCGAGACGTCGAGCTGGCGGGCGAGGTCGGCGGGGGCGATGCCGCGGGCGATGCCGCGCGCGACCCGCGCCTCGGCCGGAGTGAGATCGAACAAAGCGGCGATGATGTCGGGCGAGGGCAGCAGGCCGTTGCCGGGGCGGGCGATCAGCGCGAAGGTCGCGACCCGGCCGAACAATTCGCGGGCGTCGTGCCGGGCGGGGAGCAGATGGAGGACGGCGACGCCGGCCTTGTCGCGGTCGCGCGCGGCGACCGACAGGCCGGTGGCGTGGCGATCGAGCTGGGCGAGCGCGGCGGCGAGGCGGCGGTCGCTCTCCTCGTCACGCATCCGCAGCCGCGCCGGCCCGTCGCAGAGCACGCCGCCGAGATGGTCCTGGAATCGCTCGCTGGCGGCGAGCAGGCGGCCGCGCGGATCGAGCAGGCCGATCGCCGCGCCGACCGAGGAGAAGGCCTCGACCAGGCTCTGGACCCTGGCCGCCTCGATCTCGCTGCTGAGCAGGGCGGCGCGGGCGATGTGCGGCCGCAGCCCGTCGAGCACCGGCGCCGCGGCGCGCGAGGCGGGATGGTCGCGGAACGCCTCGATCGCGACGACCAGGACGTCGTCGCGCGCGCCCTGGACGATCGTCGCGGCGCCGGCCGCGGCGCCGCGCGGATTGAGGAAATCGGCGTAGATCGGCAGCGTCGCGAGCTCCTCGGCGCTGTGCAGGTCGCTGTCGGTGAGGAAGCCGCCGTGGTCGGCGCGGGCGAGCAGCCGGGCGACGCGCGAATTGTCCGCATTCCAGCCCTCGTCCTCGAACGCGCGGGTGGCCTCGGCGATCGCCGGCGACGACTGGATCCTGAGGCCTTCGGCGGTGGTGCGGATCAGGTTTCCGCCGGCCGCGCCGAGCGCGCGGGCGATGGCGTCGAGCGCCTCGGGCCAGCGCTCCGGAAAGGCGCCGGCTTCGTAGATCCTGCCGATCAAGGCGGTCGTGACGTGCGGCGCCAGCATCTCTCCCCCTTTCGAACAATCCGGCGCATAGCCCAGCAACAGCGGCGAAAAAAGCAGGCGGCATCACCCATTTGGGGCATGAACGATCGGCCGCGGCTCCTAGAATGCGGCGGTCGATCGTGCGCGCCGGAGGTCCCGCCGCAGCGCAGGGCCGGCATGCGGGACCGCAAAAGGGGCGGGGCGCCGGCGGCATCGGGCGAGGGGACGCCCAAATCCTGCCGCCGGCGCCCTCAGTCGCCCGGCGGCACGCGCAGGCGGCCGCCGGGAGCTTCGACGCCTGGGCGGAGCCGGGATCGACGCCTTTACCGGGCTTCCGGCGCGGGCTAGGCATCCCCACCCAGGCAGAGAGGACATCGGCGATGTGCGAACGGGACCAGCTCGACCAGTTCAACCGTGCGCGCGACTGGGCGCCGAACCGGCGCCAGTTCGCCATCGCCGGGCTCGGCGCGCTCGCCGCCTGCGCGACCGGGACGGGCGGCGACGGCAGCGCCGGCCTGGCCGAGACGCGGGTCAGCTTCGCCACCGCCGACGGCACGATGGACGCCTTCTTCGTCCATCCCGCCGAGGGACGGCATCCGGCGATCGTCACCTGGCCCGACATCGCCGGCCTACGCGACGCGTTCGAGGTGATGGCGCGGCGCCTCGCCGGCCAGGGCTATTCGGTGCTCGTCCTCAATCCTTATTACCGCGCCGCGCCGGCGCCGCAATTTCCGGACTTCGCCCGGTTCCGGGCGCAGGGCGGGTTCGACCGGGTCGGGCCGTGGCGGGCGGCGCTGACCGCCGAGGCGGTCCAGCGCGACGCGAAGGCGGCGATCGCCTGGCTCGACGGACAGGAGGCGGTCGACACGACGCGCGGCGTCGGCACCCACGGCTATTGCATGGGCGGGCCGTTCACCGTCTGGACCGCGGCGGCGGTGCCGGCGCGGGTGCGCGCCGCCGCCTCGCTGCACGGCGGCGGGCTGGTGACCGACGACGCCATGAGCCCGCACCGGCTGCTCGGCCGGACGCAGGCGCGCTATCTGTTCGCGATCGGCCAGGACGACGATTCCAAGGCGCCCGCGGTGAAAACGACGCTGCGCGAGGCCGCGGCGCAGGCCGGGCGGCCGGCCGAGGTCGAGGTCTACCGCGCCAACCACGGCTGGACGGTGATCGACGGCAGCGCCTACGACGCCGCCGAAGCCGAGCGCGCCTGGGCGCGGATGAGCGCGCTGTTCGCGACGCTGTAGGGAAGACCGATCGGCCTGGAGGCTGCTTCAGGAAAGCGCGGCGCGAGAGCCTGCCTCGCCGGATTGTCCGCTCAACCTCATCATCGCGCCGGCGTGAGAAGCGTCATGCCGGTCTCGGCGATCTGCGCCGGAAGGATCGATCGGACGCTTCGGCCTCGTCCGCATCCGCCCAGTCCGTGCGCCGCCCGATCCACGGGTTGAGAAAGAGGAAAGGCAGCTTCAGCAGCAGAAGCTCGGAATGGATGAACGTGTCGACGGCGCGTTCCCAGGCGCGCGGCCGGCGCTTGCCGTGCTTGCGCAGCCAGCCGTCGTAGGGCGCCCAGTGGCTCGGCTCATCCTTGCGGATGATGGTGAAGATTCGCACCAGGATCGGATCGCTGCGCACGAACGGATTGGCGAGCAACGCCTCCAGGGTGCGGTAACCGCGCTGCTCGGTGAGGGAGATCACCCGGCAGAGCCGCTCGAACAGCGCGTCGTCGTCGATGACGGCCTGGGTATCGAGCCGATCGATCGGGGTTCCGAACATGATCTCGACGAACCTGTCGATGTGGCCGAAGGTACGGTCGAGGGCGAGCGGCATCACGCCCCGGCGCTCGAACCAGCGGCGGAACATGACATAATGCTTGCGTTCGTCGCCGCGGTGCCGCTCGATCGCCGAGATCAGCTCGACGTCTTCGGGGGAGCGCGCCCGCACCGCCTCGAGCACGCGATCAATCGCCGTATAGCCGCGATGTTCGTTGTAGATGTAGATCGAGCCGAGAACGTCGAGATAGCGCCGCCGAATGGCCGCGAGCGGGCCCCGGTCAGGGGCGGAGCCGCGCTTGCTCAAGAGGAAGAGGCTGGCCAGGCCGCTTATCGTTCCCGCCCCCAGCGTCGCCTGCATCCAGTTCATGCGCCGTCTCCCGCGAGCCGCCGGTCTGACGAACGTCGGTCCGGCCGAGGGTAGGCCGTTCGGCGACCGCGCGCAATCGTGCGGCGCACCCGCCGGGCGCGCAGAGAGTGACCTTTCACCCTGGTCGATCCGCCCCGTCGCGGCCGCCGCTCGGTGGCGCCGCCGCCCGCGCGCCGACGCAGACCGGCGCCAGGCGGCGCGTCACGCCTGGAGCATCGTGCGCTCCGGCTCCTCGCGCATCGGCCGGCGGATCCGGTCGGCGCCGGCCGCGCCCGGATCGAGCGCCTTCTCCAGATACCCGACATATTTCCTGCGGCGCCTGGGCGGCAGGAACGGCCCGTCGGGATCGATCACCGCCTCGATCAGGGCCGCGCCTCGATGCGCGAGCGCTTCCTCCGCCACGCGCGCGGGCGGCGAACGAGCACGAGATTTCCCGACGGATCGTCACGTCCACCACTCCGCGGCCAGGCGGCTGGACCGAGAGCTGCGTGCCGAGGCGCGTGTCGCGAAGCCGGGTTGATGTCCTTCATTCGCGGATGCGGTTCAGCGTGCTGACCATGAAGGCGGTCGACCAGCCGATCAGGACGAAGCCGACGAGCGCCTCGATGGCGCCGATCAGCCTCCAGTCGGCGGGAAAATAGTCGGCGGTGCGGCCGAGCGTGGCATAAGCCGAGGCGGAGTAGAAAAGCGCCTCCTCGATCGAGCCGATCGCCCCGACCGCCAGGTAGAAGAGCGAGAAGAGCAGGATCTCGACAATGTGCAGGGTGAAGACGGCGAGGCCGAGACCGGCGAGCAGCAGGACGGCACGGATGCCGAAATCCCATTCGCGCAGACGGTCCTTGCGGAGCCGGAGAAGGCGAGAGGTCGCGACCAGCCCGACGCCGTGCACCACCGTCATCGACACGACGAGCCCGGCCGAAGCGGCAAGTTGCACGCCGAGCTGCGCCGGGGGAGCGTCTCCGAGCATGCCTATCGGCCTCCCGGCCGCCGATATGAATTCAGAGGGTGCATCAGACCGATGCGGCGGCCGCCGGTCCGCACCGCATGTCGTCCTCGAGCCGCAATCGCTCGTGTGCCAGGGCCGCCTGGGCAATGATGGTTGCGAGCAGCACCTTCTTGTGCGGATGAACCGGCGGCTGACCGTCCGTGCGGGCGAGGCCGAGCACGGCGAGGATGCCGAGCGAGGTCTTCAGCGGGTGGAACTGCCAATTCGCCTCGGCGAGCGTGGCCGTGCCGCTTCCCGCCTCCGTTCCGCGGCTCCAGGCCCAATCGAGCGCGGCGCGATCGAGCGGATCGAGGACCGGCTCCTGCGGGAACGCGCCGGCAACGATCAATTTCCCCTCGACCTCTCGCAGCACTGCTGCCTCTACGTCGAGCAGGGCTGCGACGTCGCGCGACAGGGCTTCGGCCGTACTCCCCCAGTCCGACGCCTTGGTGAGGCTGAGAGCGAGCGCCGCCAGTGCCGCATTCTCCTGCGCGCTGCGATCGCTCAGGATCGCCCGCGCGCGGAGCCGCCCGGTGAGCACGCTGGTGGAAATGCCGAGCGCGAGCAATGTGCCGAGCACGAGCAGATCCTGCGGCGCCGCGAGCGTGAGGGAGAAAGCGGGTTTCAGGACGAAGATGTCGTAGGCGGCCGCGGAGAGCAGGCTGGAGAGGATGGACGCTCGGACGCCGTAACGCGCGGCGACCGGAATCACCGGGAGAAGAAAGAGCAAGGCCAGCCCCTGCGGGCCAATGGTCGAGCGGAGCAGCAGTACGAGCGGGATGGTCGCGGCGACGGCGCCGATGGCGGCGAGATAGGCGGTCCGGTGCGGCTCGCCGGTGCCCGAGCCCGAAGCGGCGCGCGGGGCGGCTTCGGTCTCGCAGGGGACGAGGACGATGCTGGCATGCGGCAAAGCGGCGCGAAGCTGGTCCGACAGGCGGGGACGCCACACGCTGGCGTGCGCCGGAGCGCCGATCACGATGTGGCTCGCACCGCCCGCGGAGGCCGCAATGCCGTCGACTTCCGTCCCGGCAGGGATGCTCGATACTTCGGCCCCGAGGCTGCCGGCGAAGGTCAGCGCCTCCGCCGCTTCGGCCGAAGAGGGGCCCAGTGGGGTCACGATGTGCAGCGCGGTCCAGCCGACGCCGAAGGCGTCCGCAAGACGCCGTGCCTCCTCCAGGACTTCGGTGGCGCTGCAGCCCGCCGAGACGACGGCGACGACCCGCGCCTCCTTCGGATCAACTGCGTCGGCGTGACCGGGCAGGATCGACGACGGGCTGCTGGCATTCCGAGTCTCGACGAGACGCATTCCGGCTCCTTCTCTTGACGCGGTCGCTCGCGACCCGGAACGAGAACGGTCGTTCGCCCTTTCGGTGCCGGAATACGCCACGAGCGCCAGAGCCGCGGCCGAATTGTCGCGGCTCGAGACCCGCGGCGTTTCGCCCGGACACGTTGAGATCGATCAAATATGGACCCTGAACGGAGGTGACGGGGTTGGTGAGCGGTGACCCCGTTCCATTCGACACCTGACCGTCCCGGCCTCCTTATCGGGCGCCACCGGCTTCTCGTCGCGCTCACTGCCCTGGGGGCAGCGCTGACGAGCGCCTCCGCGGCGGCCGCATCGCCGTCCATCGCCGTGACCACGAACCAGACGGAGGCGGCGCCCGCCGACCCGTTCGGACGTTCGACTCCCGCCGGCAGCGTTGCCGGCTTCGTCGACGCGATCTCCGCGCGCGACTATGCCGTGGCCGCCGCCTATCTCGATCTGCGATCGATCCCGGCGCGCAAGCGCGGGCGCCTGGGCCCGGCCGCGGCACAACGCCTTCAGCAGGCGCTGGACGAGGCGGGACGATTCTATCCGCGCGCGCGGATCAGCCGCGCGCGTGACGGCGACCTGCTCGACGGGCTGCCGCCCGAGCAGGAGCGTGTGGGGACGATCGAGCAGGAGAGGCGCGAGGTGCCGATCCTTCTGGAGCGGCGCGAAGTCGACGGACAGGGGCGCTGGCTGGTGTCGGGCGAGACGCTGGCTGCCGCCGCCGCGGCCGAATCCAGCCGATCGCCGGCGCCCGCCGAGCGATGGCTGCCCAGCGCCTTCACCGATGCGGAGGTCTGGGGCGCGCCCGCTTCGCACTGGCTCACCCTCCTCGCCGCCACCACCGCAATAGTCGCAGCTTTGTGGCTGCTCATTCGTCTGGCCGTCGCCGCGAGCTGCCGCCTCGTCAAGCGAGCGGGCAGGAGCCGGCAATTCCTGCGCGCCGTCTCCACCCCGGCCGCACTGCTCGGCGCGGTGCTGGTGGGGCGAACGCTCGGTCCGCTGGTCGGCGCGTCGATCGTTGCGCGCCAGGGCATGTCGTGGCTGCTCGAAATCACCGGCTGGGCCGCATGCGGCTGGGTCGCTCTGCGCGTCGTCGACGGACTGGGAGAAAGCGCGCTCCGGCGCCTCAGCCACAAGGGCCGACTGAACGCGACGTCCATCGTCCAGTTCGCGGTGCGGATCGCAAAGGCGGCCCTCGCCGTGGCGACGTTCATGGCGATCCTCGACGCGCTCGGGTTCGACGTCACCGCTGCCGTTGCGGCGCTCGGCATCGGCGGGATCGCACTCGCGCTCGGCGCGCAGAAGACGGTGGAGAATCTGCTCGCCAGCCTCTCCATCCTCTCGGACCGGCCGTTCCGCATCGGCGAGACCTGCCGCTTCGGCACGCTGGTCGGCACGGTCGAGGAAATCGGCATGCGATCGAGCCGGATCCGGACCCTGGACGGAACCCTGCTGACCATCCCCAACAGCATCCTCTCGAACGCGGAAATCGAGAATTATACGCGCCGCAGCAAGGCGCTCTTCAAACCCGTCTTCCATGTTGCGACCGCATCGCCACCGGCGGAGATCGAACGACTGCTTCGCGCGATGCGCGACGCCCTCTCCGGCGATCCGCGTATCGAGGGAGAGGCCGCGCGTGTCCGCTTGCTGACGCCCACCGCCGACCGGCTGCCGATCGAAGTGTTCGCGACCATTCGAACCCATGATTTCGACGCGTTCCTCGCCATCCAGGAAGAACTGATGCTGAAATTGCTGCGGATCGTGCACGCGGGATCGTTAAGGCTCGCGCCGCCGGAGATCGCGGTCGCGCCCGGCGCGGCCGCGCCGGCGCCGATCGAAGATCCTGCCGACCGCGGCGGGGCGCCGTGACTTGCCGCCCGGCGACTCGGCCGCCCCGGGGAAAGCCTGTCATGCGCCGACGGCCGGCTCCTCGCTCCTCAGCGCGCGCCCGCCCTGCTCGGCGAGCAGAGCCGCGACGGACCAGGGATCGGCGTTGGTGAGGCGGGTGTCGACGCCGATCCAGATGCCTCCGGCATGGACCTCCGCTTCGTAGCGGCGCGCATCATAGTCGCTCACTCCGTAATGGATGAGCGCACCGGCGAGGCCGCCCGCCGAACCGCCCACGATCGCTCCGCTCGCCGCGGTGCCGACGATGCTGCCGAGCCCGGCACTGAGCGCGCCGGCGG
>NZ_SPDV01000086.1 GCF_004564275.1 Sphingomonas parva (ex Maeng et al. 2020)
CCGTGACGGCCGTGGCGGCCGCGGTCGCCGCGACGATCGTCGCGGCAATCGCGACGAGGAAGCCGGCGAGGAGCTGGTCGAGAAGCTGGTCCACATCAACCGCGTCTCGAAGACGGTGAAGGGCGGCAAGCGCTTCGGCTTCGCGGCGCTGGTCGTGGTCGGCGACGGCAAGGGCCGTGCGGGCTTCGGCCACGGCAAGGCCCGCGAGGTGCCGGAGGCGATCTCGAAGGCGACCGCCGCCGCCAAGAAGGCGATGGTCCGCGTTCCGCTCCGCGAGGGCCGGACGCTGCACCACGACGGCATGGGCCATTTCGGCGCCGGCCGCGTCTACGTCCGCTCGGCCCCGCAGGGTACCGGCATCATCGCCGGCGGCCCGATGCGCGCGGTGTTCGAGAGCCTCGGCGTTGCCGACGTGGTGACCAAGTCGGTCGGTACGTCCAACCCGTACAACATGATCCGGGCGACCTTCGAGGCGCTCACCGATCAGACCAGCCCGAAGGCGGTCGCCCAGCGTCGCGGCAAGAAGATTGCCGATCTGCTGCGTCGCGGCGGTGCGGCCGATGCCGACGCCCAGGCGGACGCGACGGCGGTCACGGAGTAAGACAGATGGCGAAGCTCAAGATCACCCAGACCGGATCCCCGATCCGGCGCGCCCCCGAGCAGCGCAAGACGCTGATCGGCCTGGGCCTCAACAAGCGGCACAAGACGGTCGAGCTCGACGACACCCCCGAGGTGCGCGGCATGATCCGCAAGGTGCAGCACATGGTGTCGGTGGCGGAGTAATCCGTCCTAGCGGATCACTGCGGAATCCCGGCGCAGGCCGAGATCTCGTGGAGGCTCGCCGAACCGCATAAAGCCCCTCCCCAAAGCGGGCGAGGGGCTTTATGGCACCCGCCGTCCCGACGGCGGACGAAACGTATAGAGGTCCCGGCCTTCGCCGGGACAGGCGCGACAAAAGCGAAAGCGAGTGCAGACGATGAAACTCAACGAAATCCGTGACAACCAGGGTGCCCGCCAGTCCCGCGTCCGCGTCGGCCGCGGCATCGGCTCGGGCCTGGGCAAGACCGCCGGCCGCGGCCAGAAGGGCGCCAAGTCGCGCTCGGGCGTGTCGATCGCCGGCTTCGAGGGCGGCCAGATGCCGCTCCACATGCGGCTGCCGAAGCGCGGCTTCAACAACATCTTCGCCAAGGACTATGCCGAGGTGAACCTCGGCGCGATCCAGAAGGCGCTCGATTCCGGCAAGCTCGACGGCAAGGGCACGATCGATCATGCCGCGCTGAAGGCCGCCGGCCTCGCCCGTGGCGGCAAGGACGGCGTCCGCCTGCTCGGCAAGGGCAGCCTCTCGGCGAAGCTCGCCTTCCGCGTCGCCGGCGCTTCCGCCGGTGCCCGCCAGGCGGTCGAGGCCGCGGGCGGTTCGGTCGAGGTGATCGAGGTGGTTTCGGCCGCCGACAAGGCCGCCGCCAAGAAGAACAGCGTCAAGAAGCGCGCGAAGGCCTGAGCCTTTCGCCGCGTCGAGGGCTGACAGCCTCGGACTAGTCACTATATGAGGCGGCGGGGGTCACACAGCTTCCGCCGCCTTTTACCTTTGATTTCGGGATCGTAGACACATGGCATCCGCAGCCGATCAGATGGCAGCCAACCTCAGCCTGGCCAGCTTCGCCAAGGCGACCGATCTCAAGAAGCGGCTCTGGTTCACCCTCGGCGCCCTGATCCTGTTCCGCCTGCTGAGCTTCGTGCCGCTGCCCGGCATCGATCCGCGCGCGCTCGGCACCCTGTTCGACACCACCCGCGGCACCGTCCTCGACTTCTTCAACACCTTCTCGGGCGGCAGCCTGGAGCGGATGAGCCTGATCGCGCTCGGCGTGATGCCCTACATCACCGCCTCGATCGTCGTGCAGCTCGCCTCGTCGATGTCGCCGAGCCTCGCCGCCCTGAAGAAGGAAGGCGAGACCGGGCGCAAGAAGATCAACCAGTACACGCGCTACGGCACGGTGCTGCTCGCCGCCGTCCAGGGCTATTTCATTGCCGTCGGTCTCGAGGGCTGGGGCTCGGGAAGCACCGGCTCCGCGGTGCTCGATCCGGGCCTGATGTTCCGGATCACGACCGTCGTCAGCCTGATCGGCGGCACCATGTTCCTGATGTGGATCGGTGAGCAGATCACCAGCCGCGGCATCGGCAACGGCGTATCGCTGATCATCATGGCCGGCATCGTCGCGCAGCTGCCGACCGCGCTTGCCCAGGTGTTCGAAGGCGGGCGCACCGGCACCATGTCTCCGGTGATGATCATCGGCGTGATCGCCCTGGTCGTCGTCCTGGTGCTCGGCATCTGCTTCATGGAGCGCGCCCAGCGCCGCGTCCTGATTCAATATCCGAAGCGCCAGACCGCGCGCGGCCAGATGCAGGCCGAGCGCTCGCACCTGCCGCTGAAGATCAACACCGCCGGCGTCATTCCGCCGATCTTCGCTTCGTCGCTGCTGCTGATGCCGCTGACCATCGCCCAGTTCGCCGGCAACCGCGTCGAGGGCGAGAGCGCCTGGAGCGATGCGCTGATCACGATCACGACCCTGCTCCAGCACGGCCAGCCGCTGTACATGCTGCTCTACGCAGCCGGCATCATCTTCTTCTGCTTCTTCTACACCGCGGTGGTCTTCAACCCGGAGGAGACGGCGGAGAATCTGAAGCGCTACGGCGGCTTCATCCCCGGCATCCGCCCGGGCAAGCGCACCGAGGAATATCTCGATTACGTGCTGACGCGCGTGACGGTGATCGGGGCCGCCTATCTGACGATCATCTGTCTCGTCCCCGAGTTCCTGATCGCGCGAATGGGCATTCCCTTCTATCTCGGCGGCACCAGCCTGCTGATCGTCGTCAACGTGACGATGGACACGGTGACCCAGATCCAGAGCCACCTCATCGCCCATCAATATGGCGATCTGATCAAGAAGGCGAAGCTCAAGGGCGGCCGCGGCCGCTGACGCAAGTCGCTGAAGGGGAGCGCGCGGCCATGAACATCATTCTGCTCGGACCTCCGGGCGCGGGGAAGGGGACTCAGGCCCAGCGCCTCGAGCAGGAGCGCGGCATGGTCCAGCTCTCCACCGGGGACATGCTGCGTGCCGCAGTCGCGGCGAAGACTCCGGTCGGGCTGCAGGCCAAGGCGGTGATGGACGCCGGCGCGCTCGTCTCCGACGAGATCGTCACCGGCATCCTCTCCGATCGCCTCGACCAGGACGACGTCCGCCGCGGCTTCATCCTCGACGGTTATCCCCGCACCGAGGCCCAGGCGAAATCGCTCGAGACTCTGCTCGCCGCCAAGGGCATGGCGCTCGATTATGTGATCGAGCTTGCCGTGGACGAGGATGCGCTGGTCGATCGCATCACCGGCCGCTTCTCCTGCGCCAGCTGCGGCGAGGGCTATCACGACCGCTACAAGCAGCCGAAGGTCGAGGGCCGCTGCGACGTCTGCGGCTCCGAGGCGTTCAAGCGCCGGCCCGACGACAATGCCGAGACCGTCCGCAACCGCATGGCCGAATATCGCGCCAAGACGGCGCCGATCCTCCCGCATTACGAGGCCAAGGGCATCGTCCGCCGGGTCGACGGCATGGCGGCGATGGACAAGGTCGGCGCCGCGATCGAGGCGATCCTCGACGGCCGCTAAGAGTCGTCACGCATCTGAACGAAGCGGCGGGAGCTTCCCGCCGGTCAGCGCCCCTTGTTGGCGATCAGCGCGACTTCGGAGCCGTTGGGGCGCGGCGTGACGATCAGGTAGAAGGCGCCGCCTTCCGCCTCGTTGCTGCCGGCCAGAACGTGATCGGAATCGCGCAGCTGGTGCTCGGAGGAATAGCCGGCGCGGACTGCCTGGGTGTGATACCAGTCGAGCACTCGCTGATACGGATCGGCGGTGGTGAAGCTCACCACGCGCACCCGGCAATCGCCCTGGTTGGCGCCCGCCGCCTCGGTCACCCGTCCGCCCGGATAGACCGGGAAGGTCGGGGAGAGGCGCTGCGCCCATCCCATGTTGTAGTCCCAGCGGGCGCCGCCGGGGCAGGCGACACCGCCTTCGCCGCTGGCGGCCGCGCCGAGCTGGGCCTGTTGGGCGCCGGTGCCGGCGCTGGCCGGGATCGCCTCCGGCGCGCGCATCCCGCCGGTGGCCGGATATTGGGCCTGCGCCGGAGTCTCCGGCGTGCGGACCGCATTCTGGTTCGATTGCTGGGAGAGCTGCGGATCGACCGCGATCTGATCGGCGAGCGCGCTGGTCAGCGCCGGATCGGCGTCGTTCGCCAAGCCGCCGTTCGCGGCCGCCTGATCGTCGCCGCCGCCGCACGCCGCCAGCGCGAGCAGGGCGGAGAGGGCGGTGTGTCGAACTGTGATCTGTGCATTCGCCATCGCTGGAGCTCCCATCGGATCCCTTTTGCCCGAAGCCTGCTCAGAGTGGGTAAGCGGAGATGGTTAATCCAGGGGGGTGAATCCGCCTGTCCCGCCGTGGGACTGCCACCAGGCGAAGGTTTCGGCCTGGATCTGCGCGATGAAGCGGCGCGCTTCCGGTCCCTCCCAAGGTCCTTCGTAGCCGCGCGAGCGGGCGCCGCCCGCCACCCACCAACCCTGGCCCGGGATGCCGTCGCTCTGGCGCACGACGAGCACGGCGAGCTCCGGCTCGCCGCGCGCGGCCGCATCCTCGTCCACCGTCCCCAGGATCGCGCAGAGGGCGCGCATCTTCGGCCGGGAGAAGGCATAGCCGAGCCGCTCGAGGATCTCGGCATAAGTGAGCGCCGTGCCGGCGCGGGCGGCGGCGACGAGGTGGAGGCGGACCTCCTCGGGTTCGGCCAGAGCTGCCATCGGCCCACGGTAACCGCCTGTGCCGCCGCGGCCAATGCTTGTGGCGGCGGGGTCACTCCGCTAGGCGCCCGGCGTGACTCAAAACCCTGCACGCGGCGGCCTGCTGCTCGGCTTCAGCGCCTATCTCCTCTGGGGCTTCCTGCCGCTCTACTTCAAGGCCATCCATCACGTCGGACCGGTCGAGATCGTCTCGCACCGGATCGTCTGGTCGCTCTTCGTCCTCGGCCTTCTCGCCGCCTTGTGGAGGAAGTGGTCCGGCATACGCGCGGCCCTCGCGACGCCGCGACTGGTGATGACGCTCACCCTCACCGCCGCGCTGATCGGGATCAACTGGCTGGTCTACATCTATGCCGTGGTCAGCGGCCACGTGCTGGAGGGCAGCCTCGGCTATTATCTGAACCCGCTCGTCAACGTGCTGCTCGGCGTCCTCCTGCTGAACGAGCGGCTCAGCCTGTTCCAGAAGATCGCCGTCGGGCTCGCTGCGACAGGGGTGGCGATCCTCGCCGCCGGCGCCGGCAGCGCCTTGTGGATCAGCCTCTCGCTGGCCGGAAGCTTCGCTCTGTACGGCTATCTGCGCAAGGTCGCGCCGGTCGACTCCCTGGAGGGCCTTTCGATCGAGACGATCGTCCTGACGCCGCTCGCCCTTGCCTGGATCCTCTGGGCCCAGCAGAGCGGCGACGGCGGCTTCCTGCGCGATCGCACGACCGACATCCTGCTGATCCTCGGCGGGGCGGTGACGGCGATCCCGCTGCTGCTGTTCACCGCGGCGGCAAGGCGCCTGCCCTATTCGACGCTCGGCTTCCTGCAATATGTCGCACCCTCGCTCCAGTTCCTGCTCGCCGTGCTGGTGTTCGGCGAGCCGCTGACGACCGCCCATGCGATCTGCTTCGCCTTGATCTGGACGGCGCTTGTGGTGTTCATCGTCGAAGGCGTCCGCACCGGCAGGGCCGCTGCGCGGGCACGGCGCGACGCCTAGACCAAGATCGCCTCAGGCTGAATCAGCCTGAGGCGTGGATCTTGGTCTCAACCATTTGAAAAGCGCGATTAACGCCATCGGCGGAAGCGCGTCCACGTCAGCCGATCGCGCTTGTCTTATGAGAGTCTGCCCGTTCGTGGCAAAACGGACCGCCGTTGGCGGCTGTACCCACCAACGGCGGAAGGGGTCGGATCGAGATCGCGCTGGTCGTCGCGGACCGAGCTAGAGTTTGATCACCCCTTTCTTTTCCTTGAGCCCTGAACGGATACCCGAGGTGCCGCCTCGGATGACAAGCAGAGGGGAGGAAAAGATGAGCAAGAGCCTACCACAGGTCCTCGGCGTCGACATCTCCAAAGACCATCTCGACGTGTGCCTCAATCCCGGCGGCAGCACCTTGCATGTCGCGAATATCGCGGCAGGCCACGCGCAGCTGTTGGCTTGGCTCGATCGTGTCTCGATCGACCTGGTCGTCTTCGAGCCCACCGGGCCCTATCATCGCCTGTTTGAACGTACGCTCGTCCGGAGCGGTCTGCCCTATGCCAAGGTCAATCCGAGGCAGGCGCGCCGCTTCGCTGAGGCA
>NZ_SPDV01000087.1 GCF_004564275.1 Sphingomonas parva (ex Maeng et al. 2020)
CCACGAACGACCGCATGAGGCGCTCGGCCAGACGCCTCCGGCGCAGCACTACACGCCGTCCTCGCGTCAGCTGCCGGAGCAGCTTGCCGAGCCAGACTATCCGCGTGAGGCCATTGTGCGACGGGTACGCTCGAGCGGCGAAATACGATGGCCAGGCGGTCTGATCTACGTGTCCGAAGCCCTGATCGGCGAGGTGGTCGCGATCGAAGAAACCGCCGATGGCGAGTTGCGCATGCGCTTTTTCGATACACCCCTGGCCGTGCTGGACCTCCGGCAGAAGCGTCTTCGAAGACTGGGTGTGCCCGCGCGCGGGCACACCCAGTCTCCAAATCTGTCACCCATCTATCCGGTCTAAAGTGTCACCCACCCATCCGCTGGACAGATACACCTCAGACGATGGTGCCGATGTCCTTCCATCCAAGGTAGACAGGCACCGCGCCGGCGCACGCCTTTCGCAGCCGGCGCCTTGCTTGACTTGCCGCGACGGGCGTGCTGCCGTCCGGTGAACCAGCATGCCAATCGTGGAGGCCGTGCATGTCGAACGCGTTGATCCTGATCCTCGCCCTTGCCGGGGGGCCGGCCGAGCCGCCGGTCATGGTCGTGCCGTCGCCCGCCTCGCAGGGCATGTCGCACGCCTCCTACGTCTCCGGCAGCGACAGGGACGCGCGCGTCTCCTGCCTGGTGGAGCGGGCCACCGGCCGCCAGGTCTGCCGCAGCATGGCCAGCTGGCGCGCGATCGCGCGGCGTCTGGAGCGCGCGCAACGCGCGCGCGGCAACTAGGATGCTGCGCGCGCAGAAGAAGCAGGCCGACTAGCACCCCCTTCCCCGCGCCGCCGTGCGTCTCGATCGCGACTATCTCGTCTGGCGCCTGAAGCGCCCGTTCCGCCGGGCGCGCATGAAGCTGCGCACCCTCGCCCGCATCGCCCGCTACGGCCGCGTGCCGTCCGGCGGCTGGGGCGAAGGCTGGCGCGTCCTCGTCTTCCGCTACCGCGACGGCGCCCGCGAGGAGCTGCACGTCCTCGCCCCGGTCAAGGGCGACGATTTCGACTGGGAGCGGCTGCGCATCCACGTCCGCGGCGCGCCCTGGCCCGCGTACGAACACGAAGCGGGAAAACGCACCGGCGTGATGGCCTGGGCGGGCCACCACACCTTCGTCGTCGCCGGCGACGACCCGCCGCAGCGCCTCAGCATGGGCAAGCTGGTGCCCGGAGAGTTCGGCGGCGGCGTGGACCGCGGCCTGCTGCTCGTCGCGGTCCGCGAGGCACGTCTGTAGCGGCGCCACGGCCCGGGCTTTCTGCCGCGCCACCAAGCGCACCTTGCCGGCGACGGCAATGTGGGATGTCGGGACATGCCTGCATCCCCAGTGGCGATGGGGCACGAGGCGCGCTACCCTCCGGGTCGGAGGACAGAAGATGCGATTACGGCTCGAAAGCAGGCTCGTCGCGCTGCTCGGCGGCCTCGCCGCCGCGAGCCTCGGCGCGGGGCCCGCTTCCGCCGCGCCGGCCCCGCCTGCGCTTGACTCGGAGACCGCCAGGACGCTGTCGAGGGAGGCGCTCGAAGCCCGTGTCGCCGCCGCGGTCGGTGCGCGGCTGACCCTCGTCGAGGCGAAGCATTTCGGCTCCCGATTCAGGGCGACGGCGCGGATGCGGCCCCGGGCTTATTACGGCGTCTGCACCGCCTCACAGCTGACCATGTGGTTCGTGCCCGAGCCGGATCTCGCGCCGAAAGGCACAATGCCCGGCGCGATCCACGTCTCCCGCCTGCCGATGGAGATCAGGGAGACCGAGGCTGCCCAGGTCTATCGCCGCGGCCCGCCGGGCCTCTCCGCCTGGAAGCCATGGCTCGGCGCGGACCCGTGCGGCACGGTCGATCCCGCCCTCCCCTTCTTCCTCGCCGATGGTGCCGCGGCCGCTGCGGCGGCCCTCGCCTTGTTCGACCAGGTCGTGGCGCTCGCGCGTGACAACGCCGCTGCCCTCCCGCTGGAGTGCTACGGCGGCAAGCGGGAATCGTGTCTGGAGACCGTGGCGGCGCTTGGGCCGGACGCGATCGAGGCGGTCCGGGGGTGCGGCCCGGCGTGGTACTCGGCCGAGCAGCAAGCCCGATGCGTGAGCATCGCCCTGCGGACGGAGCAAACCACTGCCAGCGCGATCTCGATGAGGCATCTCGACATCCTGCTGTCTGCCGCGAGCGATGGCGTCGAGCCGTCCGTCGAGCAGGTCCGGTTCTCAACGTCGATCGCGGTTTCCTGAGCCTCCGCATGCGCCGGATCCGCGCTCGGTGCCGCCTGCGCCGCCTCCGGGGAGTGCTCGCTTTCCGCCTGCTTCGGCACGAAGAGCGGAGTCCGCTTCACCCATCGAACGCGCGGGTCAGGATCCGTCGGAAGCGCCCCAGGGATAGATCGACGCGGCGAGCAGGCGCTGGGCATCGAGGCGGGCGCGCTCGAGGGCGGTCCTGCTGTCGGCGATGACCTGGCGATACGTCGGCCTCTGCTCGAGGGGCATGCGAGGGGGATGGCTGTTCATGAGCCTGCGGCTCCTGCTGCTTGGGCGGGAGCACGACGAATCTCTCAGCCGCCAGCGCCCGAACGAAGGCTGGCGATGGGCGGCTCTCTAGCGCGGGCACCCGCGCCTTTCCCTCACCTGCATCAGCTTTCGGCCGGAGCGTCGCGACGCGGCAACGCTCCACCTGCGGGCGCGGGCCGTGGCGGTCGGAAGCAGCGGCACGAGCAGCATGCCCGGCCGCCCTGCTATCGCCTGGCCGCCTCTTCGCAGAGCGGCCGATAGAGCTCCGGTCCCTGGTAACGCACGAAGGACGCGGCCCCCGCCTCCGTCGGGTCGATCGCCACGCCTGGACGATCGCGTCGGCGCCTGGCCGACGGCCGCCGGGCCGGGCCGGGCCGGAACGCCCGCGGCCGCCTGAGCTTCACCCGGAATGCGTTCCGCGTCGACTGCGGCCTGTTCGTCGCGATAAAGGGTGCCACGAGCGGAAGGAGGCTCCTGCTATGGAGGACCGCCTGAACAACGAAAATTTCGCGCCACTGGTCGATCATCTCGGGAGAATGATCGAGCAATATTGGCTCGCCCGGGAGGCTCGGCAGGCGGCCCGGGGCGACACGCGCGAGGAAGGGCTTTGCGATCCTGGCGCGAGAAGCCGCTACGAGGTTCAAGACGGTGCGGAAGGCCTCGAGCTGGCGATCTGGGCGGTCGGGGAGGCGCTCGGGCGTGTCGGCGGGTCAGTCTGCTGGACCGGGTGTTCCAAGCCGTGGAAGACAGGTTCGGCGTCGATGCCGGCGCCACCCTGAGCGCCCGCTGGAACGGTGCAGCGGACATATGGTGGGATTGACGCCGGTCGACCGGCGTCCCTCAATCTGCATGCGTCCGGCTCTTCTGCGCTTTCGCCAGGCGGCGGAGGCGCTCGTGCCGACGATAGGCGCGGCCCTCGGCGCGCCGATCGCGAGTGGCCCAGAGAAAGGCCCCTGTGAGACTGACGACCAGCACGACGATGAGCGAATAGGCGACGATCAGCCGCGGCTCCATCAGCGAGAGCCCCTTTCGCTCGCCGCCGCGCCGCCGGTGCGACCCGCGCGTTTCCGATCGATCAGGGATCCATAGAGTCGCGCAAGGCCTTGGTGGGCGGCTCGGCTGGACTCGCAGGCCGCAGCGTCGGCGCGCATCAGCGAAACCTGCTGGCGATGATAGAGGTAGTTGAAGTCCATGCGTGTGCTCCTGCTGGTAAGCGGGAGCACATAGCGGACAAAGCCATTCTCTCAGCCAGGCAGCGCTTACGAACCGAATGCCGCCTGATGCTGCGTTCCTAGCATGGATGTGGTGGATCGCCTAACTGCGCCTCGGACGAGCCCGATCCTTGTAGGCATTTGTAGGGTAAGCAGGTGTCGCGGAGCCGTGAGTGCCCCGCACTTAGGACGGTGGGAACTGCCTCATCTCGGCATGAAGGAGGGCCGCCGCCTCTCCCTGCTCATTGTTTACCCGGACGTAGACGCCGCGCGCACCGCCGTCGACCACGTCCGCTTCGGCGTCGCCCTCACGGATCCCCGGCAGAATTTTCCGAACCTCGTCCATGTTTCCTGGAATAGGCACCAGCTTCGGGTACGGCGGCCGTTCCGCCTTGGGGCGTGTGTTCCATCTCATTCGGAAGTGCTGAGCAGATGCGGACGCCCGGGGCAAGCGGCATCGCCGCCACGGCGGGCAGCCGAACCCGGGTCGGATGCTGCCCGTTGCGAGGCTGCGGCGGCCGATGCAGTCACCCGCTGCTCGCCTTTGCAGGACACCGCATCGGCTGGCCCGTCGAACAACCGAGCTGATCGAGCTCGTGAAGCGGCAACGCCGTCCTTTGGCGCCGGTGTGCCGCACCGAAATGGCCTGAGCCTTGTTCGCGCTGCGCATTGATCCATGATACAAATCCATGTGAGCAAGATCGCGCACCCGCTCCTGGAAGTCATCCACCGGAAGGCGGTGGAGAGTAACCTGGCGCACTGGGAGATCATGGTCAGGAGCGAGCGCCTGCTCTGTGAGGCGCGACGCCTGCTGGCGGAGACCCATGGCATGGTTGCTCCCCCGGGCTAGGAACACGTCCTCAATGCCGGCCTGATGGCGCGCCATCCGCCGGTTCCGCGCTCGAGCGCGGCCACCCCTCTCCAGCGGAGCGTCGTCGCGGGCGGCCCTTGCTCTCCGTGACCTTCGACCAGCCGATGCGCCCGGCAAGCTTCTCTTTCTGCCGGACCGACCGGTTGCGGACATTCCGGCGACTTGGCACAACCGCGGCCGTGGAAGAGACTGCATCCCCCTACGCGCTGATCAGGAACGGCTTTGCAGCGGGGGTGCCGTTCGCGCCCCATGCCCGCATCGAGGTCGTCGAGGTCGGCGCCGGCCTCGCCATTGCCCGGCTCGAGGACTCTCCCGAGGTCCACAACCACATCGGCTCGGTGCATGCCGGAGCCGTGTTCACGCTTGGCGAAACCGCATCCGCGGCGGCGATGCTCGGCGTGTTCGCGGAGCAGATGCCGATCATCCGTCCGGTGACGATCGAGGCGACGATCTCGTATCTGAAGATCGCCCGGGGCACGCTGGTCGCGACGGCGCGGACCGCCTTGGCCGCGGAACACCTGCAGGACGAGTTTGCGGCGCAAGGTCGAGCGACGCTGGATCTCTCCGTCGACATCGCGGACGACCGCGGCATCGCCGCGCAGATGAAAGCGACATGGATGGTCTCGGCGAGCAAGTCGGGCCGGGGATGGATGTCGGCTTTTTACCGATAGTGTTGAAAAACGTCTGCTACTGACAAGAGCGGACGTTGCTGCGGTTGAGCGCGAGCACGGCTGAGCGGGATCACCCCGCCCTCGCCGGTGACGCCTCCGGGAGCAGCTTGGCCAGCTTGCGGAGGTTCTGGGCGGTGGCGGCGAGGAGGAATTCGTCTTTCGCTCCATTTGGTCCTCTCAGCCGCAACCGATCCACTTTCAGGATCCGCTTGAGGTGCGCGAACAGCATCTCGACCTTCTTCCGCTCACGCCGGGAGGTCAGGTAGGCGTCGGTCTGCGACAGGTCGCGGGCCATGTCGCGAGCGCCTTCGTGAATCGAGCGCGGTAGCTTGCGGGCGGGCTCGTTGGGACAGCATTGCGCCCTCAAGCCGCAGCTGTCGCAGTCGAGCTTGCTGGCGCGATAGAGCAAAGTGGCGCCGTCGTTGACGAGCGTGCCGCTGGTCCGCATCGGCTTGCCACCCGGGCAGCGATATTCGTCCCGTTGGCGGTCGTAGACGAATGCCTCGCGGCTGAAGGTGCCGTCGGTGCGACGCGACTTGTCGAAGACCGGGATGTGCGGCTCGATGCCGCG
>NZ_SPDV01000088.1 GCF_004564275.1 Sphingomonas parva (ex Maeng et al. 2020)
CTGCTCATTCACAATCGTCGGCAGCTTCGCGCTGATCTCGGACTCTCAGAGGCGCTACGCATGTTGCTCGAAGCGGACCCTTCAGCTGAGGTCAGAAGGAATTTCGGTGACACTCAATTTCGGTGACACTCCACTTAAATCAGAATTTCGGTGACACTCCACTTAAATCAGATCCTCGGAGCAATGACAGCTTCGCGCCGATAGTGTTGAAAAAGTCCGATCCCGGAGATCTGAGCCCGACAGCGCCCGCGATAATAGAAGCTTTTTCTATCAACGCGCCTGGATTGCGCCAACGCCGCGTGAGGAGTCGCCCCCTCGTAGAACTTCCTTCTACGTCGCCGTGCCGTGAAGCCAGCTTTTGGCTCGCGAGGGAGTTTTTCAACACTATCCGCCAGAAGCGGTCATCCACCACTGGCTCGCCCGATCCCGAAGGCGGTCGTTTCTAGACGGAGCACAGGGCTTTCGAGGTCGAACTTCAAATTTGAGGCGGCGGGAGGCTCTTGGAGAAGCGAATGTTCAATGATGATGGACGATTTCCCTGACCAGAGCGCAGCGTTGCAATATAGTCGAGTTGAGCGGCATCATTGTAGCCGTAATGGCGATACACGATCACCTCACCCTCGTTCGGAACGGAGGCCGATTGCGAATGGTCCGGGGGGAAGTCTGGACCAACGAAAGAATCTCTGACTGGCGATAGCTGCAAGCCGATCCTTGCGGTTCCATGCATTGAACTTGTGACTTCGGCAACGTCGCTAATGCGTCGAAGAGCGCCTCGGTGCGACGCCTTTCCCCCGCATATTCGCTCATGTTTGATGCTTCGCGCCAGCCAGATGTATCGGTGGCAAGAGAAGCACAGATGGCTGACGCACGTTCTTGGGAAGCGCCCGTCTCGGACATCGTGAAATAACGATTTCTCAGATAGAGTCGGTCGAAGGCGTGATTGGCGATGGTGCCGCCCCTTACCGTCGGCCGCATTCCGCCGGGGCCGACGTAGGGCCCTTTGTACTGATAGGTGATGTAGACATGAGGCTCTTCACAGATGGGAGGCGAAGAACTGGCACGGACTTTCAGCGCGATGTCGATCGTCAGACCCCAATAGTGGCCACCAGGGAAAATGGTGTCTTCCTGCACGGCAACCCGCGCTACATCGTCCATGACGACCGGTAGCACTTCTCTGACGAGCAGTTTGGCTCGCTCGCCATCGAACCGAAACAGCTGACCTGGGTACGAACCGTTGAATGCAGGCAGTTGAAAACCCGAGGGGCGAGACGCCGGGGCGGCCGCCTTCTCGGCCGCGAGCGTGAAAGTCGGGATCGCCGCGGCTGATAACGCAAGCAACGCCAATCGAACCATCGGAACCTCCCCGTCGACGCTTCCATGCCTTACCCCACTTCGGTTTGAGGGACATCATACTTATCTGTCGCTGCCGCCGCCGGCTGCTCATTCACAATCGTCGGCAGCTTCGCGCTGATCTCGGACTCTCAGAGGCGCTACGCATGTTGCTCGAAGCGGACCCTTCAGCTGAGGTCAGAAGGAATTTCGGTGACACTCAATTTCGGTGACACTCCACTTAAATCAGAATTTCGGTGACACTCCACTTAAATCAGATCCTCGGAGCAATGACAGCTTCGCGCCGATAGTGTTGAAAAAGTCCGATCCCGGAGATCTGAGCCCGACAGCGCCCGCGATAATAGAAGCTTTTTCTATCAACGCGCCTGGATTGCGCCAACGCCGCGTGAGGAGTCGCCCCCTCGTAGAACTTCCTTCTACGTCGCCGTGCCGTGAAGCCAGCTTTTGGCTCGCGAGGGAGTTTTTCAACACTATCCGCCAGAAGCGGTCATCCACCACTGGCTCGCCCGATCCCGAAGGCGGTCGTTTCTAGACGGAGCACAGGGCTTTCGAGGTCGAACTTCAAATTTGAGGCGGCGGGAGGCTCTTGGAGAAGCGAATGTTCAATGATGATGGACGATTTCCCTGACCAGAGCGCAGCGTTGCAATATAGTCGAGTTGAGCGGCATCATTGTAGCCGTAATGGCGATACACGATCACCTCACCCTCGTTCGGAACGGAGGCCGATTGCGAATGGTCCGGGGGGAAGTCTGGACCAACGAAAGAATCTCTGACTGGCGATAGCTGCAAGCCGATCCTTGCGGTTCCATGCATTGAACTTGTGACTTCGGCAACGTCGCTAATGCGTCGAAGAGCGCCTCGGTGCGACGCCTTTCCCCCGCATATTCGCTCATGTTTGATGCTTCGCGCCAGCCAGATGTATCGGTGGCAAGAGAAGCACAGATGGCTGACGCACGTTCTTGGGAAGCGCCCGTCTCGGACATCGTGAAATAACGATTTCTCAGATAGAGTCGGTCGAAGGCGTGATTGGCGATGGTGCCGCCCCTTACCGTCGGCCGCATTCCGCCGGGGCCGACGTAGGGCCCTTTGTACTGATAGGTGATGTAGACATGAGGCTCTTCACAGATGGGAGGCGAAGAACTGGCACGGACTTTCAGCGCGATGTCGATCGTCAGACCCCAATAGTGGCCACCAGGGAAAATGGTGTCTTCCTGCACGGCAACCCGCGCTACATCGTCCATGACGACCGGTAGCACTTCTCTGACGAGCAGTTTGGCTCGCTCGCCATCGAACCGAAACAGCTGACCTGGGTACGAACCGTTGAATGCAGGCAGTTGAAAACCCGAGGGGCGAGACGCCGGGGCGGCCGCCTTCTCGGCCGCGAGCGTGAAAGTCGGGATCGCCGCGGCTGATAACGCAAGCAACGCCAATCGAACCATCGGAACCTCCCCGTCGACGCTTCCATGCCTTACCCCACTTCGGTTTGAGGGACATCATACTTATCTGTCGCTGCCGCCGCCGGCTGCTCATTCACAATCGTCGGCAGCTTCGCGCCATTCGTCGCCCTCGCTGACTTCCACGGCTTGAGCTTCGTCCGTCTCGAAAAATTTTCGAGCCGATGTCACACCGGCCGGGTCTGCCTCGTCATGGTTCCGAGCGCTTCGATGCTCGTGACAAGGAGACCGATCAATGATCCCCCGCCTCGACAATCCGTCCGCACTGTTCCCCGCCGGCTTCAAGGCGATGGTCGCGCTCGAGCAGGCGCTGGCACAGGCGATCGATCCGGAGTTGCTGGAACTGGTCAAACTGCGCGCGTCGCAGATCAACGGCTGCGCCTTTTGCATATACATGCATACCACCGACCTGCGTAAGCGCGGAGTGGACGAGATGAAGCTGTACCTGCTCAACGCCTGGCGGGACTCGTACCTCTTTTCCGAACGCGAGCGGGCGGCGCTTGCCTGGACCGAGGCCCTGACCCGGGTAGCGGATGATGGCGCACCCGATGACGCGTATAACGCGCTCGCCGAACAATTCAGCGAGGAGGAGAGGGTGCAACTGACCTTCGCGATCGGCGCGATCAACGTCTGGAACCGGCTTCAAATCGGCTTCCACGTCGCTCACCCGCCGCGGGGTGCGGCAATGCGTTCCGATGCCGCCTGACGAGCGCCTGGCCGTTTTCGAGGCGCAGCGGCCGCGATTGCTGCGCCTCGCTTACCGCATGCTGGGTTCGCTGAGCGAAGCCGAGGACGTGGTCCAGGAGGCCTGGCCGCGCTGGGCCGCAGTAAACGGCGGGATCGAAATGCCGGCGGCCTACCTCACCCGGATTGTGACCCGCCTGTGTCTCGACCAGCTCAAATCGGCGCGCGCCCGGCGCGAGGAATATGTCGGCCCCTGGTTGCCCGAGCCGCTCGTGCAGCAAGCCGGCGAGGAGGCAATCGCCGACGACGTCACCTTGACGCTGATGATGGCGATGGAGCGGCTCTCCCCGCTCGAGCGCGCTGCCTTCCTGTTGCATGACATATTCGGCACGCCGCTGACCGAGGTGGCGGCCGTACTCGAACGCGAGCCCGCAGCGGTTCGCCAGCTTGCGTCGCGCGCCCGCCGCCACGTCCGCGAGGCGCGACCGCGCTACGACCTCTCGCCGGAGAGCGCGTCGGATCTCGTGCGCGCTTTTCACGAGGCCAGCACGAAAGGCGATATCAAGGCGTTGAGCGGAATCCTTGCCGACCAGGTCACTATCTTTTCCGACGGAGGCGGCAACGTCCTCGCCTTCCGCAATGTCGTCCGCGGAATGGATCGGGTCCTCCGCCTCTTCCAGGGGCTGGCGCGCAAGGCGGCGTACCGGCCGCAATTGCTTCGCATCGTGATGATCGACGGCCTTCCCGGCTTCGTCAGCATCGATCGCGGCGCGGCGCTGCAGACCACCGCGCTCGAGGTGCGCGACGGAAAGATCACCGCTCTCTACATCGTGCGCAACCCCGACAAGCTGCGGCACGTCGAAGCAATGCTGGCCGAAGGATCGGACGGACGGATCGCAGGAACCGAACCGAAGCGGCTCGTCCGCTAAGGTCCCGTTCCACTGCCGGGCCGCCGGTCCGCGCACGGCCATGTTCCGGAGTGGCATGTCCTTCATCGGCGTGGTTGTTCAGGCGATTTGCCCTGCCGGCGAGTAGCGACGATGCCGTCGACCCGCCAACCTCGTGCAATCCGATGGCAGAGCCTTTATCGGCAACGCGATGGACGAGCGCGACGACGTGCCTGCACCGGTCAGGATCGGCCGGCTTGCCCCTTATCCCGTGTGGCTGGGCGTGACGCTGCTGGTGCGCTCGGCCCAGCTTGTCTTTCTTCTGTTATGGGTCTGGTATCTGGCCGCCTTGTTCGATGCGATGGACAAGGCCTCGACCATTTCGCCGCCGCCGATCTGGCTGCTGGTCGTCTCGACCCTGATCGGCGCCAGCAGCGGCCGCGGCGCCTGGCAGTGGCGCACCAGCCCGTTCGGCGACGCGCTCGGCAAGCTGCTCGCCTCGGAGCGATGCCCGGCGTGCGGCCAGAGCGTGTTCGATCACACGCCGCCCTCGGGCTACGCACCGCCGTCGCAGCAGCAGAGGATGGTCCCGTCGCGCATCTGCACGAATTGCGGTCACGACCTGATGCTCCGCACCGCCGCCTAGCCGCCGCGCCTTGTCCCCTCGCGCAAAGGCGTCGCCCGCGCGACAGGGTCCGCCAGCTCCTGCCATCGACTGTGGCTGCGGAGGTCTGCTGGTACGTGTCGCTAGCACGTAAAGATGTCCGGCTTTCGTAGCACATCAAATGTCCGCTTCTTTCCTGTTCGACCTGTGGGATCGTGGGCGGTGCGGAGCACCGACCAGGAGGCCACAGGTCGGCCGCCGAGCAGACTTAAGCGGCCGATTTCGTGGGTCCTCCCTGTTCGATGACCAGGCGGCCATCGCTCATGTAGCCGGCGAGGCGCCTCGGACCGTGATAGATCGCGATGGAGCCGTCGCCTTGCTGACGCACCTGGACGGTCGCCTTGACGTAGTGACGGCGGTGACGCTGCTCGGGAATTTGCAGCACCAAGCCCTCGAAGCGGATGCAATTGTCGTTGCTGACGACCCGCTCGTGCTTGGCGCAGAGCACGCCGGCGAGATCGCCGACGAACGGGACAAAGGCATCACCCTCCTCGGCCGCAGCGACCGCGAAGCGGTCATTGTGCTCGAAGATGTAGCTCTCGCTGAGGAAG
>NZ_SPDV01000089.1 GCF_004564275.1 Sphingomonas parva (ex Maeng et al. 2020)
CCTCCCTGTCCGCGCAGCGGATGGGGAGGGGGGTGTAGCCGCGGCACGCCGGGGGCATGCCGGAAGGCGGAACCCGGCTGCGCAGCAGCCGGTGGCCGCAGGCTGGTGGAGGGGCCGGGTGCTCCTTGCCGGTCTGCCCGGCCCCTCCACCGCGCTACGCGCGGTCCCCCTCCCCACGCGCTAACGCGCCTAGGGAGGATTGCAGAAGCGAAAGCGCCGCGGCGGTGTCCCGGCGCGGCGCTCGTGTTCCTGCCGAAGCGAGGATCAGTGGGTGGTGCCAAGCCCCGCGATGGTGCGGTCGACCAGCGCGCGGTCGCTCGACGGGTCCATCTCGGCAGAGATCAGGCGCTCGGCCGCGGCGGCCGCGGCGGCGGCAGCCTTGGCGCGGATCTCCTCGATCGCGTGGCGCTCGGCGGCGGCGATCTTGTCCTCGGCCATGCGGCCGCGGCGCTCGATCAGCGCATCGCTGTCGGCCTGCGCCTGGCGGACGATCGCGTCCGCCTCGTGACGGGCGCGCTCAACGACGGCGGCGGCTTCGGCTTCGGCCGAGGCGGCCTTCGCCTGATATTCGTTGCGCAGCGCCTCGGCCTCGGCGCGCAGCTGGGCGGCCTCGTCGAGCTGCTGGCGGATGCCGTCGATCTTCTTGTCGAGCGCCTTGCCGATCGCGGCCGGCACCTTCTTCCAGAGAAGCAGCGCGATCACGAGGATCATCGCCAGCGCGACCCAGGCGGTGGCGTCCATGCCGAGCGCCTTCGGCTCGGCATGCGGCGCGCCATGGCCTTCGGCGGCGGTGCTGGCGACGGCGTCGTCGCCGGTATGCGGCATCTGGCCATGCTCGCCCTCGGTCGAGGTGACCGCGGTGTCGAGCTCGGCGGAGGGAGTGGACGTGTTAGCCATTGGCGAGCGCCGCCTTCACTGCATTGTCCGCCTGGTCGCGGGACACGGTCTTGCCGGTAAGGCGGGCGACCATCTCCTGCGCGGCCTCGGCGGCGACATTCTCGATATCGCCCATCGCCGCCGCGGTTGCCTCGCGAATGCGGGCTTCGGCGGCCGCGACCCTGGTCTCGGTCTGGGCGTCGGCGGCCTTGACCTTCTGCTCGGCCTCGCGGGCGGCAGATTCCTTGGCGGCCTGGGTGACCTTCAGCGCCTCGGCCCGATTGGCCTCGGCCCGGGCGCGATTGGCCTCCTCGATCTGCTCGGCGGCGGCCCGCGCCGCCTCGGCGGCGGCGAGATCGCCGGCGATCTGCTTGTCGCGGGCGCTGACGGTGGCTTCGATCTTCGGGAACATCCCCAGGCCGATGACCAGGTAGACGAGGCCGAAGGTCACCACCAGCCAGAAGAGCTGTGACGCGAAGATCTCGGAGATTTGATCGATCTGAGGCATGTCGTTCCCGCGTCCGCGGCCGCCGCCCGCCGAAGCGGGCAGCGGCGACGGTGGTCTGGTTAGGCGACGAAGAGCAGGATCATCGCGACGACGAACGCCAGCAGGCCGAGAAGCTCGGCGGCGGCGAAGCCGATGAACAGACGGCCCTGCTGGCTGTCCGCGGCGGCCGGGTTGCGCAGCGCGCTCTCGAGGAACGAGCCGAAGACGTTACCCACGCCGAGGGCGGCCATGCCGACGCCGATCGCGGCGAGACCGGCACCGAGCAGCTTTGCGGCTTCTGCGTCCATTTGAAAAACTCCTTTTCTAAACCGTTCTGAAGTGAAGAGAAAACTCAGTGAAGATTGATCGCGTCGTTGAGGTACAGCGACGTCAGCAGCGCGAACACATAGGCCTGGATGGCGCAGACCAGCAGCTCCAGCAGGGTGATGCCGATCATCAGGATGAAGCTCGGCAGGCTGACCACCGGCGCGACCCAAAGCGCCTCGGCGTTGAGGCCGTTGATCACGAAGCCGGCGAGCACCTTCATCAGGATGTGGCCCGCGGTCATCGCCACGAACAGTCGCAGCGCCAGGCTGAACGGACGGACCATGAACGAGACGAACTCCACCGGCACCAGGATCGGCATCATCCACCAGGGCGCGCCGTGCGGCACGAACAGGGAGAAGAAATGGAAGCCGTGGCGCAGCAGGCCGACCAGCAGCACGATGCCGAACGAGACGATGGCGAGGACGCCGGTGATCGTCAGGTGGCTGGTGACCGTGAACGGATGGATGCCGACGATGCCGGTCGGCAGCATGCCGATCAGGTTCGCGACCAGGATGAACATGAACAGCGAGAAGACGTAGGGCGTGAACTTGCGCCCGGCCGGACCGATGTTGGTCTGCATCATCGAGGCGATGAAGCCGGTCACGCCCTCGACCGCGGCCTGCCAGCGGCCGGGCACCAGCTGGCGCTTCATGCCGCCGAGCATGAACAGCCAGAGCGCGCCGAGCGCGATCAGCATCCACAGGGCGCTGTTGGTGAAGGCGATCTGCTGACCGCCGATCGAGAAACCTTCGAAGATGGACTGCACCTCGAACTGGTGCATCGGGTCGATCTTGCCTTCGGCCGCCACGTCTTCTTCCCGTCGATAATCCAAACGCCCGAAAATCAGTCCGGGCGCTTGCTTGAAATCCGAATGATGTTCCTGAAGCCGGCCGCCGTTCCGAGGAACATCAGCAGCAACAGGAAAAGCGGCAAAGTGTCGAACCACTGGTCCAGGACCCAGCCGATCACCGCGCCGCCACCCAGGCCCCCGATCAGGTAGGACAAGACCCGGCTGCCGAGCTGCTCGTTCTGGTCAGCCGGCTTCCGGTCCGCGCCCGTCCGTGCCGCCTCTTCGGCCTGGGCGCTCCGCAGCCGCTCGTCGAGCGAAGAGAAGCGCGCATCCCGCTGAGGCGGCGTGGGGTCCTTCCCGAGCTCGTCTTCCGCCATGTCTTTCTTCCATGTGCGACCGCGCCGGAAAGCGAGGCTGCAAAAAGGGGTGCGAGGACATGCCGGCGAACGAACCCGCCAAGGCGCCGCCCCTTTAGGAAGGGGGGCGGATCAAGTCAACATGGAGAAGAGCCACCTGTCCAGCGGATGGGTGGGTGACACTTTAGACCGGATAGATGGGTGACAGATTTGGAGACTGGGTGTGCCCGCGCGCGGGCACACCCAGT
>NZ_SPDV01000090.1 GCF_004564275.1 Sphingomonas parva (ex Maeng et al. 2020)
GCGCTGGTCGACCATCTCGGCCTCGGCGATTACGACCTCGGCGGCTATTCACTGGGCGGGCGGACGGCGGTGCGGATGGTGATCCTCGGCGCGCGGCCGCGGCGGCTGATCGTCGCCGGCATGGGGCTCAGGGGGCTGCTGAACACCGGCGGCCGCGCCCACCATTTCCGCAAGATCCTGACCGGCCTCGGCAGCCACAGCCGCGGCTCGCCCGGATGGCTGGCCGAGGCCTTCCTCAAGACCACCGGCGGCGATCCCGAGGCTTTGCTGCCCCTGCTCGGCAGCTTCGTCGATTCGACCGAGACGGAGATCCGGGGGATCGCGGTGCCGACCCTGGTGCTGGCCGGCGCCGAGGACCAGGACAACGGCCCGGCGGTCGACCTCGAGGCGGTGCTGCCCGACGCGCGCTTCGTCGAAGTGCCCGGCAACCACATGAGCGCGGTGACCAAGCCGGAGCTGGGCCGGGCGATCGCGGGGTTCCTGGCGGAATGACAGTCCTCCCCATCAGCGCGGAGCGCTGATGGGGAGGGGGACCGCGCGTAGCGCGGTGGAGGGGCAGGGTCGGTCAACCGAGGCTCGGCCCCTCCACCAGGCTTCGCCTGGTCCCCCTCCCCATGCGCTTCGCGTACAGGGAGGATTGGGGGGTGCTTGACCTCGCGCGCGGCCCGGGCGCAAGAGCGGCGGCATAATCGACCCGTGAGAGGATCGCTCCGCATGAAAATCCAGGTTTCCACCCTCGCCCTCGCATTCTGCCTGGCGGGATGCGCCACCGCGTCCGCCGATACGACCGACACCGCCTCCGCTGCCGACGGGGCGGCGCAGCCCGGTAGCCTGGAGGACGCGGCCGCCGACGTCGCCGCCGCTGCGAACGCCCCCGCGACCGTCGAGGACGCCAAGGCCTTCGTCGCGCGGGTCGAGAAGGAGCTCGGCGAGTTCGGCGTGGTCAACGCCCGGGCGCAATGGGTGAACGCGACCTACATCACCGAGGACACCGATGCGCTCGCCGCCTATTTCGGCACGATCGGCACCGAGATGCAGGTCAAATACGCCAACGAGGCGGCCAAATACGCGGGGCTTCAGGGCCTCGACTACGACACCAAGCGCAAGCTCGACATCCTGCGCTCGGCGCTGGTGCTGCCGGCCCCGACCACCCCGGGCGCGGCGGCCGAGCTCAACACGATCGCGACCCGCCTGCAGTCGACCTACGGCAAGGGCCGGGGGACGCTGAACGGCCAGGAGATGACCGGCAACGACCTCGAGGAGAAGATGGGCACGGTCCGCACCCCGGCCCAGCTCCAGGAGATGTGGACGAGCTGGCACAGCAATGTCGGCCGGCCGATGCGCAGCGACTATGTCCGCCTGACCGAGATCGCCAACCAGGGCGCCAAGGAACTGGGCTATCCCGACACCGGCGCGATGTGGCGCTCGCGCTACGACATGAGCCCCGACGAGTTCGCGGCGATGACCGACCGGCTGTGGAACGAGGTCAAGCCGCTCTACGAGCAGCTCCATTGCTACACCCGCACCAAGCTCAACCAGAAATATGGCGACCAGGTGCAGCCGGCGACCGGGCCGATCCGCGCCGACCTGCTCGGCAACATGTGGGCCCAGGAATGGGGCAACATCTACGACGTCGTCGCGCCCAAGGGGGCGGGGGACGTCGGCTACGACCTCACCGACCTGCTGGTGAAGGCCAAGTACACGCCCGAGAAGATCGTCAAGACCGGCGAGAGCTTCTTCACCTCCTTGGGTTTCGCGCCGCTGCCGGCGAGCTTCTGGACCCGCTCGATGATCACCGCGCCGAGGGACCGCGAGGTGATCTGCCACGCCTCGGCCTGGGACGTCGACAATGTCGAGGACCTGCGCATCAAGATGTGCACCAAGGTCAACGGCGACGATTTCGTCACCGTCCATCACGAGCTCGGCCACAATTTCTACCAGCGCGCCTACAACAAGCAGCCGTTCCTCTATCTCGACAGCGCCAACGACGGCTTCCACGAGGCGATCGGCGACACGATCGCGCTCTCCGTCACCCCCGAATATCTCGTCCAGATCGGCCTGCTGCCGCGTGGGCAAGTGCCGAGCGCCGACAAGGACACCGGGCTTTTGCTCCGCCAGGCGATGGACAAGGTCGCCTTCCTGCCGTTCGGGCTTTTGGTCGACCGCTATCGCTGGGGCGTGTTCAACGGCTCGATCGCGCCGACCGAGCTCGAGAAGGGCTGGAACGACCTCAGGCTCCAATACCAGGGCGTGGTGCCGCCGGTGCAGCGCAGCGAGACCGACTTCGACCCGGGCGCCAAATATCACGTGCCGGCGAGCGTGCCCTACACCCGCTACTTCCTCGCCCGCATCCTCCAGTTCCAATTCTACCAGGCCGCCTGCAAGCAGGCCGGCTGGACCGGGCCGCTCCACCGCTGCTCCTTCTACGGCAACAAGGAGGTCGGCGCGAAGCTGAACCAGATGCTGTCGATGGGCGCGTCGCGGCCCTGGCCCGAGGCGCTGGAGGCGTTCACCGGGACGCGCGAGATGTCGGGCAAGGCGATGCTCGACTATTTCCGCCCGCTGCAGGGCTGGCTCGAGCAGCAGAACCGCGGCAAGCAGTGCGGCTGGGGCGCGTGACGCGCGGCTGAAAGACAATCGGCTGAAAGTGGTACTTTCAGCCGGGCGGGGTGAGGGCGCCTTTTGCTGCGAGGGCGCCCGTCCCGCCGGTCCGACCTCCAGCCGTACTCGGGTCCTTCGACCCATTCCGTCATGCCGGCGGAAGCCGGAATCTCAGGCAGGATAAGGCGCGGCGCATCTGGAGCGCTCCATCAGCGCGGTGCGAACTCTCCCTGAGATCCCGGCCGACGCCGGGATGACGGGTGATGGACCGGACCGACGCTTGTTTGAGTTCGCTTGAACAGGTGTCCCGCCGGCTGTCGCCCCACTTGCCTCCTTCGATCCTCCGCGCAACACTCGCCATCGAAGCGTGAAGGGGGGAACGGATGCGGATGATATCGGGCGCCGTGGCGGCGGCGCTGCTGGCCGGTGCGGCGATGGCGCGGGCAGAGGCGCCGGCGCTCCAGCCCGGCGAGATGCTGCTCGAGGTGCACGGCGAGGGCCGGGTCGCGGCGCCGGCGGCGACCGTGACCGGGCGCTGGATGGTCACCGGGCGCGGCGCCAGCGCGGC
>NZ_SPDV01000091.1 GCF_004564275.1 Sphingomonas parva (ex Maeng et al. 2020)
CAGGCTTCGCCTGGTCCCCCTCCCCATCGCCTTCGGCGACAGGGAGGATTGAATCGGCCGCGATGGTGCCTCGCCTGTAAACAACAGGAGAATTGCAGGCGGGGGCGAGGCCCCTCCACCAGCCGTCGCCTTCGGCTATGGCTGGTCCCCCTCCCCCAGCAAGCTGGGGGAGGAAAGGTCAGGCGGCCGGCGTGACCGTGCCGGTCTCCATCAATTGCTTGAAGCGCTGCAGGTCGCGGCGGGCCTGGATTGCGGGCTCGCGGCCGAACAGTTTGGCGACGAGGCGCCCGGCGGCGCCGGCGGGCGGATCGTAATGGAGGAGGGTGCGGACCAGGGTGCCGCGTCCCCCGGCCGTGTCGATGAACTCGACCCGGCCGCCGTTGCGCACGTCGGCGCCTTCCAGCGAATGCCAGGCGATCAGCGATCCCGGCACGTCCTCCAGCACCATCGAATCGAATTCGACTTTGGTTCCAGCCGGGGCGGCGATCACCCAATGCGAGCGGCGCTCGTCGATCCGGGTCACCGAGCGCACGTTCTCCATGAATTCGGGCAGGTTGGTGAAGTCGCGCCAGAAATCGTAGAGCAGCCGCGCCGGGCGATCGATCAGCACCATCTCCTCGATCTCGGCACGCTCGCCGCCGCGCGCGAACGGCGCCGGCGTCGCCGGCCCTTCGGGCTCGCCGAGCCGGGCGGAATTGCGCCGCGCGAGCAGGAAGGGGATCGCGCCGGCGACCATTGCGCCGGCCAGCACCGCGCCGACCACTTTCGCGGTGGCGGGCCGCGACGACGCCTCGGGGACGGGGACGACGGCGCGGTGCTGCGCCTCGAGCGACGCGGTGGTCGGGCTGGGGGCGTAGGCGACCGGCTCGTCCACCGTCGGGGCGCCGGGGGCGCGGGCGACCATCATCGCCGCCGCCGCCGACGCCGTGTCGCTTCCCGTCCTGGTCTCGGCGGCCTCCGTAGCCGCGGCGCAGGGCGAAGCCGGCGGCGGCCGCGACGGCGCCGAGGAGCGCGGCGCCGAGGCCGATGCGGATTCGGGTGCGCCAGAAGTGCGGCTTCACGATCGTGCGGCGGGCGAGCACGTCCTGGAAATGCGCCAGCACCCGCACCGCCTCGGTGCGGCGATCGGCGGCGACCGGGACGCGCAGGGTGCCGCGGTGATGGTGGAGGCGGAAATTGGGGTGGCTGACCGCCTGGGTGAGGGTGGTCGAGAATTCGAGCCAGTGCGGTCCGGTGCCGCCGAGCCGGGCGTCCCAGAAGCGGCTGATCCCGGTGCTGGCGAGGCCGAAGAGCGTGTCGCCGACCAGCACCGCGTCGCGCGTGAAGATCACGTCCAGCCCCTCCCGCGGGATGCGGCGTGGGAAACGAAAGTCGTTGCGACGGCCGCGCTCTGCCGCGTCGAGGCTGCGGAGCTGCTCCAGCGTCGCCGGCGCGACCGTCCAGCGGCCGATCACGTCCTCGCCCCGCCGCATCCGGCCGACGATGCGCTGCGCCCAGAGGAAGTTGAAGAAGAACAGGGTGCCGAAATTGGCGGCGAGGATGCCAAGCGCGATCGCCATCGCGGTGGCGCCGGTCTCCTCGCCCAGCGCCTGCATCGTCCGCGCCCCCCACAGGATCGCCGCGCCGCCGCCCAGAGCGAGCATTAGGCAGACAATCATGCTGCGCCCTGGCCGGCGAACCCCGCTGTTGCGCATGCGCCTCCTCCCCGGCCGCCGAAGGCCCAGTCTAGCACGACGGCGGCGGCGGCGCAGGAGGGCGCGCAGTGATGAGCCGAACGATGACAAGGAGCCGACAGGCGCAATGCGCGACGCAGGAGCGGAACATAACATGAACATCGATTTGCGTCAAGGTGGCGCGGGCGGGGCTTTTGCCTGTTGAAACAGGGATTCTACAGGCGCGGGACGCGGCGGCCGGTGCGGCTACGCCTCTCCCCTTCGGAAGCACGCGGTCGGGCGCGGATCGAGGCGCCGAATCTGCCCTCGAGTCCTGCGCCTCCCTCGGACCGAGATTCCGGCCTGCGCCGGAATGACGGGTTTGGGGAGCGGTCCGGAGCGGAGGAGGTGGCGATCACGCAGCGAGGGGGTCGGCGGCGCCGCGGCGCCTGCCCTTGGGTCCTGCGCC
>NZ_SPDV01000092.1 GCF_004564275.1 Sphingomonas parva (ex Maeng et al. 2020)
CGCCGCCTCGGCGTGCGGGCGGAGGACATCCAGACCGGCCACGCCGCCCGGATCGGCTTCATCGGCAACGCGGCCTATACCGTCGAGGGCGGGCCGCTGGGCGACGGGCCGGGCGCGGAGGCGCCGATGGCGGGCGCGGCGCGCGCCGGCGATGCACGGATGATCTCGATCCGGCTGGGCGCGCCGGAGCGCTTCGCCGAGCTCGACGCGGCGCTCGCCCGCGAAGGGGCGACGGCGGTGACGGCGCCCGACTTCCAGGTCGCCGACCCGGACGGGCAGGCGCGCGCCGCCAAGCTCGATGCGCTGCGCCGTGCCCGGGCCGATGCCGAGGCCTATGCCGCGGCGCTCGACATGCGGGTGGCTCGGATCGTCAGGGTGGCCGACGCCGAGCGCAGCGCCGACGACGCGATCGAGATGATCCGCCTGATGAGCCGCGACAGCGCGCCCGACGCGCGGGTCGAGACCCGTGCCGCCGTCACAGTCGAGTTTGCGCTCGCGCCGAAATAGGCGGAGCCGGGGCGGATCGGCCGATCCTCCTTTCCCCGAACGGGAGAGGGTGAGGGCGTCTTTTGCTGCGAGGGCGCCCGTCCCGCCGGTCCGACCTCCAGCCGTATTCGGGACCTTCGACCCGTTCCGTCATTCCGGCGGAAGCCGGAATCCCAGGCAGGACAAGGCGCGGCGCGTTTGGAGCGCTCCATCGGCGCGGTGCGAACTCTCCCTGAGATCCCGGCCGACGCCGGGATGACGGGATTTGGACGGCCGCGGCTGCGGCCGCGGCACGACGGGCGCCGGGTCCGTCAGGGACTCCCCCTTCCTTTGGCTCGCTGCGCTCGTTCCATACGCTCGCCCGCCATGCCTCCGGCGTTGCTGCAGCCTGCCGGGCGCAAGCAGCACCCGCGCATCCCCTGGAGGGGAGAGGGCGCTAGCGGCCCTCGGCTTCGTCGCGCTCCTGGGCGGCCAAAGCGGCTTCCTGGGCGGTGCACGCCGCCTTGAGGACGGTGTTGACCGGCCTGCCGTCGCAGGCGCGGCGGGCCAGCGCCCGGGCGCCGAGCACCGCGCCGGCGGTCGCCGCGGCGGCGCCGACGCCGATCGCCGCGGCGGCGAACGGGCGTTCCTGCATCGCCTCGGCGAGGCGCAGGGCCGCGGACTTGCGTTCGGTGGTGGTCTTCGAATCCGGCATGTGTCTCTCCCGCTGCGCCCTCAACGCAGGCGGCGCCGGTGCGTTTCGTGCAATCGCATCCGGAAGGGCGGATCGGGCGGCGACTGTGGTGGCGGGGACACGGCCCTTATTCCTCCCCGGTACGGGGAGGGGGACCAGCCGAAGGCTGGTGGAGGGGCTGCTCCGGAGTCCGTGCCAGCCCCACCACCGCTCGCTCTCGCGAGCGGTCCCCCTCCCCCAAGGGGGAGGAATGGAGTGGGCGAGCAGGTCGCCGCGTCCCCCCGACGCGGCTGCGGCCTACGGGATAGGCCGCACCTGCTCGTTACAGCCGCTCGATCAGATAATCGGCGCTGCTCACCGCGAAGGCGCCGGGCTCCTCGACGTTGAGGCTCTCGATGACGCCGTCGTCGACGATCGCCGACCAGCGCTGGCCGCGCTGGCCGAGGCCGAACTTCGAGCCGTCCATGGTCAGGCCGAGGGCCTGGGCGAGCTCGCCATTGCCGTCGGCGAGCATGGTGACCTTGCCTTCGGCGCCGGCGCTCTCCTTCCAGGCCTGGAGGACGAAGGCGTCGTTGACCGCGGTGCACGCGATCTCGTCGACGCCCTTGGCCTTCAGCTCGTCGGCGCGCTCGACAAAGCCGGGCAGGTGGCGGGCCGAGCAGGTCGGGGTGAAGGCGCCCGGCACCGAGAACAAGGCGACGCGGCGGCCGGCGAAGAACTCGTCGCTGGAGACGGGCTGCGGCCCCTCGGCGGTCGCCTTGACGAGGTTCACATTGGGCACGCGGTCGCCGGTCTGGATGGTCATTTCTGTCTCCCTCGAGTGCGGCGCCGGGCGCCGGTGTGCGGCTGCGTCTAATCGAAAGGGCGCGGAGGGGGAATTGGGGATTTGGGCCGGGACGGTTCGCTGGTGGAGGGGGGTGTGAGATACGCGGGGCGGGATCGGCTGGTGTGGCCGATCCTGCGGTGGCGGTGCGGCGCCGATGCGGTCCTTTCACGCGAAGGACGCAAAGGAAAGGAAGATCGCGAAGGGTGTGCGGTCTCGCACGCAGTGCGGCGCGGCGGCACCATTTCCACACGACGCCACGAAGAGCACGAAGCCACGAAGGGTGCGCTCCTACTGTGGAGTGACCCCCAAAAGTGAGACACTGAGCTAAGACACACTGAGCAAGGAGGCTGGTGTGGCGAGGCGACGACGGCATACGCAGGCGTTCAAGCTTTCGGCGGTGGCGCGGATGCAGGACGCGTTGGACGTGGCGGGCCTGGCGGCAGAGCTCGGGATTGATCGCGGGCTTCTCTACAAGTGGAATCGCGCTTTTCAGATCGGCGGCGCGGATGCGTTGCTGTTTCCCGGCGAGCGGGTGCGCAAGGGACTGCCGGCGCGAGTCCTGGATGCGGGCGACCGCGCGATCGGCGCCGGGGTCAAGGATGCTCCGGCGGTACCGGCGGGCACTCCCGAGCTGGAGCGGAAGGTCGCGCAGCAGGCGCTGGAGCTGGATTTTTTTCGAGCAGCCTTGCAGCACTTCGCGGGACATCGTCGCACGAGCGGCGGGTCTGGCGGGACGGGATCTACGTCGTGATCCAGACGCAGGCCGAGCGGCAAGGCGCGCTTGGGATCGAACGGATGTGCCGTTTGGCCGGCGTCAGCCGTGCCGGCTATTACCGGCACTGGCAGGCGTCACAGCCGGCGCGGGAGGAGACGGCGGTGCGCGACGAGGTGCAGCGCCTGTCGCTCGAGCATCGCTTCTACGGCTATCGCCGAATCACGGCGCTGCTGCGCCAGTCCGGCTGGGCGGTGAATCACAAGCGCGTGCAGCGCCTCCGGCAGACCGACAATCTGCTGTGCATCACCGGGCGCACGTTCCGTCCGCCGACGACCGACAGCCGGCATCGTTTCAGCGTCTACCCCAATCTGGCGCGCAAGATGATGCCCACGGGCGCGAACCAGCTGTGGGTGGCCGACATCACCTACGTGCGGCTGGCGGAGGGTTTCGTCTATCTCGCCGTGATCCTCGACGCCTGGAGCCGCCGCGTGGTGGGCTGGGCGCTGGCGGACCATCTCAAAGCTGACTTGGCTCTCGCGGCGCTCGACATGGCGCTCGCCGCCCGGGCGATCGCGCCTGGC
>NZ_SPDV01000093.1 GCF_004564275.1 Sphingomonas parva (ex Maeng et al. 2020)
CGGCCTAAGGACGCCGCGGCGTCCTTAGGCCGTCGGGTTGAATTCGCCGCTGATCTTCAGGCTGACCTCGTCACCGAGACCGGGCAGGTAGGTGGTCATGCCGAAGTCGCTGCGCTTGATGAGGCCTTCGGCGGAGAAGCCGGCGACATAGGTCCTGGCGAAATTCTCGCCGGCGGCGTTGAAGGTGACGTTGAGGTCGACCGGGCGGGTGACGCCGTGCAGGGTGAGGTTGCCGACGACGTGCGCGGTGGTGGCGCCGGTGCGGTGGACCGCGGTCGAGACATAGGTCGCGGTCGGGAATTTGGCGGCGTCGAAGAAATCCGCGTTCTTGAGATGGGCGTCGAGCTTGTCGTCGTTGGTCGAGACCGAGCCGATGTCGATCGTCGCCTTCAGCGACGAGGCGGCCGGGTTGGCGGCGTCGAGGCGCAGCGCGGCGTCGAAGCTCGTGAACTCGCCATAATAAGTCGAGAAGCCGAAATGCGAGATGCCCCAGACGATCTTGGCGTGGCTCTTGTCGAGCCTGTAGTCGCCCGAGCGGACCGCGGGGGCGGCCGGGGCGGCGGCCTGGGCAATGGCGGCGGTGGCGGCGGTGGCGTCGACGGCCTGGCCGGCGGCGGTGATCGCGACCACGGACGAGGCGAGGACGAGGGCAAGGGTGGTGCGGCGCATTATGCTTCCTTTGCGAACGGCGCCGGCCTGCGGCGCGAGATATGGCACGGCCGAGATAGGGCGCGCGAACCGGTGCGGGAAGTCGTATTGAGCGAACCCCGGTGTTGCGGATCATGCAACGCCTGCCATGGTGGGAGGCGGAGCAGGACGGCACAGGCTGTGCTGCGTCGCAGCCTGCGCCTCCTGTTAATACAGGCGGAGTGCAGGTGGAGCGGTCATCGAGGCTACACAAATTGTGCGAAGGGCGCTGGCGAGAGGCGCGGCTGCGTCGCACACCGATTCCCTTGCGGGAGGAGCGGGCGGTCGGACCTTGCCTCTAAACAACAGCAGGATTGCAGGCGCGAGGGTGCCGAGGTTCGGAATCCTCCCTGTCCGCGAAGCGGATGGGGAGGGGGACCGCGCGTAGCGCGGTGGAGGGGCCGGGAAGACCGACCCAGCTCCCGGCCCCTCCACCAGGCTTCGCCTGGTCCCCCTCCCCATCGCCTTCGGCGACAGGGAGGATTGAATCGGCCGCGATGGTGCCTCGCCTGTAAACAACAGGAGAATTGCAGGCGGGGGCGAGGCCCCTCCACCAGCCGTCGCCTTCGGCTATGG
>NZ_SPDV01000094.1 GCF_004564275.1 Sphingomonas parva (ex Maeng et al. 2020)
GCGGTCGGGCCGCATCGCTGCGTGATCGCCACGTCCTCCGCTCCGCCCCGCTCCCCGGGACCGTCATTCCGGCGCAGGCCGGAATCCCGATCCGAAGGAGGCGCAGGACACGAGGGCAGCCGCCCTGGCGCCGCCGACCCGCATCGCTGCGCCATCGCCACGTCCTCCCGCTCCGGACCGCTCCCCAAACCCGTCATTCCGGCGCAGGCCGGAATCTCGATCCGAAGACGGCGCAGGCCCCGAGGGCAGGCGCCGCGGCGCGGCCGGGCGGCATCGCTGCGTCATCGCCACCTCCTCCGCTCCGGCCCGCTCCCCAGGACCGTCATTCCGGCGCAGGCCGGAATCCCGATCCGAAGGAGGCGCAGGACCCAAGGGCAGGCGCCGCGGCGCCGCCGACCCCCTCGCTGCGTGATCGCCACCTCCTCCGCTCCGG
>NZ_SPDV01000095.1 GCF_004564275.1 Sphingomonas parva (ex Maeng et al. 2020)
CGCCCCCCCCCCCCCCGTCAGCGCAATTCGATCCGCGCGCCGCCGATCCGCAGGTTGGTGCGTGGGCTCATCGTCTGCACCGCCGCCTGAGCGTTGCCGCCGGCCAGGCCGGTGGTCGGGATCAGCACCAATTGCCCTTCCTCGCCGCCGAGCGCGCGCAGCGCCGCCGTCGCCTCGAAGCGGCGCTCGTCGGGCGCCGCCATGCCGGCCATGTCGTTCGTGTCGCGATGCGGCGGCGCCGTCTCGTTGAAGAAGTTGATCACCCCGACCGTCGCCTGCTTGCCGTCCTTGCCCTGCAGGGCGACCTTGAACATCACCCGCGGGATCTCGTCGAAGCGCAGACCCTCGAGCACCAGGGTCGCCTGGCGCGTCGGCGGGTTCGCCGCCGTGCCGACGATCTGGGCGCGCATCTCGGCCGGGAGGCGGATCGGGGCGCGGGTGATGCCGCGCTCGACCGGGGTCGGGCCGAGGATCGGGATCCTCCGCCACGGCACCTCCTGCCAGACGATCGGCGGCAGGTGGAAGCGGATCGGGCAGCCGCCGCCGGCGGTGTAGCGATAGGCGAGCTGCTGGGTGGTCAGCATGTCGCTGGCGGTGCGGGTGACCTGGGCGCCGCTGCCGTTGACGAAGCTGTAGCTGGCGGTGGTCGGCGCGCCGGTCGGCAGCCGGGCGGCAAGATCGCCCTGCAGCCAGCATTCGTAGAGCCGGTCGATATTGGCGTGGTGGCTGTAGAAGATCGGATCGTTCCCGGCCGCCGGCACCGAGCCCATATAGCCGGTCGGGCAGCCGGCGACGCCGGTCGCGCAATGGACGTTGCCGTGCGGCGTGCCCTCGATCGCCGAGTTGAACGGCAGATAGCTGGTCTGGGCCATGGCGCCGGACGGATCGACCAGGTCGGGATCGATCGCCGCCGTGCCGGCATTGAGCTCGGCCTGTCGGTTGGCGACGAACAGGGGATTGGGCTTCGTGGTGCCGCCGTCCACCCAGGTCGCGGCGCGATAGGCGGCGGGAATATGGGCGTCGGCCTCATAGTCCCAATACGGCAGGGTAAGGCTGGAATCGCCCGACGCCTGACGCAGCACCTGCTCGAAATAATAAAGGTACATGCGGTGCCAGGTGAGGAACTGGTTGCTGCCGTGCTTGCAGGTGCACCAGGTCGCGGTCTCGGTCGGATTGCTGTCGCTCTGGGCCGAAAGGCCGCTCATCCCGGCGTTGGAGAGGCCCGAGACGTCGCGGCAATGCGCCCCGAAATAGGCGTGGATGTTGGCCCAGAACTTGAGGCTGCGGCGGAAATCGGCGCTGTCGCGCGGCGCGCTGTTCCAGGCGATCATCTGGGCGAAGCCGCGGCGCAGGCTGGCGAGCTCGGCGGCGCTGAGCGCATTGATCGACTTGCGGGTGCGGACGAGCAGCAGCCCGGGCGGCAGCTTCGCCTTGATCGCCGGATCGACCGCTACCGGCCCGATCTTTTTGGCGGGCGTCTGCGCCGTCCCGCCATAGCCGATCGCCGCCGAAAGCCCCACCGCCGCCACGCCGAGCCAAAGCCGTGCCATCATCCCTCTCCCCATCCTCGGGCGGTCGGCGATCGGCGTGCAGGAAAGCGGCGCCCCGGCCCCCTTGCGAGCCCACAGTCTACCGCAAGGACCGTGCCGCCGGTAGCGACCGGGGCGCGGGAGACACGTCCGGAATGGCGGGATCGGAGGGGGCGGCCGCGCGTGACGGCTCGCGCGAAAGCTCAGCCCCAGTCCGTCATCCCGGCGAAATTGACCAGGTGTGGAGTGCCCCCGGCACTCCACAGCCGCTCCGGGGGAGCGGCGGCCTGGATCAATGGGATCTCGTCGAGGACGATCGCCGCCGCCCGTGGAGCGCTCCATTCACGCCTGCGCCTGTCCGCGCGGAGATCCCGGCCTGCGCCGGGATGACGATCATTGGACGCGGCTCGCGGGACTTGGGCGAAGGGCTGCCCCGGGTCCGGCATTCGGGCCGTTCAACGCCGGCGGGACCGTACGCCGCCGGGATCGGTCAGGGCGCGGTGCGCAGCTTGACGCTGCCCAGCGGCAGCCACGCGGTCACGGGCGGCGTTGCGGAGTTCTCCGGTAGTCCAAGCGCGACGCCCATGACGAAGCCGTCCGAGCGAAAATTGCCCTGGAACGGCGGCGGCGGGAACAGGATCGGCCCGTCGCGCCGGAAGGCGTAGACCGGCTGAGCAAGGTAAAGCAGGCGGTAGGTCTGGGTGAACTGATTGTCGTGCTTGTAGGTGAAGTAGAGCGCTGGCTTGTCGGTTTCGAGCATGAGCGCGATCCGATAGGCGCTGTAGGTCGGCGTCGGGATCGGCCCGCCCTCGTCGGACCGGAACACCGCAAGCCCGTCCCGCACCAGCTCGCGCTGGTTCGGCGGCACCTGGTGCTGCTCGGTCTGCGCGAGGGCAGGAGCGGCGAAGGCGAGCAGCAGGAGGGGGAGGGTGCGCATGAGCGGATGATCGTTCAGCTTGCTCATTTGCCGGTGCCCGGCGTTGGAACCGACTTCGTGGTTGTCGTGGTGCTGGTCGTCGTGGTTACCGCGTTCGGCGCCGAAGCAGTCGTTGATGGTGCGCCGACCGACGTCTCCTGCTTCTTGCACTCTTCCGGCTGCTGCGTAGTCAGCCCTAGCAGTGCCAGGCCGCCAAGGAAGATGGCGATCCAGGCCGGGAGGCCCTTCAAGGCCTCGAGCACGCCCTTCAACGCTTGCAGAACGGCGATCGGATCGAAGCTGTCGGCCGTCTCGACAGCAGCCATGGGCGCCGCCTTGGCAGCCGCGAGTTGCGTCCTGACCCAGGCAATGAGTTCGGCAATTGCGGAGCCGAGCGCCACCACGACGAAGACGACACCGAGGATGAAGGTCAGCGCTCCGTAATCGTCGCACCACCACGCGATGCTCATGAATCCCTCCTATGGATGAAGGCTGAAAGCGGTGCCGATGAAGACTCCGAACGTGAAATCATCAGTGTCCGAGCGGTAGCCAAAGCGGATGCCGCCGTTCAGCCGGCGATCATCGCGCGGCACGAAGTAAACCGGCACATCGACCCCGAACACATCGTCCAGCGCGTCGTACGTCACCAGCGGTGCAATGGCGATGTTACGGAGCTTGCCCGCGCTGGCGAGCTGGTGCCGGAGCCCGAGGGCAAGCAGAAGGTTCTCATCTTTCTCCGGCGCCGCACCGGAGCCGGTGGTGCATTTCACCGCCCCGGCCCCGGTGTTGGGGGGGCAGAATACTTCCTCGTCGGCGGCCTTGTAAGAGCGTTGGTACCCGACCGACGCCAGGATTGCGGTCTTCGAACTGCGAAGATAGCGGTTGTAGACCCCCTTGAGGCTCCACTGCACCTTGCGGTCGGATTGCGGGGTGAGCGTTACCGGATCGAGAAACTCGAATTCCGCGCGGCTGACGGAGCCTTCGAAGCCGAGTTCGTAGGCGTCGTAGGGGATCATCTCGGCGACGAACTCCCGGATGCGATTCGGATTATGGGTGCCGACGAGCAGGTTCTCGCCCATCGTATTGCACCCGTTGATGGCAGCCGCGCGATCGTCCTCGTACTTCTTCACCCGCGCCTTGAACGCTGCAATCTGCTCCGGCGTGGCATCCGGCGCGATCGGGGAGGGCACCTTGCCGGCGAATTCGACGTCGACCTTGCCGCGGCACGTTGCGCGGCCGGCCTCCACGATCTCGATCGCTCTCGCGGTCGGTCCGGCCGTCCGGGTGGAGGTCATGAAGCGGCCCCAGCGGACTGTCAGCTTCGTGCCGTTCGCAAGACCATCCAGCGTGGCCGGAAGCGCATCTTTCTCGCCGTCCCAGGGTGTCGAGACGATCAAGCTCAACGTCTCCTCGCCCTTCATGACGGCGGTTCCGGTAGAATTCCCCCGGACCTCCCAGTCCGCGATGTTGAGAGCGAGCGACGCGCTTCCGTCGCCGGTACCCCCGGTGAGCTGGATTTCGGCGTCTTCGAGGCGACCGAACCGGTCATGGGGAGCTCCGACCGGAAGAGGGTCGGCTAGGGGAACCGGCGCCGCCTGCGCCAGGGCAACGGTGGGGATCAGCGAGCCAGCGGCGAGCAGCGCGACGAGATACGGTTTGGCCGCGCCGATCATAGCGTGAAATCCTCCCATCCGGCGCCGTAAGGCTCGCTACCCGCGACGATCTGGTCCGCCGTCTGACAGACGGCGTGGCCGGCACAGAGGATCGTCACCGCCAGCGTGTCGCCTGTGGCTCCGAACATGGTGTAGTTGAGCAGGTGCCTCGACCCGTCGTTGCACTGGCCGTGGACGGCGACGTCCCCCTTGTGGTCGCTCCGCATCGGAACGGGATGACCGTCCACGACAAGCGTATAGCTCTTGAGGCCCGCACTCGGCTGCGCCTCAATTCTCAAAGTAGCCATGACGCTGCTCCTTTCTGAAGCTCTGCATGTGCCACGTGCGCGCTCTCGCTGCGCGTGACGGCCGTCACGCCCCGCGCGCCAACCGCCACCTTGCGATCCGCGCCTCCCGCCCCCATCCCCCGCGCAGGAGCGGCGCCGGGCGCAGGCTCTTGCACCCCGGGAACAAATCTGGAACAGAGCGATGGTGATCGAGACCGCCGACGTGCCGACCGCGCATGGCGCGAAGTACATGCAGCAATTGCTGAAGCATTGGTCGCACAAGCTCGAGACGCACCTCGACGGCGATGCCGGCAGCGTCCTCTTCGATGCCGCGCTCGCCCGCTTCGCCGCCGGCCCGGCCGCGCTCGCCGTGACGCTCGAGGCCGAAACCGCAGAGGTGCTGGAGCGTATGAAGTCCGTGCTCGCCACCCACCTGGACCGCTTCGCCTTCCGCGAGGCGCCGCTTGCATTCGATTGGAAGGTCGCCGCCTAAATGCTCACCCATCTCTCCGTCCGCGGCGCCCGCGAGCACAATCTCAAGAACGTCGACGTCGATATTCCGCGCGAGACGCTGACCGTGATCACCGGCCTCTCGGGCTCGGGCAAATCGTCGCTCGCCTTCGACACCATCTACGCGGAAGGCCAGCGCCGCTACGTCGAGAGCCTCTCGGCCTATGCCCGCCAGTTCCTCGAGATGATGCAGAAACCCGACGTCGATCACATCGAGGGCCTCTCGCCGGCGATCTCGATCGAGCAGAAGACGACCTCGCGCAACCCGCGCTCGACGGTCGCGACGGTCACCGAGATCTACGACTACATGCGCCTGCTCTGGGCGCGCGTCGGCGTGCCCTACAGCCCGGCGACCGGCCTGCCGATCTCCGCCCAGACGGTGTCGCAGATGGTCGACCGGGTGATGGCGCTGCCCGAGGGCACCCGTCTCTATTTGCTCGCGCCGGTCGTGCGCGGCCGCAAGGGCGAGTATCGCAAGGAGCTCGCCGAGTGGCAGAAGACGGGCTTCACCCGCGTCCGCATCGACGGCACGTACTACGCGATCGAGGACGCGCCGGCGCTCGACAAGAAGTACAAGCACGACATCGAGGTGGTGGTCGATCGCCTCGTCGTGCGCGAAGGCATCGAGACGCGGCTTGCCGACTCCCTCGAGACCGCGCTGAAGCTCGCCGAGGGCCTGGTCTACATGGACCCGGCCGATCCTCCCCGGGACGGGGAGGGGGACCAGCCGGAGGCTGGTGGAGGGGGTTCCGAGACCCGCGGAGTCCTGATGGACAATGCCCCTCCCGGCCGCATCGTCTTCTCCGAGAAATTCGCCTGCCCGGTGTCCGGCTTCACCATCGCCGAGATCGAGCCGCGGCTGTTCTCGTTCAACGCGCCGCAGGGCGCGTGCCCGGCCTGCGACGGCCTGGGCGAGAAGCTCCTGTTCGATCCGGAGCTGGTCGTCCCCAACGAGAACCTCTCGATCAAGAAGGGCGCGGTCGTGCCCTGGGCCAAGTCCAACCCGCCGAGCCCTTATTACATGCAGGTGCTCGGCAGCCTTGCGCGCGAGTTCGGCTTCAGCCTCGACACGCCGTGGAACGACCTGCCGGAGGAGATCCACGAGATCATCCTGCACGGCACCAAGGGCAAGCCCGTCACGCTCACCTTCATCGACGGCCGCAAGAGCTACGACGTCCGCAAGCCGTTCGAGGGCGTGATCGGCAATCTCAACCGCCGCATGCTGCAGACCGAGAGCGCCTGGATGCGCGAGGAGCTCTCCAAATATCAATCGGCGGCGCCCTGCGAGACCTGCAAGGGCGCCCGCCTCCGCCCGGAGGCCCTGTCCGTCAAGGTCGCCGGCGAGGACATCTCGATGGCGACCCGCCGCGCCGTCCGCCACGCGCTCGATTTCTTCTCGACCCTCGAGGAGAAGCTCAATCCGCAGCAGCGCGAGATCGCCCGGGCGATCCTCAAGGAGATCAACGAGCGGCTCGGCTTCCTCAACAACGTCGGGCTCGACTATCTGAACCTCGACCGCACCTCGGGTACCTTGTCGGGCGGCGAGAGCCAGCGCATCCGCCTGGCCTCGCAGATCGGCTCGGGCCTGTCGGGCGTGCTCTACGTGCTCGACGAGCCGTCGATCGGCCTCCACCAGCGCGACAACGACCGGCTGCTCGTCACCCTCAAGCGGCTGCGCGACCTCGGCAACACCGTGCTGGTCGTCGAGCATGACGAGGACGCGATCCGCACCGCCGATTACGTGATAGACATGGGCCCCGGCGCCGGCGTCCACGGCGGCACGGTCGTCGCCAAGGGCACGCTCGACGAGGTGCTGGCCAATCAGGACAGCCTGACCGCCGATTACCTCACCGGCCGCCGCGCGGTTGCGCTGCCCGCGAAGCGGCGCAGGGGCAACGGCAAGAAACTGACCGTGAAGGGGGCGCGGGCGAACAATCTGAAGGACGTCACCGCGTCGATCCCGCTCGGCACCTTCACCTGCATCACCGGCGTCTCGGGCTCGGGCAAGTCGAGCTTCACCATCGACACGCTCTACGCCGGCGCCGCCCGCCAGCTGAACGGCGCGCGGGTGGTCTGCGGCCCGTGTGAGAAGATCACCGGGCTCGACTATCTCGACAAGGTGATCGACATCGACCAGTCGCCGATCGGCCGCACCCCGCGCTCGAACCCGGCGACGTACACGGGCGCCTTCACCCAGATCCGCGACTGGTACGCCGGCCTGCCGGAGAGCCAGGCGCGCGGCTACAAGGCCGGCCGGTTCAGCTTCAACGTCAAGGGCGGCCGCTGCGAGGCCTGCAAGGGCGACGGCCTGCTCAAGATCGAGATGCACTTCCTGCCCGACGTGTACGTCACCTGCGACGTCTGCCACGGCCAGCGCTACAATCGCGAGACGCTGGAGGTGAAGTTCAAGGGCAAGTCGATCGCCGACGTGCTCGACATGACCGTCGAGGACGCCCACGAATTCTTCAAGGCGGTCCCGCCGATCCGCGAGAAGATGGCGATGCTGGCGGAGGTCGGCTTGGGCTACGTCAAGGTCGGCCAGCAGGCGACGACCCTCAGCGGTGGCGAGGCCCAGCGCGTGAAATTGGCGAAGGAGCTGTCACGCCGCGCGACCGGGCAGACGCTGTACATCCTCGACGAGCCGACCACCGGCCTGCATTTCGAGGACGTGCGGAAGCTGCTCGAGGTGCTGCACGCGCTGGTCGAGCAGGGTAACACCGTCGTCGTCATCGAGCACAACCTTGAGGTCATCAAGACCGCGGACTGGGTGCTCGATCTGGGGCCCGAGGGTGGTGACAAGGGCGGCGAGATCGTCGCCGAGGGTACGCCCGAGGAGGTGGTCAAGGAGCCGCGGAGCTACACCGGCCATTACCTCAAGCCGCTGCTGAACCCCTCGAACGCCGTTCGGGCCAAGCCTGTCGAAGCCCCCAAGAAGGGGCGGAAGAAGAAGGCTGCGGCGCCGGCGGAAGCGGAGCGCGAGGCCGCGGAGTAAGGTTCCCATTCCTCCCCGAGCTCGGCTCGGGGAGGGGGACCAGCCATAGCCGAAGGCGACGGCTGGTGGAGGGGCGTGACCCGCGCAGGCGCCAAGATCCTCCCCGGCACGGGGAGGGGGACCACCCGAAGGGTGGTGGAGGGGGCCCCATAGCAGGCCTCTGACTCCTTCTTTCCTTCAGCGGACAAGGGAAGTGCAGGCCACGGTGCACTTCGATGAGGCTGTGCGGGTGACGACGCACTCCTCAGGCCTTGCTCCTGCACGCTTGCTGGTGCCTATGCGCCGCATGCCCGAAGACCAGCCAACTGAGCCGCCGGAAGTGCAGTCCGAAAGCCCCCGCCGCCTCCTCTTCGTCTGCTCCCGGAACCGCCTGCGCAGCCCGACCGCGGAAGCGATTTGCCAGAACATCGACGGCATCGAGGCCATCTCGGCCGGCACCAATAACGACGCCGAGCAGCCGCTGACTGGCGACCTGATCGACTGGGCCGACGTGGTGATCGCGATGGAGCGCACCCACCGCCACCGCATCAACAGCAAGTTCCGGGCGCAGATGAAAGGAAAGGAGCTGGTCGTGCTCGGCATCCCCGATGATTACGAGTACATGCAGCCCGAGTTGGTGAGCCTGCTTAAGGTTCGGCTGCAGCGCTGGATGGGGGCGCGTTGAGCAAGGGTTCAGCGCTAAGAAATCCGCTTTAGCCCCGATTGCAGGCTCCGTTCAGGGCAGCGGCTGGCAGTCCGGTCCGCTCTCGGGCGCCTCAAGCGAGTGCTGTCACGAGGAGGTGGGGGTAGGCAGTTAACTTGGCGTGCTTCATCACGGCCGAGTTCATATCGAAGCGATGCGTTTGCCCCTCAGCATCTGGCAGGCACCACCCGCGCGTCCATGTATGCTGGACAAGGCGAGCAGCTCTTGGAGGTGGTTAAGTTGCGCGGAGGTCCGCGGTCGCATAATAAGGGAGTATCGCGGTGGCCAGAACCAACGTTAAATTTGGTGACCTTGATGACAGCTAATGAGGGCGCATAATTCGTGCGTGAAGACGCCAATATGATGTTCGTCCTTATCTTCAGTGTTGGCTACGCCTCATCTTCCACAAAATCCGTGATAATGATCCTGAGTTTTTTTCCGGTGACGCTTCTAACATAATATGCAAGAACAAAAACCTCATCTTTGTTCATTGCCCTCGTCAATTTTGACTTCAGGTTCTCTTTCCGATCTGCGGGCACCGAAAACGGCGTCTGGCCGTCAAACTCAGGATTTCTGAACTTGCCCCATCCACTCTCTTTGTTATACTGGACGATGTCAAGCCGTACCGGCGTGATCTGTGGATCTATCCGGATAGTCTCGACCTCGTCCGCCATTCGCCGGGTAGCCGAAAGAACTCGTCGCCTTCCGTATTTGTCGGAAATATTTACGCTTGCTAAGCTTGCGCTCCTCCTCAGGGGTACCGCAATCTCCTTGAGGAGCGGGGTGGCCATGGTAACGAGTTCAGCATCTTGCTCAGGGGTTATCTTGTTTAAGACCTCTTGGTGGGCCTCAAGGTAAGAACGTCTCTGTGTTTCTGCGAGGAGTCGTTCATACAATTCCCTAACTTCTTCGTTGACTTCTCGTTCCTGTGCTATCTGTCTTTCCAGCATTTGTAGAGTCATTGTGGCCTGACGATCTGATGACGCAATAGACGCATCAAACACGCGTATGAGATCAGCCTGTGTCTGAAGCGCTTGCTTTATGGTGTCACTCTCTGCCGGCTTGAAAACTCTCTCGATAACATACGTCCACAAAGACGTAATCGGCAGCTCGTATAGCAATGGGGGGAGAGTTGCTAGGGCAGGCCCTATGATGTCAATGCCGAATGACCCAGGTCTGTACGGCCTCAGGTTGATAGCAGTGTTGTTTTGCCTGGTAACCTTCTTAGGAAACTCACCAGTTCTTCTGAACTTGTCGAGCTTAACGGTCAGCCTCGACGCAGCATACTGGAACCGGGCTGCTTCGTAGAAATCCATTTCGTTGTTATGTGCCAGTTTTCCGCTAAAAACGAACGAGATAACGTCTTCCATGCGAACGCCCTCACTGCAGAGACTGACTTAACGCATCGTCTCTAGTCTATGCAAGTTCAGAGAGCAGAAGATTCCGCTAGGGAAACGGGCTATTGCTGGGGCTCCACCGAACATGGCCTGCTTCCGCCTGCATTATCACGTCGCTCGCCTCTCTGCGGCTACCTCATCCCACCAGCCTCTCCACCCGGCGATCCGGCACGAACCACGCCGCCGCGACCAGCACGTAGAGCGCCAGCGACACCGCCGGTGCGACGAAGGCGGCGCCGATCCCCGCCGCATAGCCCAGCATCGACAGCCGGCCCTTGCGGCTGCGGCCGAAGGCGGTCGCCAGGGTCGAGCCTTCGCCCTCGTGCCGCACCAAAGCGGCGGCGAGCAGGCTGTAGGCCACCGCGCACATCAGCAGCACGACGCCGTAGAGCGCGACCGGCTTCGAGGAGAAATGGTTCTCGTCCATCCAGGCGGTCGCGAACGGGATCAGCGACAGCCAGAAGAGGAGGTGGAGGTTCGCCCACAGCACGACGCCGGTCACCGAGCGGACCGCGTGCAGCATGTGGTGGTGGTTGTTCCAGTAGATGCCGAGATAGACGAAGCTCAGCACGTAGCTCAGGAAAATCGGCAGCAGGCCGGCGAGCTCGGCCCAGTCGGTGCCGTGCGGCGCCCGTAATTCCAGCACCATGATCGTGATGATGATCGCGATCACGCCGTCGCTGAACGCCTCGAGCCGCCCCTTGCCCATCTGCCCCTCCCTCGTTGCCGTCCTTGTGGCGCCGATGCGCGCACTGGGCAATCGCGCATGCCTCAGCGGGTGGATCGCCGCGCTCTCCCGCACCGTGACGGCCGTCACGCGTCATCGGAGGCCTGCGCGGGCATGGAGCATAAGCGGTCGCTCGTGATCGCCCATCAGGGAGACTGACCATGAGAACCCAACCTGCATGTTGGATCGCGCTGCTCCTTCTCACCGCGCCGGCGGCTTCGTCGGCAGCACCAAACCACCTCGACGTCATCGTTTCCCAGGATCGGGGATTGACCCCCACCGACGTCAAGGCAATCCAGAAGGACTTGTCCAAGCTCCCGGCGGCGGAGCAACAGCGATATCTCTCCGCTCTTCGGCTGGATCCGCGGATCGTCGGCGGCGATCCGTTCGACATTGCGACGGCGCCCTGGCAGGTTGCGCTCGTCAAGGGCTATGCCGCGAACCGCTATCAATTTTGTGGCGGGACTCTGATTGCGCCGGATACGGTCGTCACCGCAGCGCACTGCATCGACAATCCGATCGTCAAGAACGATCCCCTGCGCCTCGACATCGTGGCCGGCACTGCCTTCTTTGGTGAAGGCGGTGAGCGGATCAAGGTGAAGTCGCTCGCGGTGCACCCGCAATGGAATGCGACCAACCTCGATTACGACGTCGCCATTCTGAAGCTCGCTCAAGGAAGCACCCTGGGGCGCCCCATTCCGATCGACTCCGATCCGGCAAATCCGCCGATGCAGGTAACCGTCAGTGGCTGGGGCGCGCTCTCCGAAGGGGGCCGCTCGTCGGACGAGTTGATGGGAGTCACCATGCCGCTGGTGGATGCCGGCACGTGCAGCAGCCCGGAAAGCTATGGGGCCAGCATCACGCCTCGAATGCTGTGCGCCGGCGTCCGCGAGGGCGGGCAGGACTCCTGCCAGGGCGACAGCGGCGGTCCGCTGGTCCGAGATCTCGGCCCGAATGCGCGGCTCGTCGGGGTCGTCAGCTGGGGGGAGGGATGTGCCCGGAGGCTGAAGTACGGGGTGTACACGCGTGTGTCGGAAGTGGCGCCTTTCATCCTCGCGTTCGCGCCGTGACACTCGGTCGGCGCGGCCTCGATCACGAGCGCGCCGACGCTGACCTGCCCCCGCAACCAGCTCCTCCCGGTCCGCGCCTGTTCCTGCGCGGACCGTTTCACCATTGCCCGCGCCCGCGTACCGGTGGAAAATCCGCCTTTGGTGTATTATCTCTGCGATACACATCGCGGACCAGGGGAGACGGCCAGTGCAGTGTCGGGAATGTGCCGGGGAGGTGCCTGCGTTCCGCGAGTTCTGCCCGCATTGCGGGGCGCCGACCCATGCCAAGCTGCGCGGGCGCGGCGGCGGGGGCGACGCCGGGCCGGAGGGGCGGTCCGAGGAGGAATTGAAGCGGAATCGGGCGCGGGTGCTGGTGATCGGCGCAGCGCTGCTGCTCGCCGCCGGCGTGGTCGGCAAGGGCGACTGGTTCCCGATCCGGATCAACGGCGACAGCCACGAGTCCCGCGAGAGCCGCGAGGGGCCGCGCGGCGCCGCCATCGTCCCGGTGCAGCAGCTGATCCAGGCCTATCGCGACGATCCCGACGCGGCCGACGATCTCTACCGCCACCGCGAGATGGTGGTCACCGGACCGTTCGTGCGGATCGCGCCGGACGGGCAGGGCGATCCCGATCTGCGGCTCGGCACGTCCGATCCGGCGGGCCAGTTCGGCGCCGATCTGATCCGCGCCTCGCACGAGCAGGCGACGCGGCTGCGGCCGGGCCAGGTCGTGACCGTCGGCTGCCAGCGGATCGACCGCAGCGGCGACGAGCGCTGGCTGCGCAATTGCGCGATCCAGTCGGTCGCCGACGTCGGTGCCTCCGCGCCGCCGGCCGCGCCCGCGCCGCCGGCCGAGCGCATCGAGGCGTCGCCGCCCGCGCCGCCCGCGCCGCCTGGGAACGGCGGCTGAGCCCGGCACGGGAAGGTCCTCGCGCGGGGCGATTGTGCGCATCGCACCCGGGCTGATAGGGGACGACACACAGGCATTTCGCCTTGGGGGGAAAGTCGATGATCTTCGGGACCGGGCTGATCGCCCTGGCGGCGCTCGCGGGCGCCCAGAGCGAGCGGGAGGCGGCGATCGCCAGCACCCAGGCCGATGTCGAGAGATATCCGTACAACGAGAATTTCACGCTGACCCACAAGGGGCTGACGTACGACATCAGCCGGGCGGCGCACGCCGGGCGCTGCCGGACGAAGTTCGTCCTCGAGGAGGAGGCGGAGGTGATCGTCGACTGGAGCGGCGTCGCCGCGATGCGGCCGGACGGCACGAGCCTGGCGCTGACCATGCGGCGGCCGGCCGACAACGTCACCTTCGAGCTCAACCTGCCGGACGAGACGCGCAACTTCGCCGAGGTTTTCGACTATCTGATCCGCGCCTGCGCCGGCTGAGGCGCCGCCGCGCGCACCGCAGCCGCCGCGCGCTTGATTCCGCCGCGGGCCGCCCTTAGATCCGTGCCGCGGCCCGGGCCCCTCTGGCGCGTCTCGTCTGCGAGCGCGTGATGTCGGACCGCATCGGACGATCCGATGCACGACGGCCCGGCCTCCAGCCCACCCGACAGCCGCGGATCCTCCGATCGACCCCTGATCGAGAGGAGCGACCTCATGGAATTCCTGTTCGCCGACTGGCTCGGCACGCCGGCCTGGCTGTGGCTGAGCTTCCTCGGCCTCGTCGCCGCACTGACCGCCTTCGATCTCGGCATCCTCCACAAGGAGGATCGCGAGATGGGCATCGCCGAGAGCCTCAAGCTCTCCGCTTTCTACATCGCCGTCGCCCTGCTGTTCGGCGCCTGGATCTGGCACGCCCGCGGCGCCGAGCCGGGGATGCAATATTTCACCGGCTTCTTCATCGAGAAGGCGTTGTCGATCGACAACATCTTCGTGATCAGCCTGATCTTCTCCTATTTCGCCATTCCCGCGCGCTACCAGTATCGCGCCCTGCTCTGGGGAATCCTCGCGGTGATATTGCTGCGCGGGCTGATGATCGCCGGCGGCGCGGCGCTGGTCGCCGAGGCCTATTGGGTGCTCTATTTGTTCGCCGCCTTCCTGATCTTCACCGGGATCAGGATGGTCTTCGCCGGCGACGCGCCGATGGACGTCGCGGGCAATCCCGTGCTGCGCTTCATCTCTCGCCACGTGCCGGTGACGCGCGAGCTGCACGGCCAGCGTTTCTTCGTGCGCACCGAGGATCCGGCGACCGGCCGACGCGCGCTCTCGGCGACGCCTCTGTTCCTCGCTTTGGTGGTGATCAACCTCGCCGATTTGGTCTTCGCGGTCGACAGCGTGCCGGCGATCTTCGCGATCACCACCGACACGTTCATCGTCTACACCTCGAACATCATGGCGATCCTCGGCCTGCGCGCGCTCTATTTCGCGCTCGCCGCCATGGTCCACCGCTTCCATTATCTGAAATATGCGCTGGCGGCGGTGCTCGTGTTCATCGGCTCGAAGATCTTCGTCGCCGACTTCCTGCTCGGCGGCGACAAATTCCCGCCGATCCTGAGCCTCGGCGTCACCCTTGCGCTGATCGCCGCCGGCATCCTCGCGTCGCTGTGGAAGACGCGCGGCGCGCCCGAGCCGGACTGGCCGGCCGTGAAGGAGGGAACGCGCGGCGACTGACGCCGGGGTTCCCGTCCGCGGCCGCCGCGCGCTAGACGGGGAAGGGCCGCCTCGCAGGGGGCGGTCCGCACCATCGCAGGGAGGCGCCAATGCCCGTCCGCATCGCCCGCGCCGAGGATCGCGACGCCGTGATCGCGCTGATGACGAACCTCTGGCCCGACGAGGACGGCGCCGTGCTCGGCCGCGGGGCCATCTTCGTCTGGGAGCGTGCGGAGGGCGGTGACGGCCGGCTCGGCGGCTTCGCCCAGGTCGAGATCCGTCCTTACGTGAACGGCGGCGAGCAGGCGCCGTGCCCCCATCTTGAGGGCTGGTGGGTCGATCCGGACCTGCGCCGCCGCGGCATCGGCCGGGCGCTGGTCGCGGCGGTCGAGGACTGGTGCCGGGCGCGCGGCTTCGCCGAGCTCACCTCGGACGTCCTCCTCGCCAACCGGCGCAGCCTCGCCGTCCATCCGCGCCTCGGCTTCGTGCCGACCGAGCGGGTCCAGTATTTCCGCAAGGCGCTGACGGAGGATTGACCGGCCGCGGCCCTCGCTCAGGGCTCCACCGCGGCGAGCGGCAGCCGGGCGCGGAGATGGGCGACGATCGCCTCGGCCTCGGGCCTGTCGAGCCCGGCGGCGGCGCGGATCGTGCGGGCGCCGTAATCGAAGCGTATGCTTCCGGCGCCCTGCATGCCGAGGAAGGGCGGCGGCGCCGCCTGCATGCGGGCGGCAAGCGGCGCCGGCGCCTCCGCGGCGAGGCGGCGGATCTCGGCGCCGCGATAATAACGGCGCCGCGAGAGGCCGAGCATGCGGTGGCCGATCTCGAGATCGCCGGTTACGACGGCGATCGTCTCGGCGCCGCTCAGCTGCCAGAGGATCGTCGCCGCAACGAAGAGCCAGCCGACCGCCCAGAAGGTCAGCCAGAGCAACAGGAACGCATCACCGGTGCGGACCACCTCATACAGGGCCGCGACGCCGCCCGCCGTCCATCCGGCCAGCCAGATGCAGAGGAAGACCAGGACGAAGGCACTGCGCCGCGCCGGGATGCGGATCTGCTCGATCCCGTCGACATGCCGGATCGCGAACCGCGCCCGCGGCGCCTCCTCATAGCGTCTCGCCATCGTCCTCTCCCCCTCGGCCGAAGCGCAGCATGACGCGCGCCGACCGATGCGGCAAGGCGACGGTCCTGCCGAGGTCGGTCAGCCGCGCTCGAAGAATTCCGGCGGATAGCCCTCGGTCCAGCCGCTGAAATCGAGCTCCTCGCCATGCGCTTCGGCCTGGGCGAGGCTGTCGGGCACCGGCCACGGCAGGCTGTTTGGGGTCAGGTGGGGCAAAGCGTCGGGGCGGAAGCCGTAATGCTGATATTGGCCCGCCGCCCAGCGCTCGCAGATCTCGATCAGGAAGCGGACCGTGTCCATCATATAGCCGGCGCCGGCCTCCAGCGCCGCCATCGTCTCGAACTGGGCATAATAGCTCGGCTCGCCGCGCGCGAAGAGGGTGATGGCGGTGCCCGCGTCGCACTCCGGCTGGCGGATGATCCAGAGCAAAGGCGCGAAATCCTGGTCCCAGTTCCAGCTGCAGGCGCTGCGGTGCCAATCGTCCGGCCCACGCTGCTGCAGCCAGGCGAGCAGCTCTTCCTCGCCGAAGGCCGCATAGGCCTCCGGGGCGACCGCCGGGATCGGGTCCGGCGCGGTCGCGGCCGTCGGTGCCGGCGCCCGCCCGCCGAACATCGCGCGCAATCTCTCGAACATCGTGTCTCCTCTCTTCCCGCCGGGCGGTCAGGCGAGCCAGTGGATCAGCAGGACGAGCGCGGCCAGCGTCAGCGGCGGCCACACCGCCGACGGCTTGAACAGCAGGTCGAACCACAAAGGCGGCTCGAAACGATATTCGCTGACCTTCCAGGGCGTCTCGTCCGGTTCCTGCTCGTCGCTCACCGCCTGCTCCCGCGCGCCGCCTTTCCCGCATCCTGCACCCGATCGCGCCGCGCCTCCAGTGGCGGAATTCTTCACGCCGGCGTGATCGGCGTCACGCGGGTGGCGCGGGCGCGGCGCCATGATCGGGCGGTGACGACAAGGTCCGGAACGGAGCGGCTCGCGCCGGGCGGCGCGCGGCGATCTGCTATCATCCGCCGCCTGATCGGGAGACGCAATATGCCGCACTCCTCTTTCTCCTCCAGTCCCGCCCTCGCCAGGATCGAGCAGGCCTATCGCCGCTGGGGCGAGACCCTGGGCGGCAATCTCGACGAGGTGCTCGAGACCTTCACCGAGGACGTCGAGATCCGCACCCTGCTGCCCGACGACGGCTCGACGCCGGTCCGCGGCCTCTACCGCGGCCGCGACGGCGCGCGCCGCTATTTCGCCGACATGTTCGGCGCGTTCGATCTGCTCGAGCATGTTGCCGACCGCCTGATCGTCGATGCGGACGGCACAGCGCTGGTGATGGTCGGCCGTTGCCGGCTGCGCCACAGAGCGAGCGGCGCCGAGATGGGCTCGCCGCTGATCGATGTCTGCGAGCTGCGCGACGGCGGGGTCAGCCGCCTGACCGAGATGTTCGACACATTCGCCTTTCACCGGGCGACCGTCGGTGCTCCGGCCTGAGCGGCGCGCGCGCACGCTCGCGGCGGCTCCCGTCCTGGCCTGGCTGGCGGGGGCCGCTCCGTTGCCCGCCCAGCCGGCGGCGCAGCCCGCGTCGCCCGCCGCCGAGATGCCGGGCGAGGCGATCATCGTCACCGCCAGCCGGCGCGCCGAGACGCTGCACGACAGCGCCGCGGCGGCGAGCGCCTTCGACGAAGCCGAGATCGCGGCGCGCAGCGCGGTCGAGGTCGGCGATCTGGTCGGCTTCGCACCCAATGCCTCGTTCGATTCCACCGCCTCGCTCAGCGGCAGCGCCAATTCGGCCTCGGTGTTCATCCGCGGCATCGGCCAGTCCGATTTCGTCTTCGCCACCGATCCCGGGGTCGCCGTCTATGTCGACGGCGTCTACATCGCGCGGAGCACCGGCTCCGCGTTCGACCTGCTCGATATCGCCCGCATCGAGGTGCTGCGCGGCCCGCAGGGAACCAATTTCGGCCGCAACGCGATCGGCGGCGCGGTGGCCTTGTTCACCCATGCCCCGGCGCTTGGCGAGCAGTCTGGCTCGGTCGTGCTCGAGGGCGGATCGTTCGAGCGCGTCGGCGGGCGCGGCGTCGCCAATCTGCCGCTCGGCGGCGCGGCCGCGGCGCGCGTCGCGCTCTCCTGGCGGCGCAACGGACCCTATGCCCGGCGCCAGCCTGCGGGCGAGGGGCTCGGCGGCCAGGACGTGCTGCAGGGCCGCGCCGCGCTGCGCTGGACGCGCGGCAGGCTCACCGCCGATCTCGCCGGCGATTATGCGACACGCGACGATCAGTCTCCGCCCGCGACCCTGCGCTCGGTCGATCCGCCCGGCCTCGGCGGCGCGTCGACCCTGTTCGCCGGCCTGCTCTACAACAATCTGATCGAGGGGCCGGACGGCATCGCGCCCTGCGAGCGGCCCGATTTCCCGATCCCCTTCTGCGGCATACCGGGCCTGATCGCGATGCCGACCCTGCCCGCCTCGACTACGCCGATCGACGCGCGCTGGATCAGCGGCGATCCTTACGTCACCTTCGCCACCGGCCCCACCGGCTCCCGCTTCGAGGGCGGCGGCGTCCGCGCGACGCTCGATTACGCCGGCCCGATCTCCCTGCGCTGGACCTCCGCCTGGCGCGCTTTCGACGCCGCCTTCGGGCGCGATCCGGACAGCTCGCCGCTGGTGATCGTCGACACCGCCAATCGGCTCGACCACCATCAATGGAGCCACGAGCTTCAGCTCAAGGACGAGGCGGGGCGCCTGCAATGGGTCGCCGGCGGCCATGTCTTCTCGGAGGAGGGGAGAGATCGCGGCACCGCGCCGCTGATCGACGAGACGTTCCGGATCGTGAACGCGCTCGGCCTCGGCTGCACTCTGCTGTCCGGCGCGACCGGATTGCCGCAGCCGCTCGCTCTGCCCGTCTGCCCCAACATCTTCCGCATCGATGCGACGGGCGACGGCGTGCGGATCGACAATAGCAGCCTCTCGGCCTTCGGCGAGGCGACGCTCGCGCTCACCCGGCGGCTTTCCGTCACCGCCGGGCTGCGCTGGACCCGGGACCGCAAGAGGATCGATCTCCGCGGCTTCCTGGTCGGCGGGGCGCCGGTCGCCGCCGATCCGCGGGCCGCGCGCAGCTTCTCGCGCCTGACGCCGCGCGTGATCGTGGAATATGCCCCACGGCCGGAGGTGCGCGTCTACGGATCCTTCTCGACCGGCTTCAAGTCGGGCGGCTTCAACCAGCGCTACGGCGCGCCGATCGCCGCCCCGACCGCCTTCGCGCCGGAGACGGTGCGCAGCTGGGAGCTCGGCCTCCACCTGCGCTCGCGCGATCGCAGGGCGGCGCTGCGTGCGACCGCCTTCTGGGCCGATTACGACGACATCCAGGTGGTGGTGTTCGAATCCGGCATCCCGCGCACGATCAACGCCGCGGCCGGGCGGAGCCGCGGCATCGAGCTGGAAGGGACCTGGTCGCCGTCGCCGTCGCTGACGCTGGCGGCGAGCTACGGCTGGCTCGACACCGCCTTCACCCGGCTCGATCCGGCGATCGTCGGCTCGTTCGGCCTGCCGGTGGTGAACCCGCTCCGGATTGGCGATCGCTTCGTCGATTCACCCCGCCATTCGCTCGGCCTCTCC
>NZ_SPDV01000096.1 GCF_004564275.1 Sphingomonas parva (ex Maeng et al. 2020)
CGCGGCATCGAGCCGCACATCCCGGTCTTCGACAAGTCGCGTCGCACCGACGGCACCTTCAGCCGCGAGGCATTCGTCTACGACCGCCAACGGGACGAATATCGCTGCCCGGGTGGCAAGCCGATGCGGACCAGCGGCACGCTCGTCAACGACGGCGCCACTTTGCTCTATCGCGCCAGCAAGCTCGACTGCGACAGCTGCGGCTTGAGGGCGCAATGCTGTCCCAACGAGCCCGCCCGCAAGCTACCGCGCTCGATTCACGAAGGCGCTCGCGACATGGCCCGCGACCTGTCGCAGACCGACGCCTACCTGACCTCCCGGCGTGAGCGGAAGAAGGTCGAGATGCTGTTCGCGCACCTCAAGCGGATCCTGAAAGTGGATCGGTTGCGGCTGAGAGGACCAAATGGAGCGAAAGACGAATTCCTCCTCGCCGCCACCGCCCAGAACCTCCGCAAGCTGGCCAAGCTGCTCCCGGAGGCGTCACCGGCGAGGGCGGGGTGATCCCGCTCAGCCGTGCTCGCGCTCAACCGCAGCAACGTCCGCTCTTGTCAGTAGCAGACGTTTTTCAACACTATCCACCCTTCTGAGACATTCCGGCGGGCCGCGGCAGAGCGCATCAAGGTAGGTCCGGAAGGGGTGGATTGCGGACGTTTACAGCCTCTTCGATCTTCGCCTCGGTAGGCGCATCTTTGCAATGGTTCAGTTCTGATGGTTCTCTCCGATAGCGGGAGCAGGAAAGCCGCAAATCGGATGGGGTGGCGGCGGACGGTCGGAGCGGAACGGCGGTTCCACACAGCGGGTGGGGTCCGGCCCATACAGTGCGATCGCTCTTAGCTTCATGGCACGAGAAGCGGCAGGTAGATCGTGCGTCCACGATGAAATTTCCGCGTCGTACCCATAGCCCACGCAAAGTGTTGGCAGCTCGGCGGTGAACTGCGCAAGCGTATCGGCGTCGTTCGATTGGCCTTCGTACGACTTCATCTGGGCCCCTACGATGCAACCCGGCGTGGTCAACATGGCCGAGAGGCGACCGCCGTTGTCGCGGATCGAGATCTCGGCCTTGCCGTCAGCGGAACGCGCTGCAAGTTCAATGACACCGGTGTTCATCCAGATTACGCCGAAGGTGCGGGCCTTCCGATCCGTGCGCAACATCCAGGGGCCGATACGTTGCTCGTCGTACTCGCTGCTCGAGTGCGCACCTTGCGAAGCGGCGGGGGCAGAGGTTGGGTTGCTATCGCGGGCTTGAGCATTGCCTGCGATCTGCACCAGGACGGATGAAATTGCGGCGAGGAGCGCGAGAAGAATCATTCAACATTTTATGCACGACGCGAAGGTCCGCAACGGGTCGTTTGCAGACGAGGTGACCCGTTCAAACGAGCGTCCGCTTTCAGGAAGATCGACGCGCGCCTCAGACGTCCGGAAATGGCGCGAAGCCGCCGGCTTACAAAAACCTGGATCGACACGTCTGTCGCCAGCTGCTTGGCGATATCGGGGCCGACCCGATCAACCCCGGCGATCCTGCGCCGGCGGATCCTTCGGCACCGTGAAGCAGACACGCGTGCCCGCGGCGGAGGTCGCATCGACCCAGAGCCGGCCGCCGTGGGCCTCGACGATGTTCTGGCAGATCGGCAGGCCGAGCCCGAGCCCTGTCGCCTTGGTGGTCCTGAACGGCTCGAAGCGCGCGCGGCCCTGTGCCTCCGGGAAGCCGGGGCCATTGTCCTCGACGCTGATCCGGACATGCTCCGCCTCCCGGGCCGCGACAATTGCCACCCGGGGCGCGGCTTGCCCGGCACTCGCCTCGACCGCGTTGCGCAACAGGTTCACGAGCACCTGCTGGATCTTCACGGCATCGACATGGACGGCAGTGCCGGCCGGAACGTCGACGGCGATGCCGTTCCTGCGCCCCATGGTGAGCTCCGCGAGCAGCAAGGATTCCCGAACGAGGGCCCGTAGGTCGACCCTCTTGCCGGCCGGGCTCGCCCGGGAGACCGTCGCGCGCATGCCCCGGATGATGTCTCCGGCACGCATCGCACAGGTCTCGGCCGCGTGGAGCGGCTCGATGAGCCTGGGGTTGCCTTCTCCCGCGATACGGCGCGCCGCGCGGATGTAATTGCATATCGCAGCGAGCGGCTGGTTCAGCTCGTGGGCGAAAGCGGACGCCATCGCCGTCATCGTGGCGAGCCTCGACGGCTGGAGGCCGTTGCTGAGGAGGTTCCTCTGCTCCTCCGCGACCTTCCGGTCCTCGATGTCGACCAGGGAACCGACGAAGCCCTCGAACGCACCGTCCGCCGAGAAGCGCGGAACACCCGTGTCGATCATCCACCGATAGCAACCATCGGCGCGGCGAAGGCGGAACTCGGTCCGGAACGGCCGCTGCTCCGCAAAGGCGCGCACGCATTCGTCGATGGCACCGACGTCCTCGGGACAGATGCGCCGCAGCCAGCCTTCGCCGAGCTCTTCCTCCAGGGTCGCGCCGGTATACTCGAGCCATGTCCGGTTGAACCAGACACCCTCCTTCCTCGCGTTCGAGACCCAGATGAGCGACGGCGTCGCGTCGGCGATCTCCTTGAAATCCAGGATGGCATGTCCCCCCTTTGGCGCGGTATCGGCCAAGGTCGCGGCGAACGCCCTGCCTCGTCAACCCTCTCGTCGGCAGCTTCGGATCGCGCCGCGGGCACCCGGGCAGATGCCCGAAGAGGGATTGTCGACCACGCGAAATGGTCGGCGACGTTTCCGCGCGATGCCAGGGCCGGCGGCGACTGATCCGCTCACGTCGCGAAGGCGCCCGCCACGACCCGCTGCGAACGGTGCTTGACGGCGCCGCAGCTGCCTTCGCATGGTCGGGCACAACGGCTGCGGATGCAGGGGGAGACAGGAATGAGGGCGTTCGTCACGCATGTGCTTTCGGGGGCGCTGGTCGCGACCGCTCTGTGCGGCTGGAGCAATGTCTCCGTCGCGCGTCCCCCCGCCCCTGCCCTCTCGGCGACTGCGACGCCCGGCCTCTCCGCCGAGCGCCTGCGCCGGCTGAGCGAGACGCTGCAGGCCTATGTCGACCAGGGGCGGATCGCCGGCGCGGTCGTCAAGATCCAGCAGGACGGCCGCGACGTCTATTCCGAGGCCTTCGGCTGGCGCGACCGGGAAAAGCGCGCGGCGATGCGCGAGGACGACATCTTCCGCATCGCCTCGCAGAGCAAGGCGCTGACCAGCGTCGCGGCGATGATGCTGATGGAGGAAGGCAAGTTGCTGCTCGACGATCCGGTCGGCAAGCACCTGCCGGAATGGGCGAGCACGAATGTTGCGGTGGCGAAGCCGGGCGGCGGCTACGACGTCGTCCCGGCCAAACGGCCGATCACGATCCGCGACCTGATGACCCACACTGCGGGGATCTCCTACGGATCCGGTCCGGGCGAGAAGGCCTGGCAGGATGCCGGGATCACCGGCTGGTATTTCGCCGACCGCAACGAGCCGGTGGCGAGCGTCGTCGCCCGCATGGCGCGGCTGCCGATGGCGGCGCAGCCGGGCGAATCGTTCGTCTACGGCTACAACACCGACATCCTCGGCGTGATCGTCGAGAAGGTCAGCGGCCAGTCGCTGGCGGCGTTCCTCGACGCGCGGCTGATCCGTCCGCTCGGCATGAAGGACACGTCCTTCTATCTCCCTCGCGACAAGGCGGACCGGCTGGCGACGGTCTATTCGGCCAACGCGTCCGGCCTGCAACGCGCCGCCGAGCCCGGCGCCGCCGGCGAGAGCCGCCCGTTCGGCCAGGGCCATTATCTGAACGGCCCCCGCCTCGCCTTCTCGGGCGGCGCCGGCCTGCTCTCGACCGCCGCGGACTACAGCCGCTTCCTCGAGATGCTCCGCCGCGGCGGCGAGCTCGACGGGCGACGCTATCTCGGACGCAAGACGGTGGAGCTGATGACCGCCGATCACCTCGGTGACATCGGCTTCAATCCCGGCATGGGCTTCGGCCTCGGCTTCAGCATCCGCGAGGACCTCGGCCGCGCCGGCGCTCCCGGCTCGGAGGGCGAGTTCGGCTGGGGCGGCGCCTATCACAGCACCTATTGGGTCGATCCCGAGGAGCGGCTGACGGTGGTCTACCTCACCCAATTGCTGCCGGCGGGGAATGTCGACGACCACGGCAAGCTGCGCGCCCTGATCTACCAGGCCGTGGAGTAAGGCCCGGGCGCGGCGCGGAGGTCTCGCCCCGAGCAAAGGTTGGAGGAACGCTCCTCCCCCGCTCAGGCCGGCATGCGGTACGGCGCGCGGTAGCGGGGGACGATCAGCGCATTGGCCTCGGCGTCGCCCTTGAACTGGCCGGCGGCGGCGTCCCAATGGACCTTGCGGCCGGTGCGCCAGGCGACGTTGCCCATCTGGCAGACGATCGCGGTATTGGCCGCCGATTCGATCGGACAGGCCGGCGTGCGGGCGCGATCCTTGATGCAGGCGATGAAGTCGGCGGTGTGCCGGTCGAGCCCGTTGTCGCTCGCCTTGGTGATCGGGATTTCGCGGGTCAGCGGCTTGTCGTCGCTGGTCTCGGGTGAGACCCACCATTTGCTGCGGTCGACCACCAAGGTACCGGTCTCGCCGACGAAGGCGACGCCATGATCATGGCCGCCATAAGGGCCGCGGCTGATGCCCACCGCATGGTCCCATTCCACCGAGAAATCGCCGAAATCGTAGATCGCGGTCTGGGTGTCCGGAGTCTCCATCGCCGAGCCCGGATAGGCGTAGGCACCGCCGAGCGCGCTGACCGAGTTCGGCGCCTGGGCCTTCATGCCGAGCAAGGCGATGTCGATCAGGTGGACGCCCCAATCGGTCATCAGGCCGCCGGCATAGTCCCAGTACCAGCGCCAGTTGAAATGGAAGCGGTTGGGGTTGAAGGCGCGCTGCGGCGCCGGCCCGAGCCAGCGGTCGTAATCGACGCCGGCCGGCGCCTCCTGGTCCGGCTGGGGCGCGATGTTCTTCATCCAGCCCATGTAGGCCCATGCCCTGACCTTGCGGACCCGGCCGATGCCGCCGGCGTGGACATGGGCAATGGCGTCGGCCCAATGCTTGTTGCTGCGCTGCCACTGGCCGACCTGGACGACGCGGTCGTGGCGCCGACGGGCGGCGACCATCGCGCGGCATTCGGCGATCGAGTTGCCGAGCGGCTTCTCGCAATAGACATGCTTCCCCGCCGACAGAGCGTCGACCAGCATCAGCGCATGCCAGTGATCGGGCGTGGCGACGATCACCGCATCGACGTCCTTGTCGTCGAGCATGCGGCGATAGTCCTGGTAGAGGCGCGGCGCGCGGCCGGAGGAGGCCTGCAGCTCGGCACCGCGATCGGCAAGGACGTTGGTGTCGACGTCGCAGAGGGCGACGGGCTCGACGTCGGCGCCCTTGCTCATCGCATTGAGGTTCGCCCAGCCCATGCCGTGGCAGCCGATCACGCCGACCCGGACCTTGTCGTTGGCGGACGTCCGGCGGCGCTGGGCGAAGACCTGCTCGAGCGGCATCAGGGCCGAGGCGGCGAGTCCGCCGGCGAGGATCGCGCGGCGATCGAATTGGGCGCTCATCTGGTCTCCCCCTGAATGTCGTTGGCGAATTGGTAGCGCTAAAATCGCCGGTCGCAAGGGCGCACGATGCACGCCGCCTGGACCGCGGCTCCGATGCCGTGCAGCGATGGCCATCCCGCGCGTGCGGCCCCTTCCCTCTCTCCTAGCGCCCGCAGACCTCCGGCGACCCGGTCGAGGACAGCCGTGTCGCGCCGAAGCGGGAGGTGCTGATCGCGACATTCTGGGGGGTGCAGCGGCGGAGCTGGAAACGGGCCTTGCGCGCCTTGAAGTCGAGCGAGACGCGGCGGAAATTTTCGAGCAGGTCGGTGCCGAGCAGCAAGGCGGGCCGGTCGGCGAGGCCGAACATCTCGAACGGCGGCACGTCGGCGAAGGCCATCGGCACGTTGCGCAGCGTCACCGGGCCGAGCTGAAGCTCGGCGATCTGGGCGACCTCGAACTCGACGAAGCCGCCGGTGACGCCGGTGCCGATCACCTTCTGCGTCTTGCGGCCGCGGCGGACCAGCCGGTCGCGCAGCGCATGGTTGCCGATCGTGATCTGGCTGCCGGTGTCGATCACCGCGTCGAGCGACAGGCCGCCGGCCTTGACGTGGGTGAGGATCAGCTGCCCGCGGCGCAGGCGGCCGGTGACCACGATCTCGCCGGGCATCGGCTTCCAGGGCGTGCTCGCGTCCTCGACCTTGATCAGCCTCTTCTCGAAATCCATCATCAGCCGCTGGCGGACGAGCGCGTCGATGCCGATCATTCCGGCGCCGCCGACGTCGTTCTCGCGCAGCGCCGGCAGATGCAGGTCGCGGATCGTGCTCGGCCCGAGCGTCAGCTCGGCGACGCGCACGCGATCGACGATCGCCCGGTCGGTCATGCTGTTGAGGATCACGGGGGTGCCGAGCGGGAGCTCGAGCTCGCGGGCGATGCGGACTCCGATCACCGAGGTATCGGCGCCGCTGTCGACCACGAACTGATAGGGTCCGCGGCCGTTGACCCGCACCTCGACGGTGAGGCGGGTCTCGACCTTGCGCGCCTCGATCTCGTCGCCCTCGACCGACAGGCTGTCGTCGATCTCCGCCGGCGGCAGCGGCGGCAGCGTCGAGCCGGTGGGCGGCGCCGGGCGCGGCCGGCCGATCCGCGGCGGAGCGCCGTTCACGCTGCCGGCGAGGACCGCCAGCAAGCACGCCAGGACGAACCGAGTGCGGACCATGCGCTTCCTCTCTCGCGTCGCTGCGAGGCTAATCCTTTCGGCGGCCACCCGCCACCACCCTTTGCGGCCTAGCGGCCGCAGATTTCCTTGCCGCCGGTGGTCGAGAGCCGCGTCCGCACCGCGGTCTGGATCGTGCCGATCGACACCGCCTGCGGTCCGCAGCGGCGCAGCTGGAAGCGCGCCTTGCGACGGCGGAAATCGAGCGAGACGCGGCGGAAGGTCTCGAGCAGGTCCGATCCGAGCAGCAAGGCGGGCCGATCGGCGAGATCGAAGACGTGGAACGGCGGCACGTCGGCGAAGGCGATCGGCACGTTCCTGAGGATCACGGAGCCGAGCCGGAGCTCGGCGATCTGGGCGACCTCGAGCTCGACCTCGGTGCCGGTGACGCCGGTGACGATGCCCTTCTCGACCCTGCCGCGCCGGTGGCGCATGAGCTTGTCGCGCAGCGCGAGATTACCGATCGAGATCTGGGTGCCGGTGTCGATCACCGCGTCGAGCGGCAGGCCGGCGGCGCTGACCTGGGTGAGGATCAGCTGGCCGCGGCGGAGGCGCCCGGTGACGACGATCTCGCCGGGGAGCGGAGTCCACGGCTTCTCGGCATCCTCGACCTGGATCAGCCTCTTCTCGAAATCCATCATCAGCCGCTGGCGGACGAGCGCGTCGATGCCGATCATTCCGGCGCCGCCGACGTCGTTCTCGCGCAGCGCCGGCAGATGCAGGTCGCGGATCGTGCTCGGCCCGAGCGTCAGCTCGGCGACGCGCACGCGATCGACGATCGCCCGGTCGGTCATGCTGTTGAGGATCACGGGGGTGCCGAGCGGGAGCTCGAGCTCGCGGGCGATGCGGACTCCGATCACCGAGGTATCGGCGCCGCTGTCGACCACGAACTGATAGGGTCCGCGGCCGTTGACCCGCACCTCGACGGTGAGGCGGGTCTCGACCTTGCGCGCCTCGATCTCGTCGCCCTCGACCGACAGGCTGTCGTCGATCTCCGCCGGCGGCAGCGGCGGCAGCGTCGAGCCGGTGGGCGGCGCCGGGCGCGGCCGGCCGATCCGCGGCGGAGCGCCGTTCACGCTGCCGGCGAGGACCGCCAGCAAGCACGCCAGGACGAACCGAGTGCGGACCATGCGCTTCCTCTCTCGCGTCGCTGCGAGGCTAATCCTTTCGGCGGCCACCCGCCACCACCCTTTGCGGCCTAGCGGCCGCAGATTTCCTTGCCGCCGGTGGTCGAGAGCCGCGTCCGCACCGCGGTCTGGATCGTGCCGATCGACACCGCCTGCGGTCCGCAGCGGCGCAGCTGGAAGCGCGCCTTGCGACGGCGGAAATCGAGCGAGACGCGGCGGAAGGTCTCGAGCAGGTCCGATCCGAGCAGCAAGGCGGGCCGATCGGCGAGATCGAAGACGTGGAACGGCGGCACGTCGGCGAAGGCGATCGGCACGTTCCTGAGGATCACGGAGCCGAGCCGGAGCTCGGCGATCTGGGCGACCTCGAGCTCGACCTCGGTGCCGGTGACGCCGGTGACGATGCCCTTCTCGACCCTGCCGCGCCGGTGGCGCATGAGCTTGTCGCGCAGCGCGAGATTACCGATCGAGATCTGGGTGCCGGTGTCGATCACCGCGTCGAGCGGCAGGCCGGCGGCGCTGACCTGGGTGAGGATCAGCTGGCCGCGGCGGAGGCGCCCGGTGACGACGATCTCGCCGGGGAGCGGAGTCCACGGCTTCTCGGCATCCTCGACCTGGATCAGCCTCTTCTCGAAATCCATCATCAGCC
>NZ_SPDV01000097.1 GCF_004564275.1 Sphingomonas parva (ex Maeng et al. 2020)
CGGCCCGTCGCCGCCCCCAGCGCGCCGCGCCAGGCCGCGCCCGAGACCGCTCCGGCCGTCGAAGCGCCGACGGCCGCGCCCGTTGAGCCGATTCCGGCGCCCGTGCCGTCGGTCCAGAACGAGGCCGCTCCGGTCGCGGCAGCGCCGCAGCAGGCGCCGGCGGCCGCCGCCCCAGCGGACGGCTTCAACTGGTCATGGCTGGCCATTCCTGCGGGCCTTGCGCTGCTCGCCGCCCTCGCTTTCGGCCTGAGGCGGCGCCGGCGCTACACCGCCACGGCAGGCGAGATCGAGGCGGTCGCGGCCGAGACTCCCCCCGTGCCGGAAGTGCCGGTGGTCGCGCCGGTGCGCCCGGTGCCGGCAGCGCCCCGGGCGCGGCTGGAGATCGAGTTCAAGCCGGAACGCGCCGCGGCCACCGAGCGCGAGGCCCTGGTCCAGTTCGACATGGCGATTCGCAACGTCGGCGACGCCGAGGCGCGCAACATCCGCATCGACAGCCGCATGTTCAACGCCAATGGCGAGAGCGAAATCGACGCTTTTCTGAAGGGCGCGATCCACGAGCAGAGCGGGTCGCCGCACGTCACCATCCCACCGGGCGAGGTGCTTCGCCTCTCCGCCGGGCTCACCCTCTCCAAGGCCGACGTGCGCGAGATCGAGCTCCAGGGCCGCAGGCTGTTCGTGCCGGTGATCGCGATCAACGTCGCCTATGACTGGGCGGACGGCGGCACCGGCCGGACGTCCCGCTCGTGGCTCGTCGGCCGCGAGGGAGACCAGCCGTCCGAGAAGATGGGCGCCTTCCGGCTCGACCAGGGACCGCGCATCTACCGCTCGGTCGGCCAGCGCCCGACCAAGCTCGCCCACGTCGCCTGAGGCGCGGCACCTGACCGGCGGTCAGGCGGCGAAGGCGTCCTCTTCCACCGAGTAGAGCAGTGCGGCGCCCGCCGTCGCCCCGGCGGCCAGGCCGAGAGCTTCGGGCACGACCCGATCGATGTAGAATCGCGCCGCGGCCCGCTTCATCGATGCGAACCTCGGATCGAGTTCCGGATCGCGTTCGAGCGCGTCGAGCTGGCGCTTCATCAGCCAGCCGCACACCAGGATGCTGAGCAGCGTCAGGAACGGGTAGGAGCCGGCGAGCCGATCGTCGGGCGAAGCGGAAAGCAGATGCTTCGCGGCGCCGTCGGCGGTTGCCGCCAGCGCGCGAAGCGCCGGCTCGTCCTCGGTATCGGCCGCGATGTCGCGCAGCAGCGCGGCCAGGACCTCGCCGCCGTCGAGCCCGATCTTGCGGCCGACCAGGTCGGCGGCCTGGATGCCGTTGGTGCCCTCGTAGATCGGGGCGATGCGGATGTCGCGAAGGTGCTGGGCGGCCCCGGTCTCCTCGATATAGCCCATGCCGCCATGGACCTGGACGCCGAGGCTCGCCACCTCGACTCCGACGTCTGTGCCATAGGCCTTGACCAGCGGCGTGAGCAGATCGGCCCGCGCCTTCGCCGCCGCGTCGCCCAGCGTCGCGCGGTCGGTCTGGCCGGCCGCATAATAAGCGAGGGCGCGTGCCGCCTGGGTGAGCGCCTTCATCCGCAGCAGCATGCGGCGCACGTCCGGATGCTGGAGGATCGCCGCCGGCCGGCTGTCCCGCGCGCCCTGCACGCGCCCGGAGGCATAAGCGACCGCCGCCTGGGTCGCGGCTTCGGCGATCGACACGCCCTGCAGGCCGACGTTGAGCCGGGCATTGTTCATCATCGTGAACATGGCGCGCATACCGCCTTGCTCCTCGCCGATCAGCCAGCCGATGCAGCGATCCTCGTCGCCATAGGACATCACGCAGGTCGGCGAGGCGTGGATGCCCATCTTGTGCTCGATGGAGACGCAGCGGACGTCGTTCCGCGCGCCGGGCGAGCCATCGGCGGCGGGCAGGAACTTGGGCACCAGGAACAGGGAGATGCCGCGCGTGCCGGGCGGCGCGTCGGGCGTGCGGGCGAGGACGAGGTGAACGATGTTCTCGGCAAGATCGTGCTCGCCGAAGGTGATGAAGATCTTCTGGCCGCTGATCCGCCAGCGACCGTCGCCGTTCGGCACCGCCTTGGTCTTCAGCGCACCGACGTCCGAGCCCGCCTGCGGCTCGGTGAGGTTCATCGTGCCGCTGAACTCGCCCGTCACCAGCTTCGGCAGCCAAAGCTGCTGCAGCTCGGCGGAGCCGTGGTGCTTCAGCGCCTCGACGGCGCCGGCGCTGAGCATCATCACCAGCGAGAAGCCCATGTTGGCGGAGCCGAGATCCTCCAGCACCACGCTCGCGAGGACGAGCGGCAGCCCCTGCCCGCCATGCTCGGGCGGGCCGGCCAGCGTCCCCCAGCCGCCGTCGACATAGGCGCGATACGCCTCGCGGAACCCCGGCGGCAGGGTCACGCCGTCCGGCGTCCATGTCGCGCCGATCTCGTCGCCGACGCGGTTGAGCGGCGCGAACGTGCCGGCGGCGAGCGCGCCCACGCCTTCGAGGATCGCCTGGACCAGATCGGGCGTCGCTTCCCCGAACCTCGGGTGGCTGGCGAGCGCGTCGATGCCGACCACGTGGCGCAGCAGGAAGGACTGTTCGGCGACGGGCGGCGTATAGGTCATGCTGGCCTCAGGTTGCGTGGGATTGCCAGCCGCTATAGCGCGCGGGCGTGGACCGGCAAAACGACACACGCCTGCTGCCCTTCGGCACCGCCGCGATCGCCGAGGCGGCGCGCCTGGTGATCGACGGCTGGCCCGTCGCCGTTCCGACCGAGACGGTCTACGGCCTCGCCGCCGATGCGACCAGCGACGAAGCCGTCGCCCGCATCTACGCGGCCAAAGGCCGGCCTTCGTTCAACCCGCTGATCGTCCACGTCTCCGGCCTCGAAGAGGCCGAGAGCATCGCGCTGTTCGGCGATGCGGCGCGCGCCGTCGCCGCGGCTTTCTGGCCCGGCCCGGTGACCCTGGTCCTCCCGGTTCGCCCCGGCGCGCGGCTTGCCCGAGCGGTGACGGCCGGGCTGCCCACGGTCGCGATCCGCTGCCCGGCCCATCCGGCGATGCGTGCGCTGCTCGCCGCGGCGGCGCGGCCGCTCGCGGCGCCCTCGGCCAACGCCAGCGGCGCGATCAGCCCGACCCGCGCCGAGCATGTCGTGAAGAGCCTCGGCGGCCGGATACGGCTCGTGATCGACGGCGGCGAGACCGCGCTCGGCCTCGAATCCACGATCGTCGGCTTTCCCGAGGGACGGATCGCGTTGCTTCGCGCCGGGCCGATCCCGATCGAGGCGATCGCCGCCGCAGCGGGCCTGCCCCAGGGCGCGGCGGCCGGCGGCATCGAGGCGCCAGGTCAGCTCAAGAGCCATTATGCGCCGGCCAAGCCGCTGCGCCTCGAGGCCGTCGCGCCGGCGCCGGACGAGTGGCTGATCGGCTTCGGGGAAGTCGCCGGGGACGACAGTCTGAGCGCGTCGGGCGATCTCGAGGAGGCGGCGGCGCGGCTGTTCGAGGCGCTGCATCGCGCCGAGGAGGCGGACAGGCCGAGAATCGCGGTGGCGCCGATCCCGCGGCACGGCCTCGGCGCGGCGATCAACGATCGGCTCGCCCGCGCCGCCGCGCCGCGGGAGGCGGACCGGTGAGCCTCGCGCTCCAGGCCGGCTTCTGGGGCGTGGTCAGCGGGCTGGCCGCTTTCACGCTTTCGCGCCTGGGCGACTGACGGCGGGCGCCAGGCGCGTCGCTCAGGGCTCCCGGCGACCGGCTCCGATGTCGATGCGATTGCTGGAAAGGCGGCGCGCGCGTCGTCGCGATCGCTGGAAATAGGCTGCCGCGAACGCCGCGACCGCCATCACGAAGATGATCAGATAGGCGATGTCGTGCCGAACCGCGATGCTCATCCCTGCCGCTCCCTCTGCATCACCCGCGCCGTCACTCGGCCGCGGCCTCGCTCTTCACGCGATTGGCGAAGCTCTTGCGCAGCTTCCTCAGCTTGGGCGGAATGACCGACAGGCAATAAGGATTGCGCTGCCCTTCTCCCTCCCAATAATCCTGATGATAGTCCTCCGCCGGCCACCACTCGCCCATCGGCTCGATGGTGGTGACGATCGGCGCCGGCCAGTCGGCGCGGGCGCGCTCGATCGCGCGGTGCACCGCCGCCTCCTGCGCCTCGTCCTTCGGGAAGACCGCAGAGCGATATTGCGTGCCGATGTCGTTGCCCTGCCGGTTCAGCTGGGTCGGATCGTGCGTCGCGAAGAACAGGTCCAGAATGTCGTCATAGCTGATCACCTCGGGATCGAAGGTGACGCGGATCGCCTCGGCATGGCCGGTGTCGCCGCCGCAGACCTGCTTGTAGTTCGGGTTCGCAACGTGGCCGCCGATATAGCCGCTCTCGACGTCCGTCACTCCGATCACGTCCTTGAACACCGCCTCGGTGCACCAGAAGCACCCGCCCGCCAGCGTCGCCTGTTCCATCGTCTATTCTCCTTTGCCGCCGACATAGGGCGCGGCGCGCCGACGGCAAGCAGGCCGGCGAGAAACAGCTCAGGCGCGCGGCTGGTCGGGCAGGCGCTGCCGAACCTCGAGCATCCCGGCCCAGGGATCGGCCGCCTGCGCCGCGATCAGCCCGGGTACCGTCGCGATCGTATAGGCGCAGGGGTCGAGCCCGTCGCGGACCTGGTCCCAGGTCAGCGGCATCGCGACGGGCGCGCCAAGGCGCGATCGGGTGGAATAAGGCGCAACGGCGGTCGAGGTAGGATCGTTGCGCAAATAGTCGATGAAGATCCGCCCGGCCCGCTCCGCCTTGGAGATCTTGGTCAAATAGCGCTCTGGCGCATCGGCGGCCATCTCCGCCGAGACGCCCTTGGCGAAGCGTTTCACCTCGCGCCATTCGGCGGTCGGCTCGATCGGCACGACGACGTGCAGGCCCTTGCCCCCGGTGGTCTTGACGAAGCTGGTGAGGCCGAGCGCGGACAGCCGCTCGCGCACCTCGATCGCCGCCGCGATCACCTCCGCGAAGCCGAGGCCCTCGTCGGGATCGAGATCGAAGATGATCCGGTCCGCCCGGTCTGGGTGCGCGACGGTGACGGCCCAGGGATGCATCTCGAGCACGCCCATCTGCACCATTGCGATCAGCCCGGGCAGATCGCGGACATAGAGATAGGGTTCGTCGAACCCGGGCACCGTCACCTCGCCAAGCTGCTCCGGCACGCCGGAGCCGGCGTGGCGCTGGTAGAAGCATTTCTTGCCCTGGCCGGTCGGGCACCTGACCATCGTGATCGGCCGCAGCGCAACATGGGGCAGGATCCGGTCCGCGACCGCGACGTAATAATCGGCGAGGTCGCTCTTGGTGATCCCCTGCTCCGGATAGAGGATCTTGTCGGGGTTGCTGAGCCGCACCCCTTCGACGAACCGCTCCTCGCTCACGCCGTCTCCGCTCCCGTCATGTCCGCGACCAGCTCGGCCGGAGGCGCCTCCGGCTGGAGCTGGTCCATCCGGCATTGCTCGGGCGCCTTGTCCGGGCGCCAGCGCAGGAAACGCGTGCCGTGGCGGAAGCGCTTGCCGGTCACGTGATCGTAGCGGACCTCGACGACGAGCTCGTGCCGCAGCGGCTCCCATTCGCCGGTCCGCTCGGTCGACCAGCGGCTCGGCCCGCCCGGCGCGTCGCCGGTGAAGCCCGGCGGTCCGATCAGCGCCTCGAGCCGGGCGGTGAGCGCGTCCCGCCCCTCGGCCGGGAGCGCCGAGGTGAAGCCGACGTGATCAAGCTTCCCCTCGTCGTTGAACAGGCCGAGGAGGAGCGAGCCGACCTGCCGGCTGCCGCTGCCGTAGCGAAAGCCGCCGACGACGCAGTCGGCGCTGCGCAACTGCTTGATCTTCAGCATGGCGCGCTCGCCGGGCTCGTAGGCGCCGTCCCTGCGCTTGGCGACGACGCCGTCGAGCGCGCCGCCGGCGCGGTCGAGCCATCCCTGCGCCACCCCGCGATCGTCGGTATAAGGCGAGAGCAGCAGATCGGGCCGCCGCTCGGCGGCATGGACGATCTCGAGGGCGCGGCGGCGGTGCTCGAGCGGCGCGTCGACATAGCTCGTCTCCTTCGAGAACAGCAGGTCGAACAGCATGAGCTGGGCCGGCGTCTCGGCGGCGAGCCGGCGGACGCGGCTCTCCGCCGGATGGAGCCGCAACTGCAGCGCGTCGAACGACAGGATGCCGCCGATCGGGATGATCAGCTCGCCGTCGAGCACGATCCGATCGGCCTCCATCGCACGAACGCTCTCGACGATCTCGGGAAAATATCGGCCGAGCGGCTTACCCGATTTCGATTGCAGGTGAACTTCGCCGCCGTCGCGAAAGACGAGACAGCGAAAGCCGTCCCACTTCGGCTCGAATCGCCAGCCCTCTTCTTCGGGAAGCGCATCGACGAGCTTTGCCTCCATCGGCGCGAGCCCGGGCTTCACCGAAAGAGAATAGAATCCGTTCATGCTCAACAGACGCCCGTCACTCCGTTCCGGTTCCGAACAGTTATGCGGCGAGTGGATTCCATCCTGCGGCGGGCTGCATCCGACTCTCACCCAGATCGTTGAGGCCGCGAGACGGTTTTGGCAAAAGGGGCAGCTTCGGAGGGTGCTTGTGTCGCTTACACGCAGATCATTTCTCAACGCGGTCGCCGCCACCGGCGCGGTCGCCGCCGTGCCGGCGAAGGTCTTCGCCACGGTTGCGCCGCCGCAGCCGTCGATCAATCCGGCGCTGCGCGCCCGCGCTCTGGCGGCGCTGGAAGCCCATGGCGACCGGATCAAGATGCGTGACGTGATCGGGATCGCCGATTTCAACCGCTTCTCGCGCGAGCCGCGCTTCTACATCGTCGACCTGCGCTCGGCGTTCACCACCCAGCATCTCGTCGCCCACGGCCGCGGCTCCGATCCAGGGCATCTCGGCTGGCTGGAGCGCTTTTCCAACGAGATCGGATCGGAAGCCACCTCCGAAGGCGCCTATCTGACCGGCGATTCCTATACCGGCAAATATGGCTGGTCGATGCGGCTGTTCGGCCTCGATGCCTCGAACAGCAATGCTCTGGCGCGCTCGATCGTCGTGCACAGCGCCTGGTATGCCGAGCCAAAGGTCGCCGAGACCTTCGGAAAGCTCGGCCGTTCCGAGGGTTGCTTCGCCCTCCCCGGCATCAGCCACGCCGAAGCGATGACCAGACTCGGTTCCGGACGGCTGCTCTACGCCGAGAAGATCTAGATCCCGGCAGGTTAACGGCTAGGGCGCCGCGCATCAGGCGTGCTCGCCACCGGTTCCCGATTCAGGACGCTTTACCCGGTAAGCCGTGCGGCGAGCGCGGCGAAGCGTTGCGGACACGGCCCCGACCTGAACGGCCAATTCATTCTAAAGTAACCATTTTTCCGCTATATCCGGGGGCATAGCGGAGGGACAATTTTGCTTTATTCTCGCAGGCAAATGCTTGGTGCCGGCGGCGTGGCCGGGCTCATGGTGGCGACGGCAGCGAACGGCCAGAGCCTCGCCCAGATCGTTGCCGGCCTGAAGGATGGCAACGCGCCGGTGGCCCCGCGCAAGGCGGCAGCGGCGGCGGTTCCGGCGCGCCCGCGCGTTCTGGTCGATCCCGCCATCGATCCGCGGCTGCTCGCCCGCGCCCGTGCCGCCTTCGATGCGAACCGCAAGCGGATCCGCAACACCGAGCTGGTCGCCATCACCGATTTTTCGATGCCCTCGCGCGAGCATCGCTTCTTCATCCTCGAGACCAACACCGGCAAGGTGACCAGCCACTACGTCGCGCACGGCCGCGGGTCCGATCCGGATCACAGCGGCTATCTCGAGCGCTTCTCCAACGCCTATGGCTCGAACGCCACCTCGGCGGGCGCCTATCTCACCGGCGACTATTATTACGGCAAATACGGCCGCTCGATGAAGCTGAAGGGCCTCGAAGACCGCAACAACAATGCCGAGGGCCGCGCGATCGTCGTGCACAGCGCCTGGTATGCGGAGCCCGAAGTCATTCGCGATCACGGCAAGCTCGGCCGGTCGGAGGGCTGTTTCGCTTTCTCGTACGCGAGCCTGCAGGACGTGCTGCGCCGGCTCGGCCCCGGCCATCTGATCTACGCCGACAAGCTCGCCTGAACGGCGAACGCCGGCGGCCCGTATCGCCGGCGCTTCCGGGGTGGCGCATGCCGCGCCGCCCTCGCCAAGCCTCGCAGGCGCAGGATCAGCCCCGACGTAATGGGGGCTGGTGTCGCCACCAGCCCCCACTGTCCCAGCTCCATGCAACGCCTGCCGGCGCGGCGTCCCGCTGGGCGGGTGGTTCGAGCCTTGCGCAAGCGCCGGCTCTCCCCGTGTGAGGAAGCGTCGCGGCCCTCGATCTTGCAATCCTGGGCCAGTCCGCTTCCGGGTCCCGTCGGGGCCGAAGCCCCGGCGGTTCCCTCTGGGTCAAGGGCGTGGGCCCGAAGGCCGCACGCACCTTTTCCCGTCTCCGAAGTCGAACGGCACGCCGTCCTCGTTCGAAGGTCCGGCCTTCGGGATGAAGCCGAAGCTTCCTCCTTCCCGCCGGCCCGGCTCGATCGAAGGCCTGAGCCTCCTGTCTGCCCGGGTCGGTCCGCGCCGGGAGCAAGCCCCCTTCGCGTCCGCCTTCTCCTGACGGGCGAACCCGTCCGATCCGGCTCGGCTGTCCGTCGGGAGACCGAAATCCCCGTTCGGCTGGCCTTTCGAGTTTGGCGATCAGCCGGGGCTTCTCGCTTCGCTCTCGATCCCGGCATTGCCGAAGCATCGCCGGTCCCGATCGACGCGCTTTCGGCCGAAGCCTGGCGTCTTTCCGTCTCGTCCTGGGCGAACCCATCGCGATCCGGTGCGGCTGCCTTGCCGGAGACCGAGATCCCCGTCCGGCGCACCTTTCGAGTTCCGCGATCAGCCGGAGCTTCCCGCTTCGCTCTCGATCCCGCCTCTGCCGAAGCATCCGCGGTCCCGATCGACGCGCGTTCGGCCGAAGCCTCGCGAGCGTCTTTCCGTCTCGTGGCGGGCGAACCCACTGCGATCCGGTTCGGCTGCCCGTCCGGAAACCGAAGCTCCCTTCCGGTCCACCTTTCGAGTTTCGCGATCAGCCGGGGCTTCTCGCGTCCCTCTCGACCCCGCGTCTGCCGGAGCATCGGCGGTGCCGATCGACGCCCTTTCCGGCCGAAGCCCTGGTGGCGCCTTCCACGGCCGTCGGAGCGAGGCTCCTTCCGCCGCGGCGGGCCTTTCGAGCCGAAGCTCTCGAGGTCCCTGGTCTCCCGTCCGGCAGAACCGGATGGGATCCCTTTTTGACCTCGTTCCCGGAAAGCGAGCTTCCCGATCCCGCGGCCTGCCCTGCGCCTCCCA
>NZ_SPDV01000098.1 GCF_004564275.1 Sphingomonas parva (ex Maeng et al. 2020)
CGGCGGCGGCAGCGACAGATAAGTATGATGTCCCTCAAACCGAAGTGGGGTAAGGCATGGAAGCGTCGACGGGGAGGTTCCGATGGTTCGATTGGCGTTGCTTGCGTTATCAGCCGCGGCGATCCCGACTTTCACGCTCGCGGCCGAGAAGGCGGCCGCCCCGGCGTCTCGCCCCTCGGGTTTTCAACTGCCTGCATTCAACGGTTCGTACCCAGGTCAGCTGTTTCGGTTCGATGGCGAGCGAGCCAAACTGCTCGTCAGAGAAGTGCTACCGGTCGTCATGGACGATGTAGCGCGGGTTGCCGTGCAGGAAGACACCATTTTCCCTGGTGGCCACTATTGGGGTCTGACGATCGACATCGCGCTGAAAGTCCGTGCCAGTTCTTCGCCTCCCATCTGTGAAGAGCCTCATGTCTACATCACCTATCAGTACAAAGGGCCCTACGTCGGCCCCGGCGGAATGCGGCCGACGGTAAGGGGCGGCACCATCGCCAATCACGCCTTCGACCGACTCTATCTGAGAAATCGTTATTTCACGATGTCCGAGACGGGCGCTTCCCAAGAACGTGCGTCAGCCATCTGTGCTTCTCTTGCCACCGATACATCTGGCTGGCGCGAAGCATCAAACATGAGCGAATATGCGGGGGAAAGGCGTCGCACCGAGGCGCTCTTCGACGCATTAGCGACGTTGCCGAAGTCACAAGTTCAATGCATGGAACCGCAAGGATCGGCTTGCAGCTATCGCCAGTCAGAGATTCTTTCGTTGGTCCAGACTTCCCCCCGGACCATTCGCAATCGGCCTCCGTTCCGAACGAGGGTGAGGTGATCGTGTATCGCCATTACGGCTACAATGATGCCGCTCAACTCGACTATATTGCAACGCTGCGCTCTGGTCAGGGAAATCGTCCATCATCATTGAACATTCGCTTCTCCAAGAGCCTCCCGCCGCCTCAAATTTGAAGTTCGACCTCGAAAGCCCTGTGCTCCGTCTAGAAACGACCGCCTTCGGGATCGGGCGAGCCAGTGGTGGATGACCGCTTCTGGCGGATAGTGTTGAAAAACTCCCTCGCGAGCCAAAAGCTGGCTTCACGGCACGGCGACGTAGAAGGAAGTTCTACGAGGGGGCGACTCCTCACGCGGCGTTGGCGCAATCCAGGCGCGTTGATAGAAAAAGCTTCTATTATCGCGGGCGCTGTCGGGCTCAGATCTCCGGGATCGGACTTTTTCAACACTATCGGCGCGAAGCTGTCATTGCTCCGAGGATCTGATTTAAGTGGAGTGTCACCGAAATTCTGATTTAAGTGGAGTGTCACCGAAATTGAGTGTCACCGAAATTCCTTCTGACCTCAGCTGAAGGGTCCGCTTCGAGCAACATGCGTAGCGCCTCTGAGAGTCCGAGATCAGCGCGAAGCTGCCGACGATTGTGAATGAGCAGCCGGCGGCGGCAGCGACAGATAAGTATGATGTCCCTCAAACCGAAGTGGGGTAAGGCATGGAAGCGTCGACGGGGAGGTTCCGATGGTTCGATTGGCGTTGCTTGCGTTATCAGCCGCGGCGATCCCGACTTTCACGCTCGCGGCCGAGAAGGCGGCCGCCCCGGCGTCTCGCCCCTCGGGTTTTCAACTGCCTGCATTCAACGGTTCGTACCCAGGTCAGCTGTTTCGGTTCGATGGCGAGCGAGCCAAACTGCTCGTCAGAGAAGTGCTACCGGTCGTCATGGACGATGTAGCGCGGGTTGCCGTGCAGGAAGACACCATTTTCCCTGGTGGCCACTATTGGGGTCTGACGATCGACATCGCGCTGAAAGTCCGTGCCAGTTCTTCGCCTCCCATCTGTGAAGAGCCTCATGTCTACATCACCTATCAGTACAAAGGGCCCTACGTCGGCCCCGGCGGAATGCGGCCGACGGTAAGGGGCGGCACCATCGCCAATCACGCCTTCGACCGACTCTATCTGAGAAATCGTTATTTCACGATGTCCGAGACGGGCGCTTCCCAAGAACGTGCGTCAGCCATCTGTGCTTCTCTTGCCACCGATACATCTGGCTGGCGCGAAGCATCAAACATGAGCGAATATGCGGGGGAAAGGCGTCGCACCGAGGCGCTCTTCGACGCATTAGCGACGTTGCCGAAGTCACAAGTTCAATGCATGGAACCGCAAGGATCGGCTTGCAGCTATCGCCAGTCAGAGATTCTTTCGTTGGTCCAGACTTCCCCCCGGACCATTCGCAATCGGCCTCCGTTCCGAACGAGGGTGAGGTGATCGTGTATCGCCATTACGGCTACAATGATGCCGCTCAACTCGACTATATTGCAACGCTGCGCTCTGGTCAGGGAAATCGTCCATCATCATTGAACATTCGCTTCTCCAAGAGCCTCCCGCCGCCTCAAATTTGAAGTTCGACCTCGAAAGCCCTGTGCTCCGTCTAGAAACGACCGCCTTCGGGATCGGGCGAGCCAGTGGTGGATGACCGCTTCTGGCGGATAGTGTTGAAAAACTCCCTCGCGAGCCAAAAGCTGGCTTCACGGCACGGCGACGTAGAAGGAAGTTCTACGAGGGGGCGACTCCTCACGCGGCGTTGGCGCAATCCAGGCGCGTTGATAGAAAAAGCTTCTATTATCGCGGGCGCTGTCGGGCTCAGATCTCCGGGATCGGACTTTTTCAACACTATCGGCGCGAAGCTGTCATTGCTCCGAGGATCTGATTTAAGTGGAGTGTCACCGAAATTCTGATTTAAGTGGAGTGTCACCGAAATTGAGTGTCACCGAAATTCCTTCTGACCTCAGCTGAAGGGTCCGCTTCGAGCAACATGCGTAGCGCCTCTGAGAGTCCGAGATCAGCGCGAAGCTGCCGACGATTGTGAATGAGCAGCCGGCGGCGGCAGCGACAGATAAGTATGATGTCTCTGAAACTGCTGAGTCGGGTCCGCCTTCAGCCAAACCGAACGCCACATCAAGCGCTGCATCTCTGATCTCCGGCCGCCGGACGTCAATGGACCAGATAACCAGCCGGGGTGATTAGAATAAAGTTCGGAACAATCATAAATTGGGTGACAGTGCACACTATTGCATCTCCACCCACAGTCGGATCGGTGGAGCCGCACGCCCGCGTTAGCTGGCGGTGATGCGTGTACGTACAAGTGGCGCACTGTTGTCTAATTGATCCGGCGTTGTGCTGACTTTTTCTTGCGGGAGCGCGGTCGGCTACGGTTGTCTCCGGGATCGAAGGCCGGCGTTGGCGCCTTTCTGGTCCTGTCCCATGATCGCGTTCAGCGGCAAGGAATGGGCGTCGTCACCTTGCCGAGGCGCAATCCATAGAGCTTGAAGAGGCCGCGCAGCTGATTGCTCGCCGCCTGGCGCGCCCGCACGAGCTGCTCGCGCACCTTGAGCTCGGTCCGGCTGAGATGGGTTGCCTCGTCCTTGACGTGGATCGCCTTGAACCAGCCCGTGCGCGCGAGCTGCGCCAGCCCCTCCGCATCGTGCGGATCGCTCTTGTTGGTCCGCGTGCCGAGCACCCCCTTGGGGTGACGCGCGCAGATGCAGACGACCGGCAGACCGCGCTCCGCCAGCCCGTGATGAAGGTAAGGCGACAACGCGCCCGTCTCCAGCACCACGCGCGCAACATCGCCGCAATGCCGAGCGATCGTCGTCGCGATCACCTCCGGATCCGTCGCGCACGCTCCGCGCCAGACCACCTCGCCCTCACCATCGACCGCGCACAGGTGCGTCGTCTTGTCCGAAACGTCCAATCCGAGGTAAAAAGACATGGGTCCATCCTCCTCCTTGAAGCGACTCCGCGTCGACTTCGTATCAGCCGGAGGATGGGCCTACCTCAATTACGCCATGTCACCGAAATTCGGCGTGTCACCGAAATCACCGAAATTCCGAGTGTCACCGAAATTCCTGTGTCGCAACCGGGCGGGGATATTTGGTCGTCCCCTGGAGTTTGGCTTCGACACTTTGCACGAGGCTCACGCATGACCAACCAGCGCTATGTCCCGCCCCATCCTTTCGGCCTCGGTGGGGTGGCGATCGGTAATGAATTCCAGTTCGCGACCGACAAGCAAGCGGACGCGACGCTGGAGGCCGCCTGGGACGCCGGCGTCCGTTATTTCGACGTGTCGCCCTGGTATGGCCTCGGCCTCGCCGAACGGCGCTTCGGGCGCTTCCTCGCGCGCAAGCCGCGCAATGAATTCGTGATCTCGTCGAAGGTCGGCAAGCTGCTGCGCGCGAGCCGCGACAATGAAGCGAGGAAGTTCTTTCCGTTTACCAACTCGCCGAACACGCCGCACTTTGACTACAGCGCCGACGGGACGCTGCGCTCGATCGAGGACAGCTTGCAGCGGCTCGGCCTCGATCGGCTCGACATCGTGTTCGTTCACGATCTTTCGCCCGACAACGACCATCTGCCCGACGACTGGGAGAGCCTATGGCGGGTTGCGGAGGCGGGCGCCTTCCCGACGCTGACCCGGCTGCGCGAGGAAGGCGTCATCGATGCTTGGGGGATGGGCGTAAACTGCCCGCAACCGATCCTTCGCTGCCTCGAGGTCGCCGACAGCGACGTGCACCTGCTCGCCAGCCAATATTCGCTGGTCGATCATGCCGAAGCGGTCGAGCGGGTCTTCCCCGCCGCGCGGGCAAAGGGCGTCAGCTTCGTCGTCGGCTCCGCGCTCAATGCCGGGTTCCTCGCCGGGCACGCGCGCTACAATTACGGTGATGAGAACACGATCGTGCCGACCGACAAGCGCGAGCGGCGATCCACGCTGTGCGGCATCGCCGCGCGGTACGGTGTCGATCCGGTCGCCGCGGCGCTCCAGTTCAGCCTCGCGCCCGACGTCGTATCCTCGCTGATCGTCGGCACCGCCACGCCCGAGCACATCCTTGCCGATCATGCCGCCCTGCAGGTCGCCATCCCGGCAGACTTCTGGGCCGATCTGCGCCGCGAAGGCATCCTCCACCCCGACGCTGCCGTGCCGAGCTGACCTTTGGTGCCGTCGCGCCCGCTCCCGCGGAGCGCGCACCCTGCAACGTCGCGAATGCGGAGTGGCGGCTGCGCGCCATCCCCGGACGCTCAGCTCTGCCAAGCATTTGACTTTCAGCAGCCGTCATTGCAGCGGCTCACCGAAGCTGGACGGCCGGTCAGGCAGCCTTTGCGCCCCGCGGTCGTTGTTCGGCTATCGATATGAGCGGGAGTGCTTGACCCTGAACGACGATCACAAGGAACATGAGGGGGGCGGGGCCGGCCGAGGGGGGTCGAGCGGCAAACCCGCTGACAATCATCTCGACGATGGCAGCATCACCCTGACGGGGCATCACCAGCGCCGGCACTGGCGCGAGAGCACCATCTCGGACGACGACCTCCAGGATCGCGGCGGCGTGTTCTTTGCCGCAGTCGAGATGACCAGGATGCCGATGATCCTCACCGATCCTCGACAGGACGACAACCCGATCGTGTTCGCCAACAAGGCCTTCCTCGACCTGACCGGTTACGAGGAGAACGAGGTCCTGGGCCGTAACTGCCGTTTCCTGCAGGGTCCGCGCACGGATCAGGAACAGGTTCGTGAGCTGAGGGAAGCGGTCAAGAACGAAGATGCGATCAGCATCGAGATCCTGAACTACAAGAGGGACGGTACACCATTCTGGAATGCTGTCTTCATTGGACCCGTGTTCGATACCGATGGACAGCTTCTCTACTTCTTCGCCTCCCAGCTCGACGTGTCACGCCGGCGCGAGTCCGAAGATGCTCGCCGCCATAGCCAGAAGATCGAGGCGATCGGACAGCTTACTGCGGGTCTGGCGCATGACTTCAACAACCTGCTCCAGGTGGTCGCCGGCAACCAGGAGCTGCTCGAACGCGATCTGGTCGAGCCCAAGGCTCGCCGGCGGCTCGAGATCGCGCAGCAGGCGACCGAGCGGGCGGCCCGCCTGACCCGCCAGTTGCTCGCGTTCGCGCGCAAGACGCGGCTCAACCCGACTCGGCTGGACCTATCGACAGCCGTCTCTGACTTTGCCGACCTTCTCGAGACCACGCTGGGATCGGCCATCGATCTGCGGCTTGATCTGCTTCGACGCATGCCGCTGGCGATGATTGACGAGAGCCAGTTGGAGACAGCGCTCCTGAACATTCTCGCGAACAGCCGTGATGCGCTTGGCCGGGGCGGGACGGTCACCATCTCCACGGGCACGCGTCATCTCAATGGCGATGCTGCCGCGCTCGGGCTCGTTCCAGGCGATTATTGCGTCCTGGAGGTCAGGGACAATGGCTCCGGAATGAGCGAGGCGGTGCGGGCCCGCGCGATCGAGCCATTTTATACGACCAAGACGGTGGGGAAGGGAACGGGTCTTGGCCTCGCCATGGTGGACGGCTTTGTTCAGCAGTCATGCGGTCGCATGGAGATCGAGAGTATCGAGGGGGAAGGCACGACCGTTCGCCTCCTTTTCCCGGTCGCCGGGCCGGAGGAGATCGGCGTTGCTGGAGCGCACCGATCGGAAGCACCGCCGGTGCAAGTCGGAACTCGCTCCGGAGTCATCCTGCTTGTCGAAGACAATGACGAGGTTCGTCATCTTGCGCAGGAGCAGCTCGCGGAAGCCGGTTATGTCGTCCACGTGGCCAATAGCGGAGACGACGCGCTGGACCGTCTCGACCAGCTTGCCTGGAAGATCGACCTATTGTTCACCGATCTGATCATGCCGGGCGACACGAACGGTCTGGCGCTGGCGGAACGCGTAAGGGTTCAAGCGCCCGAAGTCCGGATCCTGCTCGCCACCGGCTATACCGAAGATCTCGTCGGCGAAGCGAAAGCCAATGGCGCAGACGTGCTCGGCAAGCCGTATCGCAGAAGCGAATTGCTCGATCGTGTCGGAGCCGCGATCTCGCGGAGCAACCAGGATCAGCGACGTGTTCCCTCGGACTTCGGTGCCGCCGAAGCCTAAGGACTGCCAAGACCTATCATGAAATTTGGATGACGAGCTCGTCTGGACGGGTAGCGCAGACCTGCCGCCCTTGCCATTCTCGGATGTCAGGTTGCCGACTTTTCTAGCGCCAGTTTCGGCCAAAAAGCGGCCTGGCAGGCGTGCGCACAGTCCTTCGCATAGAGGGCCGCCTGACAGCGCAGAACGCAAAGTCTGCTTCTGACACCAGCAGTCGTTCGCCGTGCCCCGTCGGAACGGCGGCTCAGTCCCAGAGCCGGTCATTTCGCCAGACCAAGTCCCGAACGTGAATGTACGGCAGCTCCCAGGATCGGCGTTCTTATCGCTGAACGGCCGACTCCGGCGCGAAGCTGCCGAACGTCCTGCGCGCGTCCGGTCGATTGGGTGCATTGAGTAAGCTGTCACCGTGATTCGCGTCACCGGGATGAGTAGACTGTCACCGAAATCCGCGGCGCGGCGCGGGCGCGGCGCATTACCGGCTCAGTTCAGCACCGCCAGGTAACGCGCGGCGCCGTCGCTCGCGATGCGCGGGCCGACGTGGAGGGCGAGGCTGCCCTCCCCCGCCCGGCGCAGCACGTAGACGGCATCGCCGTCCGGCGGCTCGCCGCCCTTCGCCTCGAACACCGCCGCGAAGCCCTGACGGCGGCGCAATGCCAGCGGCCGTGCGCCGCGGGCCGGCAGCGGCTCGACCGCGACGAGCGTGAGGAGCGCCTGCGAGTCGGCGACTCGGAAGCTCTCGCCCACCCGTCCCTGCCATGCGCCGATCGAGGCGCCGCCGAGCAGGCCGAGCGCGCCGCGCGCGCCGCGAGCGCTGCCGCCGGAGAGCGGCACCGCGGCCGAGGCGGCCGAGGCGCAAGCAGCGGCGGCCCCGACACCGCCGACGACGATGAATTGGCGGCGGCTCGCCGCCGAGCCCGTCTCTCTCCTGCCCATAACGTCCCCCATCGCCACGTGGGTGAGCTGCCCCGCCGCGACCTTAACCGAAACCGGGGCGGCAGGATAGGATTCGCCGCCCGATCCTGGCCGGATCCCATCATAGGTCAGCACGATTTCCTGAGCGGGCGCGGGCGGCATCAGGCCGCCGCCTCGTTGAGCACGACCTGGGTGACGCGGCGGCGGCCTCCCGAGCGGCTGAGCTGGACGAAGACGTCGATCGTCCGCTGTACGTAGAAATGGACGTCCTCCCGCCCCAGGCGGGTGCCCCCCTGGAGGACGAGCAGGGCGATCTGCTCGACGGCGCGCTCGGCGCTATCGGCGTGCACCGTGGTCATCGAGCCGGGGTGGCCGGTGTTGACCGCGCGCAGGAAGGCATAGGCCTCCTGCCCTCGCAGCTCGCCGAGGATGATCCGGTCCGGGCGCATGCGCAGCGACGCGGCGACGAGATCGTCGGTGGTCACCTCGCTCTCGCCGAGACGGCTGCGCGCCGCGATCAGGCCGAGCGCATTGGCGTGGCGCAGCTGGAGCTCGGGCGTGTCCTCGATGAAGACCAGCCGCTCTTCGGCCGGGATCTCGCGGATCAGGGCGTTGAGGAAGGTGGTCTTGCCGGTCGATGTCCCGCCCGAGACCAGGATGTTCCTGCGGCCCCGCACGGCCGCCGCGAGCATCCCCGCGACATCGCCTCGATCGAGCTGCGCGCGTAGCGCATCGTCGCCTTCGCGCTGACCAAGATGGCGCTGGATGGTGACGTCGCCGAGCGCGCCCGAGGCGACATAGTCCGAGAGGCAGAGGTCCTGCTCGACGTGCTTGCGGATGGCGAACGCGAGGGGGCCGCGCGTCGCCGGCGGTGCGACGATCTGGACGCGCGCTCCGTCCGGCAAGGTCGCCGAGAGCAACGGATGCTCGCGGCTGATCCCCTGGTGCGAGAGGGCGGCGATCTGCCGGGCGAGCCGCCAAAGCATCGTCTCGTCGAGCTGCGGGGCCTCGTGGCGCTCGGTGAGGCCGCCGAGGGTCTCGATCCACAGCTCGCCGGGCCGGTTGACGTAGATGTCGGTGACGTCGGGGCGGGCGAGGACGTCGGCGAGCGGCGAGAGATAGGCGCGCAGGTAGACGCCGTCGCCCGCCTCGTTCGCCGCCGCGATCATTCGCGGCCCCCGCCGAAATCGAGATCGCGGGAGACGAACACGCTGATGCTGCGGCCGGGCGGCACCTTCAGCGTCGGGCGGATGTTCTGCCCCCCGGCGGCGGCGCCGAGGCCGCCGCCCTGCAGCGTCCCCGGCAAAGCGAGCAGGACCCCGTTGTTGTTGTTGCTCGCGCGGACCGCGGCGAGGGTCAGGCCGATGTCGACGGTGGAGCGCAGGATGGCGCCTGCGAAACGCTCGAAGAAGTGGCTGTCGACGTTCGCCTTGACGCCGCCGCGGCCGAGCCGGTCGGTCGCCGGGGAGCCGATCGCGATCGTCACGCCGTCCGGCCGGACCAGGCGCTGCCAGGTGATCAGCGCGCGGTTCTGCCCCTGAGTCGTGTCCGACCGATATTCGCCGATCAGCCGGCTGCCGCGCGGGATGAGGATCCGGCTGCCATCGAAGCCCCGCACGTCGCGCGAGACGATGGCGCGGGCGAATCCGGGGTGGTTGGAGTTGAAGGCGGTCTCCATCACTGCCGGGATCAGCGTCCCCTGCGGCACGGTGCCGGCGCGGTTGGCGAGCGTCGCCGAGCGCACCCGGCCGCCGAGGCTTGCCGCGAAGGGCGAGCCCGGCCCCCCGCCCGGCGGCGGCGGCGCACCGGAC
>NZ_SPDV01000099.1 GCF_004564275.1 Sphingomonas parva (ex Maeng et al. 2020)
ATCGCCGGCGAACGGGCCCGCGCGAGGCCCGCATGAAGGTGGTGGCGAACCAAAGCATGTCGGCGCTGGATCCGGACCCCTGTTCGCCCGGCGACAGCGACAACGTTGTCGTCAACGTCGCCAAGCCTAAGAAATAGCAGCGCGCGGGCGCTGCTGTCCTCACGCTCCGACCGATCAGGTTTCGGGAACCTGCCTGCGGATCGGCTGCGTCAGTGCAGTCGCCCAGGCGGCGGGCGCTCGCGGCACTGGCGGGCTTACCGAACGGTTTCCCCGCAGGGCAGCGAAGGCGAGGCTCGGCTAGGCGACTTGTCCGTGATCAATGCCTGATTGCGCGCGTGACGGCCGTCACGCGCATTCAGCCGCGCCCGTGCAATCCTGAGTGCGGCTGGACGTGGCGGCCGCATGCGTCCGCCCGCTTCTCCGGCCCTGTGAACCAACCGTCCAAGAGAGGAGATGCGCAATGACCGAGCTTTCGCTTCGCAGCCTCAAGGCTGCGGGCCGCGTCGACATCAGGTCGAAACAGCAGATGGGCCGTAGCCGCGCCGCAGGGCAGCGTGACTTCACCTATACCGTCGCGATCGATTGCGGCGACGGCAACACCGCGCAGTTCGTTTACATCCTGCGCGGCGACGCCGGCTCCTATCGCGAGGACTGGTGCGGAGACGTGCTCAACGGTGTGCTGAGCTATGTCGAGGACATTGTCTTCGAGGCCGATGGGCTCACGATTCCCGGCTTCGTCTACAATGGTGTCGACGATTTCGGCACATGGGGCTACTTCTTCAGCACCGACGAGGTGCCGGAGCTCGGTGCCTTCCTGGTCATGTACGGCGACGAGCATGTCGCTGGCCAGCCGTTCAACCCGGCAGGTATGTTCCTGGCGACCCGCACGTCCCCGTGAGCTGACGGCGTAACGGCGGCGAGCGCCGCCTTGCTCACGGCCAACTCCGCGAGACCCGTCCTGACGCCAGCGGCCTCGGCGGGCCTCGCGCTTCGATATCCATCCGGATCGGCAAGGAAAGGGACAACTCGTGTCACCTCCCAAAACGTCTGGGGACCGTCTGTGCAGAAGTGGATATCCGCCGAGCGTTCCGGCCGGGGATGCCCACCGATCCTTGGCGGATCGCTTCCTCATGGCTGGTGGCGGCGGGCGCGCGCTAGCGGCTGCTGGCGGCGCAGCATTGGCTCGCCGCCGGTAAGCTCGGCGTCGCTTATTCTGGGCACGTGGCGGCGCTGCGGGCCCAAGAGCAGATTCGTCGAGCACGCTATTTTGCTGAAGCCGCAGGACGCTTCCCGGATTGCCCCTTCTGGAGGAGACGGCGCGAAGGGGACCGTGCCGACGTCGCGCCCCCTTGCGCTCCCGCCCCCGCCCCGCGATGATCGCCGGCGAACGGGCCCGCGCGAGGCCCGCATGAAGGTGGTGGCGAACCAAAGCATGTCGGCGCTGGATCCGGACCCCTGTTCGCCCGGCGACAGCGACAACGTTGTCGTCAACGTCGCCAAGCCTAAGAAATAGCAGCGCGCGGGCGCTGCTGTCCTCACGCTCCGACCGATCAGGTTTCGGGAACCTGCCTGCGGATCGGCTGCGTCAGTGCAGTCGCCCAGGCGGCGGGCGCTCGCGGCACTGGCGGGCTTACCGAACGGTTTCCCCGCAGGGCAGCGAAGGCGAGGCTCGGCTAGGCGACTTGTCCGTGATCAATGCCTGATTGCGCGCGTGACGGCCGTCACGCGCATTCAGCCGCGCCCGTGCAATCCTGAGTGCGGCTGGACGTGGCGGCCGCATGCGTCCGCCCGCTTCTCCGGCCCTGTGAACCAACCGTCCAAGAGAGGAGATGCGCAATGACCGAGCTTTCGCTTCGCAGCCTCAAGGCTGCGGGCCGCGTCGACATCAGGTCGAAACAGCAGATGGGCCGTAGCCGCGCCGCAGGGCAGCGTGACTTCACCTATACCGTCGCGATCGATTGCGGCGACGGCAACACCGCGCAGTTCGTTTACATCCTGCGCGGCGACGCCGGCTCCTATCGCGAGGACTGGTGCGGAGACGTGCTCAACGGTGTGCTGAGCTATGTCGAGGACATTGTCTTCGAGGCCGATGGGCTCACGATTCCCGGCTTCGTCTACAATGGTGTCGACGATTTCGGCACATGGGGCTACTTCTTCAGCACCGACGAGGTGCCGGAGCTCGGTGCCTTCCTGGTCATGTACGGCGACGAGCATGTCGCTGGCCAGCCGTTCAACCCGGCAGGTATGTTCCTGGCGACCCGCACGTCCCCGTGAGCTGACGGCGTAACGGCGGCGAGCGCCGCCTTGCTCACGGCCAACTCCGCGAGACCCGTCCTGACGCCAGCGGCCTCGGCGGGCCTCGCGCTTCGATATCCATCCGGATCGGCAAGGAAAGGGACAACTCGTGTCACCTCCCAAAACGTCTGGGGACCGTCTGTGCAGAAGTGGATATCCGCCGAGCGTTCCGGCCGGGGATGCCCACCGATCCTTGGCGGATCGCTTCCTCATGGCTGGTGGCGGCGGGCGCGCGCTAGCGGCTGCTGGCGGCGCAGCATTGGCTCGCCGCCGGTAAGCTCGGCGTCGCTTATTCTGGGCACGTGGCGGCGCTGCGGGCCCAAGAGCAGATTCGTCGAGCACGCTATTTTGCTGAAGCCGCAGGACGCTTCCCGGATTGCCCCTTCTGGAGGAGACGGCGCGAAGGGGACCGTGCCGACGTCGCGCCCCCTTGCGCTCCCGCCCCCGCCCCGCGATGATCGCCGGCGAACGGGCCCGCGCGAGGCCCGCGTGAGGGGGCAGGATGGACGCGGACGTGATCGTCGTCGGCTCCGGCGTCGGCGGCAGCATGGCCGCTTACGCGCTGGGCAAGGCGGGTGTGAAGGTGGCGATGTTCGAGGCCGGGCGGCATTACGACCCGGAATCGGAAACGCCGATGATGAACTGGGACCGCGAGGCGCCCTTGCGGGCGGTCGGTACCCCGGACAAGCCGTTCGGCTATTATGACGCGACCGTCGACGGCGGCTGGCAGGTGCCCGGCGAGCCCTACACTGTCGCCGACGGCTCGACCTTCACCTGGTGGCGCTCGCGCATGCTCGGCGGCCGCACCAACCACTGGGCGCGCCACGTGCCGCGCTTCGGCCCGCTCGACTTCAAGCCGTACAGCCGCGACGGTCTCGGCGTCGACTGGCCGATCGATTATGACGAGATCAAGCCCTGGTACGACCGCGCCGAGCGGCTGATGGGCGTGATCGGCGAGAACATCGATCTGCCCAACGTGCCGCCGTCGCCGGCGAGCGTGCGCCAGCCGCCGCCCGTGCCCCGCGTTCCCGAATTGCTCCTGAAGGCTGCCTGCGACGATCTCGGCATCCCCTGCATCGCCCCGCCGCGCGCCGTCATCACCCGCCCGATCGACGGGCGCGACGCATGCTTCTACGCCTCGCCCTGCGACCGCGGCTGCTCGATCCGCGCCAATTTCCAGGCGGTGACGGTGCTGCTGCCCCCGGCGCTCGCCACCGGCAACGTCACCGTCACCACCGACGCAATGGTCGCCGAGGTCCTGCTCGACCAGGCCGGCAAGGCGAACGGCATCCGCTACGTCGACAAGAAGACCGGCGAGTGGCGGGAGGCGCGGGCCAAGGCGGTGGTGCTCGCCGCCAGCGCCTGCGAGAGCGCCCGCATCCTGCTCAACTCGAAGAGCGGCAATTTCCCGAACGGACTCGGCAACAGCTCCGGACAGGTCGGCCGCAATCTGATGGACACGGTCGGCTTCGGCATGGGCGCCCGCGTCCCCGCCCTGGAGGGCCGGCCGCGCTACAATGAGGACGGCATCTCCTTCGCCCATGTCTACATGCCTTGGTGGCAGGACGATCGGCACAAGGAGCTCGGTTTCCCGCGCGGCTATCATCTCGAGGTCTGGGGCGACTGGACCAAGCACCCCGGCATGGGCCACGGCTGGAACAGCCTCAACTTTGACGGTTTCGGGCCGGGCCTGCGCGAGCACATGCGCCGCAGCTTCGGCACCACGATCGGCATGGCCGGCCGCGGCGAGATGATCCCCAACGACGATTGCTTCTGCGAGCTCGATCCGCAGGTGAAGGACCGCTGGGGCATTCCCGTCCTCCGCTTCCACTGGAAATGGTCGGAACACGAGATCCGCCAGGCCGAGCACATGCGCAGCACGATGCTTCGGATCTTCGACCGGATCGGCGCGAAGCTCGACAATCCGAAGGACGCCGAAGGGCCGGTCAAGATCAGCGCCGGCGGCGAGATGATCCACGAGGTCGGCACCGCGAGGATGGGCGGCGACCGGAAGAGCTCGGTCGTCGATCCGACCGGCCAGGCCTGGGACGTGCCCGGCCTGTGGCTGATGGACGGCTCCGTCCTCCCGTCCAATCCGGACAAGAACCCGACCCTGACGATCATGGCGCTGGCCTGGCGGAGCAGCGTCGCGATGCTGAAGGCCTCGAAGGGAGCGAGAGCATGAGCGGGGAGGAGAGGGAAGAGGCCCCGATCGCAACGACGGCCGCGGACGGCAAAGGCATCCGGGTCGATCGCCGCGTCACCCTCAGCTGGCTCGCCGGCGCGATGGCCGCGGCCGCGGCGCCTTTGCGCGGCGCCTACGCCGCCCCGCCGGCCGGTCCCGCGGCCACCGCCCAGCCCGGCACCGCCACCACCCCGCCCGACGCACCGCCGGCCTGGCCGAACGCCGAGGTGAAGGCGATCAATGCCTCCGGCTACGGCACCGATCCGAAGATGCTCGAGCCCACAGTCCCCTGGCCCCGCACGCTCGGTAAGGAGGAGCTGCGCACGGTCGCCGCGATCTGCGACACCATCCTGCCGGCGGAAGGCCAATGGCCGGCGCCGAGCGCGATCGGCATCCAGGACTTCGTCGACGAATGGATCAGCGCGCCCTACCCCGACCAGCAGGCAGACCGCGTCCTGGTGCTGAGCGGCCTCGCCTGGCTCGAGGCGGCGCAGAAGCCCCGCCAGGCCGGTACCAGCTTCGCCGATCTCGACGAAAAGAAGCGCGCCGCTCTCCTCCACGCCGCCGCCGCGGCCGACCCGAAGGGCAGGGCCTTCGTCGACAAGATGAAGTTCCTCACCACCGGCGCTTACTACACCAGCGAGCCCGGCATCGGCGAGCTCGGCTACATCGGCAACGAGCCGCTTGAGGGGGATTATCCCGGCCCGACGAAGGAGGCGCTGGCGCATCTCGACGGCGTGCTGAGGGGGATGGGACTGAGGCGGAAGGGGTAGCAGCGGCCGCCTCAGCCATCCTCCCTGTCGCTGAAGGCGATGGGGAGGGGGGACCGCCCGAAGGGTGGTGGGGGGGCGGGGAGCTGTAGAGGGGCGTGGGTCAGCCGCTCGCCAGGCGACCGCGGTAAGGGCAGGCGTACTCATGAATGTGCGCCCATTGGATCGCCGATCTCAACCGACTGACCCTGGCCGGAAACGGACCCTCTGCTTTGAGGCGATGACTTGGAAAAGCGGACCTCCAGCCCGGGCGGGGTGGCTACTTCCGGTGGCGACCGATAGTGTTGAAAAACGTCTGCTACTGACAAGAGCGGACGTTGCTGCGGTTGAGCGCGAGCACGGCTGAGCGGGATCACCCCGCCCTCGCCGGTGACGCCTCCGGGAGCAGCTTGGCCAGCTTGCGGAGGTTCTGGGCGGTGGCGGCGAGGAGGAATTCGTCTTTCGCTCCATTTGGTCCTCTCAGCCGCAACCGATCCACTTTCAGGATCCGCTTGAGGTGCGCGAACAGCATCTCGACCTTCTTCCGCTCACGCCGGGAGGTCAGGTAGGCGTCGGTCTGCGACAGGTCGCGGGCCATGTCGCGAGCGCCTTCGTGAATCGAGCGCGGTAGCTTGCGGGCGGGCTCGTTGGGACAGCATTGCGCCCTCAAGCCGCAGCTGTCGCAGTCGAGCTTGCTGGCGCGATAGAGCAAAGTGGCGCCGTCGTTGACGAGCGTGCCGCTGGTCCGCATCGGCTTGCCACCCGGGCAGCGATATTCGTCCCGTTGGCGGTCGTAGACGAATGCCTCGCGGCTGAAGGTGCCGTCGGTGCGACGCGACTTGTCGAAGACCGGGATGTGCGGCTCGATGCCGCG
>NZ_SPDV01000100.1 GCF_004564275.1 Sphingomonas parva (ex Maeng et al. 2020)
CGCCGACCAGGCTGTCGTCGCCGTCGCCGCCGCGCAGGATGTCGTTGCCCTGGCCGCCGGACAGGAAGTCGCTGCCGGCGCCGCCCTCGAGCACGTCGGCGCTGCCGTCGTCCAGAGCGCCGGTCGTGCCGCCCAGCAGGGTGTCGTTACCGGCGCCGCCGATCAGGACATCGGCGCCGTTCCGGCCTTCCATCGTGTCGACCGCGGAGCCGCCGACCAGGCGGTTGGCGGCGGCGCTGCCGATCACAGTGTTGGCGAACGTCGCCGCGCCGACGAAGTTCTCGATGTTGGAGATCGTATCGGTGCCGCCCCAGGTGCCGGTGTTCTGCGCGGTGGCGAGGGCGAGGTTCATCGCGACCGTCGACGTCGAGGCCGAATAGTCCAGAGTGTCCGATCCTCCGGCGCCGTTGTAGACGTCGTTGCCGCGGCCTTCGAAGAAGACGTTGTCCCCGCCGTCGCCGGTGACGGCGTCGTTGCCCGTGCCGGTCAGCACGTTCTCGAAGCCGGAGATGGTCTTGCTGCCCCGGCCGGTCGCCTGGGCCGTGGTGGTGGCGAGGTTGACCGTCACCGCCGCCGAGCCGGCGCTGGCGAAGGAGATCGTGTCCACGCCGGCGCCGCCCTCGAGGACGTCGTCGCCGAGGCCGCCGTCGATCACGTTGCTGCCGGCGTCACCGGTGAGGGTGTCGGCATTCGCGCCGCCGAGCAGATTCTCGATGCTGCGCAGGGTGGCGACCGCCGCACCGCCGATCGTGGCGGTGGCATCGCCCGCGCCGTTCAGCGCCACCGTCACCGCGCCGAGGCCGGCGAAGGAGGCGGTGTCCGCGCCGGCCCCGCCGTCGAGCAGGTCGACGGCGCCGGCCGCGTTGGCGCCCGGGTTCAGCGTATCGTCGCCGGCGCCGCCGGAAACGACGTTAGCGCTGGCGTCGCCGGTCAGGCTGTCGGCGAACGCCGAGCCGGACAGGTTCTCGAACCCGCTGAGGGTGTCGGTGCCCGCATTGACGGTGTTCTGCGCCGAACCCTGGAGGGCGAGGCTGACAGCGACGCCGGCCGCGGCGCCCGCATAAGACGCGGTGTCGACGCCTGCGCCGCCGGCCAGGACGTCATTGCCCAGGCCGCCTTCGATCACGTTGTCGTTGCCGTCGCCGGTGAGCGTGTCGTTGAGACCCGAGCCGACCAGATTCTCGATGCCGCTGAGCGTGTCTGAACCGGCCGCAACCGTGTTCTGGGCGACCCCCTGGACGTTGAGATCGACCGTGACGCCGGTCGTCGAGCCGCCGCTGAAGGCGTTGACGAACGAAGCCGTGTCGTTGTCGCTGCCGCCGTTCAACAGGTCGTCGGCAAGGGTGCCGACGAGCAGGTCGTTGCCGGCGCCGCCGTCGAGCACGGCGCTGCTGGTGTTGTTGGCGCTGACCGTGGTGGTCACGGCCGCCGCACCCTGCAGCGAGATGTGGAGCTGATAGGTCTGGCCGGCGACCAGCGGCTGGGCCGCCGACGAGCCGGAGATCCAGCGCCCGACCCGGATGTAATAGGTGCCCGGGGTGGCGAAGGTGTAGGCGATATAGGCGTCGTCGTTGGTCGTGGTGCCGGGATCGCCGGGGCCGGTGTCGTTGCTGGCCAGGACCGTGCCCGTGCTGTTGACGAGCTCGATGATGTTGTCGCCGATCGTGCCGTTGCCGTCCATGTCGAACACGGCCTGGGCGCCCGCCTGGGTGACCTCGATCTTGTAATATTCGACCGCGCCGCCGGCCGCCGTGGCGTTGATCGTCGCGTGCGGGACCGAGGTCGAGTTGATGATGTTCGGGTTCGCGTCGACGTCGAAGGCACCGGCCGTCGCCACCGCGGTCGCGATGCTGCCGTTGTTGGTCGATTGCGCCTTGGTGATGTCGGCCTGCGACGGCGCCGAATAGGTCGTGGTGGTGGTGAAGCCGCCGCCGAACAGCCTGTCGTTGCCGGCGCCGCCCGACAGCGTGTCGGCCCCGCCGGTGCCGCCGTACAGCGAATTGTCCTGGCTGTTGCCGGTGATCGTGTCGCTGGCGCTGGTGCCGACGATGTTCTCGATGCTGCGCAGCGTGTCGGTCTCGCCGTCATGGCTGACGACGACATCGGCGCCGGTGTCGTTCAGCGTGACGTTGATGCCGGTGGTGTTGGTGAAGATCACCGTGTCGCTGCCGGCGCCGCCGTCGAGCACGTTGTTGGCGACGTTGCCGACGAAGACGTCGTTGCCGATGCCGCCCTTGGCGTTCTCGATCAGCGAGCGGCCGTCGTTGTTGTAGAGCAGCGACATCGCGACGTTGCCCGGCGCCAGCGCCGTCAGATTCTGGTAGGCTAGGTGGTTGGCGAGCTGGTCCTGGTCGAAGGTGGAGAACTGGCCCGGACGCAGATCGACGGTGACGCCGTCGGCATAGTTGCTGAGGTCGAGGGTATCGACGCCGCCCCCGTCCCAGATGGTCAGCAGGATCGTGTTGCCGGACGGCGCGCCCTGGCCGACGCCGTTGACGAACATCTCGCCCGTCGTCTCGCTCCAGGTGTAGACGGTGTCGCCCGCATTGGTGTTGTAATTAGCGCCGTACATGTACTGCAGCGCCGCCAGATCGTACTGCATGTACGTCTGCGGCTGGTTGACCTTCTCGCCGGCGAAGTTGCTGTTGGTGAACGGCGCCGGGGTATAGGTCATCAGCGACCAGGCCTGGCCGTCGTTGTCCGGAGTCAGCGACTGGGTGCCGCGGCGCGGCGAGGTGCCGAAATAGAAGGAAAGATCGGAGTTGGTGTAATCCTGGTGCCCGTGCTTCAGCCCCATGGTGTGGCCGATCTCGTGCATCATCGTGGCGTAGCCCCACGTGCCCTTATAGGCGAGATCGTAATAAGGCTGGCTGGTGCGGCCGAACCAGATGTCGCCCGCGACGCCGCGCGTGTCGGACGGGAAGCCGCCGTAGGCGGAGGTCACGTCATTGTCGCCGCTTTGCGAGATGCGGATGTTGGCGTGGACCGTGTCGGTCTCGGTGATCTCGGTGAAGGTCAGCCCGGTGGCCGCGGAAATCTGCGCGAAGGCCGCCCGCGCCGCCGCCTGCTGCTGAGCGCCGAGCTCCATGTGGTAGATGCTGACGCCGTTGCTGTCGAAGCCGGTGCCGTTGTAGTTGGAGCCCGATTTCGGGAAGCTGAAGGTCAGGTTCGTCGCGCCCCATTTGGCGCCGATCAGGATCGCGTCGACGTTGCGCTCGCCGGTAATCGAGCGGCTGCCGTCGGGGTTGGTGACCAGCGGCAGGAGCACGCCAATGCCGCCGCTCTCGGGATTGGCCTCGTTGAAGCCGCCCTTGGAGATCACGCCGTCGGTGCCGGCGTCCTGGAAGCCCTGGCAGGCTGCGCAGCCGCACCCTTCCACGAATGTGGTGTGCGCGATTTCCTCCAGCGGAACGAGGTTGCTCGCAGGCGCGTCAAAGCCGAGTTCGGTGCTCATTCGTGATCCCCCCATGTGATGAATTGCAAGGTCGAAGCCGCGCCGGAAAGTCTGGTCAAATATGCGCGCGAATCACCCCTATGCGATTGATTAACGGGAATTAACACTTTTGGATCGGACCTCCTAGCGGCCTTTTTGCCGCTAGTGACTCGTATCCTCGGTTCGCGTAGTTGGGGCTGTGTTCAGGCCCACGGAGCGCGCGATGATCCGCTTATTGCTGTCGTTTGCCGCGACGCTCGCCGCCTGCACCCCTTCGCCACAGGACAACGACATGCGCAGCCCGAGCCAGGCTCCAGAAACGTCCGCGCCGGAGACGCGCGCCGCGCCCGCCGGACAGGCTGCGGGTTCATCGAACGGGGCCCCGCAAAGCGCCGGCGACCGGGGCCAAGCCGCACAGGGGCCGATCCCGGAGCCGGTCCCCGTCGTGGACAACCCTCTCCCCGGCGCGACGGCCGACTCTCCCGCAGAGGCCGAGGGGCGCCGCACCCTGTCCACGGCGTTCGTGATGGTGGGCCCCGACGGCCGGCTGGCGGTGGAGCTGCGCGACGGACGCGTCCTCGTCCTTCGCAACGTCGTCATGCGGCCCAAAGATTATTGCGGCGAACAGGTGATCGGCGGCGCGGCCGGAAAACGATATTGCGGCGGATATGCCGAGGTCGCCGCGGCGCGGCCGGGCGCCGCGCCGACGCCCGACCTGCGGGCCCCCGCCCCGGCCGAGCCGGCGCGCACCCCCGCCGGACCGAAGTGACGCCCGCGCGACCGGCCCCGCGCTTCTCCGCGGCAGGGCGCCGCTTGCCAATCGTCCCCCGCACGCTCTAGCCTCCTCCGGAAAAGGGAGAGGGTGATGCGGATCGCATGCCTCGGCGGGGGACCGGCGGGGCTCTATTTCGCGATTTCGATGAAGCTGCGCGACCCGGCGCACGACATCGACCTGTACGAGCGCAACCGGCCCGACGACACGTTCGGCTGGGGCGTGGTCTTTTCCGACCAGACCGTCGACAATCTGATGGCGAACGATCCCGTCTCCGGCGCGACGATCCGGGATCGTTTCGCGCATTGGGACGATATCGAGGTCCATCTGCGCGGCGAGACCATCCGCTCGTCCGGCCACGGCTTCATCGGCATCGGCCGCAAGACCCTGCTCGGCATCCTCCAGGCGCGGGCGCGGGCGCTCGGCGTCCGCCTCCATTTCGAGCATGAGGCGGACGCGGACGAACTCGCCGGGCGCTACGATCTGGTCGTCGCCGCCGACGGCGCGAACAGCCGCGCCCGCACGGCGCACGCCGAGGCCTTCGGGGTCGACATCGAGGTCCGGCGCAACAGATTCTTCTGGTTCGGCACGCCGCGAGTCTTCGAAGCCTTCACCTTCGCCTTCGAAGAGACCGAGGCGGGCTGGGTGTGGGCGCACGCTTACCGCTTCGACGAGGGTCTCTCGACCTTCATCGTCGAGATGGCGCCGGAGACCTGGGCCGGCCTCGGGCTCGACGCAATGGACCAGCCGGCCGCGATCGCCTTGTGCGAGCGGATCTTCGCCAAATGGCTCGACGGCCAGCCGCTGCTGTCGAACGCAGGCCACCTGCCGGGGCCGAAAGCCTGGCTGAACTTCCGCCGGATCCGCTGCGCGCGCTGGACCCATCGCAACATCGTGCTGATCGGCGATGCGGCCCACACCGCCCATTTCTCGATCGGCTCCGGCACCAAGCTGGCGCTCGAGGATGCGATCAAGCTCGCCGAGGTGCTGAACCGCCCCGGCCTCCCGCGCGAGGCGGCGCTCGAGGAATATCAGGCCGAGCGCGACCTCGAGGTGCTGAAGCTGCAGAACAGCGCGCGCAACTCGACCGAATGGTTCGAGACGGTCGAGCGCTACCTCCGCTTCGAGCCGATCCAGTTCGCTTACTCCTTGCTCACCCGCTCCCAGCGCGTCAGCCACGAGAATCTGCGGCTGCGCGACCGGCCATGGCTCGAAGGCGTCGAGCGCTGGTTCCAGTCGCGGGCGCTCGGCGTGCCGGTCAACGATCCCGCCCCGCCGATGTTCGCGCCGTTCGCTTTGCGCGGCATGCGGCTGGAGAACCGCGTCGTCGTCTCGCCGATGGCGACCTATTCGGCGAAGGATGGGACGCCGGACGACTTCCATCTCGTCCATTACGGCGCGCGGGCCGAGGGCGGCGCCGGCCTGCTCTACACCGAGATGACCTGCGTCTTGGAGGAGGGGCGGATCACGCCCGGGTGCGCAGGGATGTACGCCCCCGAGCACGTCGCCGCCTGGCGGCGGATCGTCGATTTCGTGCACGGCCACAGCCGCGCGAAATTCTGCCTGCAGCTCGGCCACAGCGGCCCCAAGGGTTCCACAAGGGTCGGCTGGGAGGGCTATGACGTGCCGCTCGCCGAAGGCAATTGGCCGGTGATGGCCGCCTCGGACGTGCCGTGGAGCCCGGCCAACCAGCGGCCCCGGCCGATGACTCGCGCCGACATGGACGCGGTGCGCGATCAGTTCGTCGCGGCGACGCAAAGAGGGCTGGAGGCGGGCTTCGACATGATCGAGCTCCACGCCGCGCACGGCTATCTGCTGTCGAGCTTCATCACGCCGCTGACCAACCGGCGCAGCGACGAATATGGCGGCAGCCTGGAGAACCGGCTGCGCTTCCCGCTGGAGGTGTTCGCGGCGATGCGCGCCGCCTGGCCGGCCGACCGGCCGATGTCGGTGCGGATCTCCGCCAGCGACTGGATGGGAGACCAGGGCGTGACGCCTGCCGAGGCGGTCGAGATCGCCCGCGCCTTCGCCGCCGCCGGCGCCGACCTGATCGACGTCTCCGCCGGCCAGACCTGGGCGGAGAGCCGCCCGGTCTACGGCCGCATGTTCCAGACCCCGTTCGCCGACAGGATCCGCAACGAGGCGGGGCTGGCGACGATGGCGGTGGGCAACATCTACGAGCCCGACCACGTCAACTCGATCCTCGCCGCCGGCCGCGCCGACCTCGTCGCCCTCGCCCGCCCGCACCTGATCGACCCGATGTGGACGCTGCGCGCCGCCGCCGGGCATCTCTATCGCGGCGTCCACGTCCCGCCGCCCTATCGCGGCGGCATGGAGCAGCTCGCCCGCAATCTCGCCCGCGAGCAGGAGATGCGCGCGTGAGGGGACTCCCCTCACCCTCCCACCGCTTCGCGGCGGGCCC
>NZ_SPDV01000101.1 GCF_004564275.1 Sphingomonas parva (ex Maeng et al. 2020)
CAGCGCTTCGACCGGCTCGATCTCGACCATGACGGCGTCATCACCGCCGCCGAGCAGGCGCAGCTTCGCGCCCGGCGCGCGCCCCGCGGCGAATGAGGCGACGGCGGCGGGCCGCCGCCCGCCGCCGCTCACCCCGGTCAGGCGGCCGAGCGCCGGAGCAGCTGCGGCCCGCTGACCCTGTCTCCCAGCCGATCCTGCCCCGGCCCGCCCCCCTCCCTTGCGGGGGAATGAAGAGGCGTTGCGACCTCGGCGGCCGGCCACCGTAAATACGGTGCGAATACGGCGGATCGCGGCCCGCGCACGGATCCTTTTGTCGCGGTTGCAATGCCTTGGATCATAACGCTCCAAAACGCTTACGGTAGCATCGGACAAGCCATTGGCCTGCCTATCCAAAGCGCACGGCCCTTCATGCACGCCACCCCCGTCCAATCCTGCGCAGGTGCGCAGTGCCCCGCGCGGCGCAGCGATGCAGGGGGGAGATGGCGACCTGCGCATCCCTCAAGGCGGAGGGCTCGAGCGCGACGGCGGCGGCACCGGTCGATCGATGCGGCGCGTCGCCGCACCTCGCCCTCCTGTAAACAACAGGAGAATCTACAGGCTCCAGTTCAGCGCCGCGGGTCCGAGACGACGGAGGCCCGGGCGTCGAGGCGGAGCATGACGACGCCGTGCGGCTCGACCTCGGCTTCGAAGCGGCCTTTCCAGGCGCCCAGATCGCGATGGGCCCAGAGGTCCCGGACCTTCAGGCGGACCCCGGCGGGATAAGCGAGCGCCTCGTTCGTGACCGAGATCCGCGCCGGTGTCTCGCCCCGGTTGAACAGCAGGACCGCGCGTCCGCCGCCGGCGAGCGGCTTCACCCAGACCTCGCGATCCCCCTCCCTGGCGACGCGGCGCCCCTGCACGCCGAGCCGGTCCTGGTCGACCGCGATCACGTCCTTGTTGAGCAGGATCGCGCGCGTCTCCGCGTCCATGCTGGCGACGTCGTTGCCGGCCATGAGAGGCGCCGCCATCATCGCCCAGAGCGAGAAATGGGCGCGGTTCTCGACCGGGGTCAGGCCCGGGTTGCCGACCTCGAGCATGTCCGGATCGTTCCAATGGCCGGGGCCGGCATGCGGCCAGAGCGGCTCGTTCATGTCGACGATGTTGAGAAGGCCCCAGGAATAGCCGTGCTTGCCGGCCCATTTGTCGGTGATGTCGCCGGTCGTCCGCCACAAATTGCCGATCCGGCTCGCCCAGAGCCAGGGCCGGTTGTTGCCCCATTCGCAGATCGAGAAGACGATGTCGCGGCCGGTCGCGCGCAGCGCATCGGCCATCAGGGCATAGGCCTCCTCGGCATTGCGGGTGCCGGTGCTGCACCAATCGTACTTCAGATAGTCGACGCCCCAGCGGGCGTAGGTGATCGCGTCCTGATATTCGTGGCCCTGGCTGCCCGGGCGGCCGCCGCAGGTCTTGCGGCCGGCATCCGAATAGAGGCCGAACTTCAGGCCTTTCGAATGGACATAGTCGGCGAGCGCCTTGATGCCGGACGGGAAGCGCTGCGAATCGGCGGTGATGAAGCCATCGGCGTCGCGCGCGCCATGCCAGCAATCGTCAATGACGACATAGGTATAGCCGGCGTCCTTCATCCCCGAAGAGACCAGCTCGTCGGCGGTCTTGCGGATCAGGCGCTCGTCGATGTCGCAGGCGAAGCGGTTCCAGCTGTTCCAGCCCATCGGCGGCGTCAGCGCCAGTCCGTTGGCAGTCCGGCCCGGATCCTGCGACGGCGCGAGCGTGTTGGGATCGGGCGCCGGGATCGCGTCCTGCGCAGCGAGCGGCGCCGCCGCCAGGCAGAGGGAAACGAGTGCCAGGAATGCCCGCGAGCCGCCGCGCAAGATCATCGAACTCCCCCCTCGTCCCTCGTCGCGGCGTGCTAGCACGGCCCGCCGGGGCTGCAAACGGCGCCGCGTCTTCCGCTTTCCCGAGCGGCCCGCGCGGCTGCGCGGCACGCGGCCGCCGCCGCTTCCGCGGTCGTCGAGGCGATGCGATCCCGCGCGCGCGGACAGGCGCCGCCGGAGCCGCCCTCCCTCCCCCGGCCGCGATACGAACCCGGACGGGGCTTGCGGCAAAACCAGGGAAAATACAGGCCGGCTCCACGGCCAGGTCAAGTCTTTCAAGGACCTGGCTGCCTCCCCTCAGATCCGGAACAGAGACTTTCAGCGCAGGAGGTGCGCGATAACAGCGCGGAACGGGCGCGGCCGACGCCCGCGACCCGGAAGCCGGGAACCGCGCCGCCGCTGCTGCAGTGCACCACCGTAAATCGACCGTTGTTTACGGTCGAACCCGGCATTTCCTTGTGCAGCGCAGCACCGAATGGGCCGGGTCCGTCACGGCCGCGCCCGGCGTCACCGGGGGCAGCGATCATGTGGCTGACGACTGGCCTGGAAAGAACGGCTTCGGCCGCAATGGCGCAGGCGCCCCGGAACCATCGGGAGCGCGGAACATATCATGAACAGCACAACGCGTCAAGGCGTGCTGCCGTGCCTGCCTCTCCGCTCAATCGTCGCCGTCGCCCGGATCCCAGAACAGGGCCAGCGCCAGGCTGCCGAGCAGGGTCGCCTCGCGAAGCGCCGGATCGTCCGGCAGGGCGAGGCGCTTGCGACTGCCGTTGAGATCGACCGCGCCGACCGCCCGGCCCTCGGCCTCGAACCTGTAGCCGACCGGCGTGCTGGTCGGCAGCATGGTGCCGTCGAGATGATGGACCGAGGCGAAGGCGAGCCGCGCGTCGCCGATACGGACGTGGCCTGCCCTCTCCTGCCGCACGCTCAGGCCAGGCCGGGCGACCTCGTCCAGCACGAGCTCGCCGATCACCTCGCCGTCGCGGGCAAACTCGCAGCGATAGGCGAGCGGGACGAGGCGCGTGCTCGTCGTCACCCGCACCTCGCCGATCCGGCCGCGCGTCCGGCGGCTCAGGGCGTCGAACCCGCAGCGGCCCGAAAGCGCCCCGGCGACACCCGGCCCCGACAGGTCGAAGCGGCTGCCGCCGAAATGCGCGACCTCGCCGCCGGCGTGGTCGCTGCTCGACAGGATCCGGTAACGCCCTTCCGCCCCGGTCTCGCCGATCCGGAACCGGCCCTTGTGCCAGCCCGAGAGGCCGGTGACATCAACCCGCTCGCCCGCGCCTGCGATCTCCTCGAAGCCGCGCATCCGCTCCGCGCAGAGCGCCGGCCCCGCAGCGGCGGCGGCCAGAGCCAGCGCGGCGAGCACCCGCACATCCTTCCTCATGTCCCCGTCCTCCCTGCGCGGCATCCGAGCAGCGCCAGGCTTTCGGCCGCCTGAACGCGGACCGGCGTGCGCCGGGCTGCTCAGGGTCGCATCCGCCGGCGCCAGGCCCAGGCGCCGAGCCGCGCCACGCCCTCGGCAAGCAGCGCCGTGGCAAGACCCGCGACCGCCGCGGCGATGCTGACCAGCACCGCCAGGACGGCGAACGCCTCCCAGCCGGCTCCGCCCGGCGCCGCGTCGCCCTCGATCGCGCAGCAGCGGATCGACGAGACGACGAAGGCGAACAGCAGCCCCGCCCCCTCGAGCAGCGCGAACACGATCGTCCCGCAAATCCGCGCCCCGCGGCGCAAGGTCACAGCCCGATCTCGTCGGGGCGATAGCTGCGGCCGCCGTACCAGCGGCGATAGCGGCCGTCGGGCTGAAGGTAATAGCGCCTGCCGTTGGAGCGGATCGGAGTGCCCAGGGCGGCCAGGCTGCGCCAGGCGCCGAGCGCGAGGCCGAGCAGGCCGATCAAGCGCAGCCATGTCATGCTGGTCCCCTCCCCTTCCGCGCGGGCCGACCGGCTCCGGCTCGGCGACGACGTTTGTCGCAGGAAATGCGCGGCGCGTGCCTGCGCCAAGCCCCGTACGTCGAGAGGGCTCCGTCCCGCGATGAAGGGACGAGGGACGGGCCCAGCGGGGTTCCAACAACGGCCTCTCGCGGCTGCAGAGCTTCGTCCCGCACGCCGATCGCGTGCAACAACGGGGCTGCCCCATGACGATGCGCTTCGTCCGACCCCGTGCCGTCCGCGGGCGATCCGCGTTCGCCACCGGCCCGGAGCCGACATGGGGGACACGATGACCTGGAACGCCCTCGTCCCGGCGGCTCTGCTCGCGGGATGACCCGTCGCCGCGCCGGTGGCCGCGCCGAGCGCGCGCGACGCAGCCAGCACGCGATGGTGGATCCGGCACGGCTGCGGGGCACACGGTTCCGGGCGTGATCGTACGATCCGGGAACCGGCATCGGGCGACCGATCGGCATCTTCTCCGGCAAGACGCTGGACGTCATCTCTCCCGCCAAGGGCCCGGACCGGGTGCTCGTCGTCGACGATGCCGCGGCCGGGTTCGCGCCGTCCCGCCATGCGCCAATCTGCAGCAAAGGCGAGATGCCCGAGGCCCGGCGGCACGCCACGCGCTTCGGGTCCGGCGAGCGAAGGCGGCTTCGCGCCGAAACGCGACGTCCCGCCACGAGTGATGTCCGCGAAAGCAGAGGTAGCGGATCCCGGCAGACGTCCGATCTTGACCGCAGCTTCGGACACTCGGGTATGGCCTCGCGATCGTCTGCCAGGGGCGCCGGGACCAGAGGTTCCGCAGGCCCTGACGGAATGGCAGCCAACAGCGGACGAGCGACTGGGCTCCGCAAGGTTGCTAGCTATTACGTCAAGCGACCCATTGCCGCCGTTCCGGCAGAACCGTAACCTCAAGGCGTGACCGCACTCGAGTATATCTGGACAGCGATTCTCGTCGCCGCTTGGCTGGGTGTGTCAACACTGATGATAAGAACTGCCTGGTCGGGCAAATTTTGGTTTGGCCGTAAGAATGCGGGCGGACGAAGATGGCCGCCACTGCGAGCAGAGTCCCCGGTTCGCTTCTGGGGTCTGTGGGCCGCGCTGTCCTGGCCCTTCCTGATGTTGCCGCTGCTGATCGGCATCGGGCTGGTCGCGCCTCGGTGAAAGGCCAATGACTGGTTTCCACCCACTCCAGTCGATCGATCAGCGCGAGGCTGATCGGCCGATCCGCATTCGGAAGCCGACGTTCGCTAGCGCTGGTGGCGATCGTCCTACTCCGACCCATTGCAGACGTTTGACCAGACTGCGAAGGTCGTTTTGACAGTCTGACCCACCGGAGACTCCCGTGAAGGTATATCTTGCAGTTAGAAGATGGGTCGACAATTGCTGGGTCGAAAGTTTCGGATATAAATCGCTTGTCGCCGTGGCGATGCTTCCGTTTCTCCTAGTTCCTGTCCTCGGTAGGTGGTGGTTCATCCCAGCCGGGGGAATTGCAGTTCTTTGGACAGTGTTCGTCGGCTGGCGGAGGTCACGGGTAGCGCGCGCCAACGACGCGCAGTATGATCGCAAAACGAAATGGATGCTGTCAGAAGAATATCATTCGACTGAGAGCGCTATGAAGGCTCAATTCAAGCGGAAGCGCGGGAAGCGCTAGCAGGGCAGCACCGTTGGGTGTCCGCCTTCCACCCACTCCAGTCGATCGATCAGCGCGAGGCTGATCGGCCGATCCGCATTCGGAAGCCGACGTTCGCTAGCGCTGGTGGCGATCGTCCTACTCCGACCCATTGCAGACGTTTGACCAGACTGCGAAGGTCGTTTTGACAGTCTGACCCACCGGAGACTCCCGTGAAGGTATATCTTGCAGTTAGAAGATGGGTCGACAATTGCTGGGTCGAAAGTTTCGGATATAAATCGCTTGTCGCCGTGGCGATGCTTCCGTTTCTCCTAGTTCCTGTCCTCGGTAGGTGGTGGTTCATCCCAGCCGGGGGAATTGCAGTTCTTTGGACAGTGTTCGTCGGCTGGCGGAGGTCACGGGTAGCGCGCGCCAACGACGCGCAGTATGATCGCAAAACGAAATGGATGCTGTCAGAAGAATATCATTCGACTGAGAGCGCTATGAAGGCTCAATTCAAGCGGAAGCGCGGGAAGCGCTAGCAGGGCAGCACCGTTGGGTGTCCGCCTTCCACCCACTCCAGTCGATCGATCAGCGCGAGGCTGATCGGCCGATCCGCATTCGGAAGCCGACGTTCGCTAGCGCTGGTGGCGATCGTCCTACTCCGACCCATTGCAGACGTTTGACCAGACTGCGAAGGTCGTTTTGACAGTCTGACCCACCGGAGACTCCCGTGAAGGTATATCTTGCAGTTAGAAGATGGGTCGACAATTGCTGGGTCGAAAGTTTCGGATATAAATCGCTTGTCGCCGTGGCGATGCTTCCGTTTCTCCTAGTTCCTGTCCTCGGTAGGTGGTGGTTCATCCCAGCCGGGGGAATTGCAGTTCTTTGGACAGTGTTCGTCGGCTGGCGGAGGTCACGGGTAGCGCGCGCCAACGACGCGCAGTATGATCGCAAAACGAAATGGATGCTGTCAGAAGAATATCATTCGACTGAGAGCGCTATGAAGGCTCAATTCAAGCGGAAGCGCGGGAAGCGCTAGCAGGGCAGCACCGTTGGGTGTCCGCCTTCCACCCACTCCAGTCGATCGATCAGCGCGAGGCTGATCGGCCGATCCGCATTCGGAAGCCGACGTTCGCTAGCGCTGGTGGCGATCGTCCTACTCCGACCCATTGCAGACGTTTGACCAGACTGCGAAGGTCGTTTTGACAGTCTGACCCACCGGAGACTCCCGTGAAGGTATATCTTGCAGTTAGAAGATGGGTCGACAATTGCTGGGTCGAAAGTTTCGGATATAAATCGCTTGTCGCCGTGGCGATGCTTCCGTTTCTCCTAGTTCCTGTCCTCGGTAGGTGGTGGTTCATCCCAGCCGGGGGAATTGCAGTTCTTTGGACAGTGTTCGTCGGCTGGCGGAGGTCACGGGTAGCGCGCGCCAACGACGCGCAGTATGATCGCAAAACGAAATGGATGCTGTCAGAAGAATATCATTCGACTGAGAGCGCTATGAAGGCTCAATTCAAGCGGAAGCGCGGGAAGCGCTAGCAGGGCAGCACCGTTGGGTGTCCGCCTTCCACCCACTCCAGTCGATCGATCAGCGCGA
>NZ_SPDV01000102.1 GCF_004564275.1 Sphingomonas parva (ex Maeng et al. 2020)
AGGCCTCGCGGCGCTGGACCGCGGCGACGGCGTCGGCGACCGCGCTCGCCCGGCTGCGCTCGTCGATCGGCACGGCCGCGGCGGGCGCGCCGGAGACGGCGAGCGTCGTCCGGCCCTCCCCCAACCGCACGATCCCGGCGAGCTGGGCGGGCACGACGCGCAGCGCCTGCGGCATGCGGAAGCCGCGGGCGACACGGGCGACGGCGATCAGGCTGGCGAGCAGGGCGAGCGCGAAGACCAGGGTCATGACCAGCAATTCGACCGGCACGCGGGGCGTCGGAACGCCGTAGCGCCGCTCGCTGACGATCACCGCCAGCCACGGCTCCATCAGCGCGAGCTCGACCGCGAGCACGATGCCGGTGGCGAGCGCGCCGAGCGCGGCGCCGGCGAGGACGCGCAGCCAGCCCTCGAACAGCCCGCGGGTGCCGTCGAAGAGGAGGAACAGGGCGAAGAGCGGTCCGAGCGCGAGCAGCAGGCCGGCGACGAGGCGGACCGAGGCGAAGGCGCCGATCGCGCCGGCGAGGAACAGGGTGCGGGCCTGGGCGACCATCCTGGCGTCGCGATCCGGATTCCAGCGCGGCCTCTGCTGGAGCGCGGCGAGGCGCTGCTGCTCCTGCGCCTGCTGGGCCGGGGTAAGCGCCTCGGTCGGGCCGACGACGACATCGGCCTCGGGCGGCTTGCCGGTGCCGATGATGGTGAGCTCGGCGAGGAGATTGTCGACGCCCTGCAGCCGCGCGACCATGCCGCCCTCGCTGCCCGGCAGGCCGGCCGGGCGCCCCACCGCCGCGGCGAGCTCGGCGGGGCCGCGCATCGCGACATCGTAGGCGAGGATGCGGAAGGCGGGCCAGCTCGTCGCCAGCGCCAGCACGACGCCGATCTTGGCGACGGCGAGGACGGCGTCGCGCGCGTCCGGCGCGCCGCCGAACAGCATCCGGTAGCCGAACAGAGCAACGAAGATGGTCAGCATGCCGCCCAATGCGAGCGCGACCGGCGAGCCCGGCGCGGCGAGCGCCTGATAGCCGGCCTCGCCGAGGTTCTGGGCGTGACAGTCGATCGCCGCGACGGTGGCGCTGAGGAAGGCCTCGCTCGGGCCATAGGCGGGACAGGCGATCGCCATCACACCCGCTCCAGCAGCGGGGCCATCCACGCCTCGGGATCGTCGCCGGTCTCGGCGCGCAATTCGTCGAGCAGCCGCACGGTGCGCTCACGGCCCGAGAGGATGGTGAGCAGGTCGCGCTCGCCGGTGAGGTTCAGCCGCACGACGACGCTGTCCAGGCCGTGCTTGACCAGGAAGCAATGGGCATCGTCGGGCAGGGTGCGGACGATCTCGTATTCGTGCGGCGTCAGGCCGAAGCCGTCGATATAATCGTCGGCCCGCGCCTTGGGATTGGCCATGAAGATCTGGGTCGCCGCCTGCTCGATGATCGCGCTGGCGATCCGGCTCTCGAGCGCGTCCTGGGCGCTCTGGGTGGCGAAGCCGACGATTCCGTTTCTCTTGCGGATCGTCTTCTCCCAGTCCTTGATCCTGCGGACGAACACCTCGTCGTCGAGCGCCTTCCAGCCCTCGTCGACGACGATGATCGCCGGCGATCCGTCGAGCCGCTCCTCCACCCGGTGGAACAGGTACATCATCGCCGGGGTGCGCACCGAAGGATCGTCGAGCACCTGGGTCATGTCGAAGCCGACCGAGGCGGCGCCGAGATCGGTCCGGTCCTCGGGATTGTCGAACAGCCAGGCGCGCTCGCCGTCGCCCCACCAGGGCCGGAGCCGCGCCCAGAGATCCTTGGCGTGGGCGCGGTGGCCGCCGCGGAACAATTCGGCGAGGTTGCGCAGCCGCCGGTGGGCGTGCGGCTGGGCGTAATTGGCGTCGACCGCGTCCTTGATCTGGGCGAGCTCGTCGGTGTCGGCGCCGCCGGCCAGCACCGCGATCCAGTTGATCAGGAACTGGCGGCTGGCGTGGCTGTCCTCCATCTGGAGCGGGTTGAGGCCGGACGGCGTGCCCGGCCGGAGCAGATCGTAGCGGCCGCCGATCGCGCGGACGAAGAGCTCGGCGCCGCGATCCTTGTCGAAGAAGATGATCCGCGGCCGGAACTTGCGCGCCTGGGCGAGGAGGAAGTTCAGCACCACCGTCTTGCCCGAGCCGGACGGGCCGATGACGGTGAAGTTGCCGAGATCGCCGTGGTGGAAGTTGAAATAATAGGGCCCGGCGGCGGTGGTCTCCAGCAGGGCGACGGCATCGCCCCAGAGGTTGCCGCTGGGCCGGCCGATCGGGAAATTGTGGCCGCTGGCGAGGCCGGCGAAATTGGCGGTCGAGACCAGGGCCGGGCGGGCGATATATTTGAAATTGCCGGGGAATTGCGCCCAGAAGGCGGGCTCCAGCGCGATCTCCTCGCGCACCGCGATGATGCCGATGTCGGCCAAGGAGGCGAGCACCTCGGCGACGCCGTCGTCGACTCCTTCCGGCGTGTCGCCATGGACGGCGACGGTCATGTGGTGCTCGCCGAAGCCGGCGCGGCCGGCGGCGACCTCGTCCTTGGCGCGGACGAGATCGGCGCGCAGGCTCAAGGCCTCGTCCTCGGCCGAGCGCATGCGCCGCAGCGCGAGGTTCATGCCGGCCAGCGCGGCCTGGCGCTCGACGAAGCCGAACGACTGGGAGATCGTCATCTCGAACGGCAGGCGGAGCAGTTCGTCGAGCATGCCCGGCTGGGTGCGGCCCGGATAATCCTTGATCGAGACGAGGCCGAGGAAGGCGCGCGGCGTCGCGCCGTGCTTACCGAGCTCGACCGTCTCCTGGCCGAAGCTGATCCGCCGGTAGGGCAGATAGTCGCCGAGGTCGCGGCCGGGCAGCAGCACCGGGCGCGTCTCGGCGTTGAGCAGGGTCGAGAGGAACTCGAGCAGCTCCGAGCAGAGGCCGTGCGGATTCTCGCGGATGCCGAGCAGGCGCGGCCCGTAGCTGCCGAGCGCCGCGACCAGGGCCTCACGCGCCGTGTCGAGCTGGCGCAATTCGTAGGCGGTGTTGGCGCCGGCCGGCTCGCCGGCGCGGCCGACCATCCCGCGGACCCGGTCGAGCAGGCCGATCCTGCCCTGCAGCGGCCGCCGCACCAGGGTGAGGTAGAGATCGTTGACGTAGAGCTGCTTCGAGGCGAGCCGCGCCGACCAGGCGGCGTCGAGGAGGCGCGAGAAGGAATCCTCATGCTCCGCCGGCAGCTCGGCGTCGACGCGGCGGCGGACGATGTGGTGGTAGAGGGCGAAGCGCGACGAGCCGACCGCCTGCAGCATCGCGTCGCGCAGGCGCTTCCGATAGTTGATCTCGTCGGTGTCCGCGGTCTCGAACAGCAGGCCGCGCAGGTGGATGACCTGGAGCAGGAGGCCGTCGCGAGTCTCGATCGTGTGGTCGTCGACGTGGCGCGCAGAGGGGAGGTGCCGGCCGACCGGCTGCTCGCGGGCGACCGCGGCCGGATCGGGCGTCAGGGCCGGTACGAATTGCATCGCCACAGCCGGTAATTGCGGACGCGCGGGCAGCGCCGGACCTTGGCGAGCCAGAGATCGAAGAAGCGCGGCTCGCGCAGGCAGAGGATCGCGCCGACGCCGTGGATAAGGAGCGCGGCGAGCAGCACCCAGAAGGAGCCGAAGACGAGGAACAGCTCGGTCGCGAGCACCGCGTTCACCACGAAATAGGAATAGGTCACCCCGGCGAACATCTGCGGCCGGGTCAAAGCGACGAACAGGATGTCCTGATCGACGCGGTCCATCGGGTCAGTTCCCGAGGCTCGCGGTCGACTGGATGCCGGCGACGATGCTGGCGGCGCCGAACAGGATGAAGCAGCCGACGATCACGGTCGCGCCGTAGCGCCAGTTGATCCGCCCGGTGAGCATCAGGAAGCCGACCGAGGCGACCGCGATCACCGCGACGACGGTGGCGATCGTGCCGAGCAGGGTGCCCTGCAGCCATTGCACCGCGGAGACGATCACGCCCGAGCCCTGCGGATCGGCATAGACATCCTGCGCGGCGGCCGCGCTTGCGGCGAGGCCGGTGCCGAGGATCGCGATGGCCCGAACTGCGGTTTGCTGCCAGATGCTCACGCCTTCGCTCCCCCTTTCCACGCCGCCCACGAGGGCGCGCGCGACGCACAGAACGTCACCGAACCCGCAATTGCGGGTGAAAGCACCAGGAGGTCCCCTCTCCTGCAAACCTCGGCATCGGCGAGTCCAATCGCTGCGATCCGTTCCCCTCGGGAAGACTCCTAATCCAAAGCCGGGGCCGCAGGAAGCAGATAAAGCAAGGTTTTCCGAATAATTGGTTCAGTATTGAAACTGAACATCGCTGTTCCGGAGGTAGCGTGACTCCAGCGGATCGAGCGCTGTGCAGGCAGGGCGCGCGGCAGGCGGACCAGGGCCTCAGCCTGTTGGGTACGGATATTCAGGAGAATGTCTTCGTGGTTCAAGACTGTCATCTTGATCCATTTGGCAAGATGTCACCGGAACTCTGCTGCCGCCGATTGCCACGCTGCATCACGTGGTGCGGGATGCCGGGAAAGGCAGCTCGGGCGAGACGGGCCATGGAACGAGGCTCTCGCAACCCCCAGATTGCGTCAATTAAGTGGAGTGTCACCGTAATTCTATCCCCTAGGTACTTTCGATGCAAAGCCAAATAAAATGGATTCACAATGAGAAACCTAAAGTCATTCATAAGTGCGCCTAGAAGCGAGCGTGAGTATTTCCGCGCAACAAGTCGAAAGTTGATCTTCGTTGGCGGCTGCATACTCTTCGCAACTGTAGCTATGTGCATCGCTCACTTCGCAGGAGGCGTTCCGATCACCGCCGATGCCATGACCTCGGTTCCTGAGGAGGACAGAGCAGCCTACCTCCTAATAATTTCTGCTGGAGCTGGCCTGTTCTTACTCGTCGGCGGCTTGATAATGCGGTCCGTAGTGCGCGGACCGGAACGGCCGCACTCCGAGGCGAACGACGGGGGCAGGCGATCAGTATTTCTTGGTTCTGTGCGGATCATGTCCTGGTGGCGCAATATAGTGCTTATCTTGGTTGCAATCGTGCTCTTGGCCGGAATTATTGGGTTACGGTGACACTCCACTCAATTGCTTCGGCTTCGGCCCGCGCTTTCGCGGCAGGAGCGTGCGCCCCGTGGCGCTCTCGAGGCGGGTGACGAACGCCTCGCTCCCCACCGGCCGCCCGATCGACTCCGCCTTTCGCAGGCGCATCGTCATTTCCGCATCTTCACCCGCAGCAAGGATCGCCGCGAAATCGGGGAACCGCTCCCGGACCGGCGCGACCGTCGTCACACCATCTTCGGTCTCGGGGTCCAGGTGAGCATGGACGCTGGACCAGCGCCAGGCCTCCGCACGGTCGACAAGGCCGGCGCGCACCGGGTTCAGCGCAATGTACCGCAATGCCGCGGCGAGGTGATCCTCATCCATCGCCACGCAACCGAAACGCCCTTGCCAGAAGTGACCCGTCCGTTTCAGGCGCGCGTGGATACGCCCCGCATAGCGGCCGTGCACGGCCGACATTGCCCGGCCAATCCCGCCGGGGTCGCTCGGTACCAGGATCATGTGAACATGATTGGGCATCAGAACCCACGCCCACACCTCGACGCCCGCGGAACGCGCCCGAGCCGCCAGGAGATCGCGATAGGCCGCATAATCGGCATCCTCGAAGAACGTCTGCTGGCGCCCGTTGCCACGCTGCGTCACGTGGTGCGGGATGCCGGGAAAGACAGCTCGGGCGAGACGGGCCATGGAACGAGGCTCTCGCAACCCCCAGATTGCGTCAATTAAGTGGAGTGTCACCGTAATTCTATCCCCTAGGTACTTTCGATGCAAAGCCAAATAAAATGGATTCACAATGAGAAACCTAAAGTCATTCATAAGTGCGCCTAGAAGCGAGCGTGAGTATTTCCGCGCAACAAGTCGAAAGTTGATCTTCGTTGGCGGCTGCATACTCTTCGCAACTGTAGCTATGTGCATCGCTCACTTCGCAGGAGGCGTTCCGATCACCGCCGATGCCATGACCTCGGTTCCTGAGGAGGACAGAGCAGCCTACCTCCTAATAATTTCTGCTGGAGCTGGCCTGTTCTTACTCGTCGGCGGCTTGATAATGCGGTCCGTAGTGCGCGGACCGGAACGGCCGCACTCCGAGGCGAACGACGGGGGCAGGCGATCAGTATTTCTTGGTTCTGTGCGGATCATGTCCTGGTGGCGCAATATAGTGCTTATCTTGGTTGCAATCGTGCTCTTGGCCGGAATTATTGGGTTACGGTGACACTCCACTCAATTGCTTCGGCTTCGGCCCGCGCTTTCGCGGCAGGAGCGTGCGCCCCGTGGCGCTCTCGAGGCGGGTGACGAACGCCTCGCTCCCCACCGGCCGCCCGATCGACTCCGCCTTTCGCAGGCGCATCGTCATTTCCGCATCTTCACCCGCAGCAAGGATCGCCGCGAAATCGGGGAACCGCTCCCGGACCGGCGCGACCGTCGTCACACCATCTTCGGTCTCGGGGTCCAGGTGAGCATGGACGCTGGACCAGCGCCAGGCCTCCGCACGGTCGACAAGGCCGGCGCGCACCGGGTTCAGCGCAATGTACCGCAATGCCGCGGCGAGGTGATCCTCATCCATCGCCACGCAACCGAAACGCCCTTGCCAGAAGTGACCCGTCCGTTTCAGGCGCGCGTGGATACGCCCCGCATAGCGGCCGTGCACGGCCGACATTGCCCGGCCAATCCCGCCGGGGTCGCTCGGTACCAGGATCATGTGAACATGATTGGGCATCAGAACCCACGCCCACACCTCGACGCCCGCGGAACGCGCCCGAGCCGCCAGGAGATCGCGATAGGCCGCATAATCGGCATCCTCGAAGAACGTCTGCTGGCGCCCGTTGCCACGCTGCGTCACGTGGTGCGGGATGCCGGGAAAGACAGCT
>NZ_SPDV01000103.1 GCF_004564275.1 Sphingomonas parva (ex Maeng et al. 2020)
CCACCATGCTTCGCATGGTCCCCCTCCCCATCCGCTGCGCGGACAGGGAGGAACGAGGGGGACCGTCGCCGAAGGCGGTGGTGGAGGGGGGCCTCCATCCACACCGGCCCAGGGGCGGGTCCACGCCAGCGTCCGAGTTATAGCCGAAGCGACCTGCAATGGGCCCCCTCCACCATGCTTCGCATGGTCCCCCTCCCCATCCGCTGCGCGGACAGGGAGGAACGAGGGGGACCGTCGCCGAAGGCGGTGGTGGAGGGGGGCCTCCATCCACACCGGCCCAGGGGCGGGTCCACGCCAGCGTCCGAGTTATAGCCGAAGCGACCTGCAATGGGCCCCCTCCACCATGCTTCGCATGGTCCCCCTCCCCATCCGCTGCGCGGACAGGGAGGAACGAGGGGGACCGTCGCCGAAGGCGGTGGTGGAGGGGGGCCTCCATCCACACCGGCCCAGGGGCGGGTCCACGCCAGCGTCCGAGTTATAGCCGAAGCGACCTGCAATGGGCCCCCTCCACCATGCTTCGCATGGTCCCCCTCCCCATCCGCTGCGCGGACAGGGAGGAACGAGGGGGACCGTCGCCGAAGGCGGTGGTGGAGGGGGGCCTCCATCCACACCGGCCCAGGGGCGGGTCCACGCCAGCGTCCGAGTTATAGCCGAAGCGACCTGCAATGGGCCCCCTCCACCATGCTTCGCATGGTCCCCCTCCCCATCCGCTGCGCGGACAGGGAGGAACGAGGGGGACCGTCGCCGAAGGCGGTGGTGGAGGGGGGCCTCCATCCACACCGGCCCAGGGGCGGGTCCACGCCAGCGTCCGAGTTATAGCCGAAGCGACCTGCAATGGGCCCCCTCCACCATGCTTCGCATGGTCCCCCTCCCCATCCGCTGCGCGGACAGGGAGGAACGAGGGGGACCGTCGCCGAAGGCGGTGGTGGAGGGGGGCCTCCATCCACACCGGCCCAGGGGCGGGTCCACGCCAGCGTCCGAGTTATAGCCGAAGCGACCTGCAATGGGCCCCCTCCACCATGCTTCGCATGGTCCCCCTCCCCATCCGCTGCGCGGACAGGGAGGAACGAGGGGGACCGTCGCCGAAGGCGGTGGTGGAGGGGGGCCTCCATCCACACCGGCCCAGGGGCGGGTCCACGCCAGCGTCCGAGTTATAGCCGAAGCGACCTGCAATGGGCCCCCTCCACCATGCTTCGCATGGTCCCCCTCCCCATCCGCTGCGCGGACAGGGAGGAACGAGGGGGACCGTCGCCGAAGGCGGTGGTGGAGGGGGGCCTCCATCCACACCGGCCCAGGGGCGGGTCCACGCCAGCGTCCGAGTTATAGCCGAAGCGACCTGCAATGGGCCCCCTCCACCATGCTTCGCATGGTCCCCCTCCCCATCCGCTGCGCGGACAGGGAGGAACGAGGGGGACCGTCGCCGAAGGCGGTGGTGGAGGGGGGCCTCCATCCACACCGGCCCAGGGGCGGGTCCACGCCAGCGTCCGAGTTATAGCCGAAGCGACCTGCAATGGGCCCCCTCCACCATGCTTCGCATGGTCCCCCTCCCCATCCGCTGCGCGGACAGGGAGGAACGAGGGGGACCGTCGCCGAAGGCGGTGGTGGAGGGGGGCCTCCATCCACACCGGCCCAGGGGCGGGTCCACGCCAGCGTCCGAGTTATAGCCGAAGCGACCTGCAATGGGCCCCCTCCACCATGCTTCGCATGGTCCCCCTCCCCGTTCCGGGGAGGATCTGGGCCGGAGCGCTCCAATGACTCTCGCCTCTTCCGCGGAGTCCACCCCCACCCCATCCCTCCCCCCTCAAGGGGGAGGGGGCTGCTCTTCTGGGTCGGCCAGTGCCTGATACTTCTTCCAAGCCCACCTGGGGCCCGACGCTCCTTCCGAACGGCCGCACGCGCTTTCGGTTGTGGGCGCCGGCCGCGGAGGCGGTGGCGCTCGAGATCGACGGCGGCGCTCCCGTGGCGATGAGCGCCGAAGCCGACGGCTGGTTCGCCGCCGAGGCCGAGGCGCCGGCGGGGACGCGCTACCGCTTCCGGATCGGCGAGCTCGCCGTGCCGGATCCCGCCTCGCGGCTGCAGGCCGGGGGCGACGTGCACGGCTGGAGCGTCGTCGTCGATCCAGCCTATGCCTGGCGGCACGGCGACTGGCGCGGGCGGCCGTGGGAAGAGACGGTGGTGATGGAGGTCCATGCCGGATTGCTCGGCGGCTTCGCCGGGGCGGCCGAGCGGCTCGCGGACTGGGCGGAGCTTGGCGTGACCGCGATCGAACTGATGCCGGTCGCCGGCGTCTCGGGGACGCGCAACTGGGGCTATGACGGGGTGCTGCCCTACGCACCCGAGGCGTCGCTCGGCACGCCGGACGAATTGCGGGCGCTGGTCGACCGGGCGCACGGGCTCGGCCTCTCGGTCCTGCTCGACGTGGTCTACAACCATTTCGGCCCGGACGGGAATTACCTCGGCGGCTATGCACCGGACTTCTTCCGCAAGGATGTCGACACGCCCTGGGGCGGGGCGATCGATTTCGGCCGCGAGGCGGTGGCGCGCTTCTTCGTCGACAATGCCTTGATGTGGCTCGAGGACTATCGCTTCGACGGGCTGCGGTTCGACGCGGTGCACGCGATCGCCGACGATGCTTTCCTCGACGCCATGGCGGCGGAGATCCGGGCGCGGACCGGGGGGCGGCACGTCCACCTCGTGCTCGAGAACGAGAGCAACGATGCGGCGCGGCTCGGCGGGGCGGCCGGCGCCGCCTTCGACGCGCAGTGGAACGACGATTTCCACAACGTGCTGCACGTGCTGCTGACCGGCGAGACGCACGGTTATTACCGACCGTTCGCCGACGCGCCCGCCGAGAGGCTGGCGCGCTGCCTGGCCGAGGGCTTCGTCTTCCAGGGCGAGGTCTTCGACGCGCACACGCGTGGCACGCCGTCGGCGCATCTGCCGCCGAGCCGCTTCGTCGCGTTCCTGCAGAATCACGACCAGGTCGGCAATCGCGCGATGGGCGAGCGGCTCACCCTGCTCGCCGATCCGGCGAAATTGCGCGCGGCGACCGGGCTGCTTTTGCTCTCGCCGCAGATCCCCTTGCTGTTCATGGGCGAGGAGGCGGGGTCGGAGACGCCGTTCCTGTTCTTCACCGATTTCCACGACGACCTCGCCGACGCGGTGCGCGAGGGGCGGCGCAGGGAGTTCGCGAAGTTTCCCGCTTTCGCCGATCCCGAGGCGCGGGAAATGATCCCGGACCCGAATGCGGAAGCGACGTTCGCGGCGTCGCGGCCGGGGCCCGGGCCGGATGCGGACGGCTGGCGGGCGCTGTACCGCGACCTGCTGGCGATCCGGCGGGACCGGATCGTGCCGGGGCTGGCGCGCTGCCGCAGCCTCGGCGCGAAGGTGCTGGGCGCAAAGGCCGTCGCGGCGCGTTGGGCGCTGGGCGAGGCGGTGCTGGAGGTGGCGGTGAATTTCGGGGACGAGGCCGTGGCGTTCGAGGGGGGCGAGGGGGAAGAGCTGTGCGCGATCGGCGAGGGCGCGCGGGACGGCAGGCTGGCGGCCGCGAGCTTTGTGGCGTGGATCGGGAGGGGGTGATGACGTTCGTGAGAGATCGCTACGATCCGGCCCCTCCACCATGCTTCGCATGGTCCCCCTCCCCATCGCCTGCGGCGACAGGGAGGACTGTCGAGCGAGTCGGCGCCTCATCCTCCCTGTCCGCAAAGCGGATGGGGAGGGGGACCGCACGAAGTGCGGTGGAGG
>NZ_SPDV01000104.1 GCF_004564275.1 Sphingomonas parva (ex Maeng et al. 2020)
CGCCACGGCCGCGGACACCGCCTCGGCGGCCGAAGCCGCTGCCGGTCCGGGCGCGGAAGCGGCGGCGACCGCAGCCTGGGCGGCGTTGGCGACGTCGCCGGCGTTGGCCGCGCCTGCGACGGCGTTGTTGGCCGCATCGGCCACCGCCTCCGCCGCGGTCTGCGCCTCGTCGGTGGCGGCGTCATAAGCCTCTTCGCGCGCCGTCTCGTCGGCGAAGCTCGGGCTGAACAGCCGGACGATCACCGCCTGGCCGCCGCCGTTCAGATAAAAATCGCGCACCGCGAAGCTGAGCGGGCTCTTCAGCCAGAGCCCGCCAAACTGGCGCTCGAAATCGGCGAAGCTGTTGATCACCACCGGCAGGTTCACCGGGCCGCGCTGGGTGCGGCCGACGAAGGCCGCGATCGACGTCGAGGCGCCGATGATCGTGCGAACGTTGCTCGGCACTTCCTCGATGTAGACGCCCGGATAGGTCAGTGCAGACGGCATCCGTTCCTCCCATGCATGATCCGTCCGAAAAGTTGCCGTCGGCAGCTTTCCAGATGTCTTGAAGAAGTTCGCCGACGTTCTTCCGGGTTCAGCGGGCGCGGTTGCCCGCTCCGCGACGACGCGATGTCGACGAAGTTGTGCTGATCACCCAACGGCCGCAATGAACAGTCGGAAAATTTTATTACGAAACCGGAGCGGATCTTGCTCTTTTGAGTCGCTCCAGCCCCTTCACCGTCTCATGAACGGCATCTCGATGCAATAGGGAGGGAAACGCGTTCGGCGGGATCGTCCGTTCAGGTCAGGCAAGATCAACTCGCCGCTCGAGCTCGTCGGGAACGATCAAGCTATTTTCGAAGTCGAGGGAGGCCGTTGATTGGAAAGATGATTTCCGCGGCTTTCGGGGAGGATCATGCTGTTGCCGCGAAGCCGCCGATGCCACTGCGGCCGACGCCACCATTTTGGACGAAACTCGATTCCGGCCGGGGGCTGTTCGATGATCTGCCGGGAAGGAACAGGGCGGGCAGCTATCGTCCCAGACAAGCGGACGGGCTCCGAAGATCAATATCCGGATTGATCGCGCCGGCACGGCGACACGCCGCGAATTCACCGCATTTGCGGGAGGCGCGTTGCTGCTTCTGTTGCGATGCGCAGGAGCCTGGCGCCGGCGCGGGCGCTGCCTTCGGCATCGGCCGAAGATTGCCGGCGCCACGCCCGATCCGCGCCGACGGCATTTCGGTGACAGTTTACTAAATGCACGAAACCGCTCCCGGCTTCCCTTAGCCCGCCGACCGTCCGCTTTCGGGAGTCACTTTGGCGCACCGGAATGTCGGGATCTGGCGTGAAGCGCTCGCTGTTCCCGAGAGCTGGGCGCCCAACGCTCGGCCCCTCCCGGCGCGGGTATGGCGGCGGGGCGGCACGAGACGCGCCAGCCCCGCCGTCGGTCCGGCATCAGATCCGGCGATTGTCCGTATGGAGGTGATGCGTGTCGCGGCGCTTCAGTCCGAGAAGGCCGGCGAGCCCGAGCAGACCCAGCAGGCCCCAGTTGCCGCTGTCGTCGTCGTCGTCTGGTTCCGCACCGTCTGCGACCGTGACGGGGCCGGCCGCGCGCCCGTCGCGGTCCACGGCTTCGACCGTCGCATCGTTGGCGAGTTCCTGCGCCTGCTCCTGCATTTCGTTCGCCTGGTCCGAAAGCTTTTCGGCGCGCTCCTTCACGTCTTCCTGCGCCGCGGCGGCGGCGGGGATGAGCGTAAGCGCGGCGGCGGCGAGCAGCGCCCGCTTCAGCGAAACCTGTGTCATGAACGTCCTCCTGTTTGCACTGGCCGGGTTCGATCCGGCGGCGTTCCAAACCATCCGCACCCGAGGCTGTTCCACCGCAGGGACATCCGGCGGCGCCCCGGCACGACGTTCACGGTCAGGCACTTGCCTGCCTCCTGCCGCGCGCGCCAAGTCCTTCCGCACGAACGAGATGTCCGCTTCCGCGCAGCGCACGAAACTCGCTGAACGCCGGTAAATCGCGCGAAGCGGCGGAGGCAATGTCCGGCTGCCGCCCGTGGCGTGAGGCGGACGGTCGAGCCACCGCGCCGCCGACGGCGATCCGGGGACGAGCGGACGTGGGCGTCGAACAGCTCGAGTGGCGACTCGGCGGCCTCTCCGAACCAATTTGTTACATATACGAAACGAACTAGGGAGATCCGGCGGGCTGCGGCGCATCACCTCCTGGCGTTCGACCTCCTGTATTTTTGCTGTTTTAACAGCAGATCTGCCTTGGACCGGCACGCCTGCGGTGAGGCACGCAGCGTCTGTGTGCAGTGCATACTCAGACTTGCGAAAATCGCGAGAACGTGCTAGAACGAAGCATGAACATGGTTCTCGGCTGGAGCGGGCCGATCGACCTCGCCGCGCCGGGAGGAGGCACTGCATGCTCGAAGACGACGATCGGAAGACGCGCCGCGGGCGGCCGCGCTTCGCACCGGGCCGGAGCGGCAATCCGCGCGGCCGGCCGCCCGGCGCGCGCAACGAGGCCTCGCTGGCGGTGGAGGCGCTGCTCGAGGGCGAGGCCGCGGCGCTGACCCGCAAGGCGGTCGAGATGGCGCTGGACGGCGACAGGGTCGCGCTGCGCCTGTGCCTCGAGCGGATCGCGCCGCGGCGCCGCGACGTCTACGTCAGCTTCGAGTTGCCGCCGATCGAGACGGCCGAAGATGTCGAGAAAGCCGGCGCCGCGCTGATAGCCGCGGTCGCCGCCGGCCGCGTGCCGGTCGGCGAGGCCGACAAGATCATGGCCCTGCTCGTCGCCCAGAAGGGCCTGATCGAGGCCGGCGAGCACGAGCGCCGCCTCACCCGCCTGGAGGAGAAGTTCGGCCGCCGCCGCGGCGCGGGCCAAGCCGCCCCGCCGGCCCGGCCGGGTCTGCGCAACCACGGTGACCATCCAACCCGTTCGAACAGATCGGAGACGGCCCCTCCCGGCCGGGACGCCGGGAACGACAAGGGTCGGCAGCGGGATCCCTGACGGACCGCCCGCGCCGGCGCGAAGACGTGCGGCAGCCGGGCGAGAGTCGTCTCGAATTCCCGTCCACCGGGTGCGCAGCGCGCCTGTCTTTGAAGGGCGGGAACCGGAAAATGACCGGGGGCGCGCGCCGTCGCGGGCGGCGTCGCGCGGCGGGGGGCGCTTCCGGGTCCCGCCTGCTGCGGCGCAGCGCACCGGAGGCCGATCGACCGTAAACAACGGTGAATTTACGGTCGCCGCACCGCAGCAACGCAGCCGTTGGTGCCTGTGTGGTCACAAACCGACAGTCCTGAAGGCGATCGTCTGACAGGGAAAGGCCACAAAGCGGACGCGCTTGCGCAGCGCTTGGGTACGTCTGCAAACGATCGATAGTGTTGAAAAACTCCCCTTGCTGCCGTGACTCCGCTCTGATTCAATCGTCCTGCCAGAGCGGGAGGCGAGCCGATGATGGGCGAGCGGACGGTGATGCAGGAGGCGCTGTTCTACGGGTTCAGCCTGGAGCGCCACGTCCCTGACGACCACCTGCTGCGGCGGATCGATCGGTTCGTCGATCTGGCCGACATTCGCGAGCACCTGCGGCCCTTCTACAGCGCGACAGGGCGGCCCTCGATCGATCCGGAGCTGATGATCCGTATGCTGCTGATCGGCTATTGTCTCGGCATTCGTTCCGAGCGGCGCCTCTGCGAGGAGGTGCATCTCAATCTCGCCTACCGCTGGTTCTGCCGGCTTGGCCTCGACGGGGCGGTGCCGGATCACTCGACCTTCTCGAAGAACCGACACGGCCGCTTCCGCGACAGCGATCTGCTGCGCCGGCTGTTCGAGCTCACCGTCGAGCGCTGCCTGCTCGAGGGGCTGGTCGGCGGCGAGGGCTTCGCGGTCGACGCCAGCCTGATCAAGGCCGACGCCAACCGGCAGCGGGGGGTTGCCGGCGGCGAGGGACTTCCTGCGGAGGCGA
>NZ_SPDV01000105.1 GCF_004564275.1 Sphingomonas parva (ex Maeng et al. 2020)
ACGACATCGTCGTCACCGGCGAGCGGCTGACCCGCGAGGCCGCGCGTCGCTACGTCAACGACATCTCCCGGCCGGTCAACGACCAGCTGCCCGCCTTTCGCAATCCGGTCTGCCCGACCGTGATCGGCATGCCGGAAGAGAATGCAGCGGTGATCGTCGAGCGGGTGAAGAAGGTCGCGAAATATGTCGGCGTGAAGGTCGGCAAGCCGGGCTGCGCGACCAATTTCAGGATCATCGTGGTCGAGGATGCCCAGGCCTTCGTCTCGGAGCTCCATCGCCAGAAGCCGGTCTTCTTCGCAGGCATGGAGAAAAGCGAGATCGACCGGCTGATGAAGGACCAGCGCCCCGCTCTGGCCTGGAGCGCCGTCCAGACCCAGAACGAAGACGGCCAGGTCTATGCCGATTATTCGTCGGGCAAGGGCCAGTTCGACCGCGCCCATGGCAACCGCGTCTCGGCCAGCGGGGTGCCGACCGATTCGGAGAGCGAAGGCGCCGCCGCCGACGTCGGCCGAGCCACTCCGGGCGGAAAGACTCAGCGCAACATGTCGGCCTCGATCATCAAATCGTCGACGCAGCAGGCAATCCTCGATTCCTACGTCGTGATCGACAGCGCCGCGGCGAACGGCAAGACGCTGATGCAGGTCGCCGATTACGCGGTGATGCGCGCCCTCGCCGCGGCGCAGCCGCCGGCCGAGGCGACCGGCGTCGACACGATCCTCACCCTGTTCAACGACGGCGGCGAGACCCCGCCGAGCCTTCGCGCGCCCGACGTCGCCTATCTGAAGGCGCTGTACAGCGCGTCGCCAACGCTGAACAAGATGGCGCAGCTCAACCGCCTGACCAAGGCGGTGCTCGAGACTTCGCCCGAGGAGCCCGCCGGCGCCGGAAAGTGAGCGGCTCGTGGACGCGAAATACCGGCTAGCTCGACGTCGGGACTGAATAGAGGAGGGATTGAGGGATGTTCGCTCTGACGATTGCGCTGGCGCTTGCGGCACAGGCCGCGCCGCAGCCTGCAGGTTCCGACGACATCGTCGTCACCGGCGAGCGGCTGACCCGCGAGGCCGCGCGTCGCTACGTCAACGACATCTCCCGGCCGGTCAACGACCAGCTGCCCGCCTTTCGCAATCCGGTCTGCCCGACCGTGATCGGCATGCCGGAAGAGAATGCAGCGGTGATCGTCGAGCGGGTGAAGAAGGTCGCGAAATATGTCGGCGTGAAGGTCGGCAAGCCGGGCTGCGCGACCAATTTCAGGATCATCGTGGTCGAGGATGCCCAGGCCTTCGTCTCGGAGCTCCATCGCCAGAAGCCGGTCTTCTTCGCAGGCATGGAGAAAAGCGAGATCGACCGGCTGATGAAGGACCAGCGCCCCGCTCTGGCCTGGAGCGCCGTCCAGACCCAGAACGAAGACGGCCAGGTCTATGCCGATTATTCGTCGGGCAAGGGCCAGTTCGACCGCGCCCATGGCAACCGCGTCTCGGCCAGCGGGGTGCCGACCGATTCGGAGAGCGAAGGCGCCGCCGCCGACGTCGGCCGAGCCACTCCGGGCGGAAAGACTCAGCGCAACATGTCGGCCTCGATCATCAAATCGTCGACGCAGCAGGCAATCCTCGATTCCTACGTCGTGATCGACAGCGCCGCGGCGAACGGCAAGACGCTGATGCAGGTCGCCGATTACGCGGTGATGCGCGCCCTCGCCGCGGCGCAGCCGCCGGCCGAGGCGACCGGCGTCGACACGATCCTCACCCTGTTCAACGACGGCGGCGAGACCCCGCCGAGCCTTCGCGCGCCCGACGTCGCCTATCTGAAGGCGCTGTACAGCGCCTCTCCGACCATGGGGAAGATGCAGCAGCTCAACCGTCTCTCCAAGGCCGTGCTGGAGACCTCGCCCGAGGAGCCGGCCGGCAGCAAGTAGCACAATGCGGCAGCGACTCTTCGTTACTCCGCAGCTTCCCGACCGAGCTCGATCTCCTCGCGAAGTCTCGCTCCGCGGTGAAAGGCGAGCACACCGAGCAGGGCGGCGGCAACGGCATAGGCGACAAGCCCGCGGACCGAATAGGCGCTTTGGCCAGCGGTGCTGAACCACCAGACTGCGCTGGCGGTCAGCCAGGCGGCGATCACCGACCCGACCTTGCCTTTGACGGGATCGTCGAGGATGCGCTGCAAGAGAATCTTTTCCCATAGGAACGCAAGGACAAAGACGGCCACAAGTGCGCCGAGGAACATGCCGATATCCGCCATGGAACCCTCCCTGTTGCTCGGGCGAGAATATCATGACGCGAACGGAAGATCACTGGCTGGGGCGCTGGACGTCACCAGGCATGATCGCGCGCGCTACAATCAGTGGCCGGTGAGCAGGTAGAAATTGTAGAAGAAGGTCTTTCGCAGCAGGAACGGCGCCTTGGTACTCCAGCTGCGGTAGCGGCTGAACGGCGTCGGCGCGCCCTCGGCGCGGAGGCCGAGATCCGAAGCCATGCGCAGTGCGCGCCGCATGTGCAGCGGATCGGTGACAATCAGCATCGCTTCGATCCGCTCCTTCCGGGCGATCCGGCGCGCCTCGACCAGATTCTGGTGCGTCGTGCGGGAGACCGTCTCGATCAGGATTACCTGCCGAGGGACGCCGCGGGCCAAGGCATAGGCGCGCGCGACCTCGGACTCGGCTGCCGCGCCGCGGCCGGTGGCGCCGCCGGTGAAGACGATCCGGCGAACCGCGCCCCGGCGAAAGAGCGCGATCCCGTGCGCGATCCTGGCCTCGAACACCGCCGAGGGACGGTTGCCGTCGATCGCCGCGCCGAGGACGATGGCAGCGTCGGCGGGGCCGACGGAGCCCTCGCCGGCCATGTCCACGATGCGCATGGCGGTGACTGCGGCCCAGACGAGCAGCGCGATTGCGGCAAGGGCGGTGAGGCCTGCGAGGCGTCTCCCGCTTTTCCTCGGGCGCGGCCTGGAGGCCGGGACATCCGACGGCGTCGCCACCGCCTCAGCCGCCGCGCTTCAGCGTCTCGCGGGCGATGACAAGCTGCTGGATCTGGCTGGTGCCTTCGTAGATCCGGAACAGCCGCACGTCGCGATAGAGCCGCTCGATGCCGTAATCGGCGACATAGCCGGCGCCGCCGAAGATCTGGACGGCGCGATCGGCCACCCGCCCCACCGCCTCGCTCGCGAAATATTTGGCGGCGGCCGCCTCCAGCGTGATCGGTTCGCCGCGATCCTTCTGCTCGGCCGCGTCGAGCACCAGGGAACGCGCCGCCATCGCGTCGGTCTTGGAATCGGCGATCATCGCCTGGATCAGCTGGAAGTCGGCGATCGGCTTGCCGAACTGGCTGCGGGCCTGGGCGTAGGCGACGCTGTCTGCCACCAGCCGCTCGGCGATCCCGGTGCAGACCGCGGCGATGTGCAGCCGGCCGCGGTCGAGCACCTGCATCGCGATGCGGAAGCCCTCCCCGTCCTCGCCGAGGCGGTTGGCCGCCGGCACCGGCACGTCGTCGAACGTCACGTCGCAGACATGGGCGCCCTGCTGGCCCATCTTGCGCTCAGGGCGCCCGACGCAAAGGCCGGGGAGATCGGCGGGAACCAGGAAGGCCGAGACGCCCTTCGCCCCGGGGCCGCCGGTGCGCGCCATCACCGTGAACAGCGAGGCCTTGTCGGCATTGGTGATGAAGCGCTTGGCGCCCGACAGGCGGTAGGAACCGCCGTCCCGGATCGCGCGAGTGGTGACCGAGGCGCTGTCGGAGCCCGCGCCCGGTTCGGTCAATGCGAAGCTGGTGATCACCTCGCCGCTGGCGATGCGCGGCAGCCATTGGGCTCTCTGCGCGTCGGACCCGGCGATCACCAGACCCTGGCTGCCAATGCCGACGTTGGTGCCGAACACCGAGCGGAAGGCGGGCGTCGTGCGGCCGAGCTCGAAGGCGACGCGGATCTCCTCGGTCATGTTCAGGCCGAGCCCGCCATATTCCTCGGGGATGGAGAGCCCGAACAGCCCCATATCGCGCATCTCGCGCACGACCTCGTCCGGCACCTCGTCCTCGTCCGCCACCCGCGCCTCGAGCGGGCGCAGCCGCTCTGCGACGTAGCGCCGCACGGTCTCTAGAAGGAGATCGAACGAGTCGGCGTCGAGCGGCATTGAGGTCTCCCTGCGGGCTTCTCCCCTCCCGCTCGCGGGAGGGGCCGGGGGTGGGGTCACCGGGGCGGCGCCGGCGATCGGCGCC
>NZ_SPDV01000106.1 GCF_004564275.1 Sphingomonas parva (ex Maeng et al. 2020)
GCGCGCGCGCGGCGTGCCGGCCTATCACGGCGAGATCCTGGCCGAGGCGACGGAGGAGGATCTCGATTTCCATCAGTTCGACGTGCTCGTCGCCGTGTCCGACAACGAAGCCTATAACGCACTGGTGTGCAACGAATTCGCCCCTGAGCTGGGCCGGGACTCGGTCTATCAGCTCGGCGATGCGGCGGGCGATGACCCGCACAGCCTTCCCGATGCCCTCCGTGGCCGCGCCCTCTTCACCTCGGGCTTCGGCGTGGAGGATATCCGTGCCCGCCCCGACTGGACATTCGCCAGCGCGACGCTGGGCGACGGAGCGGAATTCGAGGCGCTTCGCGCGCGCCTGCCGCGGGATGCCGAGCCCCTGATCCTCCTGCGCCGCAATGGCCGCATCCGTTTCTTCACCCACGCATCGAAGCCCGCGCCCGAAAGCGGCGACACCGTGATCGCCTTTTCACCAAGAGACGGCCTGGAGGACAGTCACGGCTGGAGTGTCGCGCCGCCGTTCCTCGATCGCCGGGCCGCGCACGATCGTATCGGCGAGACCGCTGGAGCTGCCTCATGAAGACCACCCTGCCCGCTCTTTTGGCGCTCAACCTTCTCGCCGGGGCGTGCGAACGCGCGAGCGAAGAGCCGGCCGCGACGACGAACAACGTCCAGACGGCCTCGTCGCCGAGCGACGGCAATGCCGCAGCGGCGTCGATCATGCGCCCCGAGGTGACCGAGGAAGTCACGCCCCCGCCGCCCCCACCGCCGCCCGAACCGTTGCGCGCGGTGATCGCCTTCGGCGAGTCCGGCGTGCGGCTGGATAAGGCCGCTCAGGCGGCCATTGACGCGCTGATCGCCGACCCGAGGTTTGCGGAAGGCGGGCGCATCACCTTGTCCGGACACAGCGAGTCCTCGGGCAGCGACGCCGACAATCTGGCCGTCTCCCGCCGGCGCGCCGAAGCGGTGCGCGATTATCTGATGTCCAGGGGCGTGCCGGCCGAGCGGATGATTGTCATCGCCTTGGGCGAGCGGCGTCCGCTCGAGCCGAACGCGAACCCGGACGGCAGCGATTTCCCCGACGGGCGACAACGAAACAGACGCGTGGAAATCCTCGTCGCGCCGTCGTCCCCCGCGACGCCCGACGAACCCGCACCCCGGAAATCATCAGAACAAGCGGACACGAAGGAGCGGCTCCTCTGATCGCGATCTCGCGGTCGCGCGCTCCAACCCTCGCAGCTCGGATCATGGTCTCGTGAGCGTCCGCCCGCTACGGCGGCGCTTGCCTTCCTCGCAATCTCCCTCGTCGGGGAGGGGCGCTGCGCACGTCCTCTACCGGCGCCTGCGGCAATCCGAATTGATCAGGGGCAAGTCTCGGAACGGCGACCGCGCTGTACGGTTGAATCCGATGAGCCGGAGCGGGTCCTGAGCGAGCAAACACCGCCGCACGACGGCCGCAGCGGGGCGCACCACAAGCGCCCGCCGCTTACCCCTTTCAAGGTGCCCGCCGCCTCGTCACGCAAAAGGAGACCAGCCCATGCACCGTATCGTATCCGCCGTATTCAACAATTACGAAGCCGCCGATCACGCGGTCGCCAGACTGCGCAGGGCCGGCGTCCCGGACGAAGCGATCTCGATCGTCGGCCGCCGCGCGCCGCAGATCGACGACACCGAAATCGTGCCGGCGATTCCGGACAGCAGGACTTCGGGAACCATCAGGGGGCTCGGCGTCGGGGCCGGAGTCGGCGCCCTCTTCGGCCTTGCTGCCTTGGCGGTCCCCGGAGCAGGTCCGTTCATCGCCGCCGGCGCGCTCAGTGCCGGGCTCGGCAGCATCGTCGGCACCGCGGCGAGCGGAGCGATCGTGGGCGGTTCGGCGGGCGGCCTCGCCGGTGCGCTCATCCATTACGGAGTGAGCGACTATGATGCGCGCCGCTACGAAGCGGAGGTCCATGCCGGAGGCATCTGGATCGGCGTCGACACCCGCCTCACCAACGCCGATCCCTGGTCCGTCGCGGCTCTGCTCGCCGAGCAGGGCGGGCGCGCGCTGAGGAGCGAGGAGCCGGCCGTCGGCGCATGACAGGCTTTCCCCGGGGCGGCCGAGTCGCCGGGCGGCAAGTCACGGCGCCCCGCCGCGGTCGGCAGGATCTTCGATCGGCGCCGGCGCGGCCGCGCCGGGCGCGACCGCGATCTCCGGCGGCGCGAGCCTTAACGATCCCGCGTGCACGATCCGCAGCAATTTCAGCATCAGTTCTTCCTGGATGGCGAGGAACGCGTCGAAATCATGGGTTCGAATGGTCGCGAACACTTCGATCGGCAGCCGGTCGGCGGTGGGCGTCAGCAAGCGGACACGCGCGGCCTCTCCCTCGATACGCGGATCGCCGGAGAGGGCGTCGCGCATCGCGCGAAGCAGTCGTTCGATCTCCGCCGGTGGCGATGCGGTCGCAACATGGAAGACGGGTTTGAAGAGCGCCTTGCTGCGGCGCGTATAATTCTCGATTTCCGCGTTCGAGAGGATGCTGTTGGGGATGGTCAGCAGGGTTCCGTCCAGGGTCCGGATCCGGCTCGATCGCATGCCGATTTCCTCGACCGTGCCGACCAGCGTGCCGAAGCGGCAGGTCTCGCCGATGCGGAACGGCCGGTCCGAGAGGATGGAGAGGCTGGCGAGCAGATTCTCCACCGTCTTCTGCGCGCCGAGCGCGAGTGCGATCCCGCCGATGCCGAGCGCCGCAACGGCAGCGGTGACGTCGAACCCGAGCGCGTCGAGGATCGCCATGAACGTCGCCACGGCGAGGGCCGCCTTTGCGATCCGCACCGCGAACTGGACGATGGACGTCGCGTTCAGTCGGCCCTTGTGGCTGAGGCGCCGGAGCGCGCTTTCTCCCAGTCCGTCGACGACGCGCAGAGCGACCCAGCCGCATGCGGCCCAGCCGGTGATTTCGAGCAGCCACGACATGCCCTGGCGCGCAACGATCGACGCGCCGACCAGCGGACCGAGCGTTCGCCCCACCAGCACCGCGCCGAGCAGTGCGGCCGGGGTGGAGACGGCGCGCAGGAATTGCCGGCTCCTGCCCGCTCGCTTGACGAGGCGGCAGCTCGCGGCGACGGCCAGACGAATGAGCAGCCACAAAGCTGCGA
>NZ_SPDV01000107.1 GCF_004564275.1 Sphingomonas parva (ex Maeng et al. 2020)
CAGGCGGCAAGCAGCGGCTGGGCAGCATCTCGAAGATGGGAGAGCGCACCATCCGCCGATTGCTCATTATCGGCGGCAGCTCAATGGTCCGGAGAGCATGTCGCCACGGTGCGCCAGCAGGCTCGTGGCTGGAGCGAATGCTTGCGCGCAAACCACGCATGCTCGTCACGGTCGCGCTCGCCAACAAGATGGCGCGCATGGCCTGGGCGCTGCTGACGAAAAAGGAGGACTACAGAGCTCCGGCGGCAGTCGCGGCGTAAAGTCGCGGCGGCAGCCAGAGGCGTCGGGGACGTAGGCGGATCGAAGGAGGGTATGGCACAACGGTCGATGAGACGGGGCTGGAAGAACCAGTGAAAGTCAGAGCGCCACCCAAGCGCGCAAAGCTGAAATGGATCCGGTCCGCGAACTCCCATACTGGCCCGCAGCTATGGCGCTGCTCATCGAGGCCGGACAGATGACAGCAACCGACTACGTGCCAACGTTACCCCGATTTACCGCTTGCATCCGAAGGGGCGTCCACAGATGACCTTCGGCCGTCCGAGCCGGGTTGGTCGTGATCCGACCCGTTGCAGTCGTTCCCAAACTGCACCTAAACTTTGCCGATGTTTCCCGATTGGATCAGGCCTTGGATTTGGCTCTGCCTCGCCGTCAGCCTCGTTGTGCCTTTGGTCCTTCGTAAGCGAAGCAGGCTGTGGGGTGAGCCCGTGCAGCGTGAGCAGCGTCCTGCACGATTCTGGCTAAGCCTAAGCGTTGGTTGCCTGCTCGCAGCAGGCAGCTTCTACGATTGGTTCCTGGATTAGAGGTCCGCTCACCACCCTTCTCAGCCATACGCCGACGATGCCCCGCGCTCCGCGCCGAGGGTCCGCTCAGGGTGGAAAGGCGACATTGACTGAGCCAACGGGGCACAAGCGAAACCGCGATTCCGGCTGGTGGCTAGGCTTCTCTAAGCCGCCGCCCTACCAAATCGCCCAGAACGTGCCTCGTGCCATGGCTTCGTGGTACGTCTCGGAAGAAAAGCCTGGGTGACGAGCACGATAGGCTGCCATGATCGCGTCTATCTTCTCCGGATTGTCCTCGCGGCTTAGCACGCTGGCAACTTGATCCCCATCGCGCATCAGGCAGCGCGCATTTTCGAGCCAATGCTGCAGTTCCTCGCGCGTCCCTTGGCAGTTCAGTTTGTCCACAGGGATCGGATCGCAATACGGAGGGGGCCCGAACGTCCGGCGCCATTCATTGTATACGACCAGCCAGCAGACCGCATCTGCGGGTGGGAGGCTGAGGGCGAATTGCAGCCTCTCAGCTCTCTCCTGAAGCCTGTAGGCGGACATAGCGTCGGACACGGAGCCTTTCTGGAAGCTTCTTCGAGCAGCGGCAAGTTGGAACGTCCGCAATGGGTCGATAGTGTTGAAAAACTCCCCTTGCTGCCGTGACTCCGCTCTGATTCAATCGTCCTGCCAGAGCGGGAGGCGAGCCGATGATGGGCGAGCGGACGGTGATGCAGGAGGCGCTGTTCTACGGGTTCAGCCTGGAGCGCCACGTCCCTGACGACCACCTGCTGCGGCGGATCGATCGGTTCGTCGATCTGGCCGACATTCGCGAGCACCTGCGGCCCTTCTACAGCGCGACAGGGCGGCCCTCGATCGATCCGGAGCTGATGATCCGTATGCTGCTGATCGGCTATTGTCTCGGCATTCGTTCCGAGCGGCGCCTCTGCGAGGAGGTGCATCTCAATCTCGCCTACCGCTGGTTCTGCCGGCTTGGCCTCGACGGGGCGGTGCCGGATCACTCGACCTTCTCGAAGAACCGACACGGCCGCTTCCGCGACAGCGATCTGCTGCGCCGGCTGTTCGAGCTCACCGTCGAGCGCTGCCTGCTCGAGGGGCTGGTCGGCGGCGAGGGCTTCGCGGTCGACGCCAGCCTGATCAAGGCCGACGCCAACCGGCAGCGGGGGGTTGCCGGCGGCGAGGGACTTCCTGCGGAGGCGA
>NZ_SPDV01000108.1 GCF_004564275.1 Sphingomonas parva (ex Maeng et al. 2020)
CCGGTGACGTTGCCGGTGCCGATCTGCAGGCGGCTGACCGACGTCAGGGTCAGCGTTCCTGCGGTGACGTTGCGGATGCGGATGCTGTCGGGCGTCGCCAGGCTCTCGTTGGTGAGCGTGCCGGCGTTGACCGAGCCGAGGGTCGCGCTGCCGGTCACGTCGAGGCGGACCGTCCCCGGCGCGCTGATCGTCGCGCCGCCGGTGCCGTCGTCGAATCCGGGAATCCGGCCGCTGAGCGAACCGGCGAGGGCGGTGATCGCGACATTCCCCGACGCATCGACCAGGTCGGCGCGGATGTCGCCGGCATCGGCGGTGAGGAAGGCCGTGTTCGTGTCGAGCGTACCAAGGACCAGGCCATCGTCCACGTCGCCGGTGATCGGGAGCACGCTGCCGAGCGAGGCGGCGCGAATATTGATGTTGTGGCCGGCCTGCCCGGCAGGGCCCGCGAAGCCGATCGCGGACGTGCTGCCGGCCGAGGCCCGCGCGAACGTCACGGCGCGCGTGTCTGCGCCCGTTCCGGTCGATACGGCCGCGTTGAAGGTCACGACCCCGTTAGTGTCGACGTCGATGTCGTCGCCCGCGGTCAGCGAGGTCAGGCTGACCGCCGCGCCGGCGGAGATCGCAATGTCCTCGCCCGCCGAGAGCGTGCCGGCGGTGACGGCACCCGTCGACGCCGAATTGCCGGCCAGGATCGCGATCGTCCCCGTCGCAGGCGTGCCGCCGAGGGCGGTCGAGGCGCCGCCCACGGTCACGTCCCCCGACGCGCTCAGCAGCATGTCGCCGCCATTGCTCCGCAGCGTGCCCGTGACGATGGAGCCACTGGCGCCGAGGCGAAGCACCCGGCCTGTCCCGAGGACCGAGACGTCCCGCGTCCGGAGCGTGCCGCTGGTCGCGAGGACGCGGATGTCTCCGTTGGCGGCGCTTCCGTCGAGCATGTCGACCGCATCGGCCGAGACGCTGATCTGGTCGGCCGCGAGCAGGCTGGCTCCGGTTCCGGCGGTGAGCGTGCCGAGCTGGGCGTTGCCGCCGGCGGTGACGGTGATCGTCTGGTCGGCGCCGCTCGCGGTCAGGTCGGTCCGGCCATAGGCCGGAAGCAGCCGCCCGTCGCTGGCGGGGGAGCCGAGCAGCAGTCCGGAGACATCGCCGGTGGTCGCATCGACCAGGATCGCGCCGGCGGCGGAGGTGGCGGAGGCGAGGCGGACGTCGGTCTGGCCGAGCACCTGGACTCCGGTGCGGCCGGTGAGGGTGCCGGCGGTGACGCCGCCGCCCGGCTGGGCGTCGAGCACGATATTGCCGAGCGTGGCGGTGATGTCCCCGCTCGCAATCGATCCGGCGGTCGCCTCGACCCGGAAATTGCCGTTGGCGGCAGTGCCGCCGGTCAGGTCGACCGCGTCGGCGGTGACAGAAATCTGGTTGCCGGCGAGCACGCCGGCGCCGGTGCCGGCGGTGAGCGTGCCGAGCTGGGCGTTGCC
>NZ_SPDV01000109.1 GCF_004564275.1 Sphingomonas parva (ex Maeng et al. 2020)
GGCGACGGCCAGGACACGATCACCGACACGGCGGGCACCGACCGCATCGAGTTCGGCGCCGGCATCGTGGCGGGCGACGTGCGCGTGCGCCAGCAGGGCAATTCGGCGCTGGTCCTCGACATCGGCTCGAACGGCGACCGGATCACCCTCGCAGGGGCGCTGAACACCGCCGGCAATGCGATCGAGGAGGTCAAGTTCGCCGACGGGACGATCTGGACCCACGCGCAGCTGCTCGCCAAATCGATGGCCGCGACCGGCGGCAACGACGTGCTCTACGGCACCTCCAGCGCCGACGTGATGCGCGGCGGGGCCGGCGACGACAGCCTCAACGCACTCGGCGGCAATGACGAGCTGTGGGGCGAGAGCGGCAACGACAGCCTTGCCGGCGACGTGGGCGACGACCTGCTGGTCGGCGGTACCGGCAACGATGCGCTTGCCGGCGCCGGGGGCAACGACGTCTACCGGTTCGACCGCGGCGACGGCCAGGACACGATCACCGACACGG
>NZ_SPDV01000110.1 GCF_004564275.1 Sphingomonas parva (ex Maeng et al. 2020)
CGGGCAGGCTCGCCGCGGGCGCGATCCTCCTCGGTGTAGAAGCGGGAGAAATGCTGGCCGACGATCTCGTCGGCGGAATAGCCCTTGATCGCCTGCGCGCCGGAATTCCAGTTGGTCACGTAGCCGTCCGGATCGATCATGTAGATCGCATAGTCGCGCACCCCCTGGACGAGCAGGCGGAAGCGGCGCTCGCTCTCGCGCAGCGCGTCTTCCGCGGCGCGTTTCTCGGTGACGTCGCGGGTGATCTTGGCATAACCGATCAGCGCGCCGGCGTCGTCGTAGATCGGATCGACCACGACATGCGCCCAGAAGCGCGTGCCGTCCTTGCGCACGCGCCAGCCCTCGCTCTCGAACTTGCCTTCGGCGGCGGCGATGCGCAGCGCGCGCTCGGGCAAGCCTGCGTCCCTGTCCTCGTCGGTGAAGAAGGTGGAATAATGGCGGCCGATCACCTCGTCGGCCTCATAGCCCTTGAACCGGCGTGCGCCGGCGTTCCAGGTGGCGATCTTGCCGTCCGCGTCCAGCATGTAGAGCGCGTAATCGGTGACGGCGTTGACGAGCCGCTGAAAGCGCTGCTCGATCAGGGACTCGTAACGGGCAGCGTCGGCCATCTTCATCCTGGTGGCTGGGCGGGGAGGCACGTTGCGATACCGCCTTATCCCCCGCGTCCGGGGGGTGCAACGCATTATGGCCTTAAGACTGTGTCGCTTTTCACGCATGGCGGGCGCAGGCGGACCGGGGCGGGGGCCGCGATGCTGCGCAAAACGCTTGGGGGAAGGCGCGCTTCGGCCGCGCCCCGGCGAGGCGTCCACGGTGCGCGAAACAGGCGAAGTACAGGCTCACGCCGCGCGGGCGGTGCCGGCATCCGGAAGCTTGGCGCGGAAGCGCCGCGCCACCTCGGGCCGCAGAGCGGCGGCGCCCGTCGCCGCGTATTCGCCGCAGTCGGCACGCAGTTCGAGAGGCGACACGTGCCGCGGGACCGCGAACCTCCCGTGAGATACGGAAACAGGCGAAATACAGGCGTGCGACGCGAGGGGCGCGGCTGCGGCAGCGGCCGGCGCGGCGTTCGCGCCATCTGGATCCGCGCGCTCCCGCGCGGCTTGGGCGGTGCCCGGGGCCTCGCGCCGGGCGGCCCGATCAGTCCCGCCATCGCCCGCAACAGGCTCTTCGACGTCGCTCGGAACAGGCGAAACACAGGATGTCGCAGCCTTCGGCGCGTCCGCCGCCGGCCGGGGTCCTTCGGTGACGGCGTCGCGCGCCTGGTCCGCGGCGGCGAGCAGCCGGAGCTGGGCGGTGAGCAAGCGCATGACCTGCTGCGCCTCGCGCGGCGTGACCTCGCCCGCCGCCACCGCGGCGATCAGCGCCGTGCCGGCCTCGGCCACGTCCAGCGCCGACGCGACCGGCGGCAGATCGATCGCGACCGGCGCTTCGCGCGGCCGCGGCACCAGCCGGGTAAAGCAGGCGCGCAGCGCCGGCCACTCGCCGGCCAGCGCGCGGGCGACCACCTTGATGACGATCGTCTCTTTGACCTCTGCATCGATCAGGTCGCCCAGCACCGACGCCTTGTTGCGCGCGCCGCGCGGCCGCCCGGCGGGATTGCCGCTCTGCCCGGGCAGGAACTGTCCGGTGGACGAGCGGAGCGAGATGTCACCGAGATCGCACATCAGAGTCTCCTTCCTGAGGGCAGCCGCGTAATCGCGCAGCGGCCACGATGTTCCTGATATGTTCTTTATCTTGGGACGGCGAGAGCTGCAACAAGAAGTTGCGGGTTTCGCAACTGTGCCGTGCTGCCGATGATCGTGCCGTCGAGCGCATCGCCGGTGCTGCGCGATGATCGCGCTGCCGGCTTGTTGATGGGAAGGAGCACGTACAATAGCAGTCAGAGTATGAGCGAGGACGCGTTCGAATTCATGTTCCGGCGCCACCGCCGCGACGCCATTCTTCTTCACCGGTCGTATCCGCCGCATTGCGCCCGCCGCACCAACAGCAAGTTCGGCGGGCTTCCGCGGCTTCCGGACGGCGTCGAGTGGCCGCGCACGCCGAATGGAACCCCGTTACACTTCCTCCTCCAGATCGATTGCGCCGACCTGCCGTTCCGAAGCAGCCTGCCGGAGAGCGGCGTCCTGTTCTTCTTCGCGCGGGACGACGAGAGCCTCGACTGGGACATCGATCGCCCGCCCGAGGAGGCTTGCCGGGTGCTGCACGTGCGCGCCGCGCCGCCCGCGACGCCGCTGCGTCAGCCTCCTTCCGACATCCCGCCCATCGGCGGGGCGTATCGCCCGCACGGCGGCTGGCGAGATACGCTGCGGGAGGGCGAGAATGGTCCCTCATTTCACGTCGAATGGCCGATTGAGCCGCTGGCGATGGACAGCTGGCCGTCGTGGCTCCTCGAGGACGACGCCGCGCCCGGCGCCGGCGACCGTGACGCCGGCCTGGCCCCGCTCTCCGGAAAGCGCCGTGCGCCGGAGCTCGATCTCGATCCCGCGCGGCAGCGTCGATATGCCGACGCGCTCGACCAGCGCCGCAAGGACGCCTTCGCCCGCGCCACAGGCATGGCCCCTCCGGACTTCAGAGTCGACGAGGACCGACAGTCGGGGCGCACCATCTTCTTCCATGCGCAACGCGGCGTCGCGGCCTATCCGCAGCACTGGGCCACGATCCGCTACGCGGCGCGCCTCGTCCTGCGCCAGCTCGCCGTCCGGCCCTATGCGGACCCCGGCCTCGTCGCACGTCTCCCCGCTGAGGCCGAAGCATGGCTGGCGCGCGCCGCCTCGCACGACCTCGATACCAGCGTGTGCGAGGCCGACCGTGCCGACTTTCGCGCCTGGCTGCTCGCGCTGCGGCTGACGGGCGACGACAGCCCGCTCAGCGCCGAAGCCGCGCGGCTGGTCTACCTGTCGATGCTGGCGACGATACGCTGCTGGGCCGGTGATGCCGAACGCGCGGCCCGGATTGCGCCGGAGGCTTACGAGACGATGGCCGCCGCGTTCAGCGCGCCCAACATCGGAGGGCAGGTTTCGTACATGCTGGGCCACCCGCCCGTCGTGCCGCAGCTCGATCGTCCCGACGATCCGGCCGTCTGCCTGCTCACTCTCGCGAGCGAGCAGGCGCTCGGATGGCAATGGGGGGATATCGACAATTGCGTCTTCTGGGTCGGCACCGCAGCCCTCGCGGGGGGCGACTTTACAGGCGTCCGGGCGGCCCTCGAAGGCTGAGTGCCTGCGTGCAGGCGAGGTGTCGCTTCACCCTGGCGCCGCGTGCTAGGCCATCGGCATGGACGTCCGGGTCACGATCGTCAGCGACACCCATGGCCGGCACCGGGAGCTCGCTCTGCCCGGCGGCGACATCCTGATCCATTGCGGCGACATGTTCGATCTGTTCGGCGCGCCGCCGGACCTGGCGGAGATCGATCGCTGGTTCGGCGAGCAGCCTTACGAAAGGATCCTGTGCACGGGCGGCAATCACGACCGGGCGCTCGAAGCGACGCTGGCGCGGCGACCGCAGCCGTTCCGCAACGCCTGGTTTCTCCGGGACGCGCGCGTCGAGGTGGGGGGATTGACGATCTTCGGCAGCCCCTGGGTCCCCGACCTGCCGACGCACGCCTTCCACAAGAGGCAGGCGGCGCTGGCCGCGCTCTGGGCGGAGGTCCCGGCCGGCCCCGACGTGCTGGTGACGCATACGCCGCCGAACGGCGTCCTCGATCAATCGCGCAGCGGCCAGTCGCTCGGCTGCCGAGCCCTGGCGAGCGAGATCGGGCGCATCGCCCCGCGGCTGCACTGCTTCGGACACGTCCACGCCAGCGCCGGCCAACGCAGGATCGGCGAGACCCTGTTCGTCAACGCCTCGTCGATCGAAAGCGGCACCGGCCGCATGCGGGCGCCGGTGACGCTCACGCTCTCGGCGGGGTGAGTGGGCGCGGGGCGTGCCTGCTCGGCTGCGATCTTCGGGGCTGCGGCCGCCTGGCCGGGGCGGCGGCAAGGCGCCAGTTCACGGCCTTCCAGGGCCCGGCACTTTCCCCGGAATCGGAAGATGGAGCGGGACCTCCATACGTGGGGTTTTCGCCTGCGATTGCGGAAGTTCGAAGCCGGGCTTGCGATTGTCCGCAGCTGTCTGGCTGAGCGGACGTTCGCGACGACAATCGCGACGGTCAGCTCTGCGACAGCGGATCGGACGCTCAGCGCGGCGGCACTCCGAGCCCTCTCACGACGTCAATCGACCCATAGGCGACCTTGTGGAGCCGCCGCTCGCGTGGCACCCAAGCGACCATGTCCGTTCCGGCCCAGACGCTCGTCGCAAGCAGCGTCGAATACTATAGTCAAAACGATGAGGCTGCGTTCTTCGGATGGCTCGATCGCATCGAGTGTGTCGACCGCAGCGACGGCTCAGGACTGAACCTGTTCATACATCTGGCCGCCACCCCGTCAGACGACGACCTTCGGGAGCTTTGCGCTCTCTTCTTCCGCTATGGCGTTGATATGACGCAACTCGCCGTCTTTGGGGAAGGCGAAGCCCGAGCGTGGTTCAGAGACCCAGAAATGTACTGGCACGAGCGCGTGTTCGGCAGCCTTTCCGCTGACGGCTAGGGTCTGAAATCCACCCGGGCTGCCATCCGACTGCTGAGTGAGCGCGGGTCGACCTGCCGGCGAGATTCGGACGTTCACGCCCTGTAAGTGCTAGCTTCCGGCTTCGACCCGTTGCGGACCTGCGAACTCACAATGGGATCGTCCACTCCTCATCGTCCGCTTCTTCCATAGCGAGGGCGATGTAGTGCGAGCCGTATCTCTCCTCGAAACCGCTTGCTGTTTCCGCCATCCTATCTGCCCAATGACCGACAACCTCGGCGTAAGCAGCTTGCGCCTCAACGCTAGCCGCTTGCTTCATCCGGCGCATAGCGGTGACAAGTTCTTGCCACAGCTGGGCTCGATCAGCTCCACTCTCAATCTCGGCTCTCCCCTGCCACGGCACGATGGCGCTAGGCGCAACTTATGCGCAACCA
>NZ_SPDV01000111.1 GCF_004564275.1 Sphingomonas parva (ex Maeng et al. 2020)
CGTGCGGCGCGGCAGGGACGCGACGGCCGCGCACGCCGTCACAGCGCGTCCGCTCCGGCATCGCCCGCCGGCCCGTTCACCCTCTCCGCCCGCACCCCCGAGGGCGGCACGCAGCCCTTCAGCCGCCCGTCGGGATCGAACCGCGCCCAGCGCACCGCGGTGCCGCTCTTCAGCATCGCGCAGGAGAGGTCGGCGCCGGCCGCATTGGCGCAGCGCGCGTCGACCCTTTTGAACGACGGCCCGTAGGAGACGCAGTCGAGCCGGCCGGTGGCGAGGCCGACCAGGATCGCCTTGGCTGCCGCCCCCGAGGCGGTCGGGCAGAGCTCGGGATGCTGGCAGCTGTCGTCATATTCGCGCGCCTCGATGCCGCGCAGCCGCACCGCGATCGGCCGGCCTCTCAGATCGGTCTCGGCGCAGTTGATCGGCCCGTCGCCGTCGTAGACGCTGAGCACGGTGCAGCGGAACGCGCGGCCGGCGGCGACGTCGTAACGCTCGGGCCGGAGGTGCCCCAGAGCGTTGACCGCGACGAAGCCGATCGCCGCGCCGACCACCGCCCCGCCGGCGATCGCCTTCAGCCCCATCCGCTCCCTCGCCCTGCGCCAGATTCGCGACGTCACGCTCACCCCCGTCCGTGCTGCACGCCCGCGCCGCCGGCGGCGCGCGCACGCCCGGCCTACCCCCGCCCGCCCCGCGCCGCACCCCCGCGTCGACGAAGGCGACCGACGGGGAGACGAGCGTGCACCCCCCGCCTCCCGCGCGCAGGAGGGGCCGGGGAAGCCTCGCGCCGGAGGGGTCGCCGGCCGCGGCGCCCTTACTCCCCGGCGCCCGCCCCCTGCGGCCTGGCGCTCCAGAAGCGCCGCACCGCCGCGGCGGGGTCGGCGATGGTCGGCGTCTCCTCGCGGCCGGAGGTGCCGCAGGCATAAAGCAGCAGGTCCGCGCCGAGCGAGCCGGGCTCGACCGCACGCTCTTCCGGATCGGGCCCGGCCCGGCCCGAGACCGCGTCGCCCCGGTAGAAGGTCAGGCCGAGCGTCCGCGTCGTCCGGGCGGCGCAGTCGGCGGAGAGGACCAGCCGGTAATTGTCGCCATGCGCGCTCGCCTCCTTGTAGAAGGTCCAGGCGGTATAAGCGACGCGGCCGCCGTCCGGCCGGACGCTGCTTTTGTCGACGAAGACCAGAGTATCGTCGGCGAGGCTGACCAGCCGCCAGTCCGCCGCGGGCGGGGGGGCGGGGGCGGGGGCGGGGGCGCTCGCCGCCTGGGCGCCGAGCAGAGCCAGTGAAACGAGCATCTTCCCTCCTGTCATGCGACGCCGCGCGGCCGGCGGCCGCGGCACGCGCCGTGCCTGCTTTCCCTATAGAGGCGCCGCGCCCCCCGCTGCGCCGCCGCAGCGCAATTCCCTTCCCGGTACGCGGAGGGGGATCGTGCGGCAGCGCCGCGCGGAGGGGCCGGCACGGCGTCGTCGCAGGCCTGGGCGCCCCGGCCGC